>DASSLY010000001.1:0-7978 GCA_035689185.1 Dermatophilaceae bacterium
CAGGTCGAACGAGCCCTGCCCCGGAAAGAGCCGGTAGTGACGGCTCCACTGCAGCACGTCCATGTTCATGCTGGGAGCGTCGGCGAGCTGGAGGAAGAACAGCTTCTCCGCAGGGATGTCGCGGATGCCCGCCGGGTCCGACCCGCGGGAGAGGATGTGGAAGCTGTCGAGGCAGAGACCGAGGCTGTCGTGGCCGGCCTCCCGCACCACCTGCCACGACTGCTCGTAGGTGTTGACGTGGCGAGCCCAGGCCAGCGCCTCGTAGGCGACCCGCACCCCGTGCCGAGCGGCCAGTGCCGCAAGCCCGCGGAGCTGCTCGGCGAGACGCCCCTGCTCCTGGACGGCGTCCGGTGAGACCGCTGAGCAGACCAGGATGAGGTCGGTGCCGAGCTGGCTCATCACGTCGAACTTCCGCTCCGCGCGCCGCAGGTTGGCGGCAAGCACCTCGGGTCTGGTCGTGTCGAAGTCGCGAAACGGCTGGTAGAGGTCGATGGACAGGCCGAGGTCGGCGCACCGGGCGCGCACCTCGGCAGCGGACCACGGCGAGGCGACGAAGTCCGGCTCGAAGATCTCGATCCCGTCGAAGCCCGCGGACGCTGCCGCCACCAGCTTCTCCTCCAGGGTGCCGGAGATGCACACGGTCGCCAGGGCGGTGCGAAACCCACGTATGCCGTGCCGGGCAGCCTGGCGGGCGGCAGCGGACTGGCTGGACTGGCCTGACTGGACCATGGGCACCACCTCCGTCTCGCTGGTCCACGGTGGCTCAGTCAGCCCGTCACCGCATCGTCTGGGCGGCACGTTCCCAGCCAGCGGACAGCCGGACGACGCCGATCGGCTGCCGCCCAGCGGAAACTGCCTGCGCAGCCGTTGACCAGGTCGGCTCCAGTGAGTCCACTGACATCGTCCACCGGCCGAGTCCCCCGACGCTGAGGAGCGCGCCCATGAGCGACACCATCTTCGAGCCACCGGGCTCACATGAGCCAACAGAGCATGCGAAGACTCCGAAGAAGGCTGCCGCCAGCGGCTGGATCGGCAGCGCGCTGGAGTACTACGACTTCTTCATCTACGCCCAGGCCGCCGCGTTGGTGTTCCCCAACATCTTCTTCCCCTCGGACAACCCCCAGGTGGCCATCGTCGCCTCGTTCGCGACGTTCGGTGTCGGGTATGTCGCCCGTCCGATCGGGGCGTTCGTGCTCGGGCACTGGGGCGACACGCACGGCCGGAAGAACGTGCTTGTGCTGTGCATGCTGCTGATGGGCGCGTCGACGTTCTTGGTGGCGCTGCTGCCGACCTACGACTCCGTCGGCGTGCTTGCGCCGATCCTGCTGGTCGCGCTGCGGCTCATCCAGGGGTTCGCCGTGGGCGGGGAGATCTCCGGTGCTAGCGCGATGATCCTGGAACACGCGCCGTTCGGCCGACGCGGCTATTTTGGCAGCTTCACGCTGCAGGGCGTCCAAGCCGGCCAGATCATCGCTGCGGCAGTGTTCCTCCCGCTGTCACTGGTCATGTCCAAGGACAGCTTCGAGTCCTTCGGCTGGCGAATCCCGTTCCTGCTCAGCGTCCTTGTGGTGGTCGCCGGCTACATCATCCGACGCCGCGTCGACGAGACCCCCGCGTTCGTGGAGGAGGCCGAGCACGGCGAGGTCCCCGCCGCGCCGATCGTCATGGCTGTTCGCGAGAACGGCACGGACATGCTGCGTGTCGTCTGCATGGCGTTGATGAACGCCATCCCGACCGCGGTGACCGTGTTCGGCGCGACCTTCGCGACCAATGCCGCATACGGGGTCGGGTTGACCTCGACCAACTACCTGTGGATCTCGGTGTCCGGCAACGTCGTCGCAGTGATTCTCATCCCCTACGTCGGCAACCTGTCGGACCGGATCGGCCGGCGGCCGCCACTGATCGTGGGCGCGCTCGGCTCCGGGGCGCTTGGCTACGCCTACCTGTACTTCGTCAGCCAGGCCAACCTGACCATGGCCTTCATCTTCGCCATCTTGATGTGGGGCATCGTCTACCAGGGCTACAACGCGGTGTTCCCGTCGTTCTACCAGGAGCTGTTCCCGACCAAGACCCGCGTGACGGCGTTCGCGGTATCCCAGAACATCGGCACGCTGATCACCGCGTTCCTGCCCACGATCTACGCAGCCCTCGTCGGCCCGACCCCCGCCGCCTGCGTGGTCGAGAAGAAGTTCCAGCCCGATTTCGTGCTTCCGTCGGGCGAGACCTGCCGGGCTGCGGCCGACGCGATCGAGGGAAGCGTGATCGTCACCGTCGGCAGCATCACGCTGGGGCTGGCGGTCATTGCCGCACTCGCCGCGTTCTCGGCGCGTGAGACGTTCCGGATCCACCTGAACGACTTGGGCGACAAGCACGCCACCCCGATTCCCAAGGCGGAGTACGACCGGATCCGGGAGACCGGGGTAGACGCGCCCGTCTGACCAGGTCCCGGCCTCCGGGTGACGGACATGGGCGGCTGGTCGACCTCGGTCGGCCAGCCGCTCCTCGTCGTCTGCGGGCGGCCGGCGTCGTCAGACCCTCGTCGACACCAACCGAGCAGCCGCGCAGCGGCGCAGAGAAGGTAGGCATGAGCCAAGTACGGATTGCCGTCGCGGGTGCCGGGCTGATCGGGCTGAGGCACATCGAGGAGATCGAGGCCAGTCCGGTCGCGAAGCTTGCCTCGATCGTCGACCCGGGTCCGGGCGGGCCCGGTGTGGCAAGGAAGTACTCCGTTCCCCTCTACCAGAACCTGGCCGAGCTGTTCGAGAAGGACAAGCCGGACGGCGTCATCCTTGCCACGCCCAACCGGCTGCACGTGGACGGCGGGCTCGACTGCGTCCGCGAAGGCGTGCCGGTGATTGTGGAGAAGCCGATCGGCGACACCGTCGAGGGCGCCACCCGCCTGGTCGAGGCCGGCGAGGCCGCCTCGGTCCCGGTGCTTACCGGCCACCACCGCAACTACAGCTCGATCATGGCGAAGAGCCGGGCTGTCGTGCAGAGCGGGCGTCTCGGCTCCATCGTCGCCGTCGTCGGGACCGCGATGTTCTACAAGCCCGACTCCTACTTCGAGGAGAACGGCGGGTGGCGGCGGCAACCCGGCGGCGGGCCGATCCTGCTCAACCTCGTGCACGAGGTCAACAACCTGCTCTCGCTGGTCGGCGACGTCGTCCGGGTGCAGGCGGCGACCTCCAACGCCACCCGTGGTTTCCCCGTCGAGGACACCGCTGCCATAATCCTCACATTCGCCAACGGTGCGCTCGGGACGTTCCTGCTCTCCGACGCCGCAGCCTCACCACGGTCCTGGGAGCAGACGTCCCAGGAGAACCAGAGCTACGCCAGCTACCCGGACGAGGACTGCTACCACATCGCGGGCACCAACGGCTCGCTGTCCATCCCCACCATGCGGCTGAAGGTGTACGGCGGCGAACGGTCCTGGTGGCAGCCCTTCGAGACCTCCGTCATCGGCCTCGAGCGAACCGACCCGCTCGCCAGCCAGATCCAGCACTTCGCCGCGGTGATCCGCGGCGAGGCCGAGCCCATCTGCACCGGCCGGGACGGCCTGAAGACGCTTCGCGTCGTGGCGGCCGTCACCGAGTCTGCGCGGACCGGCGAGCCGGTCGACCTGGCGGACTGACGACGGCCGCTGACCTGAGCCCGCACCGGCTCAGGAGGCCTTCTCCTTCACATAGCTCCCCGGGGCAGGCTCGACCGGCGCGTAGTCGGCGCTGCCCAGCTGGTCGCGGGCCGGGACCAGGTCCGCGGAGTGCGCCTGCAGCCAGGTGGCCCACGCCGGCCACCAGCTGCCGGGGATGCTCTCGGCGTCGTCGAACCAGCGGTCCGGGTCGGCGTCCGGCCGTCCGTCCTCACCGGCGTCAACGCTGTCACCATCCGCCGCGCCGGCGGCTGCGGGGTGGACCCAGTAGTTGCGCTTCTTCTTCGCCGGCGGGTTGATCACCCCGGCGATGTGACCGCTGGCGCCGAGGACGAACGTCGTGTCCCCACCAAGCAGCTGGGTGCTGGCGTACGCGGTCCGCCACGGGACGATGTGGTCCTCCTTGGAGGCGTAGACGAAGGCGGGTACGCGCACCGAGCCCAGGTCGACCGGCTCACCGCACTGCTCCGTCGCCCCGGGCTCGCGCAGCTTGTTCTCCAGGTAGGTGTTCCGCACGTACCAGCAGAACATCGGACCAGGAAGGTTGGTGTCGTCGCTGTTCCAGTAGAGGAGGTCGAACGCCGGCGGGGACTGGCCCTTGAGGTAGCCGCTGACGACATACGGCCAGATCAAGTCGTTGGCCCGCAGGGACGCGAACACCTGCGCAAGCTCGCTGCCTTTCAGCAGGCCGCCCTTGCCCACCGCGGCTTCCCGCGCAGCCACAGCGGGCTCGCTGACCAGCAGACCGATCTCACCGGTGTCGCTGAAGTCCAGCATGGTCGTCAGCAGCGTGATGCTTGCGGCCGGGTGCTCACCCCGCGCGGCGCGCACCGCCAGAGCGCTGGCCAGCAGGGTTCCGCCGACGCAGAAGCCCAGCGTGTTCACCTGGTCGGCCCCGCTGATCGCACGAGCCACGTCAAGGGACCGCAGCACGCCCTGCTCGACGTAGTCGTCCCAGGTGAGTTGCGCCTGGTCCGGGCCGGCGTTGCGCCACGAGACCAGGAAGACGGTGTGCCCCTGCGAAACGGCGTGGGCCACGAACGAGTTCGCCGGCTGAAGATCGAGAATGTAGTACTTGTTGATGCACGGGGGCACGATGACCAGCGGTCGCCGGAACACCTCGGCGGTGGTCGGCGAGTATTGGATCAGCTGGATGAGCTCGTTCTGGAACACCACGCTGCCCGGGGTCATGCACACGTTGCGGCCGACCTCGAAGGCCGTGGTGTCCGTCATGGAGACGCGGCCGGCGGCCAGGTCTTCCACGAACAGCTTCAGGCCCTGCACCAAGCTCGCCCCGCCGGACTCGACCGCCAGCTGAAGCGCCTCCGGGTTGGTCACCAGCATGTTCGCGGGGCTTAGCGCGTCGGTGATCTGGCGGAGGGCGAAGCCCCACTGCGCCTTGCTGCGCTCGTCCAGCGGGGCCGCCTCCAGCGCCTTGCGCACCAGCTCGGTCTGCTGGAGGTATCCGGTGGCCAGGGCCTGGAAGCGGGGGTCGCTGTTCCACGCCTGCCCCGCGAACCGTCGGTCCTTGATCGGCTCCCCCACCTGCGGCTGCCGGTTTGGAGACGCTGCGGTGGGTACCATCGCGGCCCAGCCACCCAGCATGGTCTGCAGGCCCTTCATCTGCCAGCTGGTGAACTCCGCGACAGCCTGCGTCCAAGGTGCCGCCGCGGCAGCCAGCGCCCTCGAGGTGTCGGCGATGTCCAGCGAGGGCCAGAGCACCTGGTTCCGGGACTGCATCAGCTCGGTCAGCCAGCGGGTCGGATCTGGAAGAGGTTGGGACATCGGTCGGCTCCCGGGGGTGGTTGGGCGGGTCGGCGCCCGCGGCTGCGGCGGCTGGCAGGGCTTCGATCGTGCTGCGGGATGCCGCACCGGCACAGCCCGCGGCACCACCTTTCCACTGAATGAACACGCCTTGCGGCCAGACCACCGCACCGTCGGTGGTCCTGCAGATCCCGGCGTGGCGTTACCTGGAGTGCGCGGCCGCGGGCGGGGGCGACCCGCAGGGCTGCAGCAGCTCGGCGAGCAGCAGCAGCAGCTGACGATGCTCCGTGGTGATGCTTCGTCCGAACGGCCCGTACG
The DNA here is from genome assembly GCA_035689185.1 of Dermatophilaceae bacterium. Taxonomy (GTDB): domain Bacteria; phylum Actinomycetota; class Actinomycetes; order Actinomycetales; family Dermatophilaceae; genus DASSLY01. The sequence goes on from DASSLY010000001.1 coordinate 5,732, forward strand.
CCCGGGCGATGCCGTCACCGATCCGCAGCAGCGCCAGCCGGAAGTCCTCGGCCAGGGGAGGGCCCACCCGGTCCAAGGCGTCCGCGACATGCACCAGGCCGGAGGCCACGGGACGGCCGTCCAGCTCGAACGCCATGACCAAGGACGAGCGGTCCGCGGTGATCGAGGTGAGGATCTCCCGGGTCTGCGGGGGCGCGCGCAGGGCGGTGGCCACCACCGTGTCCCAGAGGGCGTCCAGGGCCAGCGGGTCGAAGCGGCCGTGCGTCCCGGCCAGGGCGCTCAGCACCCACAGTGGCCCGAGCTGAAGACTGCGCATCTCCTGCGAGGTCAGAGACACCGGCCACCGCCGCCCTTCACACGCCCAGGCAACGAGTCTAGATCAGCCGCGTCACGGCATACCGTCGGTGGCGCACCAGGCCGGCCCGACCCCGCGGGCGCGACCCGCGGCCGGCGGACCCGACGCGGGCGGCCCGGTTCGGCAGCTGGGGTGACCTTCGGCCCTGGGGCGCCCCCGCCGCTAGGCCGAGGCTGGACCTCAGCGCGGCAGAGTGACCAGGACCCAGGAGAGGACATGAGATGGACGTCATCGTCGGGTACGCGAGCCGGCACGCAGCCACCCGGCAGATCGCCGAACGGATCGCGGAGACCCTGCGCACCGCCGGCCTGGAGGTGCGGATCGGCCCGGTCGGCTCGCTCCACCCGGCCGGCGGCGCGGCCTACGTGATCGGCAGCGCCACGTACTTCGGGCACTGGCTGAAGGAGGCCACCGAGTTCGTGCGACAGCACCAGCAGGTGCTGGCCGCAGCTCCGGTGTGGCTGTTCAGCAGTGGCCCGCTGGGGAACGAGGAGACCGACTCGCAAGGCCGGGACCTGCGCACATCGGCTGAGCCCAAGGATCTGGCGGAACTGCGGGAAGCGGTGCGCCCACGCGACCACCGGGTCTTCTTCGGGGTGCTGGATCCACGCTCGCTGCGGATGCGGGAGCGCTTGGTGCGGGCCCTGCCCGCCGGTCGCCAGCTGCTGCCGGAGGGCGACTTCCGCGACTGGGACGACATCTCGGCGTGGGCCGAGGGCATCGCCTCGGAGCTGACCCGCGAACCGCGCGGCTCCGGCGCACCGGACCGCGCTGGCGAAGGTTCAGGCGATGAGCTCTCAGCCGCCCCGTGAGATCGCCCCGGGTGTCTACCGGGCGCTGGGCCGGGGCCTGACCAAGACCAACGTCTACCTGGTGCGGTCGGGCGCCTCCTGGGTGCTCGTCGACGCCGCCTGGCCGGGCAGCGCGGCGGCGATCCGGGCCGCCGCCGCGTCGGTGTTCGGGCGGGACGCCCGCCCGGCAGCCATCCTGCTGACGCACCTCCACCCCGACCACGACGGGTCGGCGCGGGAGCTCGCGCTCTCCTGGGAGGTGGACGTGTACGTCCACCCGGACGAGCTGCCGATGGCCGGCCCGGAGTACCCGATGGAGTACGCGAACCCGACGGACCGCCGGATCAGCGCGGTGCTCACCCGAGTCCTCCCGGCCCGCACCCTGGAGCGGATGCGGGCCAGGACGAACCTCGTCGGCATCGTGCGGGTCCTCGACCCGGCGTCGCCCGTGCCCGGGCTGCCCGACTGGCGGTGCGTGCCGACGCCGGGTCACACACCCGGCCACGTCGCGTTTCACCGTCCCAGCGACGGCGTCCTCATCGCCGGTGACGCCGTCCTGACTCTGAACGCCAACTCGGTCCGCGACGTCGTGCTCGGCCGCTGTCGACTTGCCGGACCGCCGAGGTACTTCAGCTGGGACTGGCGCGCCGTCACGGCGTCCGTGGCGGCCCTGGCGGCGCTGCAGCCACGGGTGCTCGCGACCGGCCACGGCACACCGCTGAGCGGAGCCGGCACGGCCGGCACGCTGCGGGCCCTGGCTGGCGGGCTGGCGAACGGGGACCGCAGGGCGGCGTCCGTGCGGGTCGGCGACTGGCGCACCAGAACCGGACTCTTCCAGGCCATCGACTACACCTCCCGGGTCCGCTACCGGCCACCACCGGCCGTTTACCGACACCTGCAGTGGCTGGGACCGATCCTCACCCGGCTGGGCGTCAGCCCGGCATATGTAGTGACCCTCGAAGTGCCCGGGCGCCGGTCCGGCGTGGTGCGACGAACCAACCTGGTGCAGGTGACCCACCGCGGCGAGCGTTACCTGGTGGCCCTGGCCGGGGAGTCGGAGTGGGTCCGCAACGTCCGTGCCGCCCGCGGCCGGGTCGTCCT
>DASSLY010000002.1:0-4705 GCA_035689185.1 Dermatophilaceae bacterium
CGGACAGCACGCTGAGGACAGCGGCTGGGGTCAGCCCAGCCCGCAGCCCCGGGCCCAGGGCGGCCATCACCGCAGCAGCCTCCGCCTCACCCGATGATCGGCCCCGGCCCCGGCCGAAGGGTCCTCGACCGGGCGACACGAGGGACGGCTGAGCGGTCTGCAGCGGCGACGGACGGCGGCCCGGCCAGAGCAGCACCACCGCTGCGGCGAGCAGGGCGCAGGCGCCGGCCGGGTTCACGACCCGGCCCGTGCGAGGTGGGCACCGAGGTCGTCCCGCAGCATCGGCCAGGCGGGGCCGGGGGTCGGGCGCATGCCGGGGGCCGCCGACAGGGCCAGGACCATACCGGCCGAACCGTCGGGCAGTCGCTGGATGACGGCGACCTCGCTGAGGTGGCGCACCCCGTCGCGCCGGCGCAGATGCAGAACCACGCGGACGGCGCTGACCAGCTGCGCTGCGACCGCCGCCGGCGCCAAGCCGGCCAGTGCTCCGAGCGCCTCGAACCGGGCGACGACGTCGGCCGGGGCATTCGCGTGCAGCGTGCCGCAGCCGCCGTCATGACCGGTGTTGAGCGCTGCCAGCAGCTCCCGGACCTCGGCTCCGCGGACCTCCCCCACGACCAGCCGGTCCGGACGCATGCGCAGGCTCTGCCGCACCATGGCGACCAGCCCGATGCCGCCCACCCCTTCGACGTTGGCCGGCCGGCACTGCAGCCGGACCACGTGCGGGTGGTCCACGGCCAGTTCCCGCACGTCCTCCACGACGACGATTCGCTGGTCCGGCGGCACCTCAGCCAGCAGCGCCGCCAGCAGCGTGGTCTTCCCGGTGCCCGTCCCGCCGGTGACGACGAACGACAGCCGGGCGGCGACCACGGCGCGGAGCAGGGCCAGCCCGTCCTGACTGAACATCCCCCGACCGGCCAGCTCGGACAGCGTCGGCACCACCCGGCGAGGCACCCGAAGGCTGATCTGCACCTGCTCGGCCAGCGGGGGCAGCACCGCGTGCAGGCGGACCCCGCCCGGGAGGACCCCCTCGACGAAGGCGCTAGCCTCGTCCAGCCGACGCCCGCTCGACCCAGCCAGCCGGACCGCCAGCCGGCGCACCTGGGCGTGGTCGCCGAGGTCGCAGTCGACCCGCACCAGCCCCTCGCCGCGGTCAACCCACACGCCCGCCGTGCCGCATACCAGCACGTCGGTGACCTCGGGATCGGCGAGCAGCGGCTCCAGCGGACCCGCTCCGAGCACGGCCGAGGACAGCTCGTACCGACGCTGCGCGATCCCCGCCGCTCCCAGCAGAGGCTGCTGGTCGCTCACCGCGTCGCGCACCCGCTCGGCTGTGGGTCCCAGACCGTCGGCGACGTAGTCCCACACCGCGGCCGGCAGGCTCACGAGGCCAGCCGATCCACGAGGAGGACATGCGCGAGCACCAAGTCCGCTGCCCGGGCCAACCCCGACCGCCCGGACGTCGCCGGCGGATAGCCATGCACCAGGTCCGCCGCCAGCGACCGCTCGGGGCGCACCCAGGTCAGCAAGGGCAGGCCGAGCGCCTCAGCGACCACGTCGCCGAATGCCGAGCGCGGCGACCCTCGCATGCAGATCACGGTTTCCGGGCAGACCGCCGCGAGCGTCGGCCCGACGAGGCTGGCCGCGGCCAGGCTGCGGACGCCGTCACCGCAGACCAGGACCGCGCAGTCCAATCGCCCCGCGAACGCAGCGAACAGGGGGTCGGCCGGCTTCGGCAGGTCCACGACCAGCAGGTCGGTCGACCGGGCCAGGCCGCCCAGGACGTCCGCCACCACGTCCAGGCTGGGCGGCGTCCCCCACTGCCGGTCGAACGAGAGCACCCGCACGCCGGCGGCAGTCGGCAACCGGCCGAGCAACGCCGGGCCGTCGACCGGGCCGCGCACGCCGAGCAGGTCGGTCCACCGCACGCCCGCCTCTTGCTCGACGCCATACAGGACATCCACCCCGCCGCCGCACCGGTCGCCGTCCACGGCCACGACCAGCCGACGGGCCGCGGCAGCCCGCACCGCCACCGCGGCGGCGAGCACGGATGCGCCCACGCCGCCGCCGCTGCCGAGCACCCCCAGCACGACGCCCGGACCGACCTGGTGACTCTGGGAGCTCGCTGCCATGAGGTCACGCTGGTCCCGCGGGTCCTCTGGCCGCCACCGTCGCCGGCACCGCTGTGGACAACCGCCGAGGACAGGAGGGGGATGTGGACGCCGCCTCCGCCGTCCGACGTAGGTGAGGGAGGGCGGAAAAGGTGACGGCCCCCGTCGGGGGGACAACGGGGGCCGTCAGCGCGCCGGGCTCCGGGGGGGAGGAGCCGGTGCGCTGGCGCACTCAACCTCGAAAGGGAGCGCGCACAACCATCTTGGTGCCTGCTGCCGGTTCTTGGCAAACCCATCGAGAAAAATCACAGCAAGTCGTGAGGTTGCGCGCAAAGACAGCGGCCGCCGGGCGGGGCGAGGTGGAGGCTGGGCAAGGAAGACGGCACCTCCGCGGGGAGGTGCCGTCTGCCGCGAGCCTCCCGGGTGACCAAGCGTGCAACTTCGTCGTGTCGCATCGGGTCAAGCCCGCCACGATCTGTCCATCAGTGGACTGGCCGCGCGTGGGTACCCGGGTGGGCCCGCGGTAGTCGAGGAGCTTGCGCCCCTCGGCTCAGTTCCTTGTCTACCCCCAAATGCCGCAGAACGGAAGTCCCTCACCCAGCGGCCCGCGCCTCGGCCGCGCCGCGCACCACGGCCGTGGCGCAGTGGTCCAGCCACACTCCCCAGTCACCCCGGCGGTATGCCGCGAGGTCGGCGACGTACGCCCCCGCACCACCCGCGGCGTGCCCGAACTCGGGGACGGCCAGACCGTCCGCATCCAACCCCCTCGCTGCGAGCACGACCCGGTCCAACGCCCGCGCGAGCAGCCCGTTGGCGACGGCGAACGGGCGGCCGCAGGCCAGCTCGGCGTGGGCGGCAGCCAGGACGGCGAGCGCCGGCACGGCGGCAGGCGCACGGAGCAGGTCCGTCAGTCGCCGCAGGGTCTGCTGGGGGTCCTCCGGCGGCCCGAGGTCGCCCAGCTCGGCGACGGGCTGCATCGGCCGGCGCGGTCGACCGACCAGGTCCGGGTCGTCGACCAACCCGGTTGCCGCAGCCAGGTGCAGCCGGGCCAACGCCTGGGCCGGCGCGGTGCCGACCAGCGTCGCCGCCCCCCGCGCGGCGCTGGTCACCCGCAGCGCGGCCGCCACCACCGCGTCCACCGGATCCGCCACCTGTCCGGCCATCACCTGCAACACCCGTTCCGCGGTCACCTGCGCACCCTCCAGGGAGGCGCTGGCCCGGGCCCCGCGCACCCGGGACTCGGCGACGACCAGGTCGTGCTGCCGGCGCGCCCGCGGCAGCAGCGACAGACCGGCGCAGGCGGTTCGCACCCGGTCGACCGCCGCGTCGAAACCGGGCAGGTCGGCCAGGTCGGCCAGAGTCGCGGATGTCACCTCGCGACCCTAGGTCCGGCTCGGCCGCGGCCGGTGCGCCGTATTGCGCCGGGCCAGGCGCGGGCGCACAGTGGCTCGCAACGGCGGCCCCGTGGGCCGCGACGCGCGCGGCATACCGCCGCGGGCACGGCTCTCGACGAAGAGGTGGGACGTGACCAAGCGCCGGGTGCGACGCGACAGCGGAGCGGCGACATACCAGCAGGTCCAGGAATCAGAGGAGTTCGCCGACCTGCGCCGGCGGTTCCGGCGGTTCGTGTTCCCGATGGCCGGGTTGTTCCTGAGCTGGTACTTCCTCTATGTGCTGCTGGCGGCGTTCGCGCCAGGGCTGATGGGCACCAGGCTGGTGGGCAACATCAATGTCGGCATCGTTCTCGGCTTCGGCCAGTTCGCGAGCACCTTCGCCATCACCATGGTCTACGCCCGCTGGGCCGACCGGCAGTTCGACCCCACCGCGGCGCAGCTACGCCAGCGGGTCGAAGGGCGGTCCCGGTGAGGCCCGCGGCAGCCGCCGCCACCAATGTGGGGGACCCCAAGATCAACATCGCCATCTTCGCGCTGTTCGTCGTGGCCACCTTGGCCATCGTCATCCGGGCCTCGCGGAACAACCGCTCCGCAGCAGACTTCTACGCCGGCGGCCGCGCGTTCACCGGCCGCCAGAACGGCATCGCGATCGCCGGGGACTACCTCTCGGCGGCCTCCTTCCTCGGCATCGCCGGCGCCATCGCGCTGAACGGCTACGACGGGTTCCTCTACTCGATCGGCTTCCTCGTCGCCTGGCTGGTCGCGCTGCTGCTGGTCGCGGAACTGTTGCGCAACACCGGCCGGTTCACCATGGCCGACGTCCTGTCGTTCCGGCTTCGGCAACGCCCGGTCCGCACCGCCGCCGCCACCTCGACTCTGGCGGTGAGCTTCTTCTACCTGCTCGCCCAGATGGCCGGCGCCGGCGGCCTGGTCGCGCTGCTGCTCGGCATCACCAACCGGGCCGGCCAGTCCGTGGTCATCGCCGTGGTCGGGATCGTGATGATCACCTACGTGCTGGTCGGCGGGATGAAGGGCACCACCTGGGTCCAGATCATCAAGGCCATGCTGCTGATCGCCGGCGCCGCCGTCATGACCCTCTGGGTGCTGGGCATTTACGGCTTCAACCTCTCCGACCTCCTCGGCGGTGCAGTGGAAACCTCGGGCAACCCGAACGTCCTCAATCCCGGCCTGCAGTACGGC
>DASSLY010000003.1:0-14264 GCA_035689185.1 Dermatophilaceae bacterium
GACCGCCGGCTGCATGGCCGGCATGGCCCACGCGGTCCAGGCGCCGGATCCCTGGCCGACCACGACGGCGTCGACCTCGCCCAGTGCCCGGACCATGCTGGCGGCGTCGCTGGCCAGGGTGAACGTGTCGTACCCCTGCGGCGGCTTGTCCGAGGCGCCGTACCCGCGCATATCCACCGCCGCCGCCCGGTAACCCGCCTCGGCGAGCGCGACCAGCTGATGCCGCCACGCCCACCAGAACTGCGGGAACCCGTGCAGCAGCAAGACCAGTGGCCCCGAGCCCATCTCGGCCAGGTGGAAGCGGGCGCCGTTGGCGGAGACGAACCGATGCTCCCAGGGCCCGTCCACCAGCACGGACGACGCGTCCGTCGGCATGGCTACGGGTCCGCTGAGGTGTGGGGCTCAGCTGCCCGGTTTGATGGCCTGCAGGGTCTGCTGCGCCTCGGCGATGGCGCGCTCCGGCTTGCCCTTCACCGCGGACACCTTGCCCTTGCCGACCAGGGCCAGCACGGCGGCGCCGATGAGCAGCACCACGGCCACGATGAGGAAGGCCAGCCACGGCCACACGCCTGCGGCCACCAGCCCGTAGGCGGCGGCGATGAGCAGCAGGATCAAGGCCAGGAAGCCCAGCACCCCGGCTCCGGCGAACATGCCCGCCCCGACGCCGGCATTCTTGGCGTCCTGCTGGATCTCGGCCTTGGCCAGCTGGATCTCGCTGCGCATGATGGCCGACAGGTCGGCGGTGGCGTCGGCCACCAGCTGCCCGAGCGTGCGCTCTGTGCTCTGGTCCTGCATCGGAGTTGCCATCTGGGCCCGCCCACCCTTCGCCTTGGAGCTGACACCGCTGGTACGACCCTACCGAAACCAGCACCCCTGTCCCGGCCAGGTCGGTCAGCGCGGTCGTTCGAAGATGGCTCGCAGCACGTGCTCCCGGTCCGGGTCACCGAGCACCAGGACCTGGTCCCCGGCGCGGAGCTGGCTGTCCGGCCGCACCGTCAGCAGCTTCTGGTCGCGGACCACCAGGCTGATCCAGGCGTCCTCGGGCAGCTGCGACAGCTGCTGGATGGTGGCGCGGTCGGCCGGCGAGTCCGCGACCACGGTGAACCGGTGGGCGCCGCTGGGCTCGTCGCGCAGGCGGACGCCCAGCGCCCAGGGTTCGAGCTCCACGGTGCGCGTTGGGATGCGCAGCAGCCGGGTGGCGGCCGGCACCAGGCTGCCCTGGACCACCACGGAGAAGACGACGACCACGATGACGATCCCGTACAGCCGCTGCGCGTCCGGCAGGCGCGCCAGCAGGATGAAGCTGCCCAGCAGGATCGGGACGGCGCCCTTGAGCCCGGCGAACAGCACGAACGCGGTCTCGTTCCGGGAGAGCCGGGCCCCGGCCAGGCACAGGCCGACGCAGCAGGGCCGGATCACCACGGCCAGGGCCAGGCCGAGCAGCAGGCCAGGCACCCACACGTCGGCTCGGGAGAGCACCTGCAGGTCCACGGTCAGCCCCAGCACCACGAACGCGACGATCTCGCCGAGGCTGGCGACGGTGGAGTGGAACCGCTCGACCTCCCGCTTGTATGGCGCGCGGCCGTCACCCAGCACGATGCCGGCGACGAACACGGCGAGGAACCCCGAGCCGTGAGCCAGCGTCGCCGCGCCGAACAGGATGAATGCGCAGGCCAGCGACCGCAGCGGGTACAGCCCTTCGCTGGGCAGCGGGACCCGGCGGCTGAACCCCAGCAACAGCCGGCCGCCGAGCACACCGACGGCGGCGCCCACCGCCATCTGCAGGGCGAACTCCAGGCCGACCCGAGCGGCCGCGCCCCCGCTGAGCTCGCCGGCCCCGATGAGCGCGGCCATCAAGGCAATGCCGACCGGGTCGTTGGCGCCGGACTCGCCTTCGAGGATGGTGCCGCTGCGGCCGAAGATCTGATGCTGGCCCAGCACCGAGAACACCACCGCCGGGTCCGTCGGGGCGACCGCGGTGGCCACCAGGATCGACAGGTACCAGCTCAGGCCGAAGGCGAGGTGGGTCAGAACGGCGGCGGCCGCGACCGTGAGGAACGTCCCCAGCACACCAACGGCGGCGATCGGGGCCGCTGCGCGCCGGAACCGGGCCCAGCCGATGTGCATGCCGCCGTCGAACAGGATGCACACCAGCGCGATCGTGACCAGCCGCTCGACGGTCTGCTCGCGCGGCGGCTGCAACCCCGGGAGCACCTGCACGGTCACCGCGGCGGCGATGAGCATCAACGCGGGCGCCGGCACCCTCACCCGGGCCGTCAACCGGTTGGACAGCACGGCGGTCAGCCCGACGGCGGCGAACAGCAGCACCAGCAGGGCGAACGGCTGGGTGTCGTGCACGAGGGGCAACCTCCGAGCTGGAATGCGGCGATCTGCTGCCGACCAGACTTCCCGGCGCACCCGCGGGCAGCCTACCCAGCGGCCGGGCTTTCAGGCAGTCACGGCGCCGCCGGCATTCCCGGCTCGGGGTCGGCGGACGTAGGTTGGCGAGGGTGAGCAACATCGTCGCGGACCCGTATGCCGCGTGCACCGACGACCCGGGCGACACCGGCCGCGAGGCCGTCGCCTACGACGCGATCCTGGCCCACATCAGCCCGCGCAACGAGGTGCGGCGGCTGCTGCCGCACAAGGTGCGCCGGATGGTGGGGGCTTGGTGCTTCGTCGACGTGTACGGTCCGGAGCAGGTCACGAGCGGGCCGGGGATGAGTGTCCCGCCGCACCCGCACATGGGACTGCAGACCGTCTCCTGGCTGGTGCAGGGCCGGGTGGTCCACCGCGACAGCCTGGGCACCACCGCGCAGGTTGTGCCCGGCCGGGCCGCGCTGATGACCGCCGGCCGGGGGATCGCGCACTCGGAGAACTCGCCCCCCGCCGGCGAGCGCCCGTCCCGGCTGCAGGGGGTCCAGCTGTGGGTGGCACTGCCCTCCTGGGCGCGGGATCGGGAGCCGGCGTTCCAGCTGTCGGCGCCGGCCCCGGTGGTCCAGCTCGACGCGCTGCAGGCGACGGTGTTCATGGGGTCCCTGGCCCGCGTGGCTGCTCCGGCGCAGGCGGTCACGCCGCTGCTCGGCGCGGAGCTGACGCCCGCGGCCGTGCCGCCGTCCGGGAAGGCGAGGGCGGGGACGCTGCCCGTCGACCCGGCATACGAGCATCTGCTGGTCCCGCTGGACGGCGAGGCGCGCGTGGCGGGCGTCCGGGTAGCGACCGGCCAGGCGGTCTACCTCGGAACGCACCGCACCTCGCTGGAGGTGGAGCTGTCCGCCGGCGGGCGGGCCCTGCTGCTCGGCGGCGAGCCGTTCACCGAGGAGCTGGTGATGTGGTGGAACTTCGTCGGGCGCAGTCACGAGGAGATCGTCGCCGCACGGCAGGCCTGGAACGCCGGCTCGGCCCGGTTCGGCGAGGTGGCGCACTACCCGGGACCGGAACGGCTCGTCGCGCCCGAGCTGCCGAACGTTCGCCTGCGACCGCGCGGTCGGGTGTCCTAGCCGCCGACCTGCGTGCGGCGGGACGCCGGCCGCGTACGCGCATGCCGGCCCGTATGCGGCATACGCCCGCCGCGTACCCGCATGCCGGGCTGCGTGCGGCATACGCCCGCCGCGTACCCGCATGCCGGGCTGCGTGCGGCATACCGCGGGATGGTGCGGACACGTCCCCACCCTCGACCGCGCTGGCCGCTGCGGACGGACACCCCCGCTGTCGTCACGCGCGCACGGAGCCGGAATTGTCCGGTCGCTGACGCTCCTTGGCGGGGGTAAGTTGCTGGTGCCCGTCTCAGGTCAAAGAGGTGCAACATGAACGTGACTGGACGTATTGGACGCAGTGTGGGGACGGTCGCGGCGGCTGCGGCCTTGGCGGTGTTGAACATCCCCGGCGCCCAGGCGGCGGTGCCGCTGACGAGGATCATCCAGGACCCGTTTACGAACGGCACCAGCCAGCACCAGACCGTCGTCGAGCCCGACACCTTCGCCTTCGGCGCGACGGTGGTCGCGGCGGCGCAAAGCGGCCGGTTCCGCGACGGCGGGGCCTCCGACATCGGCTACGCAACCAGCACCGACAGTGGCGCGACCTGGACCCAGGGGACCCTGCCCGGCATCACCGTCGCGGGTGGAGGGGGCACGTTCGAGCGGGTCAGCGACCCCAGCGTGGCCTACGACGCCGCGCACGGGGTCTGGCTCATCTCCTCGATTCCGATCACGAACGCGGTCACCGTCCCGAACGTGTACGTCAGCCGCTCCACCGACGGCGGCCTGACCTTCGGCAACCCGGTCACGGTGGCGTCGGGGAGCACCAGTTTCGACAAGAACTGGACCGTCTGCGACAACACCCCGACCAGCCCGTTCTACGGCCACTGCTACACCCAGTTCGACGACAACGCCGACGGCGACCGCCTCAAGGTCTCCACGTCCGCCGACGGCGGACTGACCTGGGGCCCGGCGCGCAACACCGGCAACAACGCCTTCGGGCTGGGCGGTCAACCCGTCGTGCAGCCGAACGGCACGGTGATCATCCCCGCGGCGAACGCCAACGAGACGGCGATCATCGCCTGGCGCTCGACCGACGGAGGGGCGAGCTGGAGCTCGACCGTGACCATCGCTGCCGTGACCGATCACCGGCCGGCGGCCAACCTTCGCTCCGGGCCGCTCCCGTCGGCGGAGATCGACGGGGCCGGCAGGGTGTATGTCGCGTGGCAGGACTGCCGCTTCCGGCGGGGCTGCAAGTCCAACGACATCGTCTACTCCACCTCCACCGACGGGTTGAGCTGGTCGGCGGTGCGCCGCGTGCCGATCGATGCCACCACCAGCTCGGTCGACCACTTCATCCCCGGCCTCGGAGTGGACCCGGCCACCTCGGGCGCGACCGCCCGGCTCGGGCTCACCTACTACTTCTACCGAAACACCAGCTGCGGGCGGCGGGCCTCCAACCCGTGCCGGTTGGAGGTCGGATACATCCAGTCCAACGACGGCGGCACCACCTGGAGCAACCACACCGACGTCGCCGGCCCCTTCGACGTGGCCCTCACGCCGGACACCACCCAGGGGCGGATGGTCGGCGACTACATCTCGACCTCCTGGGTGGGCGGCAGGGCCTACGGGGCGTTCGCGGTCGCCCAGGCGCCGAGCGGCGGGTTCGCCTTCGACCAGGCCATCTATGTTCCGGTCGGCGGTCTGACAGCGGCAGCGGGCGGGTTCGTCAACACGGCCAGCGGCGAGCACCCGGTCGCCGCGGCCGCATCCGACCACGCCTCGCCGAGGTCGGCCGTTCGCAGCCGGTAACCAGCACCGGCGACGGCACCACCAACCCCGACCGAACGCCTCGGGAAGCCCGTTCGGCGTCCTCATGGCGCCCCGAACGGGCCTTTGGGGGCGTTCGGTGCGGGCGCGTGGGCGCGGCGGGGCGTCCGGTGCGGGGAGGGCGGGCGCGGCGGGAGGAGACGCGGTCAGCTCTCGGACGTGCCGGTGGCCAGGCCCCCCTTGATCAGGTCCATCACGGAGGAGTCGGCCAGCGTCGTCACGTCGCCGACTTGGCGGTGCTCGGCCACGTCGCGCAGCAGCCGGCGCATGATCTTGCCTGATCGGGTCTTCGGCAGCTCCTTGACGATCATGATCTGGCGCGGCTTGGCGATCGCGCCGATCTCCTTGGCGACGTGCTGGCGCAGTTCCTGCACCAAGCCGGCGCCCTCGCCCTCCTCGTCGGCCTCGGCGACCGCCTCCTGGCGCAGGATCACGAAAGCGCAGACGGCCTGCCCGGTGGTCTGGTCCGTGGCGCCGACGACGGCGGCCTCGGCGACCTTGGGATGGGACACCAGGGCCGACTCGATCTCGGTGGTGGACAGGCGGTGACCGGACACGTTCATCACGTCGTCGACCCGGCCGAGCAGCCACAGCGAGCCGTCCTCGTCCTTCTTGGCGCCATCGCCGGCGAAGTAGTACCCCGGGAAGCGCGCCCAGTAGGTCTCCTGATAGCGCTGCGGGTCGCCCCAGATGCCCCGCAGCATCGCCGGCCATGGCCTGGTGAGCACCAGGTAGCCCCCGCCCCCGTCCGGCACCGGCTTGCCGGCGTCGTCGACCACGTCTACGCAGATGCCGGGGACCGCCACCTGCGCCGACCCCGGCTTGGTCGCCGTCACCCCCGGCAGCGGGCTGATCATGATCGCGCCCGTCTCGGTCTGCCACCAGGTGTCCACGATGGGCGTCCGGTCGCCGCCGATGACCCGGCGGTACCACATCCAGGCCTCCGGGTTGATCGACTCGCCCACCGACCCGAGCAGCTTCAACGAGGACAGGTCGAACTTCGCCGGGATGTCGTCACCCCACTTCATACAGGTCCGGATCGCGGTCGGGGCGGTGTAGAAGATGGTGACCCCGTACTCCTGGATGATCTCCCACCACCGGCCCTGGTGCGGGGTGTCCGGCGTCCCCTCGTAGACGACCTGGGTCGCCCCATTGGCCAGCGGTCCGTAGACGATGTATGAGTGCCCGGTCACCCAGCCGATGTCGGCGGTGCACCAGTACACGTCGGTTTCCGGGTGCACGTCGTGCACGACGGAGTTGGTGTAAGCCACCTGGGTCAGGAAGCCGCCGGTCGTGTGGAAGATCCCCTTCGGCTTCCCCGTGGTCCCGGAGGTGTAGAGGATGAACAACGGGTGCTCGGCGTCGTGCGCCGGCGGCTGGTGCACGTCGTCGGCGGCCGCCAGCGCCTCGTGCCACCACACGTCCTTGTCGGTCCAGGACACCTGCTCGCCGGTGCGCTTGACCACCAGCACCTTGTGGACCGGGGAGCCTTCGGCAGAGACCGCGTCGTCCACCGCCGGCTTCAGCGGTGATGCCTTGCCCCGCCGGTAGCCGCCGTCCGCGGTGATCACCACCCTGGCCTCGGCGTCGGCGATCCGCGAGCGCAGCGCGTCGGCGGAGAAGCCCCCGAACACAACCGAGTGCGGCGCCCCGATCCGGGCGCACGCGAGCATGGCCACGATCGCCTCCGGGATCATCGGCAGGTAGATGGCGACGCGGTCGCCCTTGGTGACCCCGAGGTCCTGCAGCGCATTGGCCGCCTTCTGCACCTGCGCCAGCAGATCGGCGTAGGTGATGGTCTGGGTGTCGCCCGGCTCGCCGACGAAGTGGATGGCCACGCGGTCGCCGTGGCCCGCCTCGACGTGCCTGTCGACGCAGTTGTATGCCGCGTTGAGCCGGCCGCCGACGTACCACTTCGCGAACGGCGCCTTCGACCAGTCCAGCGTCTGGTCGAAGTCGGTCTCCCAGCTGAGGTACCGGTGGGCCTGGTCGGCCCAGAATCCCTCGAAGTCCGCCTCAGCGGCGGCGTACAGCGCAGCTCCGGCGTTGGCCTGCGCGGCGAACTGGTCGCTCGGTGCGAAGGTGCGGTTCTCGTGCAGGAGGTTCGACAACGTCTGGTCAGCCACGCTGGTCTCCGTTCGGGGGTCCGTCGCGCAGGTGATGCGCAGGAACGGCACTACTCAACCCGGTCCGCACGCCGGGTTCAACCGCACCGCCTTCCGGGCCACCCAACGGTCAGCGGCCACCCTCGGGCAGGAGTGGCCAGTGCAGCCCACCGCGTGCGGCCGGTTCACGGCGCGGCGCGAGCATTGCGCGCGGTGACGACGCCGGTTTGGCGGCGCTCGCGGGGGGTACCAGCCGGCTTTGCCCCGCAAGCGCCGCACCGCAGGGAGGCCCCGTGCCCGAGTCGTCCGGCAGGTCGACCCGGTCGCCCCGCCCGCTGGCCGCGCTGGGGGCGCTGGGCGCGGCGGCCGCGGCGGTGGGGGCCGCGAGAGTGTTGCAGGACGCGCGGCTGCATGCGGTGAGCACCGAGCTGACCGGCGCGGTGGCCCTGGTTGCGGGCGGCTCCCGTGGGCTGGGCCTGGCGATCTGCGAGGAGCTGGCCGGGCGCGGGCTGCGGGTGGTCGCGTGCGCCAGGGACGCCGAGGAGCTGACCAGGGCGGCGGACCAGTTGCGCGCGCACGGGCACGAGCTGCATACCCGGGTCTGCGACGTGTCCGACCCGACCGGGGTCGCGGAACTGGTCGCCGACGTGGAGCGCCGCCTCGGCCCGGTCGAGGTGCTGGTCAGCGTCGCCGGGATCATCACCGTCGGACTGGTCGAGTCGCTGACGCTGCAGGACTTCGAGGCCAACATGGCGGTCACCTTCTGGGGTGGGTTTCACCTGTCCCAGGCCGTGCTGCCGGGCATGCGTGAGCGGGGTCGCGGGCACATCGCCACGATCGCCTCGATCGGCGGCCGGATCGCCCCGCCACACCTGCTGCCGTACGCCGCGGCCAAGTTCGCCTCGGTCGGCTACCACGAGGGGCTGCGCGCCGAGCTGACCGGCACCGGGGTGCAGGTCACCACCGTGTTCCCGGGATTGATGCGCACCGGCTCGCACGCCGCGGCGCAGTTCAGCGGCGACAAGTCGGCTGAGTACTCCTGGTTCGCGACGGCGGCCTCGCTGCCGGGCCTGGCGATGGATGCCCGCCGCGCCGCCGCCCGAATCGTGCGGGCCATCCTGCTCGGCCGGCCCGAGGTGCAGCTGCCTCTGTACACCCACCTGGCCACCCGGGTGCACGGGCTGGCGCCGGCCACCACGACACGGTTCCTCGGGCTGGTCAACGCGCTGCTGCCCGGCGCCGAGGGCGGACCGGGATGGCTGCGATACCGGCGGTCGGGATGGCTGCAGCGGCTGACCGCACCGGGCCAGCGCGCGGCGCGGCAGCTCAACCAGCGAGGAGCGGCATGAAGGCACTGACCTGGCAGGGACGGCGCGACGTGGCTGTGCAGGAGGTGCCCGACCCGCGGATCGAGGCGCCGACTGACGCCGTGGTGCGGATCACCTCGACCGCGATCTGCGGCTCGGACCTGCACCTGTATGAGGTGCTCGGTCCGTTCTTGACCCCCGGCGACATCCTCGGCCACGAGCCCATGGGCATCGTCGAGGAGGTCGGCAGCGACGTCCGCCAGATCAAGCCGGGCGACCGGGTGGTCATCCCGTTCAACATCGCCTGCGGGTCGTGCTGGATGTGCTCACGCGGCCTGTTCGCCCACTGCGAGACCACCCAGGTCCGCGAGCAGGGCAAGGGCGCGGCCCTGTTCGGCTATACCTGCCTGTATGGCGCCGTGCCCGGCGGGCAGGCGGAGTACCTACGCGTCCCGCAGGCTCAGTTCGGGCCGATCCCGGTGCCCGAGGGCGTCCCTGACCAGCGCTTCCTCTACCTGTCCGACATCCTCCCGACGGCCTGGCAGGCGGTGGCGTATGCCGACGTGCCTCAGGGCGGCACGCTGGCCGTGCTCGGCCTGGGGCCCGTCGGCCAGTTCGCCACCCGGGTCGCCCTGCATCAGGGCGTCGAGCGGGTCATCGGCGTGGACCTGGTGCCCGAGCGGCTGGCGAAGGCGGCCGCCCGCGGGGTGGAGACGGTCGACCTCAGCGGGGTGGACGACGTCGCGTCGCGGCTGGTGGAGCTGACCGGCGGCCGTGGGGCGGATGCGGTCATCGACGCGGTCGGGATGGAGGCGCACGGGTCCGGCTTCGCCGCGGCCGCCCAGGCCGGGGTGAACCTGCTGCCGGACGCGCTGGCGCGGCCGATGACCAAGAAGATGGGGATCGACCGGCTGGCCGCGCTGCATACGGCCATCGCCGCGGTGCGGCGCGGCGGAACGGTCTCGGTCAGCGGTGTGTACGGCGGCGCGGCCGACCCGATGCCGATGATGGACCTGTTCGACAAGGGCGTGCAGTTGCGGATGGGACAGTGCCACGTGAAGCGGTGGGTCGAGCAGATCCTGCCGGTCGTGACCGATGACACGGACCCGCTCGGCACCGAGGAGCTGGCCACCCACGTGCTGCCGTTGTCGGAGGCGCCCGCGGCATACCGGATGTTCCAGGCCAAGACCGACGGGTGCCTGAAGGTGGTCCTCACCCCGTGATCGACACCGCTGTCTTCGACGTGGACGGGACCCTGGTCGACACGAACTACCACCACGTGCTGGCCTGGGCCGCCGCGTTCGGCTCAGTCGGCCAGGTGGTGCCGTGCTGGTGGATCCACCACCACGTCGGGATGGGCGGCGACAAGCTGGTCGCGGCGGTGGCAGGGGAGGAGGTGGAACGGCAGCACGGGGATGACGTCCGCGCGGCCTGGGAACACGAGTTCGACCAGCTGATCGACTCGGTCTGCGCTTTCGAGGCGGCGCGAGACCTGGTGGCTGAGGTCCGCCGCCGGGGGTTCAGGATCGTGCTGTCCAGCTCCGGCAAGCGCAAGCACGTGGAACGGTTCCTGGAGATCGCCCGGGTCGGCGACCTGGCCGACGTGTGGACCACGGCCGACGACGCGCAGGAGAGCAAGCCCAGCCCGGACCTGCTGCAGATCGCGCTCGAGCGCGCCGGCGCGCGCGGCGGGGTGATGGTGGGGGACTCTCCGTATGACGCCGAGGCGGCTGGCAAGCTCGGGATGCCCGCCATCGGAGTGCTCTGCGGTGGCTTCGGCGAGCACCGTCTGCGGGCGGCGGGCGCCGAGACGGTGGTGCCGAGCCTGGCGCACCTGCTGCAGCGGCTCGACGAGACCCGGCTCGCCGCCCCCGCATGACCTACTCTCGAGTTGTCACAAGGTGGTGGGGCCCTGACCGGGTGACGTTCTGACACGTCGAGGGGGTCACCACGCGAGGCCGCCGGTCGTAGCGCGCGGGCACCGGCATCGGCATCGGCGTCGGCGCGGGCAGCGGGGCGAGCTCGACGCTCACCCGGACCGGGCACCCGGGTGAGTGCCCCGGGACCAGCTGGCGACGACGAAGTCCACGTCCTCGTGGGCCACCACGGCCCGCCAGCCGGCTGTCGTCAGGGCGGCGCCCATCTCGGCCACCGCGTCAGCGCCGGCCAGGTAGGCGTCCGCGGGGTGGTGCCGCCAGTTCACGCAGACCACCTCCGCCTCCGCCGCGCTGACCTCGTCCACCAACCGGGCGGTCCGTTCCCGCGCCTGGCCGGAAAGGTAGTACAGCACCTCGGTCACCAGGACCAGGTCGAACGGGCGCCGCAGCCGCGGGGGCAGCGGCTCGGGCAGCAGGTGCCGGGCCGCGGTCACCTGGGCGGGAGTGGCGTCCCGGGTGAGCTCGACCGCCGCCGCGGAGCCGTCAGTGGCCAGCACCCGGTCGCACCGGTCGGACAGCGCGGCGGCCAGGGCACCGGTGCCGCAGGCCACGTCCCAGGCGGCGGCGTACCGCTCCTGGGCCAGGCAGGCCAGCACGACGGCCTGCTTGCGCCGCTCGTACCAGCGGGTGGATACCCCGAACGGGTCCGGGTCGTCGCGGTAGCGCCGGTCGAAGTCGGTCTGCTGCACGGTCGGGGACTACCCGGTGGGCGGCCGGGGTATGCCGCGTGGCCGTGGCCACGCGGCATACCGCCGGGTCACCAGTGGTGGGCGACGTCGATCACCAGCCGGCTGCCGGTGCCGGGGCCGGCCAGGACGAAGACGTTCATCGGCAGCCGGGCGCGCACGCCCAGGCCGAGGGTGGTCTGGCCCTCGAAGCTGCCGGCCCAGGCGACCTGGCGGAACGTGCTGTAGCCGGTCACGTTGACCAGCTCGCGGCGGTTGGCCGGGGTGTAGGTCGGATTGCCGGCATCGTCGTAGGCGGGCGAGCGCAGGATGACCTGCAGCTTCGCGCCGCCGCGCAGTGGCACGACGTCGCCGGAACCGTCCATCCGGACCTGGTCGACGTAGCTGACCTGGTACCCGGTGGTCGCGCCGGCCACGTCCAGCACCAGCCGGTCGTAGCAGGTGTGTCGGCCGGACCGGACGTTGGTGAGCGGTGCGGTGCCCATCCCTGGGCGGGACTTCACCAGCGAGCCCCAGGTGACGGCGCAGCTGGCGGTGGATGCGGTCGACGCCTGGGCGGCGACGGCGGGAACGGCGGCGGCGACGCCGGCTGCGGCGGCCATCGCCAGAAGGGTGGTGCGGACCTTGCGGTGGGTGGGGGTCGAACGGCTCATCGTTGAGCTCCTTTCCTGTGCCATCAGGACGCGGAGCTCACCAGTTCGGTTGACACGCATGGGTATGCCGCGCGCGGGCCTCCGCGCGCGGCATACCGGAACTCAGTGGTAGACCGCCTTCTCCGCACCGGCGCCGGTGAGCGAGCGGACCTCCATCTCGGCGTACTTGGCCACGTCCGCGGGCTCGCCGCTGGTCACGGTGCCCAGCCAGCCGAGCAGGAAGCCCAGCGGGATGGAGACGATGCCCGGGTTGTCCAGCGGGAACCAGTGGAAGTCCACCGAGGGGTCGGTGATCATCGAGGTGCTCAGGCCGGTCGCCGGGTCGGCGGGCTTGCCGGAGACGACGGGGCTGAAGACGATCAGGGTGATCGCCGAGATCAGGCCGCCGTAGATGCTCCACAGAGCGCCGCGGGTGGTGAACCGCGGCCAGAACAGCGAGTACAGGATCGTGGGCAGGTTCGCGCTGGCGGCGATGGCGAAGGCCAGCGCCACCAGGAACGCGATGTTCTGCCCGTTGGCGAAGATTCCGCCGATGATCGCCAGCAGGCCGATGACGACGGCGGTGATCCGCGCGATCCGCACCTCCCCGTCGGGCGAGACCGTCCCGTGCTTGATGACGTGTGCGTAGACGTCGTGGGCGAACGAGGCGCTCGCGGTGATGGTCAGGCCGGCGACGACGGCCAGGATCGTCGCGAAGGCGACCGCGGAGATGACCCCGAGCAGGAGCTCGCCGCCCAGCTCGAAGGCGAGCAGCGGCGCGGCCGAGTTCACCTTGCCCGGGGCGGCCTTGATGGCGTCCGGGCCGACCAGGGCGCCGGCGCCGTAGCCGAGGACGAGGGTGAACAGGTAGAACACCCCGATCAGCCAGATCGCCCAGACCACCGAGCGCCGCGCCTCCTTGCTCGACGGCACCGTGTAGAAGCGCATCAGCACGTGCGGCAGTCCCGCCGTGCCCAGGACCAAGGCCAGGGCCAGGGAGATGAAGTCGATCTTCGTGGTGAGCGTCTTGCCGTACTGCAGGCCGGGGCTGAACAGCTTCTCTCCGACGGCCGGGGACTTGTCGGCGGCGGCGCCCATCACGCTGGACAGGTTCAGCCCGAACTTGCCGAGCACCCAGACGGTCATCACCGCAGCGCCCACGATGAGCAGCGCGGCCTTGATGATCTGCACCCAGGTTGTCCCCTTCATGCCGCCGACCAGCACGTAGGTGATCATCACGATCCCCACCACGGCGATGACCAGGGACTGGCCGGTGCGGTTGGTGATGCCCAGCAGCAGCGCGACCAGGCCGCCGGCGCCGGCCATCTGGGCGAGCAGGTAGAAGAAACTCACCGCCAGCGTCGAGGTGGCGGCGGCGGTGCGGACCGGGCGCTGCCGAAGGCGGAACGACAGGACGTCGGCCATGGTGAACCGGCCGGTGTTGCGCAGCGGCTCGGCGACCAGGAGCAGCGCCACGAGCCACGCGACGAGGAAGCCGATGGAGTAGAGGAACCCGTCGTAGCCGTTCACCGCGATGGCGCCGGCGATGCCGAGGAACGAGGCGGCCGACAGGTAGTCGCCCGCGATCGCCACCCCGTTCTGCGCGCCGCTGAAGGCCCGCCCGGCCGCGTAGTAGTCCGACGCCGTGCGGTTGGTGCGGCTCGCCCGGTAGACCACGACGAGCGTGACCAGCACGAAGGCGGCGAAGACGGCGATGTTGAGCCCGACGTCGCCGACGTCGTCCGCGGGGGTCACGCCGCCTCCTCGATCTGCAAGCCGACCGGGCCCGACTCCACCCGCTCGCGGATCTGCGCCGCGAGCGGGTCGAGGCGGCGCCGCGCGTAGCGGACATAGCCGGCGGTGAGCGCGAAGGTCGAGGCGAACTGGGCGAGCCCGAGCAGCAGGCCGACGTTGACCGCGCCGAGCACGGGGGTGTCCATGAGGTCCCGCTCGTAGGACACGAGGAGGACGTACGCGAGGTACCAGAGCAGGAACAGCGCCGTCATGGGGAAGACGAAACGGCGCAGCCGCCTGCGCAACAGGGCGAACTCCGGCCCCGCCTGCACCCGTTGGTGCAGCGTCCCCCCGTCCTCTTCCGCCGACGAGAGCTCCCCGTCGAAATCCCAGCCGGTGGTGGTCACCGCGCCCCTCCCGTGTCGACCCGACGGGCGCCACCCGTTCGTGGGACCGTCGATCGGGTCAACGACGCGGCGTCACCAGGGGTACGGGGGTCAGCCGCGGTCGTGGGTGAGGCCGAGCCGTTCGGGGGCGTGCAGGCGCAGGAGGACGGC
>DASSLY010000004.1:0-63509 GCA_035689185.1 Dermatophilaceae bacterium
TCGGTCGACCCGGCACACCTGCAGAGCTACCTGAACGAGTTTGTCTTCCGGTTCAACCGGCGCCGCTCCCGCGCCCGCGGCATGCTCTTCTACCGCGTCCTGCAACTCGCCGTCACACATGAGCCGGTGCGCTACCGCGACCTGGTCGCCGACCAGAAACCCAAGCGCGTCACGCCACGCCCTCCGACCCGCCGAGGCCATCCGCCGAGCCTGGACCGTCCACGCGCCGACCGACCCTGGCGCGCACTTCCAAGCACGGAAGTCCAGTCAGATGAATAGCCCTACCGCGCCTAATCCTGGCCTAATCCCGGCCCCCCTTGCGACCGGACGCCTTGCGAGGCCCGTCTGGGACCGATTTCGGGTCTCCGGGCGTTTCAAGGCGTCCGGTGCTCAGAGCGCGGGCGCCGCCGCTGCTCTGAGCGCGCGGCTGGCGACTCAGAGCGCGCGGGTGGCGCCGCCGTCCACGGTCACGGCCGAACCGCTCATGTATGCCGCGGCCGGGCTGGTCACGAACGCCACCACTGTGCCGAACTCCTCCGGCGTGCCCAGCCTGCGCAGCGGGATCGCCGCCTCCTCGGCCCGCCGGGCCTGGGCCGGGTCACCGCTTGCCTCCTCCAGCTCATGGATGCGGCCGGTGAGGATGCGGCCGGGCAGAACGACGTTGACACGAGATCCGCGCGGGCCGTACTCGTCGGCCAGTGTCTTGGCTGCCATCGCCAACCCCGGACGCAGACCGTTGGACACCGCCAGGTTCGGCAGGGGTGTGCGCACCGACGTGGACAGGACAAAGGTCACCGCGACCGGTTCCTTGTGCGCAAGGACGGCCCGGGCCAGTCGCAGCGAGCCCAGGAACACCGACTCGAAGGCGCCCCGCCACTGGTCGTCGGTCGTCGCCGACAGGGGGCCCGCGGGCGGGCCTCCCACGCTGATCACGGCACCGTCCAACCGGTCGAACCGCTCCAGCGCGGTGCGGACCAGCGTCTCCGCTGCCCCTGCGTCAGACAGGTCCACGGCCACCCCGACGGCGTGCTTGCCGAGTCGCTGCGCGGCCTGCTCAACGCGATCTCGCGAACGTGACCCGAGGACGAGGCGCGCCCCGTCGGCGGCCAACTTCTCCGCGGAGGCGAAGCCCAGCCCCTGCGAAGCGCCCGACACGATGTACACCCGTCCGTCCAAGCCAAGGTCCATGTCGGACATCGTGCCAGGCCGCCTCCGGACGGGGGCGGCCCTGGCCGCCGGGACGTCAACCGCGTCGGCGACGGGGCCGCCGGCGCGACCGCGTCGCCGCCAGGGCACCGCCCTGGGGCCAGCGCACTCCGCGCGCCGGCTACCGAACCGCCGGGCCGCCCCCGAACCGCCGAGCCGCCGCGCCGAGCCGCCCGGCCACTCCACCGGGCCGCCGCCGAACCGCCGGGCCGCCCCCGAACCGCCGAACCGCCGCTGCGCCGCCGCTGCGCCGAGCCGCCGGGCCACTCCGCCGAACCGCCGCTGCGCCCGCCGCCGAATCGCCGCGCCGAGCCGCCGGCGCCGAGCCACCGGGCCACTCCGCCGGTGCCGTAGAACTGCGGTGCACCGGCGCTACGCGTCCTCCTCGTCCCAGATCCGGACCTTTCGCGGCCGGGCCGGCACCAGTTCGGGGGTGCCCTCGCCCCGCTCACGGTGCTCCCGCCGCACGCCGACGAGCACCAGCACGAACCCCACCGGCGCCGCGGCCCACCACTGGATGGCGTAGGCCAGGTGTGGCCCGAGGTCGCGGTCCGGCGGGTCCGGGGTCAGCGGCGAGGCAACCGGGCCGGAAGCCGCCTCGGACTGCACCACCAGGTACCCGTCATACAAGGCCTCACCGGTCTGCGCCGCCGCGTCGCGCACGGAGATCGAGCCGAGCTGCCCGGCCGGCAGGTCGCGCCGAAGCGAGGGTTCTGGACTGCGTAGCCAACCGGTGACGGTGACCGAGCCCAGCGGGGTGGGCGGAACGCGAGGTCGCTTCGCCGCCGTCTCGCCGTTGGGCACCCACCCGCGGTCCACCA
The DNA here is from genome assembly GCA_035689185.1 of Dermatophilaceae bacterium. Lineage (GTDB taxonomy): Bacteria > Actinomycetota > Actinomycetes > Actinomycetales > Dermatophilaceae > DASSLY01. The sequence continues at coordinate 2,028 of DASSLY010000004.1, forward strand.
GCAGCGTCCCGCCGGTGGACAGGCGCAGCGGCACCACCACGTCGTAGCCGTACACGCCGTCGCGCGGCCGGTTGCGTACGAGTAGGAGCGACCCCGCGACATACTGCCCGCCCACCCGCACCCGGGCCCACTCGCGCGAGGCCGGAACGCCCGCCGCCGTCAGCACCGACTCCAGGGGGATCGGGGCGGCGTCGTAGTTGGCGTCTATCGCGGCCACCCGGGCGACCGCGTCCTCGTGCCGCCCCCACTGCCAACGGCCGAGCAGCACGGCCGCCACAGCGAAGCCCGCGGCCAGGGCCAGCGCCCCCAGCCAGCGCCGCGACAGCATCGTGCGCACCACGACCCGACGGTACCGGCTTACCCTTTAGGCATGTCCGGACGCCTGCCCGACCGGTTCGGCCGGATCGCGACGGACCTGCGCGTGTCTGTGACCGACCGGTGCAACCTTCGCTGCACGTACTGCATGCCGGCGGACGGCCTGCCCTGGCTACCCAAGCCGGAGATGCTGTCCGACGACGAAATGGTCCGGCTGGTCCGGGTGTTCGTCGGTCTGGGCGTGCGCCAAGTGCGGTTCACCGGCGGCGAGCCGCTGCTGCGCCGGTCCCTGGTCGACGTCGTGTGCCGGGTGGCCGCCCTGGTCCCGCGGCCGCAGCTGGCGCTGACGACCAACGGCATCGGGCTGGACCGGCTGGCCGCCCCGCTGGCCCGGGCCGGGCTGAACCGGGTCAACGTCAGCCTCGACACGGTCGACCCTGCTCAGTTCGAGGCAATCGCTCGCCGCGACCGGTTCAGCGACGTCGAGCGCGGCCTGAAGGCCGCCGCCGATGCCGGGCTGACCCCGGTGAAGGTGAACGCGGTCGCCATGCGCGGCGTCAACGACCACGGTGTGGCAGACCTGCTGCGGTGGTGCCTGGACCGGGGCTACCAGCTGCGGTTCATCGAGCAGATGCCGCTGGACGCGCAGCACGCCTGGGACCGGCAGGAGATGGTCGCGGCCGAGGAGATCCAGGCGCAGCTGAGGCAGCGGTTCCAGCTGACCCCGGTGCCGGGTCGGGGGAGCGCGCCGGCCGAGCTGTTCCTCGTCGACGGCGGGCCAGCGACTGTCGGGATCATCGCCAGTGTCACCGCGCCGTTCTGCGGCGCCTGCGACCGGGTCCGGCTGACCGCTGACGGGCAGGTGCGCAACTGCCTGTTCGCCCGCGGTGAGGTGGACCTGCGCGGCCCGATGCGCGACGGCGCCACGGACGAGGATCTCGCCCGCCTGATCCAGGACGAGATGTGGCGCAAGGCGCGCGGTCACGGCATCGGCGACCCGGGTTTCGCCCAGCCGGACCGGCCGATGTCCGCGATCGGTGGCTGAAAGCGGCCGCACCGGTCATCGGCACGGCCTTCATGAGCACGAGGGCTGGTCATCGGCCCGGGGCCTGGTCGTCATGAGCACGAGGGCTGGTCATCGGCCCGGGGCCGGGTCGTCATGAGCCGGATGGTGGCGCTGGTTCCCGGGCCTGCCAGCCCTCGCCGGCCATCCCAAGCTGAGAAGCTGCACTGCGGCGGGGAGCTGGCTGTGTTCGTCAGCGACGCTCGGCCGGCCCCAGCCGGTCGGCCGGCACCGTCTCCCTCAGGAACCCGCGCATTGCCAGGAACGATGTCAGCGATTCCCAGTGGTCCTCGCACGCAAGCCAGGTCTTGCGCCGCTCGGGCGGGTGCAGCTTGGGGTTGTTCCACAGCAGCCCGTATGCCGCGGTGGCGCGGCACCCTTTCGCGCTGCATACCAGCCGCTCGTCTGTCGAGTTGTCAGAAGGTGGGCGCGCCATGACCCGGTGACGTTCTGACAAGGCACCAGGGTCCGCGCGGCCTGTCGGGCTGTCAGAAGGTGGGCGCGCCATGACCCGGTGACGTTCTGACAACTCGGGGTGGGTCCGCGGTCACCGTGGGCGGGAGGTCGGGTCGGCGCTGGACGCAGGACCAGGACCGATCTGCTTGTCGAACCGTGTGGGCGGCGTGACCGCGCCGACCTCCCCGGGGAAACGGGCGCTGGTGGCGTTGGCCATCACCACGGCGATGTAGGGAAGCACGACGGCCCCAATGACCATGGCCCAGCCGGCCACGGTCCAGTGCAGGCCGACTAGGAAGAGCACCGCCAGCAGGAAGCAGGCCGTGCGGATGCCCATGGACACCAGGTAGCGCCGCATCCGGTGCTGCTGGTCGTCACGCAGGGAGGGGGGCGCGGAAGTGACGCTGTAGACCGGCTGCGCCGGGCTCGCGACACGCTTTTTCACTACCTCACCCTACGCCGTGTGTGAGGCGACATCTGTGGGGGATTGGGCTAGCGTCCCCCCTGCCGCACCCAGGCATCCCGACACCGACGGAGGCACCGATGGCAGAGCCCCGCAACGTCCTGGTGACCGGCGGGAACCGGGGGATCGGGCTGTCCATCGCGCGGGCCTTCGCCGAGGCCGGCGACCGGATCCTGGTCACCTACCGTTCCGGGACGCCACCGGAGGGCCTGGACGGGGTGCGCTGCGAGGTGACCGACACGGCGAGTGTCGACCAGGCGTTCACCGAGGCCGAGCAGAAGTTCGGCGGCCCGGTGGAGGTGCTGATCGCCAACGCCGGCATCACCCGGGACACCCTGCTCATGCGGATGAGCGACGAGGAGTTCGACTCGGTCATCGACACCAACCTCGCCGGTGCGTTCCGCTGCGCGCGGCGGGCCAGCAAGGGGATGATCCGGCTGCGCAGGGGCCGGATCGTCTTCATCTCCAGCGTCGTCGGCCTCTACGGGTCCCCGGGACAGGCCAACTACGCCGCCAGCAAGTCGGGGCTGGTGGGCCTGGCGCGGTCGATCTCGCGCGAGCTCGGCGGCCGGGGCATCACCGCCAACGTGGTCGCGCCCGGGTTCATCGACACCGAGATGACCGCGGTGCTGCCGGAGGACACCAAGAAGGCGTACCTGTCCAGCATCCCCGCCGGGCGGTTCGCCAGGACCGAGGAGGTCGCGGCGGCGGTCAGGTTCCTCGCCTCACCGGAAGCCGGCTACATCACCGGGGCCGTCATCCCGGTGGACGGCGGCCTGGGCATGGGCCACTAGAGCGCTAAGGCGACCACGACGGCATACCGGCAAGGAAGGCGCACGCATGGCACTGCTCGAGGGCAAGAAGCTGCTGGTCACCGGGGTCCTGATGGACACCTCGATCGCATTCCACGTGGCGCGGCTGGCCCAGGAGGAGGGGGCCCAGGTCGTGCTGACCTCGTTCGGCCGAACGATGAAGATCACCCAGACCATCGCCAAGCGGCTGCCGCAGCCGGCGCCGGTGGTCGAGCTGGACGTGACGAACACCGAGCACCTGGACACCCTGGCCGACCGGCTACGCGAGCACGTGGACTCCCTCGACGGCGTGCTGCACTCGATCGGGTTCGCGCCGCCGGGCGCCTTCAACTTCCTCGAGGCCACCTGGGACGACGTCTCGACCGCGCTGAACGCCTCGGCCTACTCGCTCAAGGCGCTCGCGGTCGCCGCCCTGCCGTTGATGAGCAGCGGCGGCGCGATCGTCGGACTCACCTTCGACGCGCAGTTCGCCTGGCCGGTCTACGACTGGATGGGGGTGGCCAAGGCCGCGTTCGAGTCGACCAACCGCTACTGCGCCCGCGACCTCGGCCCGAAGGGCATCCGGTGCAACCTGGTGTCCGCCGGGCCGATCCGGACCACCGCGGCCAAGTCGATCCCCGGCTTTGCGGCCTTCGAGCAGATCTGGTCCGACCGGGCCCCGCTGGGCTGGGACATCGGCGACCCGACGCCGGCCGCCAAGGCCTGCACCGCCCTGCTGTCCGACTGGTTCCCCGCCACCACCGGGGAGATCGTGCACGTCGACGGAGGCGTCCACGCGATGGGCCAGTAGGCCAGGTGGCGGCGGGCGGCCGCTGTCACGACGATCACCGTTTCGGACTACCCGCCGTGGTAGACCGCCTCCACATTGTGGCCGTCGAGGTCGCGCAGGAACACCGCGTAGTAGCCCGGGTGGTACTCGGGCCACTCACGCGGGGCATGCAGCACTTGCGCGCCCCCAGACACGGCGGCCTCGTGAACGGCGTCGACCGCGTCGCGGTCGTCGGCCCGGAAGGCGAGGTGCAGCTCACGAGCCTCGGAGCCGCCCGCAGGGACCAGCCAGAAGTCCGGGACCCCGTCGGGCCCGGACAGGCCGACGACGAAGGTGCCACCCTGCGGGAACCGCATCACCTCGTGCATCCCGATCGGGGCGAACGCGCCGAGGTAGAAGGCGAGCGACGCCTCGACGTCAGCGACCTGGACACCGATGTGATCAAGCACGTTCGACAGGCTACGGCCCGCCGGTCCATCAACCAGCTTGCGGGCTCGGCCCCCCGTCATTCACGCTTGGGGACTATGTGGCTGTGACCGACCCCGCGACCCGCCCGAACCCCGCGAGGAAGTCCGTCCCATGCTGCGCGCCGAACGCGTCACCGTGTCCGTCGATCACGACCCGCTCTTCCGAGATCTCTCGCTGACCCTTCGAACGGGCGACCGGGTCGGGCTGGTCGGCCCCAACGGGACCGGCAAGTCGACGCTCCTGCGTGTCCTGGCCGGGCTGCGCCCCCCCGACGCAGGTGTCGTGACCCGCTCACCGGGGCTGGTCGTCGGCCACCAAGCCCAGGAGGCTCCCGACCCCGACGCCACCGTCGCGGCCGTCGTGGCATCCGGTGCGCCCGCTCTGGTGGCCGCCCACGAGGAGATGACCCGACGTCAGCACCTGATGACGGAGCACGCGGCAGCTCGCGAATACGCCACGGCCGTCGACGAGTTCGACACCCACGGCGGCTGGTCGGCACTGGCCCGGCTGCAGGAGGTCCGCAGCCGTCTCGGGGTCGGGCCGCCAACATCCACTGCGGCTCAGCCGTGGAGCGGGGTCGCCGACGACCGCCCGGTAGGCAGCCTCAGCGGCGGCGAGCAGTCGCGGGTGATGCTGGCGCGGCTGCTCGTCCGCGACCCGGACGTCCTCCTGCTCGACGAGCCGACCAACCACCTCGACGCCGAGGGCCGTGCGTGGTTGGCCAGCTTCCTCACCGGATATCGCGGCGCTGTTCTGGTCGTCTCCCACGACCGCCGGTTCCTCGACCGCGCCGTCACCCGCGTGGTGGAGCTCGACGGGATCACCCCGCAGCTGCAGGACTACCCGGGCGGCGGCTACACCGCATACCGGCTGGAGCGCCAACGACGCTGGGACCGGCTGCTGCTCGACTTCGAGGCGCAGGAGAAGCTGCGTCGCCAGCTTCAGCGCGACATCGAGCAGACCAAGGCCTACGCGCGCGGGGTGGAACTGGCCAACCCCCGCAACCCGGGCGCCCGCCGGCTGGCTCGCAAGGTGGCCCGTAAGGCCATCTCGCGTGAGCGGCGGCTGGCCCGGGCGATGACCGCTGCGAGCTGGGTGCGCGAGCCGCAACGCCGGCCGCCGCTGGTGCTCCACCCGGTTACCGCCGGCGTCGACGACCCCAGCCCGGTGCTGGACGTGCAGGACCTCGATGTATGCGCGGGTGGTCGCCTGCTGCTGCGGGGAGTCCGTGCCCGCGTCTCGGCGGGAGATCGGGTCCTGGTCAGCGGCGGCAACGGCGTGGGTAAGACCAGTCTCCTGCAAGCCCTCCTGCCGCACGTGGACGGCGCTGGTGTGCTCCCGCAGACCCACCAAGGGTTGCCGAAGGACGTCACCGCGATGGAGTTCTTCCGCGCCGAGGCCCCGATGTACCTGGAGGAGGCGCAGCAGGTGCTGGACGGGTTCCTCATCGACGGGCCCGACCAGCGGCGGCTGCTGCCGCGGTTGTCGGTGGGCCAGCAGCGGCGGTTGATGATCGCCGCGCTGGTGAACCGCCCGCTGCGCGCACTGGTGCTGGACGAGCCGACCAACCACCTCGACTTCGACTCCCTGGAGGTGGTCGAGGCCGCGCTGCGGCAGTTCAGCGGTGCGCTGGTCGTGGTGACCCACGACGAGGCCTTCGCCGAGCGCGTGGGTCTGACCCGTCGGTGGCACATCGCCGAGGGGCGACTCCAGGTCGACGAAGGCGCCGCCGCCGGACCCGCCGGGAGCTGGCGTCCGGCATCGGAGGGACGCTGACGCGGCCGGCCTGAGCGGCGCGGAGGTGGACGTGCCACTGATCAGGCAGCGTGGCATACTTGTCTCGTGGATGCCACGGTCGTGCTGGGTCAGCAGGGCCGGCTAGTCATCCCCGCGGAGATCCGGGCCGCCCTCGGGTTGACCGCGGGCGACCGGCTGCACCTCCAGCTCAGCGGCGGGCGCCTGGTCCTCGAGCGACCGGGCGATGCGATAGCGGAGCTGCGTGGTCTGGCTGCCCGGGTGCCCCGGGCACGCTCGCTCGTCGAGGAGCTGCTGGCTGAGCGCCGCACGGCTGCAGCGGAGGAGTGACAGTCCTCGACGCCTCCGCGGTGCTCGCCCTCGTGCACGACGAGCCCGGGGCCGACACCGTGGCCGCAGCCCTGCCGGGCGCTGTGCTGGGTGCCGTCAACCTCGCCGAGGTCGTGGGCAAGCTGGTCGACATCGGTCTTGACGTCGGTCGGCTACGGGAACTGCTTGGTGCTGCCGGCGTCGTCATAGAACCACTCACCGCAGCGGACGCCGAGCTGGCCGGAGCCCTTCGCGCCCTTCCTGGCGGCCGAGACCTGTCGCTCGGGGACCGGTGCTGCCTCGCACTGACCGTCCGGTCCATGCCGGCAAAGGTGCTCACCGCGGACCGCGTCTGGACACGCCTTGAGCTGCCGGTCCAGGTGCGGCTGCTTCGCTGACGTCGAGGAGGGCGACCAGCTGGGGGCCCGCCCACATCGCCGACATCGCCGACATCGCCGACATCGCCGCTTGTTGCTCCGAACGCACCGTTTCGGGGTCCGGAGGGGCCGAAAACGGTGCATCCGGAGCAACAAGCGCCAGGGACGGCCGCTCGGCCAAGCGCAAGGGAGGGCCGCGCAGCCGCGCGCCGGAGAGGGCCGCGCGGCCAAGCGCCAGGGAGCGCCCGGGACGGCCAAGCGCCCGGGACGGCCGCGCAGCCGCGCGGCCACGGGGACCGCCGTTAAGGTCTGGCCCATGAGCGACGCCGCCCCCGGCCGGCCGGCGCAGCCGGTCGAGGTGACCGAGGTGCGGGTGCTGGAGGGGCCGAACCTGTACTTCACCCGGCCGGCGGTCAAGGTCAGCCTGACCTGCGCGGGCTACCTCCATGCCGACGCGGCCGACCTGACCGGGCTGGCCCACCGGCTCGGCATGCGCGGCGCACGGCCTGGCGCGCCGGACTCCGAGCAACGGCAACGGTTCCTGATGCGCCTGGTCGCCCACGTGGTGCGTCTCGTCGCCGGCCGCGCGGGCATCCGGCGCGTCGGCGTCCGCACCAGAGCGGGCGGCACGCGCGCTCAGGTGGTCACGGCACACCCCTGGCGGAGCCGCGGCCGCGCGGTCGCCCTGGGCGAGTCCCTCGGACCGGTGCTGACGGCACTTCTGCACGACGAGCCGACGCAGGGGGAGCGGGCGCTGCACGCCGCTGCGGACCGCGTCGCCGCGGCACCCGACGGCCCGCCGCCGCTGCTGGTGCGACCGCACGTGCCGGTCGCGTCGGTCACGGGCACCAACGGGAAGACCACGACCACGCGGCTGCTCGCACACATCGGGATGACCGCCGGGCTCACCACCGCCTGGAGCTCCACCGACGGGGTGCTCGCCCAGGGGGTGCTGATCGAGCCGGGCGACTACAGCGGACCCGCCGGCGCCCGCACGGTGCTGGCCACCCCCGGGGTGCAGCTGGGCGTCCTCGAGACCGCCCGCGGTGGCCTGCTGCTCAAGGGGCTGGGCGTCTCCGCCAACGACGTCAGCGTCGTCACCAACGTCTCCGCGGACCACCTGGGACTCCAGGGCGTCGACACCGTGGACCAGCTGGCCGAGGTCAAGGCGATCGTCACCAGGGTCACCAAACCGGAGGGCTGGGTGGTGCTCAACGGCGACGACCCGCGGGTCTGGGCCATGCGGGCGGGCATCAGGGCGCGGCCGTGGGTCTTCAGCCTCGACCCGGACTCACCGGCCCTGCGGGAGGCGCTGAACACCGGGGGCCGCGGCATCACCGTCCTCGGCGGCGACGTCGTCGTCGTCACCCCGCACAGCGACCCCGACCGCCTGCTTGCGGTGCTGGACGTGCCGGTCACCCTGGCCGGCCTGTCCCAGCACAACGTCGCCAACGCGCTGGCCGCGGCCGCCGCGGCCCTGGGGCTGGGGCTGCCGAGGAAGGCGGTCGTCGAGGGACTGCGGACCTTCGCCCCGGACCCTGCGCACAACCCCGGCCGCATGAACATCTACAGCGTCCCGGTCCCCTCCGGCGGCCAGGCCACGGTCATCCTCGACCTGGCCCACAACGAGGCCGGCCTGGAGGCGCTGCTGGCGGTCGGTGAGGGCCTGCGCGCCCCCGGGGCGATCCTGCACCTGGGCCTGGGCACCGGCGGCGACCGCACCGACGAGATCCTGCAGGCGCTGGGCGAACTGGCCGGCCGGCGGGCGGACCGGGTGTCGGTGGTACACAAGGAGCACTACCTGCGGGGCAGGTCCATGGCCGACCTGGAACGCCACCTGCTGATCGGGCTGGGCCGGGTCGGCGTCGCGGACGTGGCCTCCCACCCCACCGAGCTCGACGGGCTGCGAGCGATGGTCGCCGCGGCCTCGGACAGCGACGTGCTCGCCCTGATGTGCCACGCCGAGCGGCCGCTGCTGGACGGCTGGCTGCGCTCGGAGGGCGGGTCCGTCGACGACGCCGCCGCCATCCGGCGCAAGGTGGTCCTGGCCCGCGGTGAGCACGAGCTGGAGCAGGAGATCGACGCGCTGTGGGATCTGAGGGACCCGCAGGCGCGGATCGACGCGGCATACCGGCTGTTGCGCGCCTCCCCGGGCGACGCGCGGCTGATCTATGAGGTCGCGGGAACCCTGGACGTGGCCGGGCGCGTCCGTGAGGCCATCCCCCTGTATGACGCGTCGCTGGCCGCCGGTCTGCGCGAGCCGCACCGGCACCGCGCGCTGATCCAGAAGGCGTCGAGCCTGCGGGAGGCCGGCGACCCGGGCGCCGCGCTGGCGATCCTGGACCCGCTGGCCGCGCAGCGCCCGGCCAGCGGGAGCGTCGCGGCGTTCCGGGCCCTGGCCGCGTTCGAGTCCGGCGACCCCGGCGCGGCCCTGGCGGACGCGCTGGAGGCCCTGATGGCGCACTCCGGCGACGCCGACGACGACATCTACCGCAGCGTGGTCCGCCGCCAGGCAGCGTCTCTCCGCCGAACGGCAGGTCAGGGCGGAGAAGCGCCCGTGTCGGCCCGGATGACCCGCAGCTCCGGAGCCACGTGAGCCAGCCGCTCGAAGTCGGCGTCGAGCGTCCAGACGGCCAGATCGTGGACGAGCGCGGTCGCGGCGATGATCGCGTCCGGGGTTGCGGCCCGTCGTTGCTGACGATGAGCAGCGAACAGCAGGTGGGCCAGTTGCCTGGCGACCCGCTCGTCATACGGCAGGGCCAAGAAGCGGCCGGCCTCGTCGATCGTTGCGTTGCGCACCTCGCGGACTCGGGGGTCGTTCGCCCTCAGCAACCCGATGTGGAGCTCGGTGAGCGTGGCAACCGAGATTCTCGCCACGCCTTCCGGCCGCGACGTGAGGTCCTGGCCGCGTTCGACGGCGATGAAGACGCTGGTATCGATGAGATAGCCGTTCACGTGGCGGACGAAGTCCACTCGTCGCCGCGGAAGAAGTCGTCTGTCGTCAGCCCGGTCTCATAGTCCTCAGGTCGCGGGGTGATGCCGAGCCTGCGCGCCAGCGCGGCGAGCTCGTTCAGCTCGTCGACGACAACGGTCATGGGCCTGGCCTCGCTTCGCGCTCGGTGCGGCTGAATGTCAGCAACCGGGCGTCCGTGCACGGTGAGCACGACGCGCTCGCCGCTCTCGACGGCGGCGATGACGCGAGCGGTGTGGTTCCGCAGCTCTCGCACCGAGACGTCCATGTGGCACAGCGTAGCAATTTTGGTGTCGACGGCCCACTCACGTGGTCGAGGAGGTGACGTCCTCGATCTGGGCGGCGGCGCGCCGGCCGGCCACCTGCGCCGTGTCGTGCAGCTGCCTCGGGTTCAGGTCCGGGTCGCCGACCAGTTGGTCGGCGTGGGCGCCCGCCTGGGCACTTTGGGTGACCTGCTCCAGTTCGGCGAGCACGGCGGCGTGCTGGTCTACGCACAGCACCACCAGGTCGCCGGGGTTGGCCCGGGCGACGCAGTGCCGGGTCGCCTCCAGCTCGTCCAGGACGACCTCGACCTGGCGGCACCGGGCGCCCTCGGCCATGCGGCGGCGCACCCCCGAGGCGATGAGGTCGGCGGTCGCACCGGGCTTCCGGCCACGCAGCCGCACGTCCTCCCGGATGACGATGACGTCGAAGTGGTCGGCCGCCACCGTGCCGATCTCGACGATGTCCTCATCCCGTCGGTCACCCGCCGCGCCGATCATCCCGATCCGGGAGGTGCGTCCCAGCCCGGACTGGAGCGCCTTCTGGCGGGTGTAGGACTCCACGAAGTCGCCCAGCAGCCGCATCCCGGGAGCGTTGTGGCAGTAGTCGACCAGGACGTCGATGCCGCGGACGTCCAGCAGGTTCATCCGGCCGGGCGACAGGTAGTAGGTCGTGGTGAACGTCCGCAGGCCCTGCCGGATGTCGTGCAACGGGGCACCCGCAGCGAACGCGGCCCCCGCCGCCGCCAGGGCGTTGGCGACGTTGGCCTTCGCCGCCCCGCCGAACGTCGACGGCAGTAGGTGGGTCCAGGCGAGCTGCATGCTGCGGCGGCCGTGCCGGATCACGATCATGTCGCCCTTGTCGGTGCGTTCCAGCACGACCGCCCGCCCGCCGCGTCGGCACCTCTCGTCGATGAAGTCGCGAACCCGCGTCCCGGCCGGCTGCAGGGAGAAGTAGACGACCGAGCCAGAGCAGCGGCGGCGCATGGCTCGCACCAGGTCGTCGTCGGCGTTGAGCACGGCGAACCCGTCGCGGGGGACCGCCTCGACGATCACGGCTTTCACGTCAGCGAGCTGCTCGAGCGTGTCGATCCCGCGCAGCCCCAGATGATCTGGTGCCACGTTGGTCACCACCGCGATGTCGTTGCGGTCGTACCCGAGACCTTCGCGCAGGATGCCGCCGCGTGCGACCTCCATCACCGCGAAGTCGACCCGGGGGTTCTGCAGCACCATCCGCGCCGACTTCGGGCCGGACGCGTCGGCCTTGATGACCAGCCGCTCGTCGATGACCACGCCGTCGGTCGAGGTCATCCCGACCTTGCGGCCCATGCCCTTGAAGATGTGCGCGATCATCCGCGAGGTGGTGGTCTTGCCGTTTGTCCCGGTCACCGCGACGATGGGCACCCGCGACGGCGCGCCGGGCGGGAAGAGCAGGTCCAGCACCGGCTTGGCGATGAACTGGGGCTCGCCGATGGTGGGGTGAGTGTGCATCCGGAACCCGGGCGCCGCGTTCACCTCGCAGATGGCGCCACCGGTCTCGCGGACCGGGGAGGTGATGTCGGGACAGATGAAGTCGATGCCGGCCACATCCAGCCCGATCATGCGGGCCGCCTCCTCGGCGATCTCGACGTTGTCCGGGTGGGCGTCGAAGGTGCGGTCTATCGAGATGCCTCCGGTGGACATGTTCGCGGTCAGGGCCAGCTTCACCAGCTCACCTGCCGCGGGCACGGCATCCATCGAGAACCCTTGCTGGGCAACGAGATCGACTGCCGCCTCGTCGACCCTGATCTTGGTCAGCACCTTCTCGTGGCCCACGCCTCGCCTGGGGTCGGCGTTGGTGATCTCGACCAGCTCGGCGACCGTATGGCGGCCGTCGCCCGTCACGTGGGCCGGCACCCGCTCCGCGATGGCGTGCATCCGGCCGCCCACGATGAGGCACCGGTAGTCGCGTCCGGTGATGAACGACTCGACCATCACCGCGCCACGGCGTGACTGGCTCTCGGCCACCACGAACCCGGCCCGGACCGCGTCCTCGTCCCGCAGGTTGAGAACCACGCCGCGACCGTGGTTGCCGTCCAACGGTTTCACGACGACCGGGTAGCCGATCTGGCGGGCGGCGGACACAGCTGCGTCGGCGGTGCGCACCGACTCGCTCCTGGGCACCGGCAGGCCGGCGGAGGCGAGCAGCCGGGTCGTCATGTCCTTGTCGGAGGCGATGTCCACGGCCAGCGCTCCGGTCATCGAGGTCATTGTCGCGCGAATTCGCTTGGCGTACACCCCTTGTCCGAGCTGCACGAGGGAGTACTCGTTGAGCCGGCTCCACGGGATGTCCCGGCTCACCGCCTCCTCCAGGATCGCCGCGGTCGAGGGTCCGAACGCCATCCGCTGCGCCCGGCGCAGGAAGAGCCCGATCTCCCCGACCGGGTCGAAGCCGTCCTCGGCCGTCACGAAGTGGTTCACCAGCCGCACCGCGAGCTGTCCTGCGGCCAGGGCGACCCGCTCGTCCAGGTAGCCGAAGATGACGTTGTAGCGTCCGGACCGGCCCTTGACGGCCCTGGTCTTTCCCCGCCGCAGGTCGTGCCCCGCATCCTGCTGCAGTTGCAGGGCCACGTGCTCGGCGACGTGCCCCAGCCAGGTGCCCTCCCGGAGCCGGTCCACGAAGCCACCGGCCACGCCACGCGAGCAGGTATGCAGCGCCAGCCCCGGCAGCAGCTCGAGCAGCCCGTCCGCGAACCCGGGCAGGGTGTCCGTCGGGTAGCCCTCCAGCACGCCCAGGTCTACGACCAGGTGGACCGCCGGCTCGTAGGACCACACGTTCGGTCCCCGGTAGACCCGGGACTCCACGATCCTCAGCTCCGGCGCAGCCGGGCCGGTAGGAGTCGGACGGTCAACGGCCATCGAAGGTCTCCTGTTCAGCTGTTACCAGCCACCCGGCATACCGTGGGCGAGGCCCGGCGTGGGCCAGGCTAGGCCCGCCTGCGCGACACCAGCACCTTGTCGTCCGGGTGCTTCTCGACGAACCCGGTCAGCCGGGCCTCATGGAGGTCGAACGTAGCGCCGTGCGGCAGCGAGTGCACCACTGCCCCGGAGACCATCAGCGGCGCGTCGCGGCGCGCCTCGTGGGCGTCGCTCACCGCGCGCCGGGCGTCCACGATGAACACCGCTCCGGACCCGATGACGTCGACGATGTGGCCGTCGGTGACCTCTGCCGCGGTGTCCTCGTCGACGCCCATGCCCAGCAGGTTCGGCGACCCGGCGACCAGCGACATCAGCCGGCCGTAGCGGGCCCGCTGGTCGAAGTGCTGGTCCACGATGACGTTGGGCAGCAGCGCCAGCCCGGCGGTGAGCTGGCTGGCGCGCTGGCGCGGGGTGACGCCCTCCTCGCCCATCGAGATCATGAACAGGCTCATGATCGACGCGCCGGCGGACGTGCCGGCCACGACGGCCCCGCGTGCGTACGCGGCCTTGATCGCGTCCCCGACCGGGGTGCCGACCACGTGGTGGCTCAGCTTGAGCTGGTTGCCGCCGGTGATGAAGATCCCGGTGGCCTGGTCCAGCAGGGCGACCAGGGTGTGGTTGCTCCCGTCCCGTCGGGACATCGGGTTCACCACATCCACCCTGGGGGCTCCCAGGCGGCTGAACACCGAGGTGTATGCCGCGACGGCCTCCTCGTGAAAGCTGGAGGCAGTGGGCACCAGGACGATCCTGGCCCGCCGGCCGCCGGCCAGCTTCACGAACCTGCGTAGCACGGTGAGCCGGCCCACCCGGTCCTCGGCGCCGCCGATGACCAGCAGCGAGGTGTGGGGCGGGGAAGCCATTAGGCCATGCTAGGAGTCAGCGGGGCTTTGGCGCGGGGCCAGGGGCGGCGCGCCCTCGGCGGCGTCGGCCTCCTCGACCTCCTCGCGGCTGATACCGAGCAGGTAGAGCACGGCGTCCAGGTAGGGGACGTTCACGGAGGTGTGTGCCTGGGCGCGGACCACGGGCTTGGCATTGAACGCGATCCCGAGCCCGGCGGCCGCGAGCATGTCCAGGTCGTTGGCGCCGTCGCCGACAGCCACCGTCCGCGACAGCGGCAGCCCCTCCAGCCGGGCGAACTCCCGCAAGGCAGCCGCCTTGCCCGCTCGGTCGACGACGTCGCCGATCACCCGGCCGGTGAGCCTGCCACCGGTCACCTCCAGCCGGTTGGCCTTGGCGTGGTCGATGCCCAGGTCCGCGGCCAGGTCCCCGACCACCTCGATGAAACCGCCCGAGACGACGGCCACGGTGAAACCGAGCCGCTTCAGGGTGCGCACCAGGGTCCGCGCACCAGGGGTGAGCCGCACCGCGTCGCGCACCTCGGCCAGGACGCCGACGGGCAGCCCGGCCAGCACCGCCACCCGCTGGTGCAGGCTCTGGGCGAAGTCCAGCTCGCCGCGCATGGCTGCCGCGGTCACCTGGGCAACCTCGGCGCCCCGGCCGGTCCGGGCCGCGAGCAGCTCGATCACCTCCTCCTGGATCAGCGTCGAGTCCACGTCCAGCACCACCAGCCGGCGGCCCAGGCGCGCCAGCCCGGCCTGGGCGACGGCGACGTCGATCCCCACCGCCACCGAGACGGCCGCCAGCTCCCGCTGCAGCCTGCCGACGTCGGCCCCGGAGACATCCAGCTCGACGGTGGTCACTGGGTACCGCGCCAGTCGGCGGATCCGGTCGATGTTGGCGCCGTGAGCGGCGATCTGGTCGGCCACCGCGGCCACCGAGGCCGCGGTCAGTGGCGCGCCAAGCAGGACGACGGCGGCCCGGCCGCCGCGGCGGTGGGCGTTGTCGCCGGTGCCCGAGGCGATGGTGACCTCCAGCGACATACCGGATGCCACGTCGCGGACCGCTGCCCGCACGCCGTCCTCGGCGGCCCCCGGACCGCCGTGGGCGTGGAGGGACTCGCCGACGGCCAGCAGCACGGACAGGGTCAGGTGGCCCCGCACGACGACTTGCTCCAGGTCGAGCACCTCCGCGCCGGTCGGCCCGAGGGCGTCGAACAGGGCGCTGGTCACCCCCGGGCGGTCCTGGCCGCGGACGGTGACGAGCAGGGTCGCGTCGGTCGGCTCGGGCACGCGCACAGGCTACCGACGCCCCGCCCCACCCCCACTTGTTGCTCGCGGAGCACCGAATCCTGGGGTCCGCGGCCCTTTTTCGGTGCTTCCGGAGCAACAAGGGGGGAGGACGGGGGCGGCCGGCGGGAGGAACGGGGGCGGGTTAGGCGTTGGGTTAGGCGTGGGTTAGGCGGGTTAGGCGGCGTTGACCTCGTCCCGCCAGGCGACCAGCTCCCGCAGCGGCCCGAGGTCGTATGCCGGCCCGTCCACGCCGTAGGTGAACAGGCGAGTCCCGACGTCATACAGCGCCTGCGCGCCGTGGGCGTAGCTGCCGACGTCCTCGGGGTGCCGGCCGGGACGGGCCGACACCCCGGCGGACCGTTCGATGTCGGCGGCGTCCCGCCCGACCCGGGCGCACCAGTCGTCGAGCACCCGGTGCTTGTGCGCGATCGTGTCTGGGCCACCGAACCCGTGCCAGATGTCGGCGTGCTGGGCCACGATCCGCAACGTCTTGCGCTCGCCACCGCCGCCGATCAGGACCGGGATCCGCCGGGTGGGCTGCGGGTTGAGCTTGCCCAGCCGGTCCAGCACCGCCGGCAGGTCCCGGGCGAGGGCGTCCAGCCGGCCGCCGGCGGTCCCGAACTCGTAGCCGTACTCCAGGTAGTCCCGTTCGAACCAGCCGGAGCCGATGCCCAGGATGAGCCGGCCGTCGCTGACGTTGTCCACGGTGCGCGCCATGTCGGCGAGCAGCTGCGGGTTGCGGTAGCTGTTGCAGGTGACCAGGGCGCCGATCTCGACCCGTTCGGTGGCCTCCGCCCACGCGCCGAGCATGGTCCAGCACTCGTAGTGCTTGCCGTCCGGCTGCCCGTACAACGGATAGAAGTGGTCCCAGTTGAAGACCACGTCGGCGCCGAGCTCCTCGGCCTGCGCGACGGCCCGGCGGATCTGCGGGTAGTCGGCGTGCTGCGGCTGCAGCTGCACCCCGACGCGGGCTGGGCGGCCGGTCATGCCGTGATCACATGGCCCTTGGGCACCACGACGATCCCGGACTCGGTCACGCTGAACCCGCGGGCCTGGTCCTGCTCCAGGTCGACCCCGATCGTGACACCCTCAGGAACGCGGACACCCTTGTCGATGATGGCCTTTCGGACCACCGCCCGGCGGCCCACGTCGACGTCGTCCAGCAGCACGCTGTCGGTGACCTCGGCGAAGCTGTGCACGTTGCAGCGGGGGGAGATCACCGAACTGGAGATGTCTGCTCCGCTGACGATCACCCCGGGGGAGACTGCGGAGTTGTGCGCACGGCCGAGAGCCCCGGTCGAGCCGTGCACCAACTTCGCCGGTGGGTACGAGCCGTAGTCGGTGAAGATCGGCCACTCGTAGTTGTAGAGATTGAAGACCGGGTGGATCGAGACGAGCTCCATGTGCGCGTCGTAATAGGAGTCCATCGTGCCGACGTCGCGCCAGTAGCCCTTGTCCCGGTCGGTCGAGCCGGGCATGGGGTTGTCCTTGTAGTCGTATACGCCGGCCGCGCCGCGGGAGACGAAGTCCGGGATGATGTCGCCGCCCATGTCGTGCTTGGTGCCCTTGCGCTCCGCGTCGCGCTTGACGCCGTCGATCAGCGCGTCCGCGTCGAAGACGTAGTTGCCCATCGACGCGAGCACCTCGTGAGGGGCGTCCGGCAGGCCCTGCGGGCTCTTCGGCTTCTCCAGGAACTCCCTGATCATCCCGGTGTTCGCCGGGTCGACGTCGATCACGCCGAACTGGTCGGCCAACTCGATCGGCTGCCGGATCGCCGCGACCGTCGCGGCCGCGCCAGACTCCACGTGCTGGCGGACCATGTCGCTGAAGTCCATCCGGTACACGTGGTCGGCGCCGACTACGACGACGATGTCCGGCTTCTCGTCATACAGCAGGTTGAGGCTCTGGAAGATGGCGTCCGCGCTGCCGCGGTACCACTCCTTGCCCACCCGCTGCTGGGCCGGCACGGGCGTCACGTAGTTGCCGAGCAACGTCGACATCCGCCACGTCTTCGAGATGTGCCGGTCCAGGCTGTGCGACTTGTACTGGGTCAGCACGACGATGTGCAGGTACCTGGAGTTCACCAGGTTGGACAGCGCGAAGTCGATGAGCCGGTAGATGCCGCCGAAGGGCACCGCGGGCTTGGCACGGTCGGCGGTCAGCGGCATGAGCCGCTTGCCCTCCCCGCCTGCCAGGACGATTGCCAGGATCTTGGGCTGACTCGTCTTCCTTGACATGGTCGGCACACTACGGGGAGCACGGCCTCGCGGCGACCGCACGCGACCTCGCGGTCAAGCACCAGGGGGGCTAGGTTGCGCCCCATGAGGATCGACGTCCTGAGCAAGGAGTACCCGCCTCAGATCTACGGCGGCGCAGGAGTACACGTCGCCGAGCTGGTGCGCGCGCTGCG
This sequence comes from Dermatophilaceae bacterium, assembly GCA_035689185.1. Lineage (GTDB taxonomy): Bacteria > Actinomycetota > Actinomycetes > Actinomycetales > Dermatophilaceae > DASSLY01. The sequence goes on from DASSLY010000004.1 coordinate 19,543, forward strand.
CGCCCGCGGGGACATCGACGTCCAGGTTCGCTGCTTCGGCGGGGCGCGGGATGAGGGGTCGACGACCGGGTATGACGACCTGCCGCAGCTTGCGTCCGCGAACGCCGCGCTGCAAACCCTGGGCGTGGACCTGGCGATGGCGGCCGACTGCGGCGGGGCGGACCTGGTCCACTCCCACACCTGGTACGCCAACATGGGCGGGCACCTGGCCTCGTTGCTGCACGGCATACCGCATGTGATCTCGGCCCACTCCCTGGAACCCCTGCGTCCGTGGAAGGCCGAGCAGCTCGGCGGGGGGTACGCGCTGTCGTCCTGGGTGGAGCGGACCGCCTACGAGGCGGCGGCCGGCATCGTCGCGGTGAGCAGCGGGATGCGCGACGACGTGCTGAAGAGCTACCCCTCCGTGGACCCGTCGCGAGTCTTCGTCGTGCACAACGGGATCGACTCGACCGACTGGACCCGGCACGAGGACCCGGACGTCGTGCGCAAGCACGGCGTCGACCCGGACAAGCCGTCTGTGATCTTCGTGGGCCGGATCACCCGGCAGAAGGGCTTGCCGCACTTCCTGCGCGCCGCCCGCGAGCTGCCGCCGGAGGTGCAGATCGTGCTGTGCGCCGGGGCGCCGGACACCCCGGAGATCAAGGCGGAGGTGGAGGCCCTGGTCGAGCAGCTGCGGCAGACCCGGTCGGGGGTGGTGTGGATCCCGGAGATGCTGCCGCGCCGGGAGGTCATCGCGCTGCTGTCCGCGGGGACGGTGTTCATCTGCCCGTCGGTCTACGAGCCGCTGGGGATCGTCAACCTCGAGGCGATGGCGTGCGAGCTGGCCGTGGTGGCCACCGCGACCGGCGGCATCCCGGAGGTCGTCGTCGACGGCGAGACCGGCTGGCTGGTGCCGATCGAGCAGGTCCAGGACGGCACCGGCGCCCCGGTGGACCCGGACCGGTTCGTCGCCGACCTGGCCGCGGCGCTGAACGAGGCGGTCAGCGACCCGGGGCGCGCCCGCCGGTTCGGAAGGGCCGGCCGGCAGCGCGCGGTGGACCACTTCTCCTGGGGCTCGATCGGGGACCAGACCCTGCAGGTGTACCGCTCCGTCCTGGGCATCTGACCGGCCGCGTCTCGGTCGCCCCCGGTCGCGCCCGGTCGCGCCCGGTCGCGGGCGTCCGGTCGCGGGCGCTCGCCTGGGACGGCGCTCGTGACGGCCTTTTGGTCGCTATGGCAGCCGGTTGGCCGTCACGGTTGCCGTCCCGGCGGGAGCGCGGCGGCGCTCGGCCCGCGCTCGGCCGCTACTGCTCAACTGGGACGGCGCTCGTGACGGCCCTTTGGTCGCTGGTGCCCGCCCGGGTCGGTGGTGCCCGCCTGGGACGGCGCTCGTGACGGCCCTTTGGTCGCTATGGCGGCCGATTGGCCGTCACGGTTGCCGTCCCGGCGGGGGCGGGCGGGGGGTCGGGACGGCGGGAGCGGGGCGCCGGGGTTGGGGCGCTGGCACCATGAGGATGGACGTTATTGGGCCACTACGGCCCCGGCCTGCCCTGCGCTCGCTCTCAGGTGTGAAGTCTGTCGGCGCCTCAAGGAGCAAGCGGCGCGCCGACTGCTTGGCGGCCGTAGTGGGCTGTACTTGGAGAGCCTGGTGGACTTGCACCTCTCCGCGCGCGGTGGACCTCTAGGCCTCAGGAGACCGGGCGGACAGCGGTGGTCGCCCGTGGCCGGTGACCCGCGCGTTGCAACGCCAGGTAGGTGCGCTCCACTCTGGCGAGGACGGCTGCTGGGTCGGCATGCAGTTGCCGTGGTGTCACTCCAAGCACGGTCACCCCGTGCTCGGACAGGCCCGAGTCGCCCGCGATCGTGGCTTCCCACTCGGCGCTGTCGAAGTGGTGTGCTCGCGAGTGGACCATCACGGCGAGCCCGACGTCGCCAAGGTAGGCGTCCGGTGTCACAAGCCGAATGCCATTGGCCGCGGACAGGCGAGGGTTGGCCAGCGCTACCGGAAGGACCGTGGAAGTGGCGAGCAGCGCGAGCAACTGGGCCTCAGGCACCGACCAGGCCCCGGTCTCTGCAGCGGCCATGGCACGCCGCAGCCGTTCGTTGCCCGGCATCGACGCGACGTTCAGCCAATGCGCCAGCTGGTCGCCCGACGTGTGGTGGCCTTGGACCGCCTCGATGACAAGCGCATCGGCACGCTGTTGCTGGTGGGCGCGTCGAGCCGCATCAGCAACCGACCTGGCGGCTGAGCTCACTCGTAGCAGGCCGTCTTTGATTACGCCGGCATCGAGCAACTGGGAGCGCCGCACCAGGATGTTCCGGTAGCGCTTCTCGCCGCGGTTTCTGGCCGTCACGAAGACCAGGCACCGATCGCCCGTGTCATTCTTGAGGCCCCACCATTGACATGCTGCCCAGGCGGTCAAGGCGGCGTCCTCGCCCGCGAACAGGGCCGCTGCGATGAGTCGCTGTCGGGGGGTGGGCTCCCCGGTGAACGTCTGCACGACGCCGGGAAGGAAGAGCCGCCAGCTGCGGTTCAGTCGCCAACGAAGTGCTGACCGGCTCAGGCCGAGCCGTTGTAGCGCCTCGACTGTGGCGTAGCCGTCCTGGCGCTCCAGCAGGGCCACTACATCGCTTTGCTGGTACACAAGGCGAGGGTTCCCCAAGCCGCCCCTCTTGCCCAACCGCCGCACGCGACCCTGTGGACAACAGGACGGCTGGACCTGGGGATGGGGATAACCGGCACCGCCACGAGCGGCCGAACCTCGAAATGGCTACTGGCGAGTGGGTGCCGACGCCGTCCCCAGCGCCTACCCGAACTCGCCGGGCAGCACCGCCGCGGTCGGCAGCGTGGACGAAGCGGCGGTCTACACCACCGCGCTTGCCGCGAGCCAGGTGGCAGCGCACTTCGCCGACGGCCGCTCCTAGGGCGTCCTGGGGCCCCTGTCCGATCCGGCGCCTCTGTCGGCCACCGTGACGGCGCGATGGCCGCCATAGCGACCGGGTGGCCGTCACGGTCGCCGTCCCGGGCCGCCGTAGCGACCGGGTGGCCGTCACGGTCGCCGTCCCGGGCCGCCGTAGCGACCGGGTGGCCGTCACGGTCGCCGTCCCGGCCCGCCGTAGCGACCGGGTGGCCGTCACGGTCGCCGTCCCGGCGGGTCCCTGGGTCAGCGGCGCAGGCCGGCCAGGTGCAGTGCGGCAACGTTGGCCGCGACCGCCAGCGTGCTGTCCGCCAGAGCCCGTAGCTGCCTCAGCAGCGCCTGCCGGCTGGCGTCGGCGGAGGCGACCAGCGCCGGGGACGCTGCCTCCAGCGCCGTCTCAGCCGCGGCCGCCATCCGGGCGGCGGTGGAGAGCACCTGCGTGGCGCGCGGCGGGACGCCCTCGGGCAGCCCCCAGCCGCGGTCGGCCAGCCGCGCCTCCACCCGCGACCGGGCCGGGTCGCCGGCGAACGGCCGCACGTCCAGGTGGTCCAGCTCGCCGGTGATCTCCCGCATCGACAGCCGCAGCTGCAGGTCCGCCTCGGCCAGCGACATCGCCTCCACCCGGTGGGGCGGCACCGGTTCCGCCTCGTATGCCGTCCAGGTCACCAGGGTGCCCCGGTCGCCCACCGGCCCGTATGCCGCGACGGTCGGCACCAGGGCTCCGCCCAGGCCGGGGACGTAGACGCACTCTCCGGCCGCGGTGGCGGCCGCCAGCAGCTCCGGTGAGCTGCGCGGCATACCGGTCACGTCGCCGGGCCGGGGGAGTGCGACGAGGACGACGCGTTCGCCCAGGTCCTGCCACAGGCTGATCCGGTCCAGGTCTCCGTCCACCGCGTCGACGTCCGGATGGGCCCGGCCGACGACGTCCGCCACCGGCAGCCGGCCGCCCAGCGCGGCCGAGGCCCACAGGGCCAGCCGCACGCTGACGGGCAGGACGTTCATGCTCGGCATGCTAGGTGTCGCGCGACTGCGGCATGCCGCGTTGGCCTAGGGTCTGGCCCATGGTGCGTCCTGGAAGCTGTGTCAGGCCGGCGGGTGTGAGTCCCGTCCCGGTAGGTACCGGAGCGCCGGGTAGCAGGCCCCGGTCGTCTGGGGAGACCTTGGCGGCTGAGCGGGGTGTCGAGAGCCTCTTTGGAGGGAGCAACCGTGCGGGCCGTAGCGTGAAGCGAACGTTGCAGCCTCGTCAGACTCACGATGGGAGAGCCGAGCCGCTCATGTCACGGCGAAGGCCATGTCCTGCGGGCCCTGTTCCGGGGTCAGCCCGTGGGGTCTCCTCGGGGTATGGGCGGCGGCACGTACGGAGGGTCTGGCACGGAACAGGAGAGACCCGTCTGCGCACGCCTTGTCGGGCAGAGACCGGTCGTGTAAGCCGATGGTGAAGTCGGCCGGAGTGCAGCGGGAGTCCGACGGGGTCGTAGTACCGGTGATCGGTGTGCAACAGAACGCGCCGGGAGGGAAGGGCCCTGACTTTGGTGGTGCTGGTGGAGCGGGTACGCGTGAGGGCATGGCCGGGGGGTCCCGGTCCAACGACCCCGGCGGGCCACAGCCCGTCGTAGCCGTGGACGGGTCGCCGTCGACGGTGAAAGTGCGAGGCCTGCAACGTCGGCTATGGGCTGCGGCCAAGCAGTCGGAGGATCGGCGTTTCCACGCCCTGTATGACCGTATCCACAGAGGTGACGTGCTGTGGGAGGCGTGGGAGCGGGTGCGGGTGAACCGGGGAGCGGCCGGGGTGGATCGGGTCACCCTGGCTTTCGTGGAGCAGGAGTATGGGGTTTCCCGTTTGCTCGGGGAACTCCAGGCGGCTCTGCGGTCCGGGTCGTATCGTCCTGCGCCGGCGCGGCGTGTGGACATCCCGAAACCAGCAGGTGGTGTCCGACCGTTGGGCATCCCTACGGTGCGTGATCGGGTGGCTCAGGCGGCGGCCAAGATCGTGTTGGAGCCGATCTTCGAGGCTGACTTCGAGGACTGCTCCTTCGGGTTTCGCCCGAAGCGGTCGGCGACGGCGGCGATGGAGACCATCCGTAAGGCGTTCATCGAGGGGTACACCCAGGTAGCCGAGGCCGATATCCGGGGCTTCTTCGACAACATCGACCATGACGTGCTCATGGCGGCGGTGGGTCGGCGGGTCTCGGACCGGCGGGTGCTGAGATTGGTCGGAGGGTGGTTGCGAGCAGGAGTGTTGACCGGTGCGGGGTTGCAGCGGACGGTCGCTGGGACCCCGCAGGGCGGGGTGATCTCGCCGTTGCTGGCCAACGTGTACCTGCACGCCTTCGACCGGCAGGTGCGCGAGCAGGGGCTGGGGTTGTTGGTGCGGTACGCCGACGACTTCGTGATCTTGTGTCGCACGCCTGAACGGGCGGTGGCGGCCTTGGCCTCGGCGGGGGAGATCCTGGCGGGGTTGGGGTTGCAGCTGCATCCGGACAAGACGAGGGTCGTGGACCTTCGGGAAGGCCGGGAGGGTTTCGACTTTCTTGGGTGTCACTTCCGAGCCCGCATGTCGGGTCGGCTGTGGGAGCAGCGGCGGATCGTGCGCTACTACCTGCACCGATGGCCCTCGCAGGCGGCGATGAAGCGGCTCCGGGAGAAGGTCCGGGACCGCACCGGTGCCAACCGCAAGGGCACCCGCATCGAGTGGGTGATCGAGGATCTGAACCCGATCCTGCGCGGTTGGGGAGACTACTTCCGCACCGGGAACGCCGCCGACAAGTTCACTCAAGTCGACCGCGACGTGACGTGGCGGCTCAAACGCTTGCTCATTGCCAAGCGGGGCCGCAACCTCCACGCTGGCGTGGCCGGGCAGTGGACCGATGACTGGCTTCACGACCACGGGCTCTACCGGCTCCGCGGCACCATCCGCTATCCGAAGGCTGCGTAACCATGTCAAGAACACCATCGGTAAGCCGTGTGCGGGAAAACCGCATGCACGGATTGAAAGGGGGATGGGGAAACGGACCGGCAACGGCACCGCGCCCCTGACTACCAATGAGCGACGTGCTGGCCCTCGCCGGCGTCAGCGTGGTACGCGGCGGGAACCTGCTGCTGGACGACGTGACCTGGGAGGTGGAGGAGGGGCAGCGCTGGGCGGTGCTTGGACCCAACGGCGCCGGCAAGACCACGTTGCTACAGCTGGCGGCCGGTCGGATGCACCCGACGAAGGGGGTGGCGGGCATTCTCGGGGAGGTGCTCGGCGCGGTCGACGTCTTCGAGCTGCGGCCGCGGATCGGCTTGTCCAGCGCGGCGATGGCCGAACGACTGCCCGCCGGGGAGGTCGTGCGAGACGTGGTGGTGACCGCGTCGTACGGGATCGTCGGCCGGTGGCGGGAAGCCTACGACGCCCTGGACTGTGACCGGGCCGAGTCCCTGCTGGCCGCTCTCGGCGCCGGGCATCTGGCGCGGCGGCGGTTCGGCACCCTGAGCGAGGGCGAGCGCAAGCGGGTGCAGATCGCCCGGGCGTTGATGACCGACCCCGAGCTGATGCTGCTCGACGAGCCGGCTGCCGGGCTGGACCTGGGCGGGCGGGAGGACCTGGTGGCGCGGCTGGGCGAGCTGGCCCGCGACGTCGAGGCGCCGGCGCTGATCCTGGTGACCCACCACGTCGAGGAGATCCCGCCAGGGTTCACCGATGTGCTCCTCCTGCGTGCCGGGCGGGTCGTGGCGGCGGGACCCACCGAGATCACCTTGACCAGCGAGAACCTGTCTGCCACCTTCGGCCTGCCGCTGGTGGTGGAGCAGTCCGGGCACCGGTGGTTCGCCCGCGCCGACGCCGCGGGAACGGCTGGCCCGCGCGGCTCGTCGGTATAGGTGCGGATGGGAGGTCGAGGCCGATGAGGTGGTTCGAGGACAATGCCTACCTGGCCTGGCTCGGGCTGGCGCTGGCGTTGGGGGCCATCGAGGCGGCGACCGTCGACTTCGTCTTCCTGATGCTCGCGGGCGGTGCCGTAGGGGGCGCCGTGGCGGCTGCCATCGGACTGAACATCTGGTTCCAGGTGGTGACCGCGGTCGTTGTCGCCGCCCTGCTCATCGGCTTCGTCCGACCGGTCGTGCAGCGGCGCTTCATGGTGCCGGACTCGCACACGCTCATGGGTGCGCCGGCGCAGATCGGCCGCTCCGCGGTAGTCCTGTCGACCGTGACCGCTCACGACGGCCGGGTGAAGCTGGGCGGGGAGACCTGGTCGGCTCGCACGGCACCGGAGGGGCCGGTGTGCCTGCCGGGGGAGGAGGTCCGCGTGGTCGCCATCGAAGGGGCAACAGCCATCGTGACCAGTGCGGGCAGGGCCCGCGAGGAGGTGCAAGACCAATGACCGGGGCCAGTGCGGGACTCATCGTGCTGCTGCTGCTCGTCGTGTTCGCCGTGGTCGTCGTGGTGCGGACGGTGCGGATCGTTCCGCAGCAGACGTCGCTCATCATCGAGCGGCTCGGGAAGTTCTCGCGCACCCTGGAGGGTGGCATCCACTTCCTGGTGCCGTTCGTGGACAAGGTGCGGGCCAACGTGGACCTGCGCGAGCAGGTGGTGTCGTTCCCGCCGCAGCCGGTGATCACCTCCGACAACCTCGTGGTGAACATCGACACGGTCATCTACTACTCGGTGATCGACTCCAAGTCGGCGGTCTATGAGATCGCCAACTTCATCCAGGGCATCGAGCAGCTCACCGTGACCACCTTGCGCAACGTCATCGGGTCACTCGACCTGGAGCAGACCCTGACCAGCCGGGACAACATCAACGCCCAGCTGCGCGGGGTGCTGGACGAGGCCACCGGCAAATGGGGGATCCGGGTCAACCGGGTCGAGCTCAAGGCCATCGACCCGCCCCACTCGGTGCAGGACTCGATGGAGAAGCAGATGCGGGCCGAGCGCGACCGCCGCGCCGCCATCCTCACCGCGGAAGGGGTGAAGCAGTCGGCCATCCTCACCGCGGAGGGGGAGAAGCAGAGCCAGATCCTGCGCGCGGAGGGTTCGGCCCAGGCGCGCATCCTGGAGGCCCAAGGCCAGGCTCGCGCGATCGCTCAGGTGTTCGAGGCGATCCACCGCGGCAAGCCGGACCAGAAGCTGCTCGCGTACCAGTACCTTCAGGTGCTGCCGCAACTGGCCCGGGGCGACGCGAACAAGATGTGGATCATCCCCTCCGAGCTGACCGACGCGCTGCGCGGCATCGGCAACGTGCTGGGTGGCAACGGTCAGCAGGCGCCGGCCGAGGGCGAGGACACCTGGGTCGAGGGCGACCGGGACCTGCCGAACGCCTTCGAGGCCACAGTGCTGGAGGACCCGGAGAAGGCGCTCGCGGAGGCTCGGGAGCTGGCCGCCCAGTCCAGCGCCGAGGCCGAGGGCCACGCCGCCGGCGTCGCCGGCACCCAGCCCCGGACGGCTCGAACCGCCCGTCCGCCAGCGGCGCGCGAACCCGCGCCGGCGCAGCGCCCCGCCACTGCGCAGGATTCTCAAGGCTGAGTGTCCCCAGTCGAGTTCGCCGCGCTGATCGCGGCCGGGTTCGCCGCCGGGACGATCAACACGGTGGTCGGGTCGGGCACGCTGGTCACCTTCCCGACCCTGCTCTTCTTCGGCCACCCTCCGGTGACCGCCAACATCTCCAACAGCCTCGGCCTGATCCCGGGCGGGCTGACCGGCAGCCACGGCTACCGTGACGAGCTGCACGGTCACGGCGCCACCCTGCGCCGCCGGCTGCCGATGTCGGTGGCTGGCAGCGCCATCGGCGCGCTGCTGCTGCTGGTGCTCCCTTCCGCGGTCTTCGACGCCGTGGTCCCGGTGCTCATCGGCGTGGCGGTGCTGCTGGTCGCCTTCGGCCCCTGGCTGCAACGGCAGGCGGCACGCCGGCAGCTCGACTCCGACGGCAACCGCCGTGACCTCGCCTTGCGGGCAAGCCTGTTCGTCAGCGGGGTGTACGGCGGCTACTTCGGTGCGGCCCAGGGGGTGCTCCTGGTGGGGCTGATGAGCGTGCTGACCACCGAGCCGCTGCAACGGCTGAACGCGACCAAGAACGTCCTTTCGGCCGCGGTCAACCTGGTCGCCGCGCTGGTCTTCGTGACGGTGGCCTGGCACCAGGTCAACTGGGCGGTGGTTGCGGCGATCTCGCTCGGATCGCTGGTGGGCGGGTATGCCGGGGCGAAGGTCGGGCGCCGCCTGTCCCCCCCAGTGCTGCGCGGCCTGATCGTCGTGATCGGCGTCGGCGCCATCGCCAGGATCGTCGTCGCCTGATGCCGGTCGCGGTCACCGACCCGGACGACCCGCGGCTGTCTGACTACGTCCGGCTCACCGACGTGGCGCTGCGCCGGGTCCGCGAGCCGGCCGAGGGCCTGTTCATCGCCGAGAGCGAGAAGGTCATCCGTCGCGCACTGGCCGCAGGGCACCGGCCGAGGTCCTTCCTGATGGCCCCGCGCTGGGTGGACGAGCTGGCCGACCTGGTCTCCTCGGCCGACGTCCCGGTCTACGTGGCGGAGCACCCGGTCATCGAGGCCCTCACCGGGTTCCACCTGCACCGGGGCGCGCTGGCCGCCATGCACCGGTTGCCGCTTCCCGCGCCGGCGCAGCTGCTGACGGGCGCGCGGCGGGTCTGTGTGCTGGAGGACATCGTCGACCACACCAATGTCGGTGCCGTCTTCCGGTCGGCTGCCGCGCTCGGCGTGGACAGCGTCCTGGTCACCCCACGGTGCGCCGACCCGCTGTACCGGCGTTCGGTCCGGGTGTCGATGGGAACGGTCTTCCAGGTGCCGTGGACCCGGATCGACCCGTGGCCTGGTGGGGTAGACCTGGTGCGGAGCCACGGCTTCACGGTCGCGGCCCTGACCCTGGCGGACGGCTCGACCAGCCTGGCCGACCTCGCGGCGGACCCGCCGGAGCGCCTGGCGGTCGTCCTGGGCGCCGAGGGCGACGGGCTGTCCGCGGCAGCGGTGGCGTTGGCGGACCTGGCCGTCCGCATCCCGATGGCCGGCGGCGTCGACTCGCTCAACGTGGCGGCGGCCAGCGCAGTCGCCTTCTGGGCGCTGCGTCCGGCCCGAGAGGGTTGAGGGCCGGCGAGACGTCTACCGCACGGCGGCGGCCGACTCGCACCGTCGGCAGTGCTAGCGCTAGCCGACGAGGCGAGCGAGCAGCCGGTCCAGCTCGGCGGCGGGGTCGGCGGCCAGCCCGCCGTGCACCGGTCCCGGCTGCACGACGGTGCTTCGCGGCGCGCTCAGCCAGCCGAACCGCATACCCAGCCTGGGCAGCTCGGGCAGCCCCGGCGAGCGGTCGCCGCGGCAGACTGCGCACACCGTCTGCAGCGCCCGGTCCACCGACTCGAGGTCGACCTCGGGCGCCAACGCACGCAGGCGCTGCGGGTCGACGCGGAAGCGGGCGTCGAGGTACTCCGCGGCCTGGCTGTACAGCACGACGCCCACGTTGACGAACTCGTCCCGGTCCACCCGCGGCACGCAGCGCAGCACGACGTACTGGTAGCCGATCATGACAGCCATACCGACGAATGACCCAGCCGGGCAAGCAGATTCGCCACGTATGCCGCACGTACGGCACCCGGGTCGGCCAGTCCGGGCGCGCTCTCCAGCCACTCGTCCGGCACCCCAGCCAGGGCGTCGGCGAACGCCGCCGCGTCCAGCCCGGCGGCCGCCTCCTCGTGGGCGGCGCGCACGTCTCCGGCCACCGAACGCAGCACGTGCCGGCTGGCGTCGAACGGCTGCCCGGCGAACCGCTGCGGCCGGGACCCGTAGCGGGGCCAGGAGTGGTGGAAGTACAGGGCCGCCCCGTGGTCGATCGCCCAGACCTGCCCGTGCCACGAGAGCAGGTTCGGGTTGGCCCAGGTGCGGTCGACGTTGGCGGTGAAGGCGTCCAGCCACAGGATGCGGGCCGCGAGGTCGGGGTCCGGCGGCGAGGAGCCGTCGTAGCCGAACGACCCGGGCAGGAAGTCGACCCCGAGGTTCAGCCCGACGCTGGCGGTGAGCAGGTCCTGGACCTCCTCGTCCGCCTCGTACTTGGCGATCTGGGCGTCCAGGTCGACCAGGCGCAGCTCGGGGACCGGCACGCCGACCACCCCGGCGATCGCCGCGACCACGACCTCGGCGACCAGCACCTTGACGCCCTGCCCGGCGCCGCGGAACTTCACCGCGTACGTGCCGAGGTCCTCGGCCTCGACGATCCCGGGCAGCGAGCCGCCCTCGCGCAACGGCGTCACGTAACGGATCGCCTGCACCCGGTCCAGCACGCGCCCAGCGTAGGGCGGCACGTCTGCAGCGGACGCCTACCCGATGACCTCCACCAGCTCCAGGTGCTCGACGGGTCCGCGGAGGCTGCTCTCCAGGACCTGGCCGACGCCGGCGACGTACAGCTTCCGGTCGAGCACGCCCGGCTCCAGCGCTGTCCGCTCCCGCGTCTCCAGGGCGTGCTCGAAGTGCCCGGCGGGCACGGTCACCGGCACCGAGCGGCGCACCGCCCGGAACGTGTCCTCGGCCTGGCCGGCATACCACTCCTGCCGGAACCGGCGCTCCAGCTGCGGCCGGGCCTGCATGAACACCCCCGGCTCGGCGCCGTTCACACCGGCCAGCCACGAGCCCTCGGTGTCCACGACCCGACCGTGCCGGTCCAGCGACGCAGTGTCCTCCCCGAAGTACCAGACGTTGCCGCAGCGGTCCTGGGAGTAGTAGTCGGCGGTGCGTTCGGCCAGCACCCCGTCCAGGTAGAGGCGGTCCTCGACCACGCGGGTGGGCACCCCGTCCACCCGGCGCACCCGCCCGGTGGCGAGGACCAGGTCCAGTGCCTGCCGGCCGTCCTTGCGGCCGGCGTACACCAGCACGCGGCCGGGCCGCAGCGGGAACAGCCGGTTGGTCACGTGCGCGGTGAAGCCGCGCCGGTCCAGTCGCGGGTGGTATGTCGCGCCGGGTCCGTAGGCCGGCAACGGGCACGCCGGGGCACCGGCGGCGGCGCCGGAGGCGGCACCGGCGGCGGCACCGGGGGAGGCACCGAGGGCGCCGGTGCCGGCCAGCGTCAGCGTCGCGACCATGGCCACCTGCACACGACGACGGGTTCTCATGACGGGTCCTTCCTGTAGCGGGGGTCCGGTCCGCCGACCGTCTCGCCGGGGACCTGAAGCCACGCTGAACGCCGGGCCGGCCGCACACCATCCGTCGGCCGCCGTCAGCCCGCGGGAAGGGTCAGCTCCAGCCGGGCCCCGGCACTGCCCTCGGTCACCCGCAGCCGGCCGTCGTGGGCCGCGGCGATCTCGGCCGCGATCGCCAGTCCCAGGCCCGTTCCTCCGGTGTCGCTGCTGCGGGCCTGGTCCAGCCGGGTGAACCGCTGCAGGACCCGCTCGCGGTCCGCCGGGGCGATACCCGGGCCGTCGTCCTCGACGACCAGGGTGACCAGGTCCCCGTCGGTGCCCAGCTGGACCCGCACCAGCCGGCGAGCGTGCCGGACCGCGTTGTCCAGCAGGTTCGCCACGGCCCGCCGCAGGTCGTCCGGCCGCCCGGCGACGAAGGCCGGCTGCACCTGGTCCGCGTCGACGCGGACCCCGCTGGCCAGCGGGAGGGAGGCCACCTGCTCGGCCACCAGCTCGTGCAGGTCCAGGGGTCGCGCGGGCGGCCGCGGGCGGCCGCTGTCGGACCGGGCGACGAACAGCAGGTCGTCCACCAGGCGCTGCATCGCGTCCGTCCGGGCGAGCAGCCGGTCGGCCCCCGGTCCGTGGTGGGCCAGGCCCACCTCGAGGTCGGCCCGCATCGCGGCCAGCGGGGTCCGCAGCTCGTGCGAGGCGTCCGCGACGAACCGGCGCTCCCGCTCGGCGGCCGCCTGCAGCCGGTCCAGCATCGCGTTCATCGTGCTGGCCAGCCGGGAGATCTCGTCGTCGCCGGCGGGCACGGGGACCCGCGCGGACAGGTCCGCCGCGGACAGCTCGGACACGGTGGCGCGGATTGCCTCGACGGGCGCGAGGGTCCGGCCGGCGACGACCCAGGTGGACCCGGTGACGAGCAGCAGCAGGGCCGGCGCACCCAGCAGCAATGCGACCCGCAGCTGGTCTTGGGTCTGGTCGGCCAGCTTGAGGCTGGTGGCGACGTGGATCGTCCCGCCCGGGGGATGCTGCGTCGAGGTGGAGAACAGCCGGAACCGGCCGGGCAGCCCGACCGGGTCGGTCAGCGTCGACAGCACCGGGCCGGTCCCGGGGCGGACCGCCTCGCCCAACGGCGGAGCCGCGCTCGCGTTCGCGCTGGCGGCGACCACCCGGCCCTGCGCGTCGACGACCTGCACGGCCTCGTCGTCGTCGGCGGGGACCGGGAGGCGCAGGCTCGACTGGGAAGCGGCGACCGCGATGTCGGCCGCGTGCAGCTCGGCGAGCTGGTCGACGTCGTGCTGCAGCGAGCTGCTCAGCACGCTCAGCAGAGCCCAGCCGCCGGCGGTGAGCGCGGCAGCCATGACCAGCGTCGCGGCGGCGGTCGTGCGGACCCGGACCTGCCCGCGTCCGACCGCCCGCCGCTCACCCGCCATCGCGGTCCAGCCGGTACCCCACCCGCCGCACCGTCTGCACGGACTGCCGCGCGAACGGGGCGTCGATCCGCCGGCGCAGCTGGGCCACGTACACCTCGACGATGTTCGGGTCGCCCTCGTAGGCGAAGTCCCAGACGTGGGAGAGGATCTCGGACTTGGGCACCACCTCACCGGCGCGGCGCATGAGGTACTCCAGCAGCGAGAACTGCCGCGGGGTGAGGGCCACCGCCGTCTCACCGCGGCATACCCGGTGGGTGGCGGGGTCGAGCCGGAGGTCGCCGGCGGTCAGCACAGCCGGCCGCTCCCGTGCGCCGCGGCGGATCAGGGCGCGCAGCCGGGCCATCAGCACCACGTAGGAGAACGGCTTGGACAGGAAGTCGTCGGCGCCGAGGTCCAGCGCCTCGGCCTCGTCCAGCTCACCCTCCAGTGCGGTGAGCACGAGGACCGGGGTCCAGTTGTCGGCGGCCCGCAGCCGGGAGCAGACCTGGAAGCCGTCGACGCGGGGCAGCAAGACGTCGCAGACGATGACGTCATACGGGTTCTCGCCCGCCAGCCAGAGGCCCTGCTCGCCGTCGCCGGCGACGTCCACCGCGAACCCGTCGGCCCGCAGCCCGCGCCCGACCACGGTCGCGAGACCGGCGTCGTCCTCCACGAGGAGCACCCGCACGGCTCATGGTCCCACGGGTCAGGTCGAGACGGTGCGCTGCACAGCGTCCCTCACGACGGCCGCCAGCTCCCCGGCGGCAGCGAACACCGAGCGTTGGCGCGCCGATCCGGTGCCGTCCGCACGGATCCGGTGCAGCTGCGAATCGACCAGGCCCGCGTCGCCGTTGCGGACCAGCGCCGCGTCCACGTGCTCGCGCAGCAGGTCCACCACCTGCCACGCCGCGGCGGGCACGAACCGCAGGGGGTGGACCAGCTCGCCGGTCAGACCGGACCGGGCCGCGCGCCAGGACGCCAGCCGCAGCAGCTCGGTGGGGGCGTCCGGCGCCGGCCCGCCGGCGCGCCACTGGTCCGCTGCGGTGTCCACCAGCGCGCGGCACAGCGCGGCGAGCAGCACGGGCACGCCGGCGTCGGTGCACACGTCGCCGACCCTGATCTCCACCGTGGGGTAGCCCCGCCCCAGCCGAGCCTCCCAGTAGATCATCCCGTCGTCGAGCACCGCGCCCGTGGCCACCAGCGCGGCGACGGCCGCCCGGTAGCGCTGCGGCGTCCCGAACGCCTCGGGCGGCCCCGCGGTCGGCCAGCGGCTCCACACGTGGCTGCGGAAGCTCTCGTATGTCGTGTCTCGCCCTTGCCAGTACGGCGAGTTCGCCGACAGGGCCGACATGGTCGCAAGCCACGGGCGGATCCGGTCCAGCACGGCCACCGCCTCCTCGTCCCCGTCGACCCAGACGTGCACGTGCGTGCCGCAGACCAGCTGCTCCCACCCGGTGGGACCGTAGAGCCGCACCATGTCCTCGTAGCGGTCGTCGGCGGTGGTCGCGGGCACGACGGGCAGCGGGGACGTCGCCAACGCGGCGGGGGCGACGCCCTGGCTGGCGGCGAGCTCGGCCAGCCGGCGGCGCTGCTCCCGCAGCTCGGCCGCCAGCTCGTGGAGCGAGGTGTGCGGGGTGGTGTCGATCTCGATCTGCTGCCGCTGCAGCTCGTGCTCGACGGTGCCGCCCGGACCGTCACCGGCCAGACGGTCCGTGCCGGACGCCGCCCGCAGCACGGCCGGCGCACGGTCCAGCGCCCGGCCCGTCCCGGGGTCGACCAGCAGCAGCTCCTCCTCCACGCCGACACTGCGCAGCACCACAGGTCACCTCCGTAACCGCCGTTGGACCCATCCTGGTCGGCCCCGGTTACCCGCCGGGACCCGCGCGGTAACGGTCCTGACAAACCGGTGCCGGCCGGCGACGGTGCGCAGGTAACGTCGGCCGGGTGCTCCTGCCGTTGCTGCTGCTGCACCTCCGGCCGTATCGCCGCCAGATCCGGCTCATCGTGGGGCTGCAGCTGGCCTCGACGCTGGCCAACCTCTACCTGCCCAGCCTGAACGGGGACATCATCGACCGCGGGGTCAGCCTCGGCGACACCGCATACATCGCCCGGACCGGCGCCCTGATGCTGGCGATCAGCGTGGTGCAGGCGGTCTCGGCCGTCGGCGCCGTCTACTACGGCGCCCAGGTGGCGATGGCGATGGGACGGGACCTGCGCGCCGCCGTCTTCGCCGCGGTCGAGTCGTTCGCGGCGAAGGAGATGGGCCGGTTCGGGGCGCCGTCGCTGATCACGCGCACCACCAACGACGTCCAGCAGGTCCAGCTGCTGGTCCTGCTGACCTTCACGATGATGATCGCCGCACCGATCATGTGCGTCGGCGGCGTGGTGATGGCGCTGCGTCAGGACGTCCAGCTGTCCGGGCTCATCCTGGTCGTGGTGCCCGTCCTCGTGGTCGGGGTGGGGCTGGTCATCGCCGCGATGCGACCGCTGTTCCGGGCCATGCAGGCCAAGATCGACACGATCAACCGGGTCCTGCGCGAGCAGCTCACGGGGGTCCGCGTCATCCGGGCCTTCGTCCGCGAGCCGCACGAGGCGCGCCGGTTCGACCTGGTCAACCGGGACCTGACGGGCACCGCCGTCGCGGTCGGGAAGCTGATGGCGGTCATGTTCCCCCTCGTCATGGGGGTGATGAACCTGTCCAGCATCGCGGTGCTGTGGTTCGGCGGGCACCGGATCGCCGACGGCGACCTGGCCATCGGCACCCTGGTCGCCTTCCTCAGCTACCTGATGCAGATCCTCATGTCGGTGATGATGGCCACCTTCATGTTCATGCTCGTGCCGCGGGCCGAGGTCTCGGCCGAGCGGATCACCGAGGTGCTGCAGACCACGCCGTCCGTGGCCGCGCCGGAGCGGCCCACGCCGCGGCGTGAGCCGGTCGGCCGGGTGGAGCTGCGGGGCGCCAGCTTCGCCTACCCCGGCGCCGAGGAGCCGGTGCTGCACGGCGTCGACCTGGTCGCCGAGCCCGGCCGGACCACGGCGGTGGTGGGGTCAACCGGGAGCGGGAAGTCCACCCTGCTCAACCTCGTGCCGCGGCTGTTCGACGCCACCGGCGGGGCGGTGCTGGTGGACGGCGTCGATGTCCGCGACCTGGCGCCGGAGGACCTGTGGTCCTCGATCGGGCTGGTCCCGCAGCGCGCGTACCTGTTCGCCGGGACGATCGCCTCGAACCTGCGCTACGGCGCGGCCGAGGCGACCGACGCGCAGCTGTGGGCGGCGCTGGACATCGCGGCCGCCCGCGAGTTCGTCGAGGCCATGCCCGGCGGGCTGGACGCGGCGGTCGGGCAGGGCGGGGCGAACCTGTCCGGCGGCCAGCGGCAACGGCTGGCCATCGCCCGGGCGGTGGTGCGCCAGCCGACGGTCTACCTGTTCGACGACGCGTTCTCCGCCCTCGACTACGCCACCGACGCCCGGGTCCGGGCCGCCCTCGCGCCGGTCACCGGGCACGCGACGGTCCTCGTGGTCGCCCAGCGGGTCAGCACGATCCGTGACGCCGACCAGATCGTCGTCCTGGACCAGGGCCGCGTGGTGGGGACCGGGACCCACCACGAACTGATGACCGGCTGCCCGACATACCGGGAGCTGGTGCTGTCCCAGCTCACCGAGGAGGAGGCCGCCTGATGCAGCTGTCACCCGGGAGCGTCGCACCGTTGTCAGGTGGGGCAGCGTGAGCCGGCCGGCCGCGCCGATGCGCGGCCCGATGGGGATGATGCTGGGCGGCCCGGTGGCCAAGCCGCTGAACTTCCGGGAGTCGCTGCGGCGGCTGCTGGCCCGGCTGCGCGCGGACCGGGCCATGGTCGCCGTCGTGGTGTGCTTCGGCGTGCTCAGCGTCCTGCTGAGCGTCCTCGGGCCGAAGGTGCTCGCCCGGGCCACCGACCTCATCTTCGCCGGCTCGGTGGCCAGCCGGCTGCCCGCGAACCTGTCCAAGGCCGAGGTGGTGCACCAGCTGCGCGCGAGCGACCAGGGCCGGCTCGCCGACATGGTCCAGGCGATGGACCTGGTGCCGGGGCAGGGCATCGACTTCGGCGCGGTGGGTCGGGTGCTGCTCCTGGCCCTGGCGGTGTTCCTGGGCGCCTCGCTGCTGGCGCTGGTGCAGGGCCGGGTCACCACGGTCGTGGTGCAGCGGGCCGTGGCGGCGCTGCGGACCGAGGTGCAGGACAAGCTGGCCCGGTTGCCGCTGTCCTACCTCGACGGCCAGCCCCGCGGGGAGGTGCTGAGCCGGGTCACCAACGACATCGACAACGTCGCCCAGTCGTTGCAGCAGACGCTGAGCCAGCTGCTGACCTCGGTGCTCACCGTGATCGGGGTGCTGGCGATGATGCTGTACGTGTCACCGCTGCTGGCGGTGGTCGCGCTGGTGACGGTGCCCGTCTCGGCGCTGGTGACGGTGGCGATCGGCAAGCGGTCGCAGCCGCTGTTCGTGCAGCAGTGGGCCACCACCGGGCGGTTGAACGCCCACGTCGAGCAGATGTACACCGGCCACGAGCTGGTCAAGGTCTTCGGCCGGCAGCACGAGGCGAGCGCGGTGTTCGCCCAGCACAACGAGCAGCTGTACGCCACCAGCTTCAAGGCGCAGTTCATCGCCGGGGTGATCCAGCCGGCGATGTGGTTCATCGGCAACGTCAACTACGTCGTCGTCGCCGTGGTCGGTGCCCTGCAGGTGGCCTCGGGTGCGATCAGCCTGGGCGACGTGCAGGCGGTGATCCAGTACTCCCGCCAGCTGTCCCAGCCGATGTCCCAGCTGGCGTCGATGGCCAACCTGCTGCAGAGCGGGGTCGCCTCGGCCGAGCGCGTGTTCGAGCTGCTGGACGCCGCGGAGGAGACCCCGGACCCGGTACATCCGAAGGCCCCCGCTGCGCCGGTCCGGGGGCGGGTGGTGTTCGACGACGTCTCCTTCTCCTACTCGCCCGACCGGCCGCTGATCGAGCACCTCGACCTGGTGGCCGAGCCCGGCCAGACCATCGCCATCGTGGGGCCGACCGGCGCCGGCAAGACCACCCTGGCCAACCTGCTGCTCCGCTTCTACGACGTCCACGGCGGGCGGATCACCCTGGACGGCGTCGACATCCGCGCCATGAGACGGGCCGAGCTGCGCGCCGACTTCGGCATCGTGCTGCAGGACACGTGGCTGTTCGGCGGCACCGTCCGGGACAACATCGCCTACGGGGCGACCGACCCGACCCCCGAGGCGATCCAGGCGGCCAGCCAGGCAGCATACGTGGACCACTTCGTGCGGACCCTGCCGCAGGGGTACGACTCCCGCATCGACGAGGAAGGAGGCGGGGTCAGCGCGGGGCAGCGTCAGCTGCTGACGATCGCCCGCGCGTTCCTCGCCGACCCGGCGATCCTCATCCTGGACGAGGCGACCAGCTCGGTGGACACCCGCACCGAGAAGCTGGTCCAGGACGCGATGGCGGCGTTGCGGGTCGGGCGGACCAGCTTCGTCATCGCCCACCGGCTGTCGACCATCCGCGGCGCGGACCGGATCGTGGTGATGCAGGACGGGGCCATCGTCGAGCAGGGCACGCACGAGCAGCTCCTGGACGCCCGCGGCGCCTACCACCAGCTGTATGCCGCCCAGTTCAGCGCCGCGGTGACGGCGAGCTAGGGGGCGGCTCAGAACCTCGGGATGGCGGTCAGCCAGTACCTCGTCGTGGCCGTGACCGGGGTGCCGAAGCGGGCGTTGACGACGTACAGCCGGTCGGCGTAGTCGTCCAGCGTCGTCGGCACGTCGAAGCCCGGGTCGCTCGCGGCACCGACCATCCGTCCGGACCGCCCGTTCGCTGCCAGGTGCACCTTGGCCACGACCGTGCGCCCGCCCTGCACGACATACAGGGTCCGGTTCTGACGCAGCATGCCGTCGCCGCCCACCAGGGAGGCACCGCCGAGACGGACCCGGTGGGCCACGCCGGACATGTGGTCGACGTGGTAGACGGCGCCGACGAAGGAGTTCACCACGAGCAGGTCGTGGTCGCCGGGTGCGGTGGTGATGCCGTTGGCGTTGAACTGGCCGGCGACCTGCTGCCAGTCACCGGTGAGCCGCAGCCGGGTGAACGTCGTGGCCGGGGTCCCGTCCGCGGCGATGTGCACGCCGTAGAGGAACGGCCGCGCGGAGTCGGTGAACCAGGCCATGTCGTGGGTGAGGATGACGTCGTTGATGAACGTCGAGGCGGACCGGAACTTCCAGCTGGCCAGCACGGCACCGGTGCGGACGTCGATGACCCGGCCGTCCCCGGCTGGGCCGCCGGCGACGTAGAGCCGGCCGCGGTGGTCCACCTTGAGCCCGACCGAGGGGGTGCCGGGGCCCTGGCTGATCACCCGGCCCCGGCCGGTCCTCAGGTCGGCCGCGTAGATGTCGCCGTCGACCAACGAGCCGGCGTAGGCCGTGCCGGTGCCGGCGGCGATGGCCACGCCCTCCGGGGCGAAGCCGTTCGGCAGGTTGACCCGGGTCGGCAGGTCGGCGGCGGCGGCCGCCGGCCCGGCCCCGGTCAGGCCGAGGGAGATCGTGAGTGCGGCTATGGCAAGGACGGCGGCGCGGCGCATGAGCACTCCTGGGGGCGAGGCTTCGGGGATGCTTCTCAGCCTGCGTCCGTTGCCGAGGCCGAGCAACTCGATGTCCTTGAGCAACCGCCGAGCCGGAGAGTCCGCCTGTGGACAACCCACGGGTATGTCGCCCGGTCCGGCTAGCGTCGGGCACACCATGGCGACACCGACGCTCACGCTGGCACCCGCGCTGCGCGCGGTCGCGGACGCCTGCGTCGCGGCGATGGCCGGGCCGGGCGCCGCCCTGCGGGGCGACCAGGAGACGGCTGTCGCGGCGCTGACCGACCCGGCCGGGCCCGTCGCCCGCGTTCTGGTGGTCCAGGCCACCGGCTGGGGCAAATCGGCGGTCTACTGGAGCGCCACCGCGATCGCCAGGTCCCAGGGCCGGGGACCGACGCTGGTCGTGTCCCCGCTGCTGTCGCTGATGCGCGACCAGGTCGCGGCGGCCGGCCGGGCGGGCCTGCGGGCCGCGACGCTGAACTCCGGCAACGTGGCGGACTGGGCGGTCATCGAGGCGGACCTGCTGGCCGGCGCCCTGGACCTGCTCCTGGTGTCGCCCGAGCGGCTGGCGAACCCGGGTTTCGGTGCGCGGGTGATGGACCGGTTGGCCGGGCGGCTGGGGCTGCTCGTCATCGACGAGGCGCACGCGGTATCGGACTGGGGGCACGACTTCCGGCCGGACTACCGCCGGGTCGCCGACGTGCTACGCGCCCTGAACCCCGGCGTCCCGGTCCTGGCCACGACCGCGACCGCCAACGCCCGGGTCACCGAGGACGTGGCCGCCCAGCTCGGCGACGCGACGGTCGTGCTGCGCGGGCCGCTGGCCCGCTCCAGCCTGCAGCTGGCTGTGCTGCCGGACCGCTCCCCGCTGGAGCGCTACGCCTTCGTCGTCGACCACCTGCCGGACCTGCCCGGCTCGGGGATCGTCTACACCCTCACCGTCGCCGACGCCGACCGGCTGGCCGGGGCGATCCAGGCGGTGCACGGTCGGCGGCACCCGGTCGCGTCGTACACCGGGCAGCTCGACCCCGCGGACCGCGAGCGGCTGGAGGAGGCGTTGCGGGCCAACGACCTCAAGGCCCTTGTCGCGACGTCCGCGCTGGGAATGGGTTTCGACAAGCCGGACCTCGGCTTCGTGGTCCACGTGGGCGCGCCGCCCTCGCCGGTGTCGTACTACCAGCAGGTCGGCCGCGCCGGGCGGGGCATCGACCACGCCCTGGTGGCGCTGCTCCCGTCGGCCGCCGACGCGGGCGTCTGGGACTACTTCGCGACGGCCACCGTCCCGGTGCCGGAGCAGGTCCACCGGCTGCTCGACGGCCTGCAGCGGTACGCCGGCGGGCCGCCGGCCACGGCCCCGTCCCTGGAGGCCGAGACCGGGCTGCGCCGCACCCGGGTCGAGCTGATGCTGCGCCAGCTGGCGGTGGAGCGGGTGGTGGAGCGGGTCGACGGCGGCTGGCGGCCCACCGGGGTGGCATGGCAGCCGGACCTGGAGCGCTACGAGGGGATCGTCGCGGTCCGCCGCCGCGAGGCGGACATCATGCGCGCCTACTGCCGGGGCGAACGGTGCCTGATGCAGCTTCTGCAGGAGAGCCTGGACGACCCCACCGCATCGCCGTGCGGCCGGTGCTCGGTGTGCCTGGGACGGCTGCCCGAGCCGCTGCGGCCGGCCGCCTCGCCCGAGACCGCTGCCGCGGTCACCGGCCACCTGCGCGGGGAGGTCCATGTCCTGCCACCGCGCAAGATGTGGCCCGGCGGTGACTTCGGCGCGCGCGGGCGCATCCCCCCGGCCCTGATGGCCGCCGAGGGGCGCGTCCTGGCGCAGCTCGACGCCCCGGAATGGGCGGCGTTGCTGCGGCGGACCTTCGACCACGACGCGCCGCCCGACCCCGACCTCGCCGAGGCCGCGGTGGCCACCCTGCGGCGGTGGAGCGGGCAGTGGGCGCACCGGCCGACGGTGGTCCTCGGATTGCCTGCGGCCGGCTACCCACGGCTGGTGGCCGGGCTGGTCGACCACCTGGCCGGCGTCGGCCGGCTGCCGCAAGCCGGTCTCGCCGTGTCCGGGCCGTGGGCGGCGGGAAGGGCCGAGCAGAGCTCGGCCCAGGAGGCGAGGTTCTGGCGGGAGGCGATCAGCGTCCCCGGCCAGCTCGGGGCCACGCTGACCGGCGCCTGCGTCCTGCTGGTGGTAGATGCCACGTCGTCGCTGTGGCCGGTCACCGTCGCCGCCGCCAAGGTGCGCGAGGCGGGCGCGTCGTCGGTGCTTCCGCTGGTGGTGCACCGGCGGCCGTGACATCGCGCGGCGGCCGCCGCGGCATACCGGGTGTGAGGTCTGGGTCAGGTCACGCAGAGCTCGTTGCCCTCCGGGTCGGCGATCGTGACCCAACGGTGCGGGCCCTGCCTGCCTTCGTGCAGGAACGTCGCGCCGTTGGCCAGCAGCCGCGCCGTCTCGGCATCCACCCGGTCCGCTCCGACCCGCACGTCCAGGTGGACCCGGTTCTTCACCGTCTTCGGCTCCGGGACCAGCTGGAACAGGATCCGGCGCGGCGGGGACGCCTCGGGCGCGATGATGGCGGCCCCGTCCCGCCAGACGAGCACACCCCGGTGCCGGGTCGTGTCGGCCGTCGTGGCGTAGCCCTGCTCCACCATCGAGGTGATGAACTCCTCGTTGCTCGGCTCCACCTGCCAGCCGAGCGCGTCCGCCCACCAGTCGGCCAGGGCGTGGGGGTCCGCGCAGTCAAAGGTGACCTGGAAGTCGTGAGCCATGACGGTCAGCGTAAGTACTCCGACCTGTATCAGCCGGGCCCGTCGTCGCCTCTTCTGCCATGAGGCCGGGCGCGTGAGCTGGCTGCACACCCGAAGCAGCATCTGGAGACCGGCTGGCGGGTGGGGTCAGTACGCTTGGCCTCAGCACCCCCGACTGGCACCGAGATGATCGCCGCACCGCCCGTGCCGGCGCAACCGGGACCCGGAGGAGAGGACGAGATGAGCGACACCTGTGCGGCACCCCGGGCCACGACAGGGGGGAACTCGTGATCGGCGCCCGCCCCTCCGGCGACACCCTGGTCGCGCGCGCCGCTGTGGCCTTCACCGACTACCGGGACGGGGACCGGCAGGCGTTCGACGCGCTGCTCCGCATGGTCACCCCACTGCTCTGGCACACCGCCCGCGGGCAGGGCATCGACCAGAACGGAGTCGAGGACGTGCTGCAGACGGTGTGGATGAGCCTGCTGCGCAACGCCGACTCGGTGCGGGACCCGCGCACGGTGGTGAAGTGGTTGCTGACCACCACCCGGCGGGAGGCATGGCGGGTGTCCCGCCAGCAGCGGGCCCACCTCAGCACCAGCCTCAACGACGGCGACGGTGGCGAGGTGACCGCCGGCCTGCCCGCCGACGAGTCGGAACAACCCGACGCGGTGGCGTTGCGCTCGCAACGCGAGCGGGTGCTCTGGGGGCACGTGCAGCAGCTGTCACCGCGTTGCCGGGAGCTGCTGCGGGTGATCGCGTTCGCCGACCGGCCCGACTACGCGGTCGTCGCCGAGTCGCTGGGGATGCCCATCGGCAGCATCGGCCCCACCCGAGGACGCTGCCTGGCCAAGCTGCGCACCGTGCTCACCAGCGATCCGGCTTGGGAGGCCTGATGAACGAGCAGAGGCAGACCCCCGGGGAGGCCGAGCTGGAGCTGCTCGCCGGGCAGGACCTGGACGACGTGGACGTGGACATCCTGGCCGAGCTCGCGCGCATCTACCAGGCCGCCGACCCGATGCCGGACGGCTTGACCGACCGGCTGGAGTTCGCGCTCGCGCTGGACGAGGTGTATGCCGAGGTGGCTCAGCTGACCCGGATGTCCGGCGACGCTGCCCTGGTCCGCGGCGAGACCACCCAGACCCGGGCCCAGACACTGACCTTCTCCGCGGACTCGCTCACCGCGATGATCACCCTGTCGACCGACGGCGCGACGATCCGCATCGACGGCTGGCTGACGCCCGCGGCACCGGTGCTGGTCAACCTGCGCACCACCGCTCGCACCGTGAGCACTGTCGCCGACGCCACCGGCCGGTTCGCCTTCGACGAGGTGCCGGCGGGACTGGCCCAGCTGACCTTCCAGCCCGAGGGCGAGGCCGGCCCCTCGGTCATCACCCCGGCCTTCGAGGTGTAGCACGGCAGCCGTGACCGCCGCGGTGCGGCGGCCGGATCCCGAGGCCCTGGCCAAGGACATCGCCGAGGCGACCGCCGCCAACAGCCGTGGCCGCCCCTCGGTCGCGGCCCGGCACTTCCAGCGCGTCCTTGACGGCACCGACGGCGCGGCAGCGGGAGCCGCAGGCCCGCGGCTGGGCGCATTGCGAGCCCGGGCGCTGCTCGGCCTCGCGTCCAGTGTCTTCGAGGTGGGCGGCGACCTGGCCCGCTCGCTAGAACTGCTGGACCAGGCCGAGGACGTGGCCCGCCGAGCGGGAGCGCTGCACCTGGTGCCGGCGGTGCGGAACAACCGGGCGCTGCTGCTCTTGCGCACCGGCGAGACCGCGCTGGCCCTGCGCGCTTTCGACGCCGCCGCGGAGCTCATCGACACGGCCGAGCCCTTCGACCGGGCCTGCATCCTGCTCAACCGGGGGTCGCTGCACCTGGAGGGTGGCGACCTCGTCGCGGCCAGGGCCGACCTGCTCCGGTCTGCCCAGGTGTCCGCCGACAGCGGGGACCGGCTGCTGGAGTTCAAGGCACGGCACAACCTCGGCTTCGTGGAGTTCCTCGCCGGGAACCTGCCCCGCGCCCTGGCCGACATCGCCACGGCGGCCGAGCTGGACCCGGGAGGGCGCCACGGCATCGTGCTGCTGGACCAGGCTCGCATCCTGCGCGAGGCGGGTCTGGGCCGGGACGCCTTGGCCAGTCTGGACGCCGCCACCGAGTTGTTCCGGCGAGACCGGCTGGTGCAGGACCTCGGGGAGACCGAGCTCGCCAAGGCGGAGGTCGCTCTGACCGCGGGAGACCCGGTCGCGGCCCGGCGGAGTGCGCGTTCAGCGCTGCGTCACTTCACCCGCCGGCAAAACCTGCGGTGGCAGCGCAAGGCCGAGCTTGCCGTCATCGCCAGCGAGCTGGCGCTGAACGAGACGAGCGGCGCCCGGGGCAGGTCCCGGCGGTTCCTGCAGCTTGCCGAGCGGGCCCGTCGCCTTTCGTCCACCTGCCGGGCCGAGGGCCGACGAGACCTGGCCCGCGCCGCGGACCTGCTGCAAGCCCAGGGTCTGCTGGCCGCGGCCCAGCCCAACCCGGTGCTGCCGTCGCTGTCGCTGCGACGCTCCGACCCGCTCAGCGTGCGGCTGCAGCTGCGGCAGCTGCGAGCGCGCGCCGCCCAGGCGCGGGGACGGGACAGCCTGGCCCGCCAGGAGATCCGGGCCGGGCTCACCGAGCTCTCGTTGCACCAGTCCAGCGCCGGCTCGCTGGACCTGCGAACTGCGGGGGCGGTCCACGGCGTGGCGCTGGCCCGGCTCGACCTCGCGTTGAGCCTGCGCCACGGCCGGCCGTGGGAGGTGTTCGCCAGCATCGAGCGGGGTCGCGCCGTGTCCACCCGGCTGACACCGGTCCGGCCGCCGGGGGACCCCGAGACCGCGGCGCTGCTGTCCAGCCTGCGTCAGGTGGAGGAGTCGGCCCGGTTGTTGTCCGGCGAAGCCGGACGAGACGCCGACCTGGCCCAGCTGCGGGCTCGGGCGGCCATGCTGCAACAGCAGGTCCGGGCCCGGGCCTGGCGGCGCGAAGGCCAGGCGTCCGCGCCGACCGCGGCTGACCTCGCCGACGTGCGCCGGGCGCTGGCCGACGCCGGCGCCGAGCTGGTCAGCTTCGTCCAGCACGAGGGCCGCTGGCTCGGCTGTGTCGCCGGTCGCGGCTCGGTCACCGTGCACGACCTGGCGCCGGTGTCCGCGCTGCGCGAGCTCACCCGGCGCATCGTCGCCGACCTGGACGCTTTGGCGCTGAACGCCTTGCCCGAGCCACTGCGGCGGACCATCGCCGCGTCGCTGGCGTCCGACCTGGCCCTGGTGGACGACCTGCTCCTGACCCCGTTGCCCTTGACCGGCCACGCGCTCGTGCTCTGCCCGGCCGGGCCGCTGGCGCTGCTGCCCTGGCCCGCTCTGCCGTCCCAGCGGGGCCGGCCGCTGGTGGTCACGCCCAGCGCGACGAGCTGGCTCGCCTCCCGGGCGACCAAGAGGCACCAGGGGGGTCGCCGCCGGGTCGCCGCGGTGGCTGGCCCCGGGCTGCACCGGGCCGCGGCCGAGGCGACCGAGGTCGCCGGGATCTGGGGCGCTGAGCCGGCGCTGGTCGGGGCCGGCGCAACAGTTGCCGCGGTCGCGGCGCTGCTGGGCGCCGGTTCCGACGTGGTCCACGTCGCCGCCCACGGCCTGCACCAGACGGAGAGCCCCCTGTTCTCCTCGGTGCGGCTGGCCGACGGCCCGCTGTTCGCCTACGAGCTGGACGCGGCAGGCGGGATGGCCGGGCTGGTCGTCCTTTCTGCCTGCGAGGTCGGGCTGTCAACCATCCGGCCCGGGGAGGAGGCTCTCGGTCTGACCAGCGTCCTGCTTCGCCTGGGCGTGACCTCGGTCGTGGCCGGCGTCTCCCGGGTGGCCGACGGGGTGGCCGCGGACGTCATGGGCGGCCTGCACCGCCGGCTCGCGGGCGGCGCGGACACCGCGACCGCGCTGGCCGAGACCCTGGCCATGCTGCCGGAGCCGGCGCCGTTCGTCTGCTTCGGCAGCTCCTGGGCCAGTTAGCGGCCAGTTAGCGGCCAGTTAGCGACGGCCGCGGGCCCGAGCACGGGCCGGCTCCCTTGGTGCCAGCAGCATCCGCCGCACCACCCGGCGTCGAAGCAGGGACATGAGCCAGGAAGGCGAACGCACCCAGACCCTCCCCCCGGCGGTCGCCACCCCGGTAGCCGCGACGTTGTCCCGGGTGGTCGAACCACTGTTCCCCGCGGGTCTGCCGGTGCAGGTGCGGACCTGGGACGGCGGCCGGTTCGGGCCGCCGGGGACGCCGACGGTGCACATCACCAGCCCGGACGCGTTGCGCCGGCTGGCGTGGCGGCCGGGTGAGCTGGGGCTGGCCCAGGCCTACGCCACCGGCGAGATCGCGGTCGACGGCGACCTGCTCGACGCGTTCCGCCGGGTCTGGCGGGCCGTTCGCAGCCAGCCGCCGAGACGCCCCGCCGTGACCGCCATCGCCAAGGCAGCGCTCGACCTGCGGCTGCTCGGCCTGGCGCCGGCCGCCCCCGCCAGCCAGGCCGACCTGCGCGGGCGGCTGCACAGCCTGCGCCGAGACCGAGCGGCCATCGCCCATCACTACGACCTGTCCAACGACTTCTACCACCTGCTGCTGGACCCTCACCGCGCCTACTCCTGCGCCTACTGGCGAAGTGAGGACCCGGCATACACCCTGGCCGACGCGCAACGGGACAAGCTCGACCTGGTGTGCCGCAAACTGGGACTTCGTCCCGGCCAGCGGCTGCTCGACATCGGCTGCGGCTGGGGCTCGCTCACCGTCTACGCGGCCGAGCACCACGGCGTGGACGTCGTCGGGGTCACCCTGTCCGAGCAGCAGCGCCGGTGTGTGCAGCAGCGGGTCGACGAGGGGGGCTTGGGCGACCGGGTCGAGGTCCGCCTGCAGGACTATCGCGACGTTCACGACGGCCCGTTCGACGCGGTCAGCGCGATTGAGATGGGCGAGCACGTCGGCCGGCGCAACTACCCGGTGTTCCTCCGCCGTGTCCACGACCTGCTCCGGCCGGCGGGCCGGGTCCTGATCCAGCAGATGTCGCGCCGCAGCAGGCCGGGCGGCGGGCCGTTCATCGAGGCGTTCATCGCCCCGGACATGCACATGCGGCCAGTCGGCCAGACCGTGGAGCTGGTCGAGCGGGCCGGCCTGGAGGTCCGCGACGTCCACGGCTTGCGGGAGCACTACGTGCGCACGGTGCAGGCCTGGTACGACGCGTTCGAGGAGCGCATCGACGAGGTCGTCGCCCTGGTAGGCGAGGAGGGTGCCCGCGTCTGGCGGCTCTACCTTGTCGGCGGAGCGTTGGCGTTCGAGGAGGGGCGGATGGGCGTGGATCAGATCCTGGCGGTCCGGCGCGAACCCGGCGGCGGCAGCGGGATGCCCGCCGTCCGGGTCATCTGATGAGCTTCGACTGGAGTGCCTTCCTGTGGTCGCTGCCGGTCACGCTGGCGGCGACGGCGCTGTTGATGGGCCTGACGTTCGGCTGGGCCCGGGCCGCCGGCCGCCACTCGGTTGTCGACACCGTCTGGGGCCTGGGATTCGTCCTCGTCGCCGCCGTCGCGTATGCGGTGTCCGGCGCCGGAGCCGACCGTGCGCGCGCCACGGTCGTCGTGCTCCTCACCGCGCTCTGGGGGGTGCGCCTGGCGACTCACGTCGCCCTCCGTGCTCGTGGGCACGGCGAGGACCGCCGGTATGCCGAGCTGCTGGACCAGGCGGGCGGTGACCGGACCGGGACCGCGCTGCGACGTATCTACCTGCCGCAGGGGGCGGTCATGTGGTTCGTCTCGCTGCCGGTGCAGGTGGCCATGTTCCAGCCGGACGGGCTGTCGTGGCTCGCCTTCGTGGGCGTCGCCGTCTGGGCGGTGGGTGTGTTCTTCGAGGCGGTGGGGGACTGGCAGC
Source organism: Dermatophilaceae bacterium (assembly GCA_035689185.1). Classification (GTDB taxonomy): domain Bacteria; phylum Actinomycetota; class Actinomycetes; order Actinomycetales; family Dermatophilaceae; genus DASSLY01. The sequence continues at coordinate 48,193 of DASSLY010000004.1, forward strand.
TCGGCCGGTTCACGGCAGACCCGGCGAGCCAGGGCACGGTGCTGGACACCGGCCTGTGGCGGTACACCAGGCACCCGAACTACTTCGGCGACGCCTGTGTGTGGTGGGGTCTGTGGATCGTCGCCGGCAGCGCCTGGCCGGGGGTGCTGACCGTGCTGTCGCCCGTGCTGATGACCTGGCTGCTGGCCAAGGGCACCGGGAAACCGTTGCTGGAGAAAGACATCGGCTCGCGGCGACCCGGGTACCAGGACTACGTCGAGCGGACGAGCGGCTTTCTGCCTCGTCCACCCAAGAGGTGACGACGTGTCCCGCAGACGCCTAGAAGATGCTTTCCGGCAGGTGCTCGCGCGCCCACAACGCCGCGCTGGTGCGGTCGCCCACTCCGATGGCCCGGAAGATGTTGGTCACGTGCACCTTCACCGTCCTCTCGCTGATGCCCAGGGCGCGCGCCACCTGCTTGTTCGCCAGGCCTTGCGCGACCAGCCGCAGCACCTGTAGCTCGCGCGCGCTCAGCACCTGCGCCGGCCCGGCGCCGGCCGAGGGGAGCAGCGACCGCGCGACCCGCGGGTCGAGCGGAGCTCCGCCGGCAGCAGCGGAGCGGACCGCGGCGACGACGTCGCGCGGGTCGCAGTCCTTGAGCAGGTACCCCACCGCGCCGGCCTGCAGCGCCTGGGCCACCCGGGGCTGGTCGGCGAACGAGGTGAGCACGATGACGGCGATGCCGGGATGGGCGGACACCAGCTCACGCGTCGCCTCCACACCGTCCAGCACCGGCATCGACAGGTCCATCAGCACCACGTCCAGCGGGTCGGTCATGCCCGCAGCCAGATCCACCGCCTCGCGCCCGTTGGAAGCTTCCCCCACGACATCGACGTCGTCGGTCCCGGACAGGAGCGACACCAGGCCCCCGCGGACCAGCGGATGGTCGTCGACGACCAGGACGGTGACGCTCACGGCGTCGGCAACCGCAACCGCCAGACGGTGCCCTCGCCCGGGGAGGTCCGCACGGCGAGCTCGCCGTCCTCGGCCCGCACCAGGTCACGCATGACCTGCAGTCCGAAGTGGCCGCGCTCGGGCGCGGACAGCACGGCCTGTGCGTCGAAACCCACGCCGTCGTCGGCGATGGTGAGCTCGCAACCGCTGTCGTCCCGGCGCACCTTCACCGACACCGACGTGGCCCGGGAATGGCGGGACACGTTGCGCAGGCATTCCTGGGTGACCCGGAAGAGCAGCCGGTCACCGGACTCCGACAGCCCGGTCTGGCGGTCGGGCGGCATGGCGATGTCCACGACCACGTCGCGCGTGCGCAGGGCGGCGGCCAGGTTCTCCAGGGCGTCGCCGATGCCAGCTGCGGACATGCTCGGCGGGTAGATGTCCACCAGCAGCGAGCGCAGCCCGGCGATGCTGGTGCGCACCGTGCCGGCGGCGGCGTCCAGGTCGCGGGCCAGGCGGGGCTGTCCCGCCGCCGCGGCCCGACTCGCCGCGCCGCTGACGGCGAACGAGGTCGCCGCGAGGTCCTGGACGACTCCGTCGTGCAGCGTTCCGGCGATGCGCTCGCGTTCCTCCGTGGAGGCGTCCACGGCTCGTTGCAACAGGTGCTCGCGGGCGGCCTGCGACTGCTTGAGCCGCCGCAACAGCCGCCACAGGATGGGGGCGAGCAGCAGGAGCAGGATGAGCAGGCTGCTCAGCATGATGCCGATGAAGCCGCGCCACAGCTGGCTGGCCCGGGCCGAGACCGGTCCGTATGGCGCGTAGGTCTCGAAGAGCAGGGTCTGGCCGCCGGGCGTCCACACTGGTCGGTAGACCTCCAGCAGCCGGCCCTGCCCCCGCTCGAACTGGTTCTCCTCCTCGCCGAGGTCGGAGACCTCCGCCTGCAGCGACGGGTCGCGCAGCGCCTGCTGCTCCCTGTCGTTCAGATGGAACTGCTGGCCGACCAGCCGCCGCTCGTCGGAGTAGAGCACCTTGCCCTGGGGGGACCAGATCTTCACCCGGACGCTGGCACGTCCGAGCACGTGCTGGCGCACAGCGCTGTCGACCGCCGCCACCGCGGCTGGGTCGCCGGTGACAAGCCCGTCCGACAGCGTCGGCTGCACCACGGCCTCGGCCATCAGGTCGGCCGCCTGCGCGGCGTCGTTGACCGCCTGCCGCTCGGCCAGCCGCTGGGAGGCCCAGGAGCCGGCGAACGCCACGAGCAGCAGGACGACGAAGGCGGCAGTGGCGAGCTGCAGCAGCACGTCCCGCGGCTTGATCTCCGCTGCGGGGCGCGGTCCCTTGGTCGATTCCGGCCGGGTAAGCCTGAGCCATCCGCCGCGTCCGGTCGCCCCGCCGGCCGCGGCGCCGGGTTCGCCTGATCCGAGGAGGAGGTCTCGCAGACCGGGACCGGTGCCGGTCACTTGTGTCCGGAGTCCTCGTCGGAGCCACCCGAGCCCGAACCGCCCGAGCCCGAACCGCCCGAGCCGCCCGCGTCCTCGGAACCACCGGACCCGCCTGAACCACCGGACCCACCGGACCCGCCCGTGTCATCGGAACCGCCAGTGCCGGACGTCCGGTCTTCGGTGCGAGCAGGCGTGCGGTCCTCCGAGCCGCCTGAAGTCCCGCTGCCGGTGCGAGCAGGCTTGCGGTCCTCCGGGCCGCCGGAGGTCCCGCTGCCGGTGCGGGCAGGCGTCGGGTCGTCGGCGCTGCCGTGGCCGGAGTTGCCGGTGCCGCGGGAGCCCTTCTCCGCTGCATCACGACCGGTCGTGCCTGCCGTCACCGCATCGTCGGCGCCGTGGCCCCCCACGTGCGTGGTGGCCGTCGGGGTCGGTTCCGCCGTCCGGCTCGGCTGGGGTGGCGTGTCGATCTCGGAGGTTCGCGCGGCAGAGACGTAGGCCGGGGCGCGCACCGGCACCGACTGGGAGAACGACTGGTTCCCCACCAGGCCGACGACGGCCGGCACCACGGCCGTGATGCCGGCGGCGGCACCGATCAGGAAGCGCTTCATGGACGATTCTTCCGAAGGAGAGACCACTGGGCCGACACGTTGCCGAACCTGCTCCACAGTCCACCTCCTCCACCGGCCATCGCTATCAGACCTTGGCACTACGACTGTTACCTCCCGGTCGCTCCCGACTGGGAGGTAACAGGGCCGACGCCGAGCAACGAGCCCGCAACTGGTCAGGCTCAGGCGCCGGGGTCCAATGGCACCCCGGGTGCCTGTACGGGACCAGGATGACACTGCCACGAGGGCGGCACCGCGGTTCTCGCGATATCCACCCCATTCTGCGGACAGATCTCCCAGCGACCAACTCCGACCAACTCCGACCAACTCCCGACCTCGGCGACCGCACCGCAGTGGTTGCTCCAGCAAGGGAATCGGCGAACTCGGCGGCCACTGCTGCGAACCGGTGCACCTGTTCGGGTCCGGCCGGGTCGGGCAAGGCCCCGCGTGCGGCGGCGGCCGCGCCAGCGGGCCACCAGTCGGTGAGCGAACCGCCGGGTCACCCCGGGGCGGGGACGCGGGCGGCCGATCCTCACACGCCGTGTTCGACCGGGAGGACGCCGCGGGCCACCGCCTTGACCAGTCCGGCGTGGTCGGCCTCGGTCTGGTCGGCGTAGGCGCGGGCGAACCGGCACAGCGCCACGTCGACCCGGTCGGACAGCCCGACGTAACCGGCGATCATGGAGGCGCCGCTGGTGCGGGCATGCGCCTTGGCGAGCAGCGTCCCCACCACCCCCGCGTAGTCGGTCAGCGCCGCCGCGTCGATGGCGTCCACCGCCACGGCGCCCTTCATGTTGCGGAATTGGCGCACGTAGTACTGCTGCCCGTCGACCGTTGTCCAGCCGAGCAACGGGTCGCTGACCGTCTGCAGGGCCTGCTGGTACTCCACCACTCGCTGGCCCTGGTGGGCGTGCCAGGCCAGGTCGCCGTGCACGTACCTGGCCAGCACCGACCGCCGCGCCTGCTTCAGCTGCAGGAACACCACGTCGTCGGGGCTGCTTCCCTCCAAGAGGACGACGTAGGCCCGCAGCCCGACGCTGCCGACCCCGACCACCTTGTGCGCGACGTCGTCAATGGTGTAGCCCCCCACCGCCCGGCGCCAGTGCGGGGCCAGTGTCTGCAGGTACTCGTCCAGCGCCGCGGCCAGCTGGTCGGTCTCCGGCTCGTCCAGCCGGGTGATGAGCGGGGGCTCCTCCACGATCCGCCGCCGCCCCCCGATCGTGCTGGTGAACCGCGGCAACGCGCGGTCGCTGGTCCGCTGCCGCGCGCGGTTCGCGGCGCGCTCGATCTCGGCACGCAGGCTCGGCTGGGTCGCCGACTCCTTGAGCCGGTCCACATCCACCCGCTGGTAGGAGCGAGACAGCAGCGGCTCGGATGCCAGCCGGGTCACCTCGCTGCGGTATGCCGCGACGCAGTTCGCGGTCGCAGCCCGGCAGTTGTCCTCGCTGTGGCCGTTGCCCCGCCCGGCCACCCAGATGCTCGCGACCAGCCGCCGCAGGTCCCACTCCCAACGTCCCGGGTGGGCCTCGTCGAAGTCGTTGAGGTCGATCACCAGGTCCCGCTCGGGCGAGGCGTAGAAGCCGAAGTTGCCCAGGTGAGCGTCCCCGCAGATGACCGGGGTGATCCCGGTGGACGGCAGGTGGGCGACGTCCGCGGCCATGACCACGGCCGTGCCGCGCAAGAAGCCGTACGGGGAGGCGACCATCCGGCCGACCCGCACCGGGATCAACGCGTCCACCCGGCCCTCGTGCGACTCCAGGATCAGCTGCACCGGGTCTGGCCTGCCGGGGAACGGCTCCCAGTCACCCAGCGCGGAGCGAGGCACCGACTGGCGCAGACCGCGCCCCAGCCGGAGCCGTTCCTCCCGCGGCATGGGGCGGCGCCGAAGCGACTGGTACTGCTCGCTGTCCGCGTCGGCAAGGACGACGTGGACGCCGGCTTGGCGGCGGGGCTGGACCGTCACGCACGCGACGTTACCCTCCTCGTCCGCCCCGGTCTCGGCGCACTCTGGCTCAGCGCACCGTGATCGCGCCGGGAGCGACCAGGAGGTGGTACCCGGCAGCGGCGAGCGCAGCCCGGCCCTCGGCGCGGCCGACCCCGACGGCGCGCAGGAACTCCTCGGTGTTGGCCACCACCCTCGCCTCGAACCGCAAACGCATCCCAGGCTTGATCGTCAGGCGCGACTCGCGCGAGCCGGCAAGCTGCACCCATACCCGGGCGTCTGCACGCCCCAGCCAAAAACCCTCGTCCGCTGGTACCGACAGCACCGTTGCTCCGTCGGCCCGGACGGTGGTACCGACCAATGCGGCGAGCCGCGAGCGTTCGGCGAAGACGCGCGCGTTGCTGGCGGTACGCAGGTCCGGCACGGCCGCCACGGCCGACGGCGCCGCGGAGACCACGGTCGGGGTGATCCTCGTCGGAGCCGGGGTGGGGGTCGAGCCGCTCGCGGGCGCCGGCGAGTTGCCGGCGCTGAGGACCACCGCGGTGACCAGCCCGGCTACCCCGGCGGCGGCGGCCCCTGCACTGGCGGCCGCGTGCCCGCGGACCCAGCCCTCCACTCGGCCGTGCATCGCGCCCAGCGGCACCCACGGCAACAGTCCGGCGAGCGCGCGTTCCCGGCGCAGCAATGCCGGCGCGACCTCGGCGCAGGTGGGGCAGCCGGCCAGGTGGTCGCCGGCCTGCAGCGCCTGCTGGCGACGCCGGTCACCTGCGGACAGGGCCATCAACACCGGGCGACACTGTGCGGTCGGCAAGGTCAGCCGCCGCAGCGCGAGCAGGTAGTCCACCCGCAGCTTGGCCCGGGTCCGGGTCAGCTGGGAGGCAAGCACCCCCGGCGCGACCGCGCGCCTGGCGGACAGGTCGGCCAGCGAGCGCTCGTGCAGGTCGTGCTGCACGAGCAGGCCGAGCTGGGTGGGAGTCAGTTGCGTAAGGGCGGCCGCCAGCGCCGTGCGGGACTCCGCCGTGACGGCCGCGTTCTCGGGAAGGTCCGGCGAGCGCAACTCGAGCAGCTGCGGCTGGTGCCGCCGGGCCGTCTGCACCTCCCGGGCGTGCTCGTAGACCAGGTTGCGGGCCACGGTGAACGCGTAGGCGCTCAACGTCTCGACTTCGAGCCGGCGCCGAGCCTGCACCATCCGCAGCAACGTCTCCTGGACGATGTCGTCGGTGAGGTGGGGCTCCCGGACGCGTGCGGCCACGAACCGGCGCAGTGGGGCCTGAAGCTGAAGCAAAGCGTCGACGTCAGGGTCGACTTCCTGGTGGTCGACTTCCCGGTCTATTCGCTGGTCGTCTTCCTGGTCCACTTCCTGGTCGACTTCCTGCCCGTCTCGCTGGTCGACTTCCTGGTCGTCTCGCTGGTCGACTCTGGTGCGGTCCGGCTGCTCGAGCCAGGCATCGGCACGTCGAGACAGCTCGTCACGCATTCCTCTCCCCGCGATCTGGCGCAGCCGGTCATCGGCTCTGGGCGCAACCGGTCATCGGCAAGGCCCCGTCGGGCCCCGCCCCCAAGGCTACGCGGCAGTGGACGGGGCTGGTCACCACACCTGTGAGGAGGTTGTGACCCAGGTCACCCTCTGGGCGGCGTGATGGTGAGGGCCGGACCGCATCGTCATTTCGGTGCTGGAACCGCAACCGCGGAGCCAGCCACGGCCGGCGCCACAGCCGGCCGGCCGACATACATCGTGGAGACCTCACGAGAGGAAGCCTGTGAAAGACGCACTGACCAGCGCACTGACCACCATCGCGACGTTCGTCCCGAAACTGGTCCTGTTCCTGGTGATCCTGCTCGTCGGGATCGTCGTGGCGAGGATCCTGCGCCGGGCCGTCAACGCCCTCTTGGAGCGGGTCGGCTTCGACCGGGCGGTCGAGCGAGGTGGCATCGGCCGAGCCCTGGAGCGCAGCAAGTTCGACGCCAGCGACATCCTGGCCCGGCTCGTCTACTACGCGGTCCTGCTGTTCACGCTGCAACTGGCCTTCAGCGCGTTCGGGCCCAACCCCATCAGCGCGCTGCTGACCTCCATCATCGCGTTCCTGCCGCAGGCGTTCGTCGCCATCATCATCGTCGTGGTGGCAGCCGCGGTGGCGGCGGCGGCCAAGACGCTGATCGAGGGCACGCTCGGCGGCCTGTCCTCTGGCAAGACGCTGGCCAACATCGCCGCCGCCTTCATCGTCGGCCTGGGCGTCATCGCCGCGCTGAACCAGGTCGGGATCGCCACGACCGTCACCACCCCGATCCTCGTCGCCGTGCTGGCCACCATCGCCGGTGTTCTGATCGTCGGCGTGGGAGGAGGGCTGATCAAGCCGATGCAGGGGCGGTGGGAGTCGATCCTGGCCAAGGCCGAGGAGGAGGCGCCGAAGGTCAAGCGGGAGGCCGAGAACGCCCCCAGCATCACCGCGCAGGCCAAAGCCGCCAAGGACAAGGCCCAGCAGGCGTATGCCGCCTCGGACCCGTCGAGTTCCTCCGGCGACGCCCGCCGCAGCGAGGTCTACGACCAGGGCGCGACCGCCACCGAGTGGGCCGGCCGCCCCAGCAACCTCTGAAACGCACCACCTGACCGTCACAGAAGGGGAACACAGTGATCAACGAGCAGCAGCTGGACAGCGTAATCGGGTCGACCGTCTACGACACCGACGGCGACAAGATCGGAAAGGTCGGTCAGCTCTACCTGGACGACGCCACGGGCAAGCCGGAGTGGGTCACCGTCCAGACCGGCTTGTTCGGGACCAAGGAGACCTTCGTCCCGGTGGCCGGCGCCACCATGTCGGACGACGGCCTGCGGGTGCCCTTCGACCAGGCGCTGGTCAAGGGCGCGCCGAGCATGGACGCCGACGGCCACCTGGACGAGGGCCAGGAGCAGGAGCTGTACGACTACTACGGGGTGGCCGGCGCGGGGGACCGCCCCGACACGGAGCTGGCCGCCGGCCGCGACTACAGCGACACCTCCGACGTGGCCGGCGCAGGGGACCGCCCCGACACTGAGCTGGCCGCCGGCCGCGACTACAGCGACACCGACACGGCATACCGGCCCGCCCCAGGCAACGACGTCACGCCCGGTAGCCCTGACGACTCGCTGACCCGCTCCGAGGAGCGGCTCAAGGTCGGGACGGAGAAGGTCGAGACCGGCCGGGCCCGGCTGCGCAAGTACGTGGTCACCGAGGAGCAGAGCGTCACGGTGCCAGTGAGCCGCGAGGAGGTCCGGCTGGTCCGCGAGCCGGTCACCGAAGGCGAGCGCGCCGTCGGCGGCGACATCGCCGACGGCGAGGCCGAGGTCGTGCTGCACGAGGAGCGTCCGGTGGTGACCAAGGAGGCGGTGCCGGTCGAGAAGGTCTCGCTGCAGGTCGACCAGGTCAGCGAGGACCAGCAGGTCACCGAGCAGGTCCGCAAGGAGCAGTTCGACACCGACGGCGTGGACACCGACCGCGTCGACACCGACGGCGTCGACGCCGACCGCGACGCCCGCTGACCCCCAGCTCGCCGCCGATTGGGGAGGCGGTGAGCCCGCGCCCCCGCCGACGCCGTTTGCACGCGGTGTCCGGTGGGGGCGCGGTCGTGTCCGGGGGTGGGCAGCGTGTGCGGCGAGCTCTGACTGATCATCACCGAACGAGGACGGGGACGGACGCATCGCCGTGGCCACCGCTTACGGTGGCCAGCTGTCGCCTCCCTCTCGCCGCCTGCCTCCGCTCCCGCCGCGGGCAATGCCGCACTGCCGGCGGCGGGAGCTTGCTGGGCACCCTCTGCGGTGCGCTTACAGGATAAGGCCACACCGCGACCGTTCCTCGGCCGGCTCGCGGAGTGCGTGTCGCCGTAAGAGTCCGGCGCCGGCTCATTTGCAGCACCGCCGCCGTGCCGTCCCGGCCCAGGCGCCGGCCCTCAGCCACCTCGTCGGTGCGGCGGCGCCGCATACGGACTGTCGTCGCGTGCCGCGAACCCAAGCCTGCCGGCGCGCCTGACGTGGCCGCGAGCCTGTTAGTGGGCAAGGGTGAGCCATGCCCACCCTTCCCCTAGCCGATCCGGGACCCAGCCGGGCCGGGGCCCGCTTCGGCGCCCGCGCGGTCCTGTTGCTTGCCGCCTTGGCCCTGGTGGCGGTCCCGTTCTTCCTGCTCCTGCTCCTGGTGGAAGACAAGTGGCGACCGCTGCTGGAGGCGGACGACGGCGCTCGCGACTCGTTGCATGTGTACGCCCTGGCCCATCCCGGGTTCGCGAGGGCCATGCAGGTCCTCAGCGACACAGGGTCGCCGCTGGCTTGGCAGATCATCCTGGCCGGCGTCGTCGTCTGGCTGCTCTGGCGGCGGCTGTTCCGCATCGCGGCGTTCGTCGCCGTCACCGGGATCGGCTCGTCGGTTTTGAACTCGCTGGTCAAGGACGCGGTGCACCGGGCCCGTCCAGTGGTCAGTAGCCCGCTGGTGCACGAGCCGGGCCTCAGCTTTCCCAGCGGTCACGCGCAGGCGGCAATCGTCGGTTACGCCGTCCTGCTGCTGGTGTTCCTGCCGGTCCTGCACGGCGCGTGGCGCCGCCTGGTGGTGTCTTTCGCCGCGGTCATGGTGCTGGCGATCGGGTTCTCCCGTATCGCCTTGGCGGCACACTACGTCTCCGACGTGCTGGCCGGGTTCATCCTCGGAGCCGCCTGGGTCGCGGCCATGACCGCCGCTTTCAGCGTCTGGCGCCGGGAGCGGGGCCGGCCACCCGTCGAACCCAGCGAGGGCCTGGCGCCCGAAGCCGCGTCACGGATCGGACCCTGAGCTGTCGGCGCCCCAGTTCCCTGGTCCAAGATTCGGGGGCTCACACGCGTGTCCGGAGGGGGACTTGAACCCCCACGCCCGATAAAGGGCACTAGCACCTCAAGCTAGCGCGTCTGCCATTCCGCCACCCGGACAAGGGCGCGCGCCGACCCGCGGACGGGCCGGAGCGACCTCGAACATTACCACGCAGGCCGGTTCCGGCCGCTGTGCCGAGGGCCCGCGGCCTACCATGAGGGCCATGCCCGATCAGTCCGACGGTCCCGCGCTGGAGGCGGCGGACGAGGTGGTCCGGCTCTGCCAGGAGCTGATCCGGATCGAGTCGGTGAACTACGGCGACAACGCCGGCCCGGTCGAGCGCAAGGCCGCCGAGTACGTCATGGCCCAGCTCACCGAGGTGGGTCTGGAACCCCGGCTGGTGGAGAGCGACCCGGGGCGGGCCAGCGTCGTGGTCCGGCTGGAGGGCGAGGACGCCCGCCGGCCAGCCCTGTGCGTGCACGGGCACCTGGACGTGGTCCCGGCGGACGCGGCGGACTGGCAGGCCGACCCGTTCGCCGCCGAGGAACGCGACGGGTGCATCTGGGGTCGCGGCGCGGTGGACATGAAAGACATGGACGCCATGATCCTGGCCAACCTGCGGCAGCTGGCCCGAAGCGGCGCCAAGCCGCCGCGCGACATCGTCTTCGCCTTCTTCGCCGACGAGGAGGCCGGCGGGGTCTATGGCAGCCGGCACCTGGTGGCCCACCATCCCGAGCTGTTCGAGGGGGTCACCGAGGCGGTCAGCGAGGTGGGCGGGTACAGCGTGACCGTGCCGTCGCGGCATACCGGACAGCCCACCCGCGCGTACCTGTTGCAGACCGCGGAGAAGGGCATCGCCTGGCTTCGGCTGCACGCCCACGGGCGGGCAGGGCACGGCTCGGTCCCCACGCAGGAGAACGCGGTCGTGCGGCTGGCGCAGGCGATCGCCCGCATCGACGCGCACGTGTGGCCGCGGGAGTATGTCGCGTCGGTGCGCGCCCTGCTGGACGGGCTCTCCGACCTCACCGGCACCCCGTATGCCGACGCGGAGCTGGGGCCGCTGCTGCGGCACCTCGGGCGAGCTCAGGGTTTCGTCCTGGGCTCGATCCAGAACACGGCGAACGCCACCATGCTCAGCGCCGGCTACAAGCACAACGTGGTCCCGCAGACCGCGACCGCGGCACTGGACTGCCGGTTCCTGCCCGGCCACGAGGACGACCTGATGGCGACGGTGCGCGAGCTGGCCGGCGAGCACGTCGAGGTCGAGGTGGCGCACCGCGACGTCGCCCTGGAAGCGCCGTTCCATGGCGCGCTGGTCGACCAGATGAAGGCCGCCTTGCTGGCCGAGGACCCCGGCGCGACCGTGCTGCCCTACTGCCTGTCCGGTGGCACCGACAACAAGGCGTTGTCCACCCTGGGCGTGGTCGGCTACGGCTTCGCGCCGCTTCGGCTGCCGGCTGAGCTGGACTTCGCCCCGATGTTCCACGGGGTCGACGAACGCGTGCCGGTGGACTCGCTGCGCTTCGGGGCTCGCGTGCTCGGGCGTTTCCTCGCCTCCTGCTGACCGCGAGCCCCGGGTCAAGACTTGGTCATCTCTGCCGGCTGCCCGTAACCAGCCGGCCTCGGCGCCGTTTGCCAAGCTGCGGGGCGACTCGCCGCGCGGCCTCGGCCTGGACCCTTCGGGGGAGCCCAGCACCGATGAGGCAGACGGCTCCCGGGAACGGCGTCCCCGGGAGCCGTTCTCGCTGAGCAGGGTTAGACCCCTATGCGACGAGTGACCCATCAGGCGGCCATCTCGCGATGATCGGTGGGACGGGTGAGCAGGGCTTGACCTGGGTTTGACCCGCATGCGACGAGTGACCCATCAGGCGGCCATCTCGCGGTGATCGGTGGGACGGGTGAGCATTGTTTGACCCCCGTGGGGGGTGACCCAGGTGCAGGTGCCGTCCGGATGGAGGGTGTATTCCCAGCCGCCGTGCGTTTTCGCCCGATGATGGTGTCGGCACAGGGCCGCCAGGTTGGCTGGCGAGGTGGGCCCGGCGGGCCAGGGTTGGACGTGGTCGAGGTCGCACCGCGTGGCCGGGACTGTGCAGTGAGGGAAGCGGCACGTGCCGTCCCGCGCCCGGACAAGCGCACCGACTGACGCCGGCGGGGTGTACGCCCGGGCGGTGGTCGCAACGGCCGCGCCGGTCTGCGCGTCGATCAGAATCCCGGAGATCCTGGTCGGGAACGTGTCCATGATGTCGGCAACCAGGGCGTGGCTGATGACGCCGACGCCAGCAACCTCCCAGCCCAGCGGCGACTCCGGCTGCGCTGCGTCGGCGGGGTCGCCGAACGGCGGGGTCGTCGTGAACGTCTGGACCGGAATGGTCAGCCGGAGGTGAGCAACCACCTCCGCGTGACCGAGGATGAGGTCGGCCACCGCGTCGGCCCGGGCCTGGCCCAGGGTGAGGTCGGGGTCTCGGCGTCGCAGCTGAGCGGCGCGCGCGTTGACCGCAGCTGCGCACTTCACCGACTGGTCCGTGCGCAACCGCATCCACCAGTCCGAGACACCGTCCACACCGGGCGCCACCACGACGTCCCGGTCGCGCACCGCTGCCTCCTGGCGGCGCCGGACGAGATCAGGGTCGACCTGCGCCAGGGCCCGCCGGACCCGGCCCCGGGCCGCCCGGGCCGTGTCTCCGGTCACCGCCGGAAAGGCCAACGCCTCCACCCTGCCGCAGCCGTCGTGGTCGACGTCGCGCAGCTCGGCGGCAATCGTGTGCGCCCGCCAGGTGTCGAGGTCCCCGGCGGCCATCGCGGCCAGGGTGGTGGGCAGATCGGTGACGATCTTGACCGACCGGTGGGTCAGCGCCGAGGCCGCCGCCGTGGCGTAACCCAGCGCCGTGCCGACCTCGCAGTCGGCGTACTCCCCGACGCCGTCCGGGGCGGTGTCGGAAGCGGCGAACGCGGCCACCGCGACGGCCTGGACCGCGCCGGCCACGTTGGCAAGCCGCTGGCTCAGCCCGATGACATCGAGCAGGTCGGCCTCGTCCATCTCGCAGGCACCAGAGCGGAACTGGGCGAACAGGCGCCGAGCCTGATCCACCAGATCTGTCACCGCGTCCGAGAGCATGCCCTCAGCTTAGTCGAACATACGTTCGATGTCAACGAAAGCCTGGTTGCACACAACCGCGCCACCGGGGCCGCCGCATGGGCGGTAATAGCCCCGGAACCCGGCGAACGGGGTCCGCGGCGTCGTCTCCGGCCGCCAGTCGCCTCGACGGCACGGCGGACCCACCCGCACCTACCTAGCGGGCTAGGCCGTCCGGCGGACGCGGATGACCGGCCGGCGCAGCCATACCCGGCGGCGGCCGCCGAAGTAGAGCCGCAGCCGCTGCATCTCCCAGTGCCCGTACTCGCAGTGCTCGGCGATCACTTGCCGCACCTCGGCGCGTGACGCCTCGCGAGGGAAGGCCAGGACGCGGTACTCGTACTCCATCGACGCCCATTGTGCCGTCGCCCCGGACGGCCGGCTCCGCGCCCATGCGCGCTCCGGTCCCGACGGCTGATTCGCCCATTGTGCCGTCGCCCCGGACTGCCGGCGCCGCGCCCATGCGCGCTCCGGTCGCGACGGCTGATCCGTCGCCCATTGCGCGGTGGCCCCGCACGGCTGGCTCCGGCGGAATCGGTGACGCCAAGACGCTCCAGAGCCGATACGGTCAAGGCATGCCAGTCGACCCCCGCGCAGCGTTGAACCAGCTGACCGCCGCGCTGGAACGCCACCTCGAGGCTGCGGCCAACCGGCATCAGGACGACGACCCGGTGGTCCTGGCCGCCTACCAGGATGTGGCCGACGCCTTCGACGTCTACGACGAGGCGCTGCTCGATGCGTTCGGCGAGGTGACCCCGCTGGAGGTCTACGGGTCCGACGAGGACGAAGACGACGACGACGAGGACGACGACGACGAGGACGACGACGACGACGAGGACGAGCCGGCCGTCGACGACCACGACGACGAGGACGGCGACGTCGAGGAGGTCTACCTCGGGCTGGACGACAGCGACTTCGACACCACCGACAGCGAGGCCGATAGAGAGCCCGACAGCGAGACCGACGAGCCCGACGAGCGGAACCGTCAGTAGGACACGTCCGTCAGGGCCTGCACCAACTCGTCCGGAAGCTCCAACCGGGCCGCGGCCAAACAGGTCCGCAGCTGCGCGACGGTCCGGGCACCGAGGACCGCCGTGCTCACTCCCGGACGGTCGCGGACCCAGGCCAGCGCCACCTCGGTCGCCGAGACCCCCAGTCCCTCGGCCGCTGTGACGACCGCGTCGGCGATCCGCCGTGCGCCGGCGTCCAAGGACCGGGCCGCGAAGCCCGGGAACAGCCGGCTCGCCGCGCGCGAGTCAGCCGGTATGCCGTGCCGGTACTTGCCGCTGAGCACCCCGCCCCCCAGCGGGGACCAGGCCGCCAGGCCCAACCCCAGGTGCTGGGCCGCCGGCACCACCTCGTCCTCCACCAGCCGGTTCAGCAGTGAGTACTCGACCTGGTTGCAGACCAGGGGCGACCCGGCGCGCGCGGCCAGCGACGCGGCATACCCGGTCTGCCACCCGCTGTAGTTCGAGACGCCGACGTACCGGGCTCGTCCGGTGGTGACCGCCCAGTCCAGGGTCGCCAGCGTCTCCTCGACCGGGGCCGCGTCCGACCACGCCTGGACCAGGAACAGGTCGACGTGGTCGGTGCCCAGCCGGCGCAGCGAGCCGTCCAGCTCCCGGGCCAGGGTGCGGCGGGAGGCGTCGTGCTGGCCGGCCTTGGTGGTCAGGACCAGCTCGTCGCGGGCGACCACGTCGCCGAGCAGCCCGCCGATTGTGGTCTCGCTGGCCCCCCGGCCGTAGCCGGCCGCGGTGTCCAGCGCGTTGCCGCCGGCGTCCAGGTAGGTGGTGAGCAGGTCCCGGGCGTCCTGCGGGGTCACCGCCGAGCCCCACATCCAGGTGCCCAGGGACAGGTCCGGGACCGCCAGGCCGCTGGTCCCCATCCGCCGGCGCCGCATGGTCGGCCAGCCTAATGGGCTGGTCACGGCTAGCCTGCGGGCGTGCGACTGGGCGTGAACCTCGGCTACTGGGGGGGCGGCAACGACCCGGCCAACCTGGCGCTGGCCCTGGAGGCCGACCGGCTCGGGTATTCCGTGGCTTGGGTCGCGGAGGCCTACGGCTCGGACGCGCCCACGGTGCTGGCCTTCGTGGCGGCCCAGACCCGCGCCATCGGGCTGGGGGCAGCAGTCATGCAGATCCCGGGCCGGACACCGGCGATGACGGCGATGACGGCCGCCACCTTGGACACGCTGTCCGGTGGGAGGTTCCGGCTGGGGCTGGGCGTGTCCGGGCCGCAGGTGAGCGAGGGCTGGCACGGGGTCCGCTTCGACCAGCCGCTGGGGCGGACCAGGGAGTACGTCGAGATCGTCCGGCAGGTGCTGCGGCGGGAGCCGCTGGTCTACCGCGGCCGGCACTGGACGCTGCCGCTGCCGGACGGGCCGGGCAAGGCGCTGCGGCTGTCCATCCCGGCCCGCCAGGTGCCCGTCTACCTCGCGGCCGTCGGGCCCCGCAACCT
>DASSLY010000005.1:0-2230 GCA_035689185.1 Dermatophilaceae bacterium
GTCATACGCGCTCGACGCGCCGGTGATGATGCTCCGCCGGCCCGGCGGGCGCTGGCAGCCCGACCCGGGGTTCACCCTGCGGGACTGGGCGGCGAGGCGGGTCAGCGACCTGGCGCCTCCTACCACCGACGACGTCGACTACCACCTGAGCACCCTGTTCCCGCCGGTGCGCCCGCGCGGCTGGTTCGAGGTGCGCTACGTCGACGCGCAGGACCCGCGGTGGTGGCCGGTCCCCGTCGCGGTCCTGGCGACGCTGCTGGCAGAGCCGGGCGGCGGCGACGAGGCCCGCGCGGCCTGCGAGCCGGCGGCCGGCCGCTGGCTCGCGGCGGCGCGCCACGGCCTGGACGACGCCAGGCTGGCCGGCGCGGCGCTCCATCTCTTCGAGCTGGTGCTTGACCTGCCCATGGCGGCCGGGCTGCGTGAGGCCGTCACCGAGTTCGCCGACCGGTACGTCCGCCGGGGCCGGTGCCCTGCCGACGAGGCCGACGCGGGGTGGAGCAGCTCGGTAGCTCGCCGGGCTCATAACCCGAAGGTCGCAGGTCCAAATCCTGCCCCCGCTACCAACGTGTCAGGCAACAGGCTCGGACCACGCGGTCCGGGCCTGTTGCCTGTCCCTGAAAGTCGGCCCCGACGCCCCCGGGCCGGCCCGACCGTGCGCCGGGTCGTGCTAGGGTTTGCCCTGGTTGTTGTTGCAGTTCTTCGCAGGACGAATGCCCGCCACCTGTCGGCGGGCTTTTTTCATGTCAGGCTTCTCGCCTGCTCATGGGTGGCGCGGCAGCCGGGAGAGCGCCAAGTGGGCGCCTCCGTCTGGTACAGAAGGAAACATTCCATGGCACAAGGCACCGTCAAGTGGTTCAACGCTGAGAAGGGCTTCGGATTCATCGCCCAGGACGGCGGCGGCCCCGACGTGTTCGTCCACTACTCGGCCATCGACGCCGGGGGCTACCGCTCCCTCGACGAGGCGCAGAACGTCGTGTTCGACGTCACCCAGGGCCCCAAGGGCCCTCAGGCCGAGAACGTCCGCCCCGTCTGATCGACGGACGTCCACTCGCTTCGACGTCAGCCTCCGGCCCGTACGGGTCGGAGGCTGACGTCTTTTCTTCGGGGCTGGCCGGCGCGCAGCCGCGAGAACGCGCGGGAGCCGCGACGCGGGCTCATCGGCCGGACCATGCGGCCGGGCGGGCACCGGGCGACGCGTAGCGGGCGGCGGGTACCCTGCATTCGGCTCTGCACTGGGCGCTGCTCGGCCCGGCTAACTGGACGGACGGCGGTCTGCGACCGGCGTGCTCGGCCGGTGCGCGACCTTGCGGACTCGGCCAATCCGTAACACGACGACTCCGTAACAGACGACTAGCAGACGACCCAGTAGCACGACGAGGACCGGACCAGCACGGGACCAGGGAGGAGCGCACGGTGCGGCAGACCGACGAGCACGTCCTGCCCAGCGCTGACCTTGTGCACGGCTACATCCAGCGCATCTGCTTCAAGACCGGACCGCCGGGGCTGGTCGGCGCCGAGCTGGAGTGGCCGGTGCGGCGTGACACGCGCCCCGGCGCAGCCGTCCCCGTCGCCGAGCTCACGGCGCTGCTGGAGCGTGCCGGGCCGACCCCCGGGGGCAGCAGGGTCACGATGGAGCCGGGTGGGCAGGTCGAGCTCAGCTCCCAGCCTGCCGTCGGGGTCGACCGCTGTCACGCCCGCCTCGCGGGGGACGTCGGCCACCTGCAGACCGCGCTCGCTGCCCGCGGCCTGAGCCTGGTCCCTTCCGGCACCGATCCCGATCGCCCCTCTCGGCGCCAGCTCACCCACCCCCGCTACGAGGCGATGGCCGCCTACTTCGCGGGTCGCGGCGAGACGCTCGGCGCGGCCATGATGAGCTCGACCGCCGCCGTCCAGGTCAACCTCGACGCCGGGCTCGACGACCGGGACGTCACAGCCCGCTGGGGCCTGCTCCACGCGGTCGGGCCCGTCCTGGTCGCCGCCTTCGCCAACTCCCCACGTCTGCGGGGCCGCGACACGGGGTGGAAGTCGACCCGATCGGCCATCTGGCAGCACTTGGACCCGTCCCGGACCCGGCCGGTGACGGGCGGGCCCCCGGCGGCGGCCTACGCGTCATACGCGCTCGACGCGCCGGTGATGATGCTCCGCCGGCCCGGCGGGCGCTGGCAGCCCGACCCGGGGTTCACCCTGCGGGACTGGGCGGCGAGGCGGGTCAGCGACCTGGCGCCTCCTA
>DASSLY010000006.1:0-24618 GCA_035689185.1 Dermatophilaceae bacterium
ATTCAAGAGGCGCATGGTCGAGGAGGGCACCGCCCATGCGGCGCTCGTCGTACGCGACGGCGAGGACGGCGAGGAGGCGATCGCCTGGGCGGAGTACGGAACCCCGGCCGAGCTGCCCGACATCCACCACAGCAAGCAGTATCTCGAGGAGCAGGACCTCGAGCCCGACTACCGGATCACCTGCATCTTCGTTGACAGGCGGTTCCGCCAGCACGGTCTGGTGACCGTCGCCCTGGAGGGTGCGCTCGCGCTGATCGCGCAGGCGGGCGGCGGCGTCGTCGAGGGCTACCCGCACATCCCGGGAGAGCGGCGGCTGTCCTCGTCGTTCCTCTACAACGGCACGAAGGCCGTCTACGAGCGCGCCGGCTTCGACTTCATCCGGCCCAAGGGACTGAAGAACACGGTGATGCGCCGGAGCGTGGCCCCGTCGCGTTAGCTACCGGATCCTCTGGCCGCACTGCGACCGCGCGGATCGCGGCATGGCCGGGCGCCCCGCCCCGCCCCAACAGCGGATCCGGTTGTTCGTTCACGTCGACCGTGGGGTCGGCTCGGCAGCCAGCTGTGGCGACGGATCCCGAACGGGTGTCGGCAGGACGGGGTCTGCCTCGCGGGTCCCGGCGTCGTCACGACTGACGACACGGAGCACCGGATGGAGGCCGAAGACATCCTCTACGTCGGGGCGTGGACGCGCCGGGTCGCCCTCGCGGGGGGAGGACCATCTTCCTGGTGTCCATGCCGGCACACCGCTCCATGCCGACGATCCTCATCCCGCGCCAGGCGGCGGACGTCGTGCAGGTCGGGGACGACGCTGCGGCGAGCATGTCCGCCACGGCTTTCGAGATCGACCAGAAGCGCGTCCAGCAGGTCGCGCCGCTGGTGGTGGCCGCGGCACGCGAGGTCTCCCAGGCGCTGGGCTACCGTGCGAGCGCGGACCCCGGTGGCGCCCACCGGGCTCGGTAGCCGGTGTCCGTGTCACGTCCCCGAACCGTCGATGTATGCCGTGCCAAATGGGCGCGCTTCCGGACTTCTTCGAGGAAGCGCCGGCCACGGTCTCGCCCCCAAAGCAGTGCCCCTGTCCCGGGCGGACGGAACCGATGGGCGACACGGGAGCCCTCGACACGGCTTGCTCACGCCGGTTCCCACGGCTGGCGTCAGGCGCCGAGCCAGACCGTGAGGAGTACCAGGCAGTCGGTGAGAGCGGTCACGGAGTGGCGCTCGGGGGGAATCTCCACGAGGCACCCGGCCTCCACGACCCACTCCGTGTCCCCGGAGCGCAGCCGCGCCCGGCCGCGCAGGACGTGGAAGGTCGCTGCGGCTGGTGAGTCGTGCTCACCGAGCTCGCCACCTTCGCCGAGTGCCATCAACACGGCCCGTTGCCTGGGTCCGGTGACGACGAGCCGGGACACGCGCCGGTGCGGTGAGGCCTTGGCCTGGTCGAGCAGTTCGGCGCCCAGCGCCGCCAGGTCGGTGATCTCTGCGTGGGTCGCCATCATCGCTCCCATCCTCCGGCGTGGTGCCGGCCGCCGTCACGGGCGCTCACTGTCGGTGGTCGGGAACGGGTGGGCATGTCAAGGCCGGGGCGCACCTCATGCACGCGCCGCACGCAACGCGGTGGCGCGCACAATGGTCGCGCTCAGCACGAGGCAGCCGGCGGCCACGAGGGCCAGCAGGGCAAGGCCCAGACCGTACGAGCCGCGGCTGCTGTAGACCGCGCCCATGACCAGCGGCGGGACGAACCCGCCGAGGCCGCCGGCCGCCCCGACGAGACCGGTGACGGCACCGACCTGCGCCGCGGGCGCCGAGCGGGCCACCAGGGCGAAGGTCGCGCCGCTGCCGGCGCCGAGAGCGGCAGCCATGCTCAGGAAGGCGATGGTGCCCAGCGGGACGAGGTCGGGGGTGGTGGCTTGGACCGCGGCGCCGGTGGCGACCACCGCGAACACCCCGCCGAGGACGGCGATCGGGCCGATGCGGTCGGACAGCCACCCGCCGAACGGTCGCATGACCACCGCCAGGAGGACGAAGCCGGCCATCCGGTTCGCGGCGTCCGCCTGCTCCAGTCCGTATGCCGTGCGCAGGTAGGCGGGCAGGTACACCGAGAACGCGACGTAGCCGCCGAACGCCACCGCATACAGGATGCAGGCCTGCCAGGCGATCGGCAGCCGAGCCGCGGCGGCCAGGCGAGTGGCGACCGAGGCCGTCGGCACCACGCGGCCCGGGGCGTCCCGCAGCAGCACCCGGGCCAGCACGGCATACCCGGCGAGCACGGCCGCGGTGATGAGGAACGGGGCAGGCGCGCCGACGTTCTTGACGAGGGTGACCGTGGTGAGCGCGCTGATCGCGGTCCCACCCATCCCGGCCCCGAAGACCCCGATCGCGAAGCCGCGCCGCTCGGGCGGGAACCAGGCGTTGACGAAGGGCACCCCGATCGCGAACGTGGTGCCGCCGATCCCGAGGAAGAACCCGCCGATGAGCAACCAGGTCAGCGAGGACTGGCCGACCAGGCCGATGAAGAGCACGGGCACGATGGTCGCCAGCGACACGATGGGGAACATGGTCCGGCCGCCGTAGCGATCGGTGAGGGCACCGACCGGGATGCGTCCCAGGGAACCCACGACGACCGGCACCGCCACGAGCAGGGCCTGTTGTGAGCCGCTCAGAGCGAGCAGTTCCTTGTAGCGCGGGCCGAGCGGGCTCAGCAGCGCCCAGGCCCAGAAGTTCACGGCGAACCCCAGCGTGGCCAGCGCCAGCATCAGCACCGGCTGCCCGCGTCGTGCGTCCTCGACCGGTGCAGCGGGGCCGGCCTGGCCCTGGCCAGGTGGCCGGTTCTGCGTCCTGCTCATCTCGCTCCTACCGCGTCAGGTCCGTTGACCGCCAGCGTGTGCACCGGATCGACATGACCCGCACGGACGCCCAGGAGCAACGATGCGGCCACGCCGCGTGCCGGAACAGGGACCAACGGCCCTGTCAGCCCAGGACTGACCGGCGACCGGTCGCCCTCGGAGGCCGGCGAACGGCTAGCGTGTCGGTGGCTGCCGCAAGGCGTGACGGCCAAGGAGCACCATGACCAAGCCGTAGCCGGCACTGGCCGGCTGCATCCAGGAATAGGTCCGGATGATCGCGATCTCCACGGCGATCCACCCGATCAGGGCCAGACCGGCGGCGACCGACCACGCTCCCGTGCTGGGTGAGCCGCGCCACGCGGAAACCATCACGATCGTCATGGGGACCGCCACGGCCACGAACAGGGCAAGGCCAGCGACCTGGAGACTCTGCCACGGCAGACGCGCCGTGATGGTCGACCCGAGGTCGATCCCGCCACCGGCCAGGCCCACGGCCCCGGCGAGGCCCCAGAACGCCATGAACGCCGCCACCGCGGCATGAGTCCGATGACGCGTGCGAAGAGGGACAACGGAGCTGGTGGTGCGTGTGTCCGTACCGGTGTTCATGGGTTCAGGCTGGCGCTGCCCGACAGGTCGAGCGCAGGGCCTATGGTCCCGCTGCCAATGCCAGGAGCGTCACGGCTCCCGGTCGTCCAGCAGGCGCTGGTGCAGCTCGGTGGTGAGCAGGTGGATGGCTCGGGTGATGTCGGTGTTGGTCTTCAGCTCGATCTCCTGCTCGATGAAGTCGTGGTCCGCCTTGGCCTGTTGGAACGCCGCCTGCCGGTTCTGCCCGATCATGACGAACGTGGACAGGAAGATCGCCTCGAGCGATACGACGAGGGTGAGCCTGGGCCACGGGTCGCGCTCGAGCAGGAGCATCCAGACCGCGAACACGGCGACGTGGATGTAGACGAACCTCATCGACCCGGCGAAGGCCGTGATCGCGTCCGCGATCCGCAGCTGGACGTTGCGCGTCCGGTGCTCGGTCTGTGCTTGCACGACCGGATGCTGTTGGCTCTCGCTGACCCGACTGGTCATCTCGCTCCTTCGCGCGTTGCGGCTCTGGCCGGGCACGGTGACACCGCACGTGCCGTCGCCCAGTCTGTCCCCTGAGCCGCGACGGAACGCCGCCGTCAACGTGTCGTAGGCCGATCCAGCAGCACTGGCTGGTGCGACGGTCGCGGCAGCAACGTGAGCGCCACCGCGGGAAAGACGAGCACGGACACCAGGCCGGCGGCGACCAGCCCCGCGGCTGTCGCCGGGTCCAGCAGGCGCATCCGGATCCCGATCTCGCTTGCCGCGAGCAGGAAGGGCAGCGAGGTCGACTGGAGCAACGCGACGGCGACCAGTTCCCGGCGGGTCAGCTCGCGGCGGAAGGCCCACGCCGGCAGCCCCCGGACGACGGCCAGCGCGACCAGGAACCCCGGCACGGCGGCCAGCGCGGCCGGATGTTCGACCAGGCCGTCGAGGTCCAGGGTCAGCCCGCTCGTCACGAAGAACACCGGCACCAGCAAGCCATAGCCGACTGCCTGGATCTTCACCGGGTAGAGCGGGTGGCTGCGTTCGGGCTCCGGGTCCAGAGCGCGGACCAGCAGCCCGGCCAGGAACGCGCCGAGAATCGCCTCGAAGCCCAGCGACTGGGCCGCGAGCGCGAGCCCGGCGACCAGCAGGACCGTCAGCCGGACCCGGATCTGTGCGCTGGTGTCGGCCAGCCGCACGACCAGCCCGGTGAGCCGCACCGAGTGCTCGACCCCGACGACGGCGAGGGCGACGACGCCGAGCGCGCAGAGCAACAGGACGAGCAGCAGCAGCCTCCCCGGCAACGGGACGTCACTGCCGGCCAGGCCAACAGACAGCAGCACCACCGCTGCGACCTCACCCGCCGACGCCCCGGCAACGGTCAGCTGCCCCACCGGCCGGGCCAGCGCGCCGGCGTCGGCCAGCACCGGCACCACCAGCCCGAGCGAGGTCGCCAACAGGGCCACCCCGAGCAAGACGGCCCCCCCGACACCCAGCGCGAGGAGCACGAGGACCACGGCGAGCGCGGCGACGGCGGAGATCCCCAGCGGGAGCGCGACGCTGCGGCCGAGCGTTCCCCGGAACCGCCGAAGGTCCACCTCCGAGCCGGCGAGGAACGGCAGGAACGACAGGCCGAGTAGCGCGAGCGCCCGCACCGTGGCATCAGGGGCGACCCAGGCCAGCACGGACGGCCCCAGGACGACGCCGGCGAGGATCTCCAGCAGCGGACCGGGCAGCCGCAGGCCCGGCAGCAGGCCCAGCGCCAGCGGCACCCCCGCGGCCACGGCGAGCACGGATACCAGCCCGGCCGACATGTCAGACCAGGTCCACGTCGGCGTGCACGTGAAGCAGGGCCGGTCCGTCCACGGCGAACAGCTCGCGCATGCCGACGTCGAGCTCCGCTGACCGCCGAACCGGTATGCCGGTCGCGCCGCACAGGCGGGCGTACTCGGCGAAGTCGGGGTTGACCAGCGAGGTCTGCCACACCGGCAGCTGGCCGGCCAGCTGCTCCTTGCTGATCTTGCCCAGGGCACCGTTGTCGAGCAGCACGTGCTTGACCGGGATGGCGTACTTGACCGCGGTGGTCAGCTCGGCAAGGTACTGGCCGAAGCCGCCGTCGCCGGTGACCGCGACCACCGGCCGCGAGGGGTCTGCCGCCCACGCGCCCATGGCGGCCGGGTACCCGAAGCCGATCGAGCCGAGGTAGCCGGACATGAGGACCGGCTGTCCGGCGCTCTCGAAGTAGCGGCCGAAGGAGTAGGCGTGGTTGCCCACGTCGACAGCGATCACCGCCTCGGCCGGGCAGTGGGCGCCCAGGGCGGCGAACACCGCGGCACTGGACACGCCGCGCCCGCGGTCGTCCCGGGCGCGACGGGCCTTCTCCGCCCGCCAGATCGCCCAGCGGGCGGCCACGTCGGACCGTTGGTCGACGGCGGCCGGGTCGACCAACGAGTCGGTCAGCTGTCGCAGGGTCACCGCCGCGTCCGCGAGCAGCCCGACCTCGACCGAGTGGAACCGGCCGATGGCCGTTGCGGCGTCGTCCACCTGGATGATCGGCTTGTATGCCGCGACCCCGGTGTGGTTGGAGAAGGACGCGCCGACCACGAGCAGCAGGTCGGCCTCGTTCATCAGCCAGGACGCGACGGGCGTGCCGGACCGGCCGAGCACGCCGGCGCCCAACGGATGAGTGTCGGGCAGCAACCCCTTGGCCCGGAACGTGGTGAGCACCGGCGCGCCGAGCTGCTCGGCCAGGACGCGCACCTCCTCGGCGGCGCCGCGGGCGCCCTGTCCGACGATGATGACCGGCCGGCGCGCAGAACGCAGCCGCCTGCTCGCGGTCTCGAGCAGGTCGGGTGGTGCGGCGACGGCGTGGTCGGCCAGGCGACCGGCGGGAACGCCGGGGGAGGCGTCCGACGGCAGGTCCTGCACCTCGTCCGGCAGCACCAAGTGGGCCACGCCCCGCCCGTCCACGGCGTGCTTGACGGCGGTCCCGGCCAGCTCGCCATGGTCGGACCCGGCGTGCACGGTGACGGTGGAGATCGACACGTCCCGAAAGACTGCCGACAGGTCCACGTCCTGGAACGCGCCCCGGCCCAGCACCTTCGAGGGCACCTGCCCGGAGATGGCGAGCACCGGCGCGCCGTCCAGCTTCGCGTCATACAGGCCGGTCAGCAGGTTGGTCGAGCCCGGACCGGCGATGGCGAAGCACGCCGCCGGCCGGCCGGCGAGCTTGCCGTAGGCCGACGCAGCGAACGCCGCCGCTCCCTCGTGCCGGATACCGATGTAGCGCAGCTGGCCGCGGTCCTCGGCGCGCCGCAGCGCCTCGGCGAAGCCGAGGTTGGAGTGGCCCACCATGCCGAAGACCGTGTCGACGCCCCAGGCCACCAACGTCTCGACCAGCACGTCGGACACGCTGCGCGGGCGTTCGACGACGTCTGGTAGCGCGACATACACCCCGTCGTCGCGTTGCTCGACCGGGTAGGCGACGGGCGCGTCGGAGAAGCCTGCCGGCGGCCGACCCGTCAGCGGGTCGTAGTCGTAGCCGTGCCAGGGGCAGCGCAGCAGGCCCCCCTCGATGGAGCCCTCCCCGAGCGGGCCGCCCTGGTGCGGGCAGTGGTTGTCCAGCGCCCCGACGCGGCCGCCGCACCGGGTCAGCGCGACGCTGCGGCCGTCGAGGACCGCGGTCTGCACCCGGCCCTCCTCCGGCGTCTCGTCGACCTTGTGCCAGCGCATCCTCAGACCATCGGCCTCGGCCATGTAACACTCCCGGCTTGTCGCGACACCAGACAAGCAGGCAGTGTCACGATGGGTGGCGGGCGTTACACGGGAGGTCGGAATGGACGAGCAGACCTACACCGCGACTCGGCGCTCGCTGCACGGGGTGGCCGAGCTCGTCATCGCCGGACCGCAGTACCGCGCCGGCGGAGGCATCAAGCTGAGGTCGGCACCCGGGGGCTTCGCCGGCAGGTCGACCGCGATGCGCGTGGAGGGCGTCGAATTGGTGTGGGACGGCGGGCGCCTTCCGCTGACCGGAAGCTGCCGCAGCCTGGCCGCTGCGGCGGGGCTCGAGGTGGGGGCGCCGGGCAACTACCCGGACGCATCTGGCGTCGACCCCGACGAGCCGCTGGCCGTGGACGCCTCGGCAGCAAGGGTGATCGCCGACTGGTTCGCGCTCGGCGACGCCGCCTGCCGGCGGCTGGCACCGGAGGAGGAGCCGGTCCTGTGGCCGGAGCACTTCGACCTGGGGGTCGCGGTGGACGAGGTGAACTACGGCGTGTCACCGGGGGACGCCGACCAGCCACGCCCGTACGCCTACGTCGGGCCGTGGACGCAGCGGGCCGGAGCGTTCTGGAACGCCCCGTTCGGGGCCCTTCGCTGGGCCGAGGACCTGCCCGACGGGGACGCTCTGGTCGGCTTCTTCGAGCTGGGCCGGCGCTCTGCGAGCTCCGGCGAAGCCGGGTGACGGGGGGCGCCTCCGCCCTCGTCGTCTCGCCCGGGGCCGCCGGACCCGCTGCCTGAGACGGCCCCCGGTGTCGCGCGGCCGGTGCGTCCGCAACTCGTATTCGTTGCCTGAGCTGACGGCTGCCCAGGCGTCTCCGCGTGGGAGGAGGTTCGCCCGGCCTGCGGTGTACACAGGACGCCCAAAGGTTCCTCAAAGGTACCGGCCGAAGCATGTGGCTACGTACGTCGTAAGTCATGGGCTCTGCCCGTCCCTGGGTCACGGCCTTGACGCCGTACGGCATGACACCTGCCCATCAGGAGGCAATTTCCATGCAGAACCCCGATCCCGGCCGCACCGTTCGTGCCGTCCCGAAGACCGAGAGAACGCCAATGCTCGTCCGTCCCGCCCGGTGGCTCCCGCGGCCGGAAGAAACAGCCTTCATGCCAAAGCCCGATGCGCTCAGTGATGCGGAATCCGGCGGCAACCTGGCGCCCTCCCGCACTGCCGTGACCTCAGTTGTCGGCCGATCGAAGGACGCTGGCTGGGGCGGCAGAGGCCGCGGAGCGCGTCGGCGCGCCGTGTCGGTCGTCGGCGCCGTCGGGGTGGCAGTCGCCGCGATCGGAGTCTCCGCGGACGTGGCGAGTGCCGCGGTCGGCAGCCTCTACACGGACACCCTGACCGTTCCGGGGGGCACCGTGTCGATGAACGGCAAACTGTGGGTTGCCGACCATTTCCAGGGCTTCTGTCGCATCGTCTCCGACGGCGCTGGTGGTCAGGTCGTCGACGGGGCGACGTGCGCCGGCGGGGCGACTCCGGTGGGCGCGACGGCACCCGTGTTCGACGCGTCCCGCAATCTCGTGTACGTCGCCGACAACACCCGGCAGAGCCAGGGTGTGTGGCGGTTCCCGTACATCGCGAGCACCAACAAGCTCGGCGCCGGGACGCTGATCAACGTCACGGCCTCGCCTGGCACCGACAAGCCGGACGCGCTGGCCTTGTCCGCTGACGGCAACACCTTGTACGTCGGCTTCACGCGAGTCGCGGACATCAAGCGCGTGGACAACCCCGCCACCGCCACCGGGGGCGCGGTCACGGTGGCGTCCAGCTCGGACGCCGGCGGCGTGAACGGGATCGCGCTGGTAGGCAGCGACCTGTTCATCGCCGAAAGCGCCGCGGTGACCAAGGTGGCGGGCATCGACGGTTGCTCGGCGGCCCTGCCGTGCGTCGGGGGAGCCACACCCATGACCGCCACGGCTCCGTTGGCCATCACCGGTGAGCTGAACGCGAGCCTGGAGCAGGTCCTGTACGTCTCGGAGACCCCGAGCGTCGACTCGGCCATTCTTCGGTACAACGTGGCAACCGACACCCAGGACGTGTTCGCCACGACCGGGGAGACCGCGGCCGGCGCGACGCCGATAGCCGGGGCTTCGGGCCTGTCCTTGCTCGACGTCGCCACCGGCGCCGGCACGGTTCACGCCCTCATGGTGGGCGACGACCCCACCGTCGGCGGCTCCGTCGGCCAAGGCCGGCTGTGGCAGCTCGACACGGCCGCCGCCCCCCAGGTCGCGGGAGCGCCGGGAGCGCCGGCGACGATCCCGCCGGCCCCAGGTGCGGTCATCGCCGACCAGTTCGCTCGCAAGCTCACCGTGCCCTCTGGCGCGGTCGTGATCGGCAGCAGCGTCTTCGTCTCCGACCACGCGCAGGGCTTCTGCAAGCTCAGCGCCGACCCCACGGCGCCGGGGCAGTTCACCATCCTCAACCCGGCGGTCAACTGCGACACCAGCGCCGGCTCACCCGGCCAGCCGAGCTACGACCCGTCGAGCCGGTCCGTCTACGTGCCGGACAACTCGACCAAGAGCGCCGGGGTCTGGCGGTTCACCTACAACCCGACGTCGGCCACGATCGGCAGCCCCACCCTCATTGCGCCGATCGCCCAGCTGCGCGGCCTGCCCACGGCGACCGCACTCGGCCAGGACGGCAAGCTGTACATCGGCTACCAGCGCAGCCTGGGCATCGACCGGGTCGCCGGCCCCGAAACCGGCACCCCTGCCGTCCAGCCGGTGGGCACACTGTCCGGGGCGCGCGGCGGCACCGGTGGGTTCGGGTTCATCGGACCCGACCTCTACCTGGCCGAGAACGCCGCCGGCACGGTGACTCGCGTTGCCAACGCCGCTGCATGCACCGGTACCTGCGTGGCGGCGACCACACCGATCGCCATCACCAGCGCCGCGGCGCTGACCACCGACAACGCGGACACCGTCTACGTCGCCGACGTCCCCGCGACCACCGGCTCGGTGCTGGAGTACATCGTCAGCACCGGGGCCCAGCGCGTCTTCTCGAACAGCGGGATGAGCAGCCCCACCGCGGCTGGCCCGACCGCGTTCGGCAGCATCGGCGGGCTGACCCTCGACGCGGCGGGCAACCTGTATGTCGGTGACGACCCGTCCGGCCTGGGCACCGGTTTCGCCGGCAAGTTGTGGAAGGCCGCTGGCGCCGCCCCACTTCAGCCACCGGCCGCCGCACCGGCAACTCCGTCGGTTCCGGACCTGACGGCAGCCACGGACACCGGAGCTTCCTCGACGGACAACCTCACCAATGCCGCCAGCCCCACCTTCACCGGGACCGCGGCTGCGGGAACGACCGTGCAGGTGCTCGTCGGCGGCATCGTGAAGGGCTCCGCGGCCGCGACCGCGACCGGGGCCTACACGGTCCCCGTCACCGGTATGGCCGAGGGCTTGAACCAGCAGGTCACCGCAGTTGCGGTGAACCCGACCACCGGCCGGGCGTCGACGCCCTCCGCGGCGCTGCTGGTCAGCATCGACCGGACGGCACCAGCGCAGCCCTCGGCTCCGGACCTGGCCGCGGCGAGCGACACCGGAGTCTCGAACACGGACAACCTCACCAAGGCGACGACGCTGACGTTCACCGGCACGGCCGACACGGGGACCACCGTCGCAATTCGTTCCGGCACCACGACCCGCGGGACCGCCGCCGTCGCCGGTGACGGGACCTACACGGTTACCGGCAGCGCGTTCACCGGCGTGAACTCCGTCACGGCAGTAGCGATCGATGCCGCAGGCAACACCAGCGTGGCGTCCACCGCCCTGTCCGTCACGGTCGACACGACGGTCCCGAGGCTCGGCACGCGCACCCCGGCGCCGGGCGCAACTGGGGTGTCCGTCACCGCGAACGTGGTTGCCAGGTTCAGTGAGAACGTGTCCGGCGTGACCGGCGCCACGGTCTTCCTCACCAAGCCCGGGGTCGCCACTCACATCGCCGCCACCGTGACCTACACGGCTGCAACGGCGACCACCAAGGCAAAGGTGGTCCTGAACCCCACCAACTCCTTGGCTCGGCTCACCACGTACACCGTGACGATCACGGCCGGGATCCAGGACCTTGCGGGCAACCCGCTCGCGGGCACGACGTGGAGCTTCACGACGGCCTGACGCCCGACGCAGCCGAGCAAGGCCCCACCCGCACAACGGGTGGGGCCTTGCTCGGCTCATGCGCGTCTTGGGGCCGTCACCGCCAGCGCGGCCTGCGCGCTCCCGGCCCGGCAGCCGCGTCGGTGACCCGGGTGGCGTCCCGCAGTCGGACGCTGGAGTCTGGGCGTGACCATCCCCCCACGGAACGGAGCAGCCGACATGTCCGACCACGTCTACCGGGTGACCGAGATCGTCGGCTCCTCCGGCTCGGGCCTCGACCACGCCATCTCCAACGGCATCGAGCGCGCGGCCAGGACGTTGCGCAACCTGGACTGGTTCGAGGTGGTGGGGGTGCGGGGGCACATCGTCGGCTCGGGGGTAGCCCACTACCAGGTGACGATGAAGGTCGGCTTCCGGCTGGACGACCCGGACCAGGGGTGAGGTCGCGACCGTGCCGCGTGGCAGGTGTCCGGGCGGGGCCTGCGCCAGCCGCCGGTATGCCGTGCGCGCGGGCCTCTGAGTGTGAGTCACGTCACACCCCACCGCGCGTGATGGCGGGGGTGGCCGGGCATCTATCGCAGTGTCCGACTTGCTCCCATCAGCCAAGGAGAGCCTCACGTGAGCGACACGGCCCCGACGTCCCCCAGCAGCGGCAAAGCCGGCGGGCTGACCAAAGCTGGTGACGGGCCCGACTCGGGCCTGGTCACGCAGCAGGGAAAGACCACGATCGCCGACGCCGTGGTCGCCAAGATCGCCGGCATCGCCGCAGGAGAGGTCAACGGCGTGCATGCCCTCGGCGGTGGCACGGCTCGTGCCGTCGGCGCGCTCCGGGAGCGGATCCCCGGCGCCAGGACGAACCACAGCCAGGGCGTGGCGGTCGAGGTCGGGGAGCGGCAGGCCGCCGTCGACGTGCAGCTGGTCGCGGACTACGGGGTCTCCATCGCGGACCTGGCCCAGGCGATCCGGCGCAACATCATCGCCGCGGTGGAGCGGATGACCGGCCTGGAGGTCACCGAGGTGAACATCGAGGTCCAGGACGTCTTCGTGGAGAGCGACGAAGGCCAGGACGACGGCGGTGGGAGCGACAGCGGCGAGCCAAGGGTCAAGTGAGCGACACGCCCGAGGCTGAGCCGGCCGACAAGGTCCGGTCCGCCGTGCTCGCCGTGCCCGGGGTCGCCGGGTTGCACGCCGGAGCGTTCGGGGAGGCCGCCACCTATTTGCCCGGACGGCGCGTCGAGGGCATCCGTCTGCGGGACGCCAGCTGCGAGGTCCACCTCGTGCTCCAGTGGGGGGCGCCCGTTCGGCAGACGGCGGAGGCGGTCCGGGCGGCCGCATCGGCCCTGTCCGGCACGCCCGTCGACGTATACGTCCAGGACGTGGCGGCGCCCCCGCGCCGTCGAGGCAGTTGATGCGGGACCCCTCGACGGGCGACCCCGTTACCGCCGTCAACCGGGCCGGCGGTGGTGCTGGGCGCGCCTGGCGGCTGGCCCGGCGCCGGGCGGCCCGCGAGCACCACCCGGACCTGGGTGGGCGGCCGGAGGCGTATTTGCGGGCGCTGGAGCAGATTGACCGGCAGTTCCTGGGTACCCCGGACCCGCCCGTGCCCGACGTGCAGGCCCGCGGCAGCACGATCGCGCGCCGGTACCGCGCCTACCGTCGGCGCGCCCGGCAGGCACGGCGAGGTGTTCGTGCGCGGCTGCCCCGCTGGGTCCCCGGCCGCCGCTACACGCAGCTGTAGCCCGCAACGCCCGCAGACCGCCGACCCACCACGCGCCGACCTGGTCAACGTGCCGGCACCAGAACTGAAGGAGACTCACGCATGACCACCTCTACCATCGGCCTGCTCGTCGGACTCCTGCTCGGAGTCGCCGCTGCGGCGGGCGGGTTCGGCGGCTTTCTCATCGCGCTGGTCCTCGGCGTCGTCGGCTATCTCGTCGGGGGCCACTACGACGGCGAGATCGACCTCGGCAAGCTCGTGGGTGGCCGCCGTCGTGACTGAGCCGACGATCGCCCTCACCACGGACCGGGACCCCGCGCCCGACCCGGGCGAGCGCGGACGCCTGGATGTCGCCGACCGGGTCATCGAGCGGATCGCCACGATCGCCGCCGGGGAGGTTCCCGGGGTCCTCGCCTGCGGGTCCGCCCTGGACGGGGCGCTCGGGCGGCAGTACCCGAAGGCCGACGCCGAGGTGGCCGGCGACCGTGTCACCGTCGCTGTCGGGCTCGCCGTGGCCTGGCCGTCCCCGTTGGCCGACACCGCCGCCGCGGTGCGCCGGCGGGTCGCCGACCGGCTCACGCAGCTGGTCGGACTCCACGTCGACACCGTCGCGGTCACCATCGACCAGGTCCGCCACCAGCAGGCTGCCACGCCGAGGCGGGTCCGGTGAGCACGTCAGCCGCCCCGCAGGCCAGCGACCGGCAGCGGGTCGGCCAGCCCACCACGGCGGCTCTGGCCCCTGCCAAGACCCCCGTGGGCAGCGGCCGGCTGGGCACGGTAGGGCTAGTGCTCGCGCTGGTGGTGACGGCCCTGGGGGTGGTCGCCGTCAGGGATGCCCTGGCGTACGCGGAGCTCATCGGTGGCAGGCCCTGGGTCGGCGCGCTCGTACGCGCCGTGGACCGCCAGCGGCCCTCGGGGTGGCTGGTCCCGGTCGGGGTCGTCCTCGCTCTCGTCGGGCTGTGGCTGCTGGTGACCGCCCTGCGGCCGCGTCCCCGGACAGCCGTGGCTCTAGCCGCTCAGACCGGGGTGTTCGTCCGCCCCAAGGACGTCGCCCGCGTGGCCACCGACGCAGCCGAGCAGGTGGACGGCGTGCTGTCGGCGAACGTCCGCGCCACCCGCCGGACGGTCACCGTCGCCGTGCGGACCACAGGCAACCCCAATACCCAGCGCGAGGTCCAGGAGCGGGTGTCCCGACGGCTGGCCGGCCTGGACACCACCCCCACCATCACCGTTCGTCACACAGGAGGTCCGCGATGAGCCGAGCGACACTTGCCGCGGACCGGGTGATGGCCGCCTTCGCGGGGCTGGTCCTGGTGGCCGTCGGCGCGGGCCTGGTCGTCTGGTGGGGCGGCTGGTGGCAAGCCTTGCCCGACCGGGTCGATGTGTCCGCGGTCGCGTCGTGGGCAGGTGAACCCTGGTGGCCCTGGGCGCTGGGCGGGGCCGGGGTGGTGTTGGTCCTGGTCGGCCTGCGCTGGCTGGCCGGCCACGTCCCGAACCGTGGGGTGGGCCAGTTGCGTCTGGCCGGGTCGGACGGCACCGGTCAGCTGCGGGTCGACGCCGTGGCGGTTGCTTCCGCCGCGGCCCAGGCATTCGCCGACACCCCGGGGGTCCGGTCGGCCAGTGGCGCGATCCGGCGCGATCGCGGGCAACTGGTGGCACTCATCCGGGCCACGGTGGAGCCCGCCGCGGACCTTGCCGTCGTCGCCTCGGCTGCCGACCTGGTAAGCGCGCAACTGCACGGCGTGCTCCAGCGCGACGACCTGCACTGCCGGGTCGGCCTGCGCGTTGCCGGGCGCGGCCGCGCACAGCCCCGCGTCCACTGACCGGGTTGGCCATGGCCGGCCATGGCCGGGCACGCGCGGCACCGAGGTTCTGGAGCGGCGACGGCCGCCCAGCCGACCGGCATACCGGTAGGACGAGAGCCGACCGGGCCGGGAAGCCGTTGGCCCGGCCGACTCCTGCGACTGGCAGGATGATTCCGTGACGCCCAGCGCGCAGACGATTGCCTACCCCCCGCCCGGCGCGCAGCCGCGTCGCTACGCGACCGAGCCGCTCGCCCCCCACGTGATCGTGCTGTTCGGGGCGACCGGTGATCTGTCCAAGCGCAAGCTCATCCCCGGCCTGGCGCACCTGGCGCTGTCGACCCTGGCGCCTGACATTCAAATCGTCGGCACCTCGCTGGAGGATCTCGACACCGACGGGTTCCGTCAGCTCGCCCGCGTCGCCCTGGACGAGTTCCGCCACCGGATGCTGACCGAGGAGCAGGTCGACAGCTTCCTGGACAAGCTTGCCTACGTCCCGCAGACCCGCGGTGCGGAGGGGCTTGCCAAGGCGGTCGCCGAGGCGGAGGCCAGGCTGGGCTCCGACGTCCGGCTGCTGCACTACCTGAGCGTGCCGCCCAAGGCGGCTCCGGCGGTCATCGCGACGCTGCGGGAAGCCGGGCTGGTCGAGCGGGCCCGGGTGGTGATGGAGAAGCCGTTCGGCGCGGACCTGGAGAGCGCCATCCGGCTTAACGACCAGGTGCACGAGACGTTCGACGAGAGCCAGGTCTTCCGCATCGACCACTTCCTGGGCAAGGAGGCGGCGCAGAACATCCTGGCGTTCCGGTTCGCCAACGGGCTGTTCGAGCCGATCTGGAACCGCAACTTCATCGACCACTTCCAGATCGACATCCCCGAGACGCTGGGCCTGGACCGGCGGGCCAGCTTTTACGAGCCCACCGGCGCGTACAAGGACATGGTCGTGACGCACCTGTTCCAGGTGCTGGCGTTCGTCGCGATGGAGCCCCCCACCGCGCTGGAGCCCCGGTCCATCAGCGAGGAGAAGAACAAGGTCTTCCGCTCGCTCATGCCGGTCGACCCGGACCTGGTGGTGCGCGGCCAGTACACCGGCTACCGGGACGAGGCGGGCGTGGCCCGGGACTCCGACACCGAGACCTTCATCGCGCTGAAGGTCGGCATCGACAACTGGCGCTGGGCCGGAGTGCCGTTCTATCTGCGCACCGGCAAGCGGATGGCCGAAGGGCAGCGGATCATCTCGATCGCCTTCAAGGAGGCGCCCAAGAGTATGTTCCCGCCCGGTTCCGGGGTCGGTTCGCACGGCCCGGACCACCTGACGTTCGACCTGGCCGACGAGTCCAAGGTGTCGCTGTCGTTCTACGGCAAGCGTCCCGGCCCGGGGATGAAGCTGGACAAGCTCAGCATGCAGTTCTCCACCCGCGACACCGACCGCTCCGAGGACGTGCTGGAGGCCTACGAGCGGCTCATCCTGGACGCCATGCGGGGCGACCACACCCTGTTCACCACGGCCGAGGGCATCGAGAGCCTGTGGGAGCGGTCCATCCCCCTGCTGGAGGAGCCGCCACCGGTGAAGCCCTACGCACCCGGCACGTGGGGGCCGAACGCCATCCACCAGCTCATCGCGCCGCACGCCTGGCGGCTGCCGTTCGAACGGGGCTGGCGGGAGAAGAAGTAGCCTTCCCGGTCTGTCACCGGCGTGCGCCTGCCGTCGTCGGGGCTTCCCCCGATCTGCCGGCGGTCAAGGTCGCGGACGGTAGTGCCGCAACCGGGCCCGCCGGATCGCCACCCGCGACCAGACGGCGCTCTGCAAGGCGAGAGTGGCCCAGCCGGCCAGGGCCATCCCGGTGATGTTGATGACCAGCTGCAACGAGCTGCCCCGGACCTCGTTCCACGCGCCGAAAGCCAGCCCCAGTGCCACGTTGCCTGCGGCGGGCACGGTTGTGACCGAGATGAAGACCCCGGACAGGCCCCCCACCTTGGCCGACGTCAGGGACAGCACGCCGGCTGCCGCCGCGATCACCGCCACCACGAAGGACCACTTGTCCGGGGTGTAGATGAAGTCGGTCCCCGGCCGGTCGCCGGTCACGTCCGCCGCGGTCACCCAGCCCATCCAGCGTCCCGCGAACGCCCCGAGGGTGCTGGTCAGGATCGCGGTCAGGAAGCCCAGCACCAGGGTCCGGGCCGCGAACCGGAACAGGGCAAGCCGCCGGCGCACCAGCGCCAGCCCCAGCGCGGCGATAGCCCCGAACTCCGGGCCGAGAACCATCGCGCCGATGACCAGGATCTGGGAGTCCAGCACGATCGCGATGCCGGCGATCGCCGTGGCCAGCGTCATGAAGCTGAGGTAGGTCCAGTTCAGTTCGGACTCCTCGTACCCGCGCTGCACCACGTCGACCCAGACGACCGAGTCCGCACTGCTGCCCGGCGCGAGCCGTTCGGCGTCGAAGCCGGGCCGGGACACCCACGCTCGGACCGGCTCGATGTGCACGGCGCCCTCCTGCTGCACCCCGATCTCAAGCAGGCGGTCGACCAGGTCGTTGGCCGCTTCCCGGGCCACGTCCGCGAGCACCAGGTCGCCGGCCGGCCGGACCGACGCGCCCCGGACGACCGACAGCGTGCTCACCGTGGCATCCGCGTCCAGGACGTGCAGCACGTCCTCGGTCAGCGCCGACGGGGAGGTGATCCGAAGGTGCAGCACGGCCTCATTGTGTGCTGCCGGCGGGCGTGCGGGGCGCAACCACCCGGCATACGCGTGCGGTGTCTGGTAGACGTGAGCGGTGGCAGAAGGTGACGCCGAGCGCGACGAGACCCCCGCCGAGAAGATGGACCGGAACTGGGACGAGCTGCTGCAGGAGCTGCGCGTCACCCAGACGGGGGTGCAGATCCTCACCGGCTTCCTGCTGACCCTGCCGTTCCAGCAGCGCTTCAGCGGGCTGGACGACCGCGAGCGCCTGCTGTTCCTCGCCTCGATCCTGCTGGGGACCGCGGCGACGGCCATGCTGGTGGCGCCGGTGAGCGGCCACCGGATCCTGTTCCGCAAGCACGAGAAGGACGTGCTCGTCTCGATGGGCAACGTCTTCGCCAAGGTCGGCCTGGCCCTGCTGGCGCTGGCGGTCACCACCGTGCTCACAATGATCTTCGACGTCGTCGTCGGCCGGACCGCCGGCCTGGTCGTCGCGGTCGTCCTTGTCGCGTTCTTCGTGCTGGCCTGGCTGGTCGTGCCGTTGCTGGCCCTGCGAGCAGCGAAACGCCGCGTGCGCGGGTGAGCGGCGGACGTATCAGTCCGGGTCCCGTGACGCTCTTGGGGTCGACCCACTCCGGTCTGGCGAGGCGGGGCTGCCCGTTCGCTGTTGCCCCGCCCGCACAGGTCGAGTAGGACAGAGCCGTGTCCAGACCTGGACAAGGCCCGACGCCGAGGAGGCCCCCATGGCAAGACAGCTGACCGCTCCCGACTTCTGTGCCGTCGCACCTAGCCCGGATCTGACCCGGCGGCTGCGCGAACGCGGTGGCGCCCGGGGAATCACCCCCGCCGACGTCGGCAGCCCGCGCTACCTCGGCTTCAACGACGGCGTCATCCTGCCCCCGTCCCGCTTCCCGAAGGGGGCCACCGCGCGGCAGCTCAAATGGGCCGCGGCCGACCGGGCGCCGCTGACCGGGGACGTCCGGGTCATCGTGGTGCTCGCCGAGTTCACGGACAAGAAGCTGGGGGCCGGCGCCGCGGACCGGTTCAAGGAGCTGTTCTTCTCCCAGGGCACGGTCCCGACCGGCAGCGTGCAGGAGTACTACAACGAGGTCACCGGCGGCAAGGTGAACATCGTCGGCGAGGTGGTCGGGCCGTACACCATGCCGAAGAAGCTCTCCTGGTACGCCAACGGAAACTTCGGCATCGGCAAGCCGACGGGGGAGCCCCGGGCCAACATCCTGGCCCAGGACGCCGCGAAGGCCGCCGACGCCGACGTCGACTACGGCCCGTACGACAACGACGGCAACGGCTACGTGGACGCGTTCATCGTCGTGCACGCCGGACGCGGCGGGGAGGAGACCGGCGACTCCGGCGACATCTGGTCGCACAAGTGGGTGCTGCCGGCGGAGTACCAGGCCGACGCGGCGAAGATCTTCGCCTACCTGACCGTCCCCGAGGACGCAAAGCTCGGGGTGTGCGCGCACGAGCTCGGGCACCTGCTCTTCGGCTTCCCCGACCTCTACGACATCGACGGCACCAGCGAGGGCGTCGGCAACTGGTGCCTGATGGCAGCCGGCTCGTGGAACGGCGGCGGGGACACCCCGGCTCACCCCTCCGCCTGGTGCAAGGTCAAGCAGGACTGGGCGACCGTGGTCAACGTGACCGAGCAGGGGGAGATCGCCGTCGAGGCGGTCACCGACTCCAAGACGGTCTACCGGCTGTGGACCGACGGCGCGGACAGCCAGGAGTACTTCCTGCTGGAGAACCGTCAGCAGGCGGGCTACGACACCGATCTGCCAGGGGCCGGGCTGCTCCTGTGGCACGTCGACGACGCACAGCAGGACAACTCCGACGAGAGCCACTACCTGGTCGGCCTGCTCCAGGCCGACGGCTCGATGGACCTGGAGCACGGGACGAACCGCGGCGACAGCGGTGACCAGTACCCGGGGTCGGCCGACAACCGCGCCGCCGATGACGCCTCCACACCGTCGACCCACACCTACGCCGGGCAGGAGAGCGGAGTCTCCGTCCGCGACATCCCCGACTCCTCGTCCTCGATGACCGTCAGCGTCGCGGTCAGCGGAGAGGCCGGCCCCGGCCCGACCGGCGACGTCGAGGCTCGGGTGGCCGCGCTGGAGGAGCAGCTGAGCAAGGTCCAGGACGCGTTGTCGGCCGCCGCCGACGGGCTGGGCCAGGCGCGGGCGATGGGGGCACGCGCGTGGTCGCCGCGGTCGAGAACCTGACCTGGCTTCAGGGGGTCATCTTGGCCCGTATGCCGCACGAGCGGCTGGCCGGCTGGGACGAGGTCACCGTCGAGCTCACCGGCACCCAGAGCGTGCCGGGCAAGGCGGACCTCGTCTCGGCGCGGCGAGGAACGGGGCCGTTGCGGCTGGCTGTCCGCAGCGAGCTTCTCGGCGACGCGGCGCCGGGGGCTCGGCTGACCGTGCGGGCCAAGGTGGCGGTGGGGGAGGTGCTGGCCGAGTCCCACCCGGACCCGGCCGACTTCCAGGTCGTCCCCGCCGGCCCGTCAGGGGACCTCCCAACCGAACCCGCGGATCGCCCGGGGGAGCCTGCGACCGACGGCTGACTCCCGAGCGGACGCCCGCTGGGGCCGTTCTGCCCGCGGAAGCGAGCGGAACGGGCCTAGCGAGGCGTCCGGTGCGGGGGAGCCGGTGCGGGGGAGCCGGGGCGGGGGAGCCGGGGCGGGGGAGCCGGTGCGAGGCGTCCGGTGCGGGGGAGCCGGTGCGGAGGAGCCGGGGCGGGGGAGCCGGTGCCGGGGCGGCGGGGCGGGGGAGCCGGTGCCGGGGCGGCGAGCAGTCAGTCAGGAGCGGCGCTCAACCCCGTGCATCGCCGCGCCTGCTTCCAGGACGCCAGCAGGGAGGCGCCGGACGAGCCGGTCTCGACCTGCGGCATACCGGTGCGGGTCACGAGCATGGGGGTCCACGTCGCGGCACGGACGGCCGGGCCCGGCGAGCCGGAGCGGGCTGCGGTCGCGTCGACAGTGAGGGTGAGCACGCCGCTGCGGGAGTCGGGCTGTGCGCTGCGCCACCAGACGA
Source organism: Dermatophilaceae bacterium (assembly GCA_035689185.1). Taxonomy (GTDB): domain Bacteria; phylum Actinomycetota; class Actinomycetes; order Actinomycetales; family Dermatophilaceae; genus DASSLY01. The sequence continues at coordinate 20,523 of DASSLY010000006.1, forward strand.
AGTTTCCGAGCCCGTACCCGACATAGGCCCGGCCGAGCCAGCCGGCGCCCTGGACCCGGTGTGCGTGGGTGCCGACGATGACGTCGGCGCCGGCGCTCTCCAACGCGGTCGCGACGAAGCGCTGCAGGCTGTCCGGGCAGGTGGTGTAGTCGGTGCCCCAGTGCAGGTAGACGACGACCAGGTCGTAGCGACCCGCCGCCTGGGCCACGGCGGCGCGAAGTCGGCCGATGCGCTGGTTGACGGCGACGCCGGGGCTGTCCGGGCCGGCGGCGAACCGGGCTGCCGTCAGGTCGAAGATCTGGGTCGACCCGAACACCGCGACTCGCAGTCCGCCCGCCGTGAGCACTGCGGGCGCATAGGCCTGCTCGGCGTCGGACCCGATTCCCACGATCGGAATCGGGCTGTCCCGCTTGGCCTCCAGCGTGTCCTGCAGACCGAGCGGACCGTAGTCGGCGGCATGGTTGTTGGCCATGGTGACCACGTCGACCCCGACGGCCCGCAGCGCGTCCAGGGCGGCTGGGGTTGTCCGGAAGTGGAACGACTTCGGTTGCGGTGTGCCCCGGCCGGTGATGGAGGTCTCCAGGTTCACCATCGCCAGGTCGGCCGCGCCCAGAGTGTCCCGCAACGACCGCAGCGACGTCGTGGGGTCATCGAGCAGGTCGGCAAGGTAGTCGGTGAAGTGGACGTCGCCGCCGAAGGCCAAGGTGACCGTGCCCGGGCCCGCGGTCGGCGGAGCCGCCGCCGGCCTGGCCGCCGCTGTTGGCGAGGCCGGCGCTGCCGGCGACACGGTGACGCTGGTCCGGGGCGCCGGCGCCGTCTGCGGGCTCGTCGTCGGCTGGGCCGCGCAGGCCGCCAACAGCACCGCGCACCCGATTGCCACGCTCCCCGCCCGCACGGTCGGAGTCTATGGACCGCTCGGCCCTCGGCTGCCCCGCCACCCCGGTTTGGCATCAGCCTCCTCACCTGACCTCGCTCCGGCGGTCATCACATCGCCGTCGACGGCGATGTCATGACACTGGCGGTGAGGTCAGGTGATCGGGGTGAGGTCAATCGGCCCGGGGTGAGGTCAGGGGATCAAGGCGAGGTCGGCCCGGGGTGAGGTCAGGTGATCGGGGCGAGGTCGGCCCGGGGTGAGGTCAGGTGATCGGGGCGAGGTCGGCCCGGGGTGAGGTCGGCCCGGGGTGAGGTCAGGGGATCGGGGCGAGGTCAATCGGCCCGGGGTGAGGTCAGGGGATCGGGGCGAGGTCGGGCCGGGTCAGGGGATCGGGGCGAGGTCGGGCCGGGTCGGCTGCCCGCGGGCCGGGTTGGCCGGGGCACCCCCGGCCCGCCCCTAGGATCGGGCGGTGGCCCATGCCCGGTTCATGGACCTGTCCTTCCGCCACGCGGTGGAGATCCGCCACGATGCCGCCGCCCTGGACGAGCCCGGGGTCTGGGTCGTCGTGGCGACCTTCGAGGGCGCGCTGACCTGCGTCCGCTTCGCCCAGGCGGCTCCCGCCGTGCGGCCAGTGGCGCGGCCCGTGGCGCGGTGGGTCCCGCTGGGCGGTGAGTGGACCAGCTCGCTGGGCGCCGCGGCATACCAGCGGGGGGTGCAGGAGGTGCGCCGCCGGGTCGCGGCGGGCACCGTCTACCAGGTCAACCTCTGCCGGGTGCTGTCGCAGCCGCTGGCCGCGGACGCCGACCTCGACGCCCTCTCGCTGCTGCTGCTGCGTGCCAACCCGGCGCCGTATGCGGCACGCGTCCACCTGCCCGAGGCTTCGCTGGACCTGGTCTGCGCGTCGCCGGAGGCGTTCCTGCTGCGGGCCGGGGACCGGTTGGAGTCGCGCCCGATCAAGGGCACCGCGGCCTCCGTCGAGGCGATGCTGACCAAGGACTACGCCGAGAACGTCATGATCGTCGACCTGGTCCGCAACGACCTCTCCCAGGTATGCCGCGCCGGCTCGATCAGCGTCGACGCGCTGTGCGCACCGGAAGGACACCCAGGGCTGGTGCACCTGGTCAGCCGCGTGTCCGGGCAGCTGCGACCGGGCGCGACCTGGGCCGACATCCTGCAGGCGAGCTTCCCGCCGGGCTCGGTGTCCGGCGCGCCCAAGTCATCCGCGCTGGCCACCATCGGCGACCTGGAGCCGGTGCCGCGCGGCCCGTACTGCGGCGCGATCGGCTTCGTCGACAACGACCGGGGCCGGGCGGAATTGGCAGTGGGCATCCGCACGTTCTGGGCCGAGGACGACGACCAGGGGCGGCGGTGGTTGCGGTTCGGGGCGGGCGCGGGCATCACCTGGGGATCCGAGCCGGCGGCGGAGTGGGCGGAGACCGAGCTCAAGGCTGCCCGGCTGGTCGGCCTGGCGTCTGGCAGGGTGAGGGGGTGAGCGACGTCAGGGTCTGGGTGAACGGGGACCTGGTCGACCCGGGCGCGCCGTCGATCTCGGCGCTGGACCACGGCATCACCGTCGGCGACGGCGCCTTCGAGACGTGCAAGGTGGTCGACGGCGAGGTCTTCGCGCTCACCCGGCACCTGCGCCGGATGGACCGGTCCCTGGCCGGGCTCGGCCTGCCCACCGCAGACCACGGGCTCATCCGCAAGGGCGTCGACGCGGTGCTGTCGCTGGGCCCGCTTCCGTTCGGCCGGCTGCGGTTCACCGTCACCGGCGGCCCCGGGCCGCCCGGCTCCGACCGGGCCGACTCGGCCCTGACCACCCTGGTCACCGCCGGCCCGCAGCCGCGGCCACCGGTGTCGACGACGGTCGTCGTGGTGCCGTGGACCCGCAACGAACGGGCGGCGACAGCGGGGCTGAAGACCACGTCATACGCGGACAACGTCGTCGCGCTGGCCTACGCCAAGCAGCGGGGCGCGCACGAGGCGGTCTTCGCCAACACCAGGGGCAACCTGTGCGAGGGCACCGGGTCGAACGTGTTCGTGGTCGCCGGCGGGCGGGTGCTGACGCCGCCGCTGGCCGACGGGCCGCTGGCCGGGATCACCCGGGAGCTGGTGCTGGAGTGGGCCGCGGCCGACGGCCTGCCGGTCCAGGAGGCGACGATGCCCGTGTCGGTGCTGGGGACCTGCGACGAGGCGTTCCTGACCTCCTCGACCAGGGACGTGGCCGCCATCGGTGTGGTCGACGGGCGCGAGCTGGCGGCACCCGGGCCGCTGACGGCCAGGGTCGCGTCGGTGTTCGCGGCCCGGGCCGCCGAGCGGATGGACCCGTGAGCCTGCGGCTCCGCCCGATGGGGAGCAGGAGTGGCTGGACCACTCCGGCGACGGGGTCGACCGGCTGCGGCTGTGCCTGGCCGAGGAACGGCGCGGAACATGCGTGCGCGGCTACGACGTTGAGGTCGAGCAGGGTCGGCGCCGCGAAGGATGGGGGCAGGGTGGTGATGGGGCACACGCAACGCTGGGCTCTCGACGTCGCGGCGTCACGGACCGCGGTGAGCGCCTTCGGCGGCGACACGGCGGCCCCTGCCCTCTTCCGGGCGCTGGGGTACGCCGAGGAGGCTGTGCCCATGGGCAAGGCGCCGTCGTGACGAAGCCGGGCGACGACGGCAACATCTTCCTCGACGCGCAGGACGACGACTGGGCCTGGCGCCGCCGGCTCCGCGCCAACCCGGTGACCCGCCACGCCTACCGGGTCGCCGTCGCGGTGGTCGGCCTGGCCATCGTGGTCCTTGGGCTGGTGCTCGTCCCCGCCCCTGGGCCCGGGTGGCTGATCGTCTTCGCCGGCATCGCGGTCTGGGCGACCGAGTTCGAGTGGGCGCAGAACCTGCTGCGGTTCGCCCGCAGGACGCTGCACCGCTGGACCGAGTGGATGAAGGCCCAGCCGGTCTGGGTGCGTGTCCTGGTCGGCCTGGCGACGCTTCTGGCGGTGCTGGCGGTCTTCTGGCTGCTGTTCAAGCTCGCCGGAGTGCCCGGCTTCTTCCCCGACGGGGTGGAGGGCTGGCTGAAGGACAGCGCCGGGCTGGGGTGATCGGTCGCCGTCGGCTATCCTTCGTGACCGTTGCGCACGCGCGGTATGCCGCGTCGCACCCGGACGTGTAGCTCAGTTGGTTAGAGCGTTCGCTTCACACGCGAGAGGTCAGGGGTTCGAGTCCCTTCACGTCCACC
>DASSLY010000007.1:0-5927 GCA_035689185.1 Dermatophilaceae bacterium
AGTCCAGGTAGTCCAGGCACTCCGCGTCGGTCGGGAACCACGACCGCAGCTCACCCACCGACCCCGGATAGTCCACCCCAGCACGAGGTCGCCTCTCCGCCACGGCGTCCAGCCTAGTCCGGTCAGATGAATAGCCCTAAGGCGCGGATTAGGCGACGACGCCCTGGGCGGAGAACTGGGTCTCGTACAGGTCGGCGTACAGCCCGCCCTGGGCCAGCAGCTCGTGGTGCCGGCCCCGTTGCACGATCCGGCCGCCGTCGACCACGAGGATCTGGTCTGCCCCGCGGATGGTGGACAGCCGGTGGGCGATGACCAGCGCCGTCCGCCCGGCCAGAGCCGAGTCCAGGGCCCGCTGCACAGCCAGTTCCGACTCGCTGTCCAGGTGGGCGGTCGCCTCGTCGAGGACGACCAGGCCGGGCGACTTCAGCAGCAGGCGCGCGATCGCCAGCCGCTGCTTCTCCCCGCCGGACAGCCGGTGCCCGCGGTCCCCGACGACGGTGTCCAGCCCCTCCGGCAGCGAGTCGATCAGCGGCAACACCTGGGCGGCTTCCAGAGCGGTCCGCATTTGCGCCTCGGTCGCCGACGGCTTGGCGTAGGCAAGGTTGGCCCGGATGGTGTCGTGGAACAGGTGCGCCTCCTGGGTCACGACGCCCACGGTCTGGTGCAGCGAGTCCAGCGACGCGCTGCGCAGGTCGACCCCGTTGATCCGGACCGTTCCGCTGGTCGGGTCGTATAGCCGCGCGACCAGCGCGGTGATGGTGGTCTTGCCGGCGCCGGAGGGCCCGACCAGCGCGACCAGCTGCCCCGGCGCGGCGGTGAACGTGACGTCGTCCAGCACCGCATCGCCGGACCCCCGGTCACCGGACGCGACCGTCTCCAACGAGGCGAGCGAGACCTCGGCTGCCGACGGGTAGCGGAAGCTGACGCTCTCCACGGACACCGACACGGGGCCCGGCGGCAGCGGGCGAGCATCGGGGGCCTCCCGTACTAGCGGCCGCAGGTCCAGCACCTCGAAGACCCGCTCGAAGGACACCAGCGCGGTCATCACGTCAACCCGCACGTTGGACAACGCCGTCAACGGCCCGTACAGCCTGCCGAGCAGCGCCGCCAGGGCCAGCAGGGTGCCCACGGTAAGCGTGCCGTTGACCGCCATCACCCCGCCGAAGCCGTACACCAGGGCGGTCGCGAGCGAGGCCACCAGGGTGAGTCCGACGAAGAACACGGTGCGGTTCAGCGCGATGCGCACGCCCACGTCGCGGACGCGACCGGCCCGCTCGGCATACTGCTGGTCCTCGTCGTCCGGCCGGCCGAAGAGCTTCACCAGCAGCGCCCCGGCGACATTGAACCGCTCGGTCATCCGCGACCCGAGCTCAGCGTTGAGCCCCATCGCCTCGTGGGTCAGGCCGGCGAGTCGGCGCCCGAAGACGCGCGCGGGGACGAGGAACAGCGGCAGCATGACCAGCGAGGCCAATGTCAGTGGCCAAGACAGGGACGCCATCGCGACGACGATGACCACCAACGAGACGACGTTGCTCACCACGCCGGACAGGGTCGAGGTGAACGCCTGCTGTGCCCCGATGACGTCACTGTTGAGCCGGCTGACCAGGGCACCGGTCTGGGCCCGGGTGAAGAACGCGATCGGTTGCCGCAGCACGTGGGAGAAGACCTGCGTCCGCAGGTCGAAGATCAGCCCCTCCCCGATCCGGGAGGAGTACCACCGCTGCGCCATCGTCAGCGCCGCGTCGGCGAGGGCCAGCGCGGCGACGAGTAGGGAGAGCCGGACGACCAGGCCGGAGTCGCCGAGGGCGACCCCGTGGTCGATGATCTCCCGCAGCAGCAACGGGGTCGCCACGACGAGCAGAGCGTCGACGACGACGAGCACCAGAAAGACCGAGATCGGCCGCAAGTAGGGCCGGGCGTAGGTCAGCACCCGCTTCGCCGTCCCCGGCGCCAGCCGCCGCTGCGCGACGGAGGAGTCCTGCGACAGCGAATGCATCATTCGCCAGGACGTCATCATCAATCGGCCCACCTCCTCCGGGACAGGCAACAGCGGGAGCGGGCCGTTCGTTCCCCGCGTGATGTGGGGCCCGGCATGGCCAGTCCCTCGTGTCACGCGTCGGCGAGCCACATCTGCCTGGGTGAGCCACACCCGGGTGGGCCCAATCACACCGTATGCGGTGTCATCGGGCCCAACGAGGTGTCATCCGCGCAGGCGCGTGTCGTCCGCGCAGGGAGGTGTCGTCGGGGCCAACGAGGTGTCCTCCACGGGGGCAGGTGTCCTCCACGCGGGCAAGTGTCATCGGCCACAGGAGGGAGGTCGTTCGTTCCGCGCGTCCACAGGGGCCCGGCGTGGCCAATCCCCCGTGTCCCGCGTCGGCGAGCCACATCTGCCTGGGTGAGCCACACCCGGGTGTGCCCAATCACACCGTATGCGGTGTCACCGGGCCCAACGAGGTGTCATCCGCGCAGGCAGGTGTCGTCCGCGCAGACAGGTGTCATCGGGGCCAACGAGGTGTCATCCGCGCAGGTGTCATCCGCGCAGGTGTCATCCGCCGCGGGTGTCGTCCGCTCGGGCACGTGTCATCTGGGCCAAGGCAGGTCTCGTCCGCGGACAGGTGTCATGGGCCACGCGACCGGTCGATGCTGGCTTCCGGCCGCCAAAGCGCTAGCGACGCCAAGGGACCACGCGACGGGTGGCGGCCTCAGGCCAGGGCCACCAGGTCGAGGTAGTCCGGCCCCCAGTGGTCCTCCACCCCGTCCGGCAGGAGCAGCACGCGCTCCGGCTGCAGCGCGTCGACGGCGCCCTCGTCGTGGCTGACCAGGACCACCGCGCCCCGGTACCCGCGGAGCGCCCGGAGGATCTCCGCCCGGGAGACGGGGTCGAGGTTGTTGGTGGGCTCGTCGAGCAGCAGCACGTTCGCCGAGGACACCATGAGCATGGCCAGCGACAGCCGGGTCTTCTCACCGCCGGAGAGCACCGCGGCCGGCTTGTCCACGTCGTCGCCGCTGAACAGGAACGACCCCAGCACCTTGCGGGTGTCGGTCTCGCCCAGATCCGGGGCGGCCGACTTCATGTTCTGCAGGACGGTCCGGCCGATGTCGAGGTTCTCGTGCTCCTGGGCGTAATAGCCCAGCTTCAGCCCATGTCCGGGCTCGACCCGGCCGGTGTCCGGCTGGTCCAGCCCGGACAGGATGCGCAGCAGGGTCGTCTTCCCGGCCCCGTTCAGGCCCAGCACGACCACCCGGGAGCCGCGGTCGATGGCCAGGTCGACGTCGGTGAAGACCTCCTCCGAACCGTAGGACCGGGACAGCCCGCTCGCCATCAGCGGGGTGCGCCCGCAGGGCGCCGGGTTGGGGAACCGCAGCTTGGCCACCTTGTCGTTGACCCGTTCCCCCTCCACGCCGGCCAGCAGGCGTTCGGCCCGGCGGGCCATGTTCTGCGCAGCCACCGCCTTGGTCGCCTTGGCCCGCATCTTGTCAGCCTGCGCCATCAGCGCGCCGGCCTTCTTCTCCGCGTTCAGCCGCTCCCGCCGCCGCCGCCGCTCGTCGGTCTCCCGTTGCTGCAGGTAGGACTTCCAGCCCACGTTGTAGATGTCCAGCTCCGCACGGTTCGCGTCGAGGTGGAACACCCGGTTGACCACGGTGTCCAGCAGTCCGACGTCGTGGCTGATGACGACCAGGCCGCCCTTGTAGCCCCGCAGGTAGTCGCGCAGCCACGTCACGGAGTCGGCGTCCAGGTGGTTCGTCGGCTCGTCCAGCAACAGCGTCTGCGCACCGGAGAACAGGATTCGGGACAGCTCCACCCGCCGCCGCTGCCCGCCGGACAGTGTCAGCAGCGGCTGCCCCAGCACTCGCTCGGACAGCCCCAGGCTGGAGGCGATCGAGGCGGCCTCCGCCTCCGCGGCATACCCGCCCTTGGCCTGGAACCGCGCGTCCAGCCGGGCCCAGCGGTCCATGCCCGCGTCCCGGGTCGCCTCCTCCCCGCTCGCCATCGCGTGCTCGGCGGCGCGCAGATCACGCAGCACCGCGTCCAGGCCGCGGGCGGACAGGATCCTGTCCCGGGCGAGCACCTGCAGGTCCCCCGTTCGCGGGTCCTGCGGCAGGTAGCCCACCTCGCCGGAGCGCATCACCCGTCCCGCCGCCGGCTGCCCCGTCCCCGCCAGCACCTTGGTCAGGGTGGTCTTGCCCGCGCCGTTGCGGCCGACCAGGCCGACCCGGTCGCCCGGGGAGATCCGGAACGTGCCCCGGTCCAGCAGCAGCCGGGAGCCGGCGCGCAGCTCGACGTCGCTGGCAGCGATCACCGCGGGCTCCCTCTCGAACAGGCTGGTATGCCGCGCGCGGACGCCGCGGCATACCGGCTGGTGGTGGTGTTCGGGCGTTCCCGCGGCAGGTCAGCGGGCGCGTCTAGTCTAGGCGGACCGGCCGGGGCGCGGGTCCCACCCGCGCGAACTCAGGAGGGGTCATGAGCTTCAACGAGAGCGCGGACCTGGACACCTCGCAGGTGTCCGGTGGTGGCGGCGGGATGCGCGGGGGTGGGCTGGCGGTCGGGGGCGGGGCCGGCGGCATCCTGCTGCTGGTGCTGACCCTGATCTTCGGTCCCGGGGTGCTCGACGGGAGCGGCGGCAACGTGGCCGACCCCGGTCAGGTGTCCGGCGGCGGGCAGACGACCGACAACCAGTTCGAACGATGCAAGACCGGCGCAGACGCCAACCGGGACGCGCAGTGCCGGGTGATCGGCACGGTCAACAGCGTGCAGCAGTTCTGGACCGACGAGCTGCCCAAGCACGGGCAGATGTGGCGGCCGACCAAGACGGTCCTCTACTCCGGGGCGGCCCGGTCCGCCTGCGGCACCGCGTCGAACCAGGTCGGCCCGTTCTACTGCCCGACCGACAAGCAGGTGTACATCGACGCCAGCTTCTTCAACGAGCTCACCGACCGGTTCGGTGCCGACGACGGCGCGCTCGCCCAGGAGTACGTCGTCGCGCACGAGTACGGCCACGCGCTGCAGGACCAGCTCAACATCCTGGGCCGCGCCCAGCAGGGCTCCGGCGCGGAGGGCGGCAGCGTGCGCGTCGAGCTGATGGCGGACTGCCTGGCCGGCGTGTGGGCCAAGGGCGCCACGTCGACGCTGGACAAGGACGGCGACCCGTACCTCAAGCCACTCACCCAGACCGACATCGCCTCCGCCCTGTCGGCCGCCTCCGCGGTCGGCGACGACCGGATCCAGCAGTCGGTGCAGGGCCGGGTCGACCCGGAGAGCTGGACCCACGGTTCGAGCGAGCAGCGGCAGAAGTGGTTCACCACCGGCTACCGCACGGGTGACCTGAACCAGTGCGACACCTTCTCCAGCGACCTTGGCTGAGCCGCCGGCCGTGGGGTTCGACCTGGACCTCACCCTGGTCGACTCCCGCGAACGGATCATCAGCGCCTACGTGCGGGCGCTGCGCGACATCGGCGCGGAGGTCACCCGGGAGGCGCTCGAGCCGCACCTGGGCATCCCGCTGGCGATGACCGCGGCCGCCGTTGCCCCGGCGGTCGACGCGGACGCGCTGGTGCTGCGCTACCGCCACTACTACGACGAGCCGGACGCGCCGGTAACGCAGCCGATGCCGGGGGCGGCCGATGCGCTGCGCGCGGTCCGAGACGCCGGCGGGCGGACCGTCGTCGTGTCGGCGAAGTACACCCCGGCGGTGCACCAGGCCCTGGCCGAGGCCGGGCTGACCGCGTTGGTGGACGTCGCGTACGGGGAGCTGTTCGCCGCCGACAAGGCGGTGGCCCTGGCCGAGCAGGGGGCGTCGGTCTACGTCGGGGACCACCCCGGCGACATGGCCGCCGCCGCTGCCTGCGGTGCGTATGCCGTGGGCGTCGCCTCGGGCGCGAACGACGAGGCGGCACTGCGCGCCGCGGGGGCCGACGTCACGCTTCCC
>DASSLY010000008.1:0-9845 GCA_035689185.1 Dermatophilaceae bacterium
GCGTCGCCGAAGGCCCGGCGGATCGCGTTGTACTCCGCGACGTCGCCGACCGGGGTCGAGGTGGCGTGCGCGTTGATGTGCAGGATGTCCTTCGGTGACAGGCCGGCGCGCTGCACCGCCTCGATCATGGCCCGGGACGCACCGGCCCCGTTGGGCTCGGGTGCGGTGATGTGGTGGGCGTCGGCCGACATGCCCACCGAGGCGAGCTCCGCGTAGATCTTGGCGCCCCTGGCCTGGGCGTGCTCCAGCGACTCCATCACGATCACCGCGGCGCCCTCGCCGAGGACGAACCCGTCCCGGTTCACGTCGTAGGGCCGGGAGGCGGCCGTCGGGTCGTCGTTGCGCCTGGACAGGGCCTGCATCGCCGCGAACCCGGCGACCGGCAGCGCGTGGATCGCCGCCTCCGTGCCGCCGGCCACGACCACGTCGGCGCGCCCGGAGCGGATCATCTCGGCGCCGTAGCCCATCCCCTCCGCGCCCGAGGCGCACGCGCTGACCGGGGTGTGCGCGCCGGCCCGGGCACCGAGCTCCAGTGACACGGCGGCAGACGGCGCGTTCGGCATCAGCATGGGAACGGCCAGCGGGAACACCCTGCGCGGGCCCTTCTCGCGCAGCACGTCCCACTGGTCCAGCAGGGTCCACACCCCGCCGATGCCGGAGCCCATGGCGACCGCCAGCCGTTCCGGCTCGATCTCCGGCGCCCCCGCGTCCGCCCACGCCTCCCGGGAGGCGATGAGCGCGAACTGTGCCGAGGGGTCCAGCCGCCGGATCTCGACCTTGGCCAGCACCTCCTCCGGGCGCACCTTCAACGTCGCCGCGAAGGTGACCGGCAGGTCGTACTTGGTCACCCAGTCGTAGTCCATCGGCCGCGCTCCCGAGGTGCCCGCCAGGATTGCCCGCCAGGTCTCCGGGGCGGTGCCCCCGACCGGGCTGGTCACCCCCAGGCCGGTGACGACGATGCGGGTGCGGTTGGCGGTCATCCTGGGTGCTCCTTGCGGTCGTACGGGTCCGACGGTATGCCGGGTGGCCGGCGGCCGGCGCGCGTCGCCCGTGTGGCGGACGCGCGCCGAGCGGGTCAGCCCTGCGCCTTGGCGATGAAGTCCACGGCGTCGCGCACCGTGGTGAGGTTCTTGACCTCGTCGTCGGGGATGCGCACGCCGAACTTCTCCTCGGCGTTGACCACGATGGTCATCATCGACAGCGAGTCGATGTCCAGGTCCCCGGTGAAGGACTTGTCGAGCTCGACCTCGTCGGTGGAAAGGCCCGTCTCCTCGTTGACGATCTCGGCCAGACCCTCGAGGATCTCCTGCTCGCTTTGCGCCATCGGTCGTGCTCCTTCGTGTGGGGACGTACGGGACTGTGCTGATCTCCTGCTCGTGCAGAGGTGCGGTCGCCCCCGGTCACGGCAGGACGACCACCTGTGCTGCATACACCAAACCGGCACCGAAGCCGATCTGCAACGCGAGGCCGCCGTGCGGCGCCTCGCCACTGTCCAGCATCCGCTGGGTGGCCAACGGGATCGAGGCGGCCGAGGTGTTGCCCGTCTCGGCAATGTCGCGCGCTATCGGCAGGTCCTCGGGCAGTTTCAGCTGCTTGGCCAGGGCGTCGACGATGCGCACGTTGGCCTGGTGCGGGATGAACGCGTCCAGGTCGTCCGCCTTGACCCCGGCTGCGTCCAGCGCCGCCTGCGCGACCGGCGCCATGGAGTAGACCGCCCAGCGGAACACCGACTGCCCCGCCATCTTCAGCGCCGGCCAGCCGGCGCCGGCCCGCACCTCCAGCCAGCTGGTCTTGCTGGCGATGGTCTCCCACCTCGCGCCGTCGGAGCCCCACACCGTGGGGCCGATGCCGGGGTAGTCCGAGGGGCCAATCACGGCAGCGCCGGCGCCGTCGCCGAAGATGAAGGCCGTGCCGCGGTCGTCGAAGTCGGTGAAGTCGCTGAGCTTCTCCACGCCGACCACCAGGACGTGCTCCGCGCTGCCGCCGCGGACCATGTCGCCGGCCAGCCCGATGGCGTAGCAGTACCCGGCGCAGGCCGCGGAGATGTCGAAGGCGGCGGCCGGCGTGGCGCCCAGCCGGTCGGCCAGGATCGGCGCCGCGGCCGGCGTCTGGTAGGGGTGGGTGACGGTGGCCACGACCACCGCGCTCAGCTGGTCCGGGCGCAGGCCCGCCTTGGCCAGCGCGTCCTTCGCGGCGGCTTCGGACATGTCGACGACCGACTCGTTCTCCGCCGCGAACCGGCGGTTGATGATGCCGGACCGCTCGCGGATCCACTCGTCGGAGGAGTTGATCCGCTCGACCAGCTCGGAGTTCGGCACCACCCGGTCGGGCCGGTAGCCACCCACCCCCAGGATGCGGGCGTGGTTGGCGCCCACCGGTGCCGAGAGCGTCCCGCGGTGGGTCGGCTGGGTCATCGTCGTCTCCTTCGCGAGGCAAGCGGGGTCAGGCGTGGGTGCTGATCAGCCGCTGCGCCGCGGCCAGGTCGTCGGGGGTCTTCAGCGCGAGCAGCTCCACCCCGGGCAGGGCTCGCTTGGCCAGGCCGGCCAGGGTGCCGGCCGGCGGCAGCTCGACCAGCGCCGTGACGCCGAGCTCCTTCATCGTCGCGGTGCACAGGTCCCACCGCACCGGGCTGCTCACCTGGCTGACCAGCCGGGCGAGCACCTCCGACCCGTCCGCCACGGCCGCGCCGTCCCGGTTGGACAGCAGCGTCGTGGCCGGGTCGGCCGGTGCCAGGGCCTGCGCGTAGCGCTGCAAGGTCGCCACCGCCGGCGCCATGTGATGGGTGTGGAAGGCCCCGGCGACCTGCAGCGGGATCACCCGGGCCCGGGCCGGCGGGTCGGCCTGCAACGCTTCCAGCTGGGCCGCCGTCCCGGCCGCGACCACCTGACCGCCGCCGTTGTCGTTGGCCGCGGTGAGCCCGTGCCGCTTCAGTGCCTCGGCGACCTGCTGCGCGTCGCCACCCAGCACGGCGGCCATCCCGGTCGGCGTCACGGCGCTCGCAGCCGCCATGCCCTTGCCGCGCTCGCGGACGAACACCATCGCCTGCTCGGCCGACAGCACACCGGTCGCCGCGGCGGCGGTGACCTCACCGACCGAGTGCCCAGCCACCACGGTGCCGCTGGGAACGCCGCCCAGCGCGTCCAGGGCCATCAGGCCGGCTGCGACGAGCAGCGGCTGCGCCACCGCGGTGTCCTTGATCGTGTCGGCGTCGGAGACGGTGCCGTGCTCGACCAGGTCCAGCCCGGCGACCGCGGACAGCCACTCCAGCCGGGCGGTCATCCCGGGCCGTGCAAGCCACGGGGACAGGAATCCGGGAGACTGCGAGCCCTGCCCCGGGCAGACGATGGCGAGCACCTGCGGTCAGCCTCCTCCTCCTCGAAAGCGGCGTGGTCCGCCGCCCATCAGTACGCAGTCCGGCCGCCCGGTCAGGACGCGGTCCGGGTCCGCCTGCACTCCGGTCTGCGTGCATTCTCTGCCTGCATGCGTGCGACCGCGTGCACTCCGGCGCGCCGTCCGGCATGCGCGTCCGCCCATCGTGGCCTTCCCGGCGCCGCTGGGACAACTCGGCCACGCCGGGACGGGCGGCGGATGCGCCGCGGCGGTTGTTCACCCGCCGGTCCGGTGCTGTCCGCCTGGGTGCCGCCTGGCACTTGCCCGCGGGCGCTGGGCTGCATCCGTGAACAGCTCGCCCCTGGTGGTCGGTCACCGCGGTGCTAGTGGCTACCGGCCCGAACACACGCTCGCCGCATACGAGCTGGCGGCCCGGCTGGGAGCCGACGCCATCGAACCGGACCTGGTGACCACCCGCGACGGGGTCCTGGTCGCTCGGCACGAGAACGAGTTGAGCGCCACCACGGACATCGCCGCGCGCCCTGCGCTGGCCCGGCGAAGGACCGCGAAGGTGATCGACGGCCGATGCGTCGCCGGGTGGTTCGCCGAGGACCTCACCCTGGCCGAGCTGCGCACGCTGCGCGCCCGGGAGCGCCGGCCGGCGCTGCGGCCCGGCAGCGCGGCATACGACGGGGCGTTCCCGGTGCCGACGTTCGCCGAGGTCCTGGACCTGCGGGCGAGGCTGCAGCGGGAGCTAGGCCGCCCACTGCTGGTGTACCCGGAGATCAAGCACCCGACGTTCTTCCGGGCGGCGGGCCTGCCGCTGGAGCAAGCCCTGGTGGGCCAGCTGCGACGGGCCGGTCTGGCCGGGCGCTCGGCGCCGGTGATCGTGCAGTCGTTCGAGCCGACGTCGCTGCTGCGGCTGCGGCACGGGCTGGGCTTCGCGGGGCGCCTGGTGCTGCTCAGCGCGGCCTCCGGCGCGCCGTTCGACCTGGTCTCGGTGGGCGACGACCGGACCTACGCGGACCTGCTGACCCCGGCCGGGCTGCGATGCCTGGCCGCGACGGTGGACGGCATCGGCCCGGCCAAGGAGCAGGTCCTGCCCACGCTGCCGGATGGGACGCTGGGGGCGCCGACCTCGCTGGTCGGGGACGCTCACGCGGCGGGGCTGATGGTGCACGCGCACACGGTGCGGGCGGAGAACGCCTTCCTGCCGCCGGCCTACCGCGTGGGCACGGCTCGGTCGGCCACGGGGCGAGCGGTCGAGGAGCAGGTGCGGTACCTGCGGGCCGGTGTCGACGGCCTGTTCACCGACCAGCCGGACGTGACCGCGGCGGCGCGGGCGGTGTTCCAGCGGGGGCTACGGGCCGCCTGACCGGTCGACGCTCCCGTCAGGATTCGCCCCCCGCGTTGCCGGAGCGGCCGGCGCTGACATCCAGCAGCTGGTACCTCTGCGCCGCCTCCGCCGCCTTCGCGCCGTCGATCTCGCCGCGCTCGGCCAGCACCTGCAGGGTCCGGACCGCCAGCGACGGGCCGTCGATGTGGAAGTACCGCCGAGCCGCCTGCCGGGTGTCGGAGAAGCCGAATCCGTCCGCCCCGAGGGTGACGTAGTCGCCGGGCACCCACGGCCCGATCTGGTCCTGCACCTGCCGCATGTAGTCGGAGACGGCGAGCACCGGCCCGCGGGTGTCCTGCAGCCGATGGGTCACATACGGCACGCGCCGCTCCTGGTCGGGGTGCAGGAACGCCTGCTCGTCGGCGGCCAGGCCGTCGCGGCGCAGCTCGCCCCAGGACGTGACCGACCACACGTCGGCGACCACGCCCCAGTCGTCCTTGAGCAGTTGCTGGGCCTCCAGGGCCCACGGCACGCCAACACCGGAGGCCAGGAGCTGGGCCCGCGGCGCGTCGTCGTCCAGGCCCTCGGTGGTCCCGGCGGACAGGTGGTACATCCCCTTGAGGATGCCCTCGGTGTCCAGCCGCTGCGGTGCGGCGGGCTGCACGTAGGGCTCGTTGTAGACGGTGAGGTAGTACATGACGTTCTCCGGCTGGTCGCCGAACATCCGCCGCAGCCCGTCCTCGACGATGACCGAGATCTCGTACCCGTACGCCGGGTCGTAGGACACGACCGCCGGGTTGGTCGCGGCAAGCAGCGGGGAATGCCCGTCCGCGTGCTGCAGGCCCTCACCGGTCAGCGTGGTCCGCCCCGCCGTGGCGCCGATGATGAAGCCGCGCGCCATCTGGTCCGCCGCCGCCCACATCGAGTCGCCGGTGCGCTGGAAGCCAAACATCGAGTAGAACACGTAGACCGGCACCATCGGCTCGCCGTGGGTGGCGTAGGACGTGCCGGCCGCGGTGAACGCGGCGACCGACCCGGCCTCGTTGATGCCCAGGTGCAGGATCTGGCCCTGCTCGGACTCCTTGTACGCCAGCATCAGCTCCGCGTCGACCGAGGTGTAGTTCTGCCCGTGCGGGTTGTAGATCTTGATGGTCGGGAAGAACGCGTCCATCCCGAAGGTCCGCGCCTCGTCCGGGATGATCGGCACCACCCGCCGGCCGAACTCCTTGTCCCGCATGACCTCCTTGAGCAGCCGGACGAAGGCCATCGTCGTGGCGATCTGCTGCTTGCCGGAGCCCCGCTTCAAGACGTCGTATGCGGTGCTGTCCGGCAGCTTGATCGCCTTGGCGACCGAGCGGCGCGAGGGGATGCCCCCGCCGAGCTTGGCCCGGCGCTCCAGCATGTACTGGATCGTCGGGTCGTCCTGGCCGGGGTGGTAGTAGGGCGCGTTGTACAGGTCGGCGATCGCGTCGTCGGACACCGGGATCCGCAGCGAGTCGCGCAGGTTCTTCAGGTCCATCGCGCTCAGCTTCTTCATCTGGTGCGTGGCGTTGCGCCCGGCGAAGCTGGTGCCCAGGCCGTAGCCCTTGATCGTCTTGGCCAGAACGACGGTGGGCTGCCCGGTGTGCTCCATCGCCGCCTTGTACGCGGCATACATCTTGCGGTAGTCGTGCCCGCCCCGCTTCAGTCGCCACACGTCGTCGTCGCTCATCTTCGCCACCAGCGCGCGGGTGCGCGGGTCGCGGCCGAAGAAGTGCTCCTTGATGTAGGCGCCGTCGTTGGCCCGGAAGGTCTGGTAGTCGCCGTCCGGGGTGACATTCATCAGGTGCACGAGGGCGCCGTCGCGGTCCGCGGCCAGCAGCGGGTCCCACTCCCGGCCCCAGATCACCTTGATGACGTTCCAGCCGGCGCCCCGGAAGAAGGCCTCCAGCTCCTGGATGATCTTGCCGTTGCCGCGGACCGGGCCGTCGAGGCGCTGCAGGTTGCAGTTGACGACGAAGGTGAGGTTGTCCAGCTCCTCGTTGGCGGCCAGCTGCAGCAGCCCGCGGGACTCCGGCTCGTCCATCTCGCCGTCACCGAGGAAGGCCCAGACGTGCTGCTGGCTGGTGTCCTTGATGCCGCGGTTGTGCAGGTACTTGTTGAACTGGGCCTGGTATATGGCGTTCATCGGGCCGATGCCCATGGACACGGTGGGGAACTCCCAGAAGTCCGGCATCAGCCGGGGGTGCGGGTAGGAGGACAGCGCCCGGACCTTGCCGTCGACGACGTGGGAGTGCTCTTGCCGGAAGCCGTTGAGGTCGTCCTCGGTGAGCCGGCCCTCCAGGTAGGCCCGCGCGTAGACCCCCGGCGCCGCGTGCCCCTGGAAGAAGATCTGGTCGCCGCCGCCGGGGTGGTCCTTACCGCGGAAGAAGTGGTTGAAGCCGACCTCGTACAGCGTCGCGGCCGAGGCGTAGGAGGAGATGTGCCCGCCGACGCCCTTGCCCGGTGCCTGCGCCCGGTGCACCATGACGGCCGCGTTCCAGCGCAGGTACGCGCGGTACTGGCGCTCGACGTCCTCGTCGCCGGGGAACCACGGCTCGGCCTCCGGGCCGATGGTGTTGATGTAGTCGGTGGCGGTCAGGGACGGCACCCCGACCTGGCGCTCGCGGGCGCGTTCCAGCAGCTTGAGCATGATGTACCGGGCTCGGGTCCGGCCGCTGGTGTCCAGCACCCCGTCCAGGGACTCCAGCCACTCCCGGGTCTCCTCGGGGTCGATGTCCGGGAGCTGGCTAGGGATGCCGTTGAGGATGGGTCCGGCTTCCTCGCGTGCTACCACGGTCGGTCCTTTCTCTCGTCACTGCGTCCTTACCATCCTCTACCTGTATGCCGCGCAGGTCACCTTCAGGGCCCGGCCCTCAGGAGTTGTCAGAACGTGGCCGCGCTCGGACCCGCCCACGTTCTGACGACTCAAGAGGCCTGATAGCTCAAGAGGCCTGACAGCTCAGGCCAGGCGGCGGGGGTGGGTGTACACGGTCAGCCGCGGCGGGCGCAGGAAGCCGACCAGGGTCAGCCCCAGCTCGTCCGCGGTCTGCACGGCCAGGCTGGAGGCCGCCGACACGGCGGCCAGCACCGGTGCGCCGGCCACGGCAGCCTTCTGCACCAGCTCGAACGAGGCGCGCGAGCTCATCACCACCACCTGCCCGGTCAGCGGCAGCCGGCCGGCGCGGGCGGCCCAGCCGATGACCTTGTCCAGCGCGTTGTGCCGGCCGATGTCCTCGCGCAGGCAGAGCAGCTCCCCGGCAGCGGTGAACAGCGCCGCCGCATGCACCCCCCCGGTGCGGCCGAACACCCGTTGCGCCGAGGAGACCCGCTCCGGCATCGCCAGCAGCACCCCCGCCTCGACCTGCACCTGGTCGGCCGACACGTCCTGGCGGCAGCGCGAGCGCACCGCGTCGATCGAGGCGGTGCCGCACACCCCGCAGGCGCTGGTGGTCGAGAAGGCCCGCGGGACAACGGGTTTGGCCCCGACCGCAAGGTCGACCACGTTGAACGTCGGGCGGCCGTCGGCCCCCTCGTCCAGGCAGTGCATCATCGCCCGCACCTGCGCGGCATCCTCGACGACGCCCTCGGTGAGCAGGAACCCCAGCGCCAGGTCGAAGTCGTCGCCCGGGGTCCGCATGGTCACCGTCAAGGGCACGCCGTCGACGCGCAGTTCCAGCGGCTCCTCCACCGCCAGCGTGTCCGGGCGGTCCACGACGACCGGGGCGGCGGGGTCGCTGAGGTCCAGCCGCCGCGCCGGTGCCCGTGCGGTGACCCGGCCCACCTCAGCCCCGCTCCGGCCGGCCGGCCCGGCCGCTCGTGGCCCGCGCGGCCGAGTGTGCGTCGAGCATGTCTTGACTGTATGTCGCGCAGCGGCGCCCCGCGTCGCCCGGCGGCGGCCCGGCGGCGGCCCGCGTCGCCCCGTGTCGCTCCGTGTCGCTTCGCGTCGCCCGGCGTCGCCCGGCGGCGGCTCGGCGGCGGCTCGGACCCCCGCGGCGGCCCGGGCGCGGGAGCCGCGGCCCGGGCGCGGGAGCGGCCCGGCATACCGCTTCGGGTGAGGCGGGTGGTTGCAGAAATCCGGCTGACCGGGTGGACTACGCCTTGTCCGGCGCGGGGGAGCCCCGCGCTCGCGAGGAGGAGGACGGCTGCGGTGGTGAGATCCGCGAGCCCCGCGTCGGCGGGTGCGGCGGTCGGCGCGTCGGTGACCAAGCTGGGCTTCGTGGCCGGCCAGGTGGTCCAGGAGCTGGGCTACGACGACGACGTGGACGAGGAGCTGCGGGCCGCCATCCAGGCCGCTTGCGGGACCGAGCTGCAGGACGAGGACGCCCAGGACGTCGCCGACTCGGTGCTGCTGTGGTGGCGCGAGGACGACGGGGACCTGGTGGACGCGCTCGTCGACACCCTGACGAACCTCGCGGACAGGGGCTTCGTCGTGCTGTTGACGCCCAAGGCGGGCCGTGACGGCTACGTGGACATGTCCGAGGTGGAGGAGGCGGCCCTGGCGGCCGGACTGCACGCCTCGGGGGCCGTCAACGCCGCCAAGGACTGGTCCGGGACCCGGCTGGTCGCCCCCCGGTCCCCGCGGCGTTGACGACCCCCGCGGTCGGGGACCTCGCCCCCGACTTCAGCCTGCGCGACCAGCACGGGCAGCAGGTGCGGCTGTCGTCCTACCGGGGGCGCTCGGCGGTGGCGCTGGTGTTCTACCCGTTCGCCTTCTCCGGCACCTGCACCGGGGAGCTGTGCGAGATCCGGGACAACCTGGGGGTGTTCGCGGCGCAGGACGTCACGGTGCTGGCTTGCTCGGTGGACCACATGTTCACGCAGCGGGCCTACGCGGACGCCCAGGGCCTGACCTTCGCGGTGCTGTCCGACTTCTGGCCCCACGGCGCGGTGGCCAGCTCCTACGGGGTGTTCGACGAGCGTGCCGGCGCGGCCCGGAGGGGGACGTTCCTCATCGATGTCGACCAGGTGGTGCGGTGGAACGTCGTGAACGGTATCGGCCAGGCACGTGACTTCCAGGGGTACCTCTCGGCGCTGTCGTCCCTGCGGGCGACCTGAGGGCGCGGCGTCGCGGTGCTGCCACAATGAGGCGCCTGGACGCCTGCCCTGCCGCCGCGTCCGCTTCGCAGAGGGCCTGTAGCTCAGCTGGTAGAGCACCGCG
>DASSLY010000009.1:0-6312 GCA_035689185.1 Dermatophilaceae bacterium
CCGAACGGACGACAGCACCGACGGCGCCGGCGGCCAGGTCGCGCGATCAGACGGCCCAACTGGACCTGGCCCTACCGCTACTGGCGCCGCCGCGCGGCGTTGGCGGCGCTCGGCTCGGAGGCGGTTTCGCTGGCGACGCGCGCCAGGGAAGCCAGCGCGGGGGCCGCGCCGACCAGAGCGCGTCGCTCGGCCAGGCCGAGCCGCCGCAGAGCCGCCCGGATGGCGTCCAGCCGCCGCTGGCGCGCGGCATACATCAGGTGCGTCCCGGCCTCGGTCGCGGCTACCAGGACACCGCGACTGTCGAGCGGATTCGCTGCCCGCTTCACCAGTCCGAGCTCGGCGAGTCCGTCGACGACTCGGGACATGGTCGGCGCCGTGACGCCCTCGGCCTGGGCCAGCTGGCCGATAAGGCACGGGCCGCCGAAGACCACCACGGAGAGCGCGGACAGCCGCGCCGGGGTGAGGCCGGATTCGCGGTCGACGCCGGCAAGGCTGCGCAGCAGGTGGATTGCGGCCGAGTTGAGCAGGTCGGCCGTGCGGGCGAGGTCGCTCTTGCCAGATGCCACGCCCAAGCCTAGCATGCCTAAGTATTAGCAACCCTAACGATAAGGGAACGGCCCACGCATGCGCCTCGTGCAGATCGCCCAGCATGCCGATGACCTTGAGCGTGCCGCATCGTTCTATGCGGATCTGTTGGCGGTGGAGCCCGTCGCGAGGTTCGATCCCCCGGGCCTGCTCTTCTTCGCCCTGGACGGTGTCCGGCTGCTGCTCGACCGCGCTGCGCCGCCCGGTCTGCACTACTTCCGGGTGGACGACATCGACGCCACCGTGACCCGGCTGCGCGCTCGGGGGGCGCCGGTGGAGTCCGAGCCGCACGTCATCTTCACTCATGCGGACGACTCGCTCGGTCCGGCCGGGACCGCGGAGTGGCAGGCGTTCGTCCGCGACAGTGAGGGCAACCTCGTCGGCCTGGTCGAGCAGCGACCGGCGTAGTCGTCTCCCACATGACGGCTGGGGCCGGTCACGGCCTGGGCGCGGCAGGCGGCGTCGGCCGGGCCGAGAGGGGACCGATCGCCCGCCGCAGACTAACCAGCGCAGCCGCGTTCGCAGCGACGATGAGCACGACCACCAGTCCGACACTGCGGTCGTATGCCGCGCCGAGCAGCCCGCCGGCGACCAGGAGCCCGACGCCTCGGACCAGGGCCAGCCAGCCGAACGCCACCGACCTGGCGCGCGGTGCGATCAGCTCGGTGACCGCGGCCTTGACGGTTGAGTCCAGTACCCCGTTGACCACGCCCCAGATGCCGATCCCGACCCAGACGAGCCAGGCGCTGTCGGTGAACGCAACCGCCGCGGCGCAGGCGGCCACCGGAACCACCAGCAGCACCCGGGGGCCACGCCGGTCATACAGGCGCCCGACCACGGGGCCGGTCAGGCCGTCGACCAGCATCGCGAGCGCGAAGACCAAGGGGACCTGGGCCGTGGTCAGCAGGCCCGTGGTCTGCGCGTGGTAGGCCAGAAGCGGGAAGGAGGCGATGCCGCACGACACCATGGCAATGGCAGCCACGTACTCCCAGAACCGGGTGGGAAGGGCCAGCCGGGCGGCCGGCGGGCTGGCCGCCACGTCCACGGGCTTCTCGCCAGGAGCCGGCACCTCCGGCGGCGGGGGAGCCTCGTAGGCCAGCGGGTCGGGCACCCGTAGCCGTAGCCAGGCCAGCACAGCCAGGACGAGGATGCCTGGAACGACTAGCGCCCCGAAGGCCAGCCGGTAGTTCCCGTCGCTGCGGGCCAGGATCGCGGCCAGCACCAGCGGTCCGAGCATGGCGCCGAACTGGTCCATCGCCTGGTGCACGCCGAACGCGGCACCCCGGCCGGTCCGCGTGGAGGCGTGGGAGAGGAGGGTGTCCTTGGCTGGCGAGCGGACCGCCTTGCCGAGGCGCTCGGCGCCATACAGCAGCAGGGCGGGGACCAGAGACGTGGTCGCGCCCAGCAGCGGAACGCTGAGCACCGTCAGCGCGTACCCGACGATGGTCCACGCCCAGTAATGCTGGGCGCGGGCGACCAGGTATCCCGACACCACCCGGAGGCCGTAGCCGATGAACTCCCCTGCCCCGGCCGCCAGTCCCACGACGGTGGCCGACGCGCCGAGCGTGGCCAGGTACGGACCGATGACGCTGCGGGCCCCCTCGTAGACCATGTCCGCCAACAGGCTGACCAGGCCGAAGGAGAGGACGAAACGCCAGGGCCCGAGCTGAGCCCGTTGACCGCGGGGCAGGCGGATGGTCATGTCTGTGCATCCTTCCCCACCCACCGGCCCTTGCCGGGACGGGCCCGCGCGCGGCTGGCCCGGCCGGCTGTCGACGGGACGTCGTCGGCTGGCTCGGCCCCAGGATGAAGCCCAAGGATGAAGCCCTAGCCTGGCCGGGTGACCGACCGGGACGTCGTCGCAGGACCCCCGACGGCTGGCCGTGCAGCTGGGAAGGGGTCCGGCTCCGCCAGAGGAGGCGCGGTTCACGACATACCCGAGGTGCCGTCCGGAAGCCTGGCTCCGCCCGTGGACACCTCGACCGTGCTGGGCAAGGTGGTGACGGTGCTCGGCTCGTTCACCGTCGACGACCACGACCTGAGCCTGGCCGAGCTCGGCCGGCGGACCGGGTTGGCGAAGGGCACGCTTCACCGAGTGGTCACCGACCTGGTCGGGGTCCGGTTGCTGGACCGCACGCAGCACGGCTACCGGCTCAGCAGCCAGGTCTTCGAGCTGGGAATGCGCGCCTCGGTGGAGCGCCGGTTGATGGAAGTCGCCATCCCGTTCATGCAAGACCTCTACGAACGCACCCACGAGACCGTGCACCTGGGCGTGCTGGACGGCCACGAAGTGGTCTACGTGTCCAAGATCGGAGGGCACCGCCAGGCGACGTCGCCGTCGAGCATCGGCGGGCGGATGCCGTTGCACTGCACCGCGATCGGCAAGGCGCTGTTGGCCCACTCTCCCCCGACGCTGTTGGCCGAGGTCGTGCAGGCCGGGCTGGCCCGCCGCACCCCTCGCACCATCACCGCCCCCGGCATGCTGCGCCGGCAGCTGGACCGCGTCCTGGAGACCGGTATTGCCTTCGAGTACGAGGAGTCGGCCGTCGGCATCGCCTGCGTCGCGTCGGCCGTGCTCGATGCGTTCGACCAGCCCGTGGCCGCGATCAGCGTCACCGGACCGGTGACCCGGTTGGACCCGCAGAAGCATGCCGTGTCCGTGCGGGCGGCGGCAGCGGGCGTCGCCGCCACCCTGGCCCGGCGACCCACCCGCAGCGTCACCTGACAGCGTCTGTGCCAGCGCCGGTGCTCGAGGGAGGCCGGACCTGCCGCCCCTGCGCTGTTGCCCGTCCGGTTGGACCCGGGAAGGCTGGGGCCATGCTCAACGCGTTGCGGGAGGGCCGTGTCGCCGGCCTGCGGGTCACCGTCGCCTGCGCTCGGTCCCTCGACGAGGTGCCCGACGACGTCTACCTTCTCGACGTGGCGCCCCCGGACCCCACGGCGGGAGGTGGCCGGTTCGACGAAGTGCCCTACCTGGAAGTCCTCGAGCCGGTGCTGGAGGCGGCCGGCGACCGGCCGCCGTGGGCGGTGGAAGTCTCCCGGACGCACCGAAGCGACCATGACGGGGTGGGGCGGGCGCGTCTGTCGGTGCTCCTCGGCCTGGGGACGGCGCCGGCTTCCGGCGGCCCCTCTCCGGACCTGACCGCCGTGGTGCGATCCGCCTTTGAACGGATGGCCGCAGCTCCGGCGGGCGCGGCGGCGTTGTCACGCGGTGAAGCCCTCGCGGCAGCTACGGCCGCCGTCGCCGACGCATTTCCGGCCGTGGACGTCCGCGCGTTGTCGCTCACCGACGAGGAGCACCACGCGGTCGAGGGCCGATGGTCGCTGAGCCTGGCGGTGCCAGGGGTCGTGCGGTTCCAGGTGCACCTCGGCCTCGTGCCGGCAGCGCCGGCCTCGGTTCACCTGCGCCGTATGCCGGTGGGCGAGGTGGTGGACTCCGTCGGCACCTGAGCGGTCGTCCAACTAACCGTGAGCTGCACGACGCCGTCCGCGCGGCACGCGAAGCCGGGGATTCGTGGCTGAGTATCGGAGTGGCCTTGGGCGTCACGAAGCAGGCAGCGCAGAAGCGCTTCGGTCGCTCCGTCCCTGGCGTTCCACTGAGTGGACCGTGGGCGTAGGACGTTGAGCACCCCTGCTGCCACTGTGGAGGAACGCCCGCGGATCGGCCGCAAGGGTGAGCACGCCAGCCCAGGAAGCCAGAGGAAGCCATGACGACGAGCAAGGTGGCCGTGATCGGCTCGGGGAACATCGGAACCGACTTGATGTTCAAGGTGGTCCGCCTCTCCAAGACCCTCGAGATGGGTGCCATGGTGGGCATCGACCCCGACTCCGACGGGCTGGCCCGCGCGACCCGCATCGGCGTCCCCACCACCCACGAGGGCGTGGACGGCCTCATCGCCATGCCCGGCTTCGACGAGATCGACATCATCTTCGACGCCACGTCGGCCAAGGCGCACGTGGCCAACGCGGCCAAGCTCGCCCCCTACGGCAAGCGGCTGATCGACCTCACCCCGGCGGCGATCGGCCCCTACGTGGTGCCACCGGTCAACCTCGAGCGGCACCTGCAGGACGACGCCGAGAACCTCAACATGGTGACCTGCGGCGGCCAGGCGACCATCCCGATGGTCCACGCCGTCTCCCGCGTCACACCGGTGCCGTATGCCGAGATCGTCGCCTCGATCGCCTCGAAGTCGGCGGGACCCGGCACGCGCGCCAACATCGACGAGTTCACCGAGACCACCGCCGCGGCGATCACGGCCGTCGGCGGCGCCCAGCGCGGGAAGGCCATCATCATCCTCAACCCCGCTGACCCCCCGCTGATCATGCGTGACACGGTGTTCTGCCTCATCGGCGACGCCGACCACGACGAGATCCGCCGTTCGGTGGCGGAGATGGTGCAGCGGGTCGCCGAGTACGTCCCCGGATACCGCCTGAAGCAGTCGGTCCAGTTCACCGCCGTCGGCCCGGACGAGCCCGTGCACACCCTGCTTCCCGCCGGTGCCGGGCCGGTGCGGACCAAGGTGTCGGTGTTCCTGGAGGTCGAAGGCGCGGCGCACTACCTGCCGGCCTACGCCGGGAACCTGGACATCATGACCTCGGCGGCGCTGCGCGTCGCGGAGAGCATCGCCGAACGCAGCACCCGACGAGTCCCCGCGGAGGCGGCCCGATGACACTGACGACCAGCCCCGAGCTCTACATCCAGGACGTCACCCTGCGTGACGGCATGCACGCGGTGCGGCACCGCATCACCCCCGCCGACGTCGCCAAGATCGTCGCGGCACTGGACGCCGCCGGCGTCGACGCGGTCGAGGTCGCGCACGGTGACGGTCTCGCCGGCGGCAGCCTCAACTACGGCCCCGGCAGCAACACCGACTGGGAGTGGATCGAGGCCGCCGCCGGCAGCCTCACCAACGCCACCCTGACCACCCTGCTGCTGCCTGGCATCGGCACGATCGCCGAGCTCAAGCAGGCCTACTCCCTTGGCGTCCGGTCGATCCGCATCGCGACCCACTGCACCGAGGCCGACGTTGCCGCGCAGCACATCAGCAAGGCACGCGAACTGGGGATGGACGTCTCCGGCTTCCTGATGATGAGCCACATGGCACCCGCGGACAAGCTCGCCGAGCAGGCGCTGCTGATGGAGTCCTACGGCGCGCACTGCGTCTACGTCACCGACTCGGGCGGCCGGCTGACCATGGACGGCGTCCGGGAGCGGGTCCGGGCCTACCGTGCGGTGCTCGACCCGCAAACCCAGATCGGCATCCACGCCCACCAGAACTTGTCGCTGGCCGTGGCGAACTCGGTCGTGGCGGTCGAGGAGGGTGTCACCCGGGTCGATGCGTCGCTGGCCGGCCACGGGGCCGGTGCCGGGAACTGCCCGATCGAGCCGTTCATCGCGGTGGCGACGTTGAACGAATGGAGGCACCGGTGCGACCTGTTCGCCCTGCAGGACGCGGCCGACGACATCGTCCGCCCGCTGCAGGACCGGCCCGTGCAGGTGGACCGCGAGACGCTGACGCTGGGCTACGCCGGGGTGTACTCGAGCTTCCTGCGCCACGCCGAGGCCGCCTCGCAGCGGTATGGCGTCGACGTGCGCACCATCCTGATGGAGGTGGGCCGGCGGGGCCTGGTCGGCGGGCAGGAGGACATGATCGTCGACATCGCGCTGGACCTCACCGCCTAGGTCGGGGTGCCGGGCGGGCGTGACGTGCCCTCACGCGCGTGCAA
>DASSLY010000010.1:0-86044 GCA_035689185.1 Dermatophilaceae bacterium
GTATGCGGTGTTCGTCGCGACTTGTCCATTACCACACCCACCGTGTCGTGTGAAGGGTTTTGACCCATTCTCGACCGAATGGAGGACGATCGCTGTCCGGGTGGCTAGCCGCGGTCTACCCGAACGTTGCCGGACGACGACAAAACGGTCGATGTGGGGCGGGGTAGGCGACCGGCATTCTCGTTGTTGTCACCGGGACCACCGACGAAGGTCGTGGTCCACCACACGAACAGAAGGAACACCGCCATGCTGCGTCACGCCGTCCGCTTCCAGCTCCGCGCCCAGGATGTCATGTCCGCCCTGAAGGAGCGCGAGCGCGGAGCCACCGCCGTCGAGTACGGCCTGCTGGTCGCCCTCATCGCCGCCGTCATCGTGGGCGTCGTCGTCACCCTGGGCACCAAGGTCAACGCCGGCTTCACCAAGGTCGACGGCAAGCTCCCGGCCGCCTGACCTCCTCCCACCAGCACCAGAACCAGACGAAGGAACCCACCACCATGCTGCGTCACGCCGTCCGCTTCCAGCTCCGCGCCCAGGACGTCATGTCCGCCCTGAAGGAGCGTGAGCGCGGAGCCACCGCCGTCGAGTACGGCCTGCTGGTCGCCCTCATCGCCGCCGTCATCGTGGGCGTCGTCGTCACCCTCGGCACCAAGATCAACGCCGGCTTCGGCACGGTCAACGACAAGCTGCCGGCGGCCTAGCGTCACCGGGCTCGTGCTGCGTGACCGCCCCGCCAGGCAGCACGAGCCCACCACCTCTCCCGCCCCCGCCGACAACCACCGGAAGACCGCCATGACCCAGCTTCCTCCCCGACGTGACCGCGGCGCGGCCGCCGTCGAGATGGCGATCGTGCTTCCCGTGCTCGTCGCGATGCTGTTCGGCATCATCGACTACGGCCGCATCTTCAACGCGGAGATCCAGCTCAGCCAGGCCACCCGAGAAGGTGTCCGCCTGGCCTCCCTCGGCTATCCCCTCTCCGACGTCAAGGCACGAACCAAAGCCGCCGCGAGCGGTATCGCCTTCGGCGCCGAGCTGGCCGACTCCGAGATCGCGGTCACCGCCTGCCCCCCGACGGTGACCGCGACCTCGGTGGCGCAGGTGCAAGCCACCTATCTGTTCAGCAGCGCGCTCGGCTGGACGAAGAACCTGAGCCAGAAGGCGGTCATGCGATGCGCCGGCTGAGCCAGCTGCTGGACCACCGCGAGCGCGAGGGCGGCGCGGTCACCCTGCTCGTCGCCATCCTGCTCGGCGGCGGAGTGCTGCTGGGCTCCATCGCCATGACGGTGGACGTGGGCAACCTTCGCTACGAGCGCCGGCAGCTGCAGAACGGCGCAGACGCGGCCGCCCTGTCCGCGGCGATGGACTGCGCGAAGGGCGCCTGCCCGACCGCCTCCTCCTCGACCGTGGCCGGGCTGGTCAACGACAACGCCGCCGACGGCACCAGCCGGGTCTCCCGGGTGAACACCAGCCTGCCCGCCCTCTGCGGGGCCGGGCCCGGACTGCCGTCCTGTCCCGCGCTCAGCGGGACGCTCGGCGACTGCCCGACACCGCTCGGTCCGACACCGAACTACGTCCGGGTCTACACCCAGACGCGGATGGCCGACGGCTCCACGCTGCTGCCCTACAGCTTCGCCCAGGCCTTGTCCGGCGCTTTCGTGGGCGGGACCCAGCAGACCTGCGCCGCCGCCGGCTGGGGGCCCCCCTCCCAGGCCCTGGTGCCCCTCCCCTTCGCCATCTCCTCCTGCGAGTGGTACCAGAGCACGAGCAACGGCACGGCCTTCAAGCCGGCGCCCCCGTACACCTCCTCGAACCCGGCGAACCCGGCCTGGGAGATCGCGCTGGCCCTCAACTCCGCGCCGAACGCGGCCTGCTCGTCCTGGGCCGGCCACGACTACCCCGGCGGGTTCGGCTGGCTCACGCACACCTCCTCGTGCGCGGTCTCCGTCGACGCCAACGGCTGGGTCGGCGCCAGCACGGGCATCGGCGCCGGCAACGACTGCGGCGACACCATCGAGGCCAAGGTGGGCTCGGTCGTGTACGTGCCCGTCTTCGACTGCATAGACGACAGCAAGAACTTCTGCCCGGGCATCACCCCCTCCGGCAGCAACAGCTGGTACCACATCAAGGGGCTGGCCGCCTTCTACATCACCGCAGTGGAGGTCACCGGCCAGGTCAAGGCCAACCTCCCCGGCTACCCGACGAGCACAGCAAGGGCCGCGTGCGCCACCAAGGGCGGCGGCAAGTGCTTCTACGGCTGGTTCGTCAAGGACCTGATCCCCGCCGACGCCGTCGTGAGCGGCACCGCGCCCGACCTCGGCCTGACCGCCCTCACCGTCCTCGGATAAGGAAACCTCCGCCATGCCTCGCCGCGTCCTCGCCGTCATCCTCTCCCTTGCGCTCGCGCTGCTCGGCGCCGTCGGCGTCGTCGCCTACGCCCAGGCCGCCGACGCCCGGGCCCAGGCCGGTCAGCGGCTGGCCACCGTGTACATCACCACGGGCACGATCCCTGCCGGCACCAGCGTCCAGGCCGCTCTGACCTCCGGCCTGATGGTCCCAGAGTCCGTGATCGCCAAGGGGGTCCCCGCCGGCGCCATGCCCACCACAGGCGAGGACGCCACCGCGCGTGGTGCGAAGGTCGCGCTGAGCAACATCGCCCCCGGCGAGATCGTCCTGTCCGCCAGGTTCGGCGCCACGGCCGACCAGACCAGCAACGCGGCGATCCCGGCCGGCACCGTCGCCGTGACGGTGCGCCTGGAGGACCCGCAGCGGTCCGCGCCGCTGCTCACGCCCGGGTCGCACGTGGTGATCTACGACACGTTCAACCCGGCGAACGCCAAGGCCGGCTCGCTGACCCCGGACGGCCGCAAGCTGGCCGAGACTCCCGGCGCGGCGCGGGCGACCCGCATCGTCCTGTCCGACGTCACCGTCATCGCGGTTGGAGCCACCACCGTGGCAGCGGCCTCGGCGTCGGGCGGGCAGTCCGCCGAGCAGCAGTCCACGCAGTCGGCGGCCCTGGTCACCGTGGCCGTCAAGCCCGCCGACGCCATCGCGCTCGTCCACGCCGCCCAGACGGGCACCCTGTATGCCGCCCTCCGCGGCCAAGGCGTGACCGTCGACCCCATGGCCACCGTCACCGACGGCACCGTCCTCACCGGCCGCTGACCAACGCGCCCGCCACCTGCCTCCGCCACCTGCCCGTAGAAGAGAGAACCTCGATGATCCTGCTGTGGGAAGCCGACCCGATCTCGGCCGACAACATGCGCCTGGCCCTTGGTGAGGCCGTCACGACCGTGGAGTCGGCACCGGCGGCGCTTCGCGGCGCCTCCGACGACCCGAGTCGGCAGTTGCTGGTCGTCGGGCCCGACGTCGACCTGGACTCCGCGCTGTCCCTCTCCGCGCAGCTGCGGCTGCTCCGCCCCGAGGTCGGCGTCCTCCTGCTCCGGCGGCGGGTCGACGTGTCAGTGCTCGGCCAGGCCCTGCGGGCCGGGGTGCGTGAGGTGGTCAGCGCGGACGACGTGACCGGGCTGTCGGAAGCCAGCGCGCGCAGCCTGGAGCTGACCCGCCGGCTCGGCGGAGCCAGCCAGGACGGCGGCCGGCGCGAGGGCAAGATCGTCACGGTCTTCTCCGCCAAGGGCGGCGTCGGCAAGACCACGGTGTCCACCAACCTGGCCGCCCAGCTCGCCGCCAACGGTTCCGCTCGGGTGCTCCTGGTCGACCTCGACCTGGACTTCGGCGACGTGGCCATCGCGCTCGGCATGATGCCCGAGCGCACCATCGTCGACCTGGTCCCGATGACCGGCCACATCGACGTGCAGGGCCTGGCCTCCGTGGTCACCCGCAGCGCAGCCGGCATCGACGCGCTCTGCGCCTCCCCGGTGCCCGGCGACGCCGAGCGGGTGCCCGCTGCCCTGGTCGGCGAGGTGCTTCGGGTGGCTCAGCGGTCCTACGACTACGTCGTGGTCGACACCCCGCCCGCCTTCACCGAGCAGGTGCTGGTGACCTTCGACGCCTCCGACGTCAGCGTGCTGATCGGGACGCTGGACGTTCCGGCGGTGAAGAACCTCAAGCTGACCCTGGAGACGCTGCAGGCGCTGGGCCACGACCGCGACAGCTGGGTGGTGGTGCTGAACCGCTCCGATGCCTTGGTGGGCCTGACCGTCGACGACGTGACCGCGGCCCTGCACCACCCGATCGCCGTCCAGATCCCGAACTCCCTGGACGTCCCCGCCTCGGTCAACCGCGGCGTCGCCCTCGTCCTCGACCGGCCGAAGCACCCGGCCAGCCAGGCTATCCGCCAGCTGGCCAGCACGGTCGCAGGGCCGGACCAGGCGGCGCACCCGGCAGTACCCGCCCTCCGCCCGTCCGCGTCGCGCCGCTTCCTGCGGCGGGTGGCATGAGCCTCGCCGCGCGCCTGGAGCAGGCGCGCCGCTCGACCCTGCCGGCGCCGGACGCGACCGGGCCCAGCGCCCCAGGCACCGTGCCCGCCAGCCCGCTGGCGTCGGTGAAGGCGAGCGTGCACCAGGCGCTCATCGACAGCCTCGGCCCGCAGCTCTACGACCCGCACCTGCTGCAGGCAGACCTGGACCAGCGGGTCCGGGTCACCCTGCAGACGGTGATGGAGGCGGAGGACACGCCGCTGTCGGCCACCGACCGCGCCACGATCGCTCAGGAGGTCACCGACGAGATCCTTGGGCACGGGCCGCTGGAGCCGCTGCTGCGCGACCCCGACGTCACCGAGATCATGGTCAACGGGCCGTTCCACGTGTTCGCCGAGCGGTCCGGCAAGATCTCCCCGGTCACCGCCACGTTCAGCGACGAGGCCCATCTCCGCCGCACCATCGACAAGATCGTCGGCCGGGTGGGCCGACGGGTCGACGAGGCGCAGCCGATGGTCGACGCGCGTCTCATGGACGGGTCCCGGGTCAACGCCGTCGTGGCCCCGATCGCCCTGGACGGGTCGATGCTGACGATCCGCAAGTTCTCCACCGACCCGTTCACCGACCGTGACCTGATGGCCTTCGGCACGTTCACCCCGCAGGTCCGCGATTTCCTCCACGCGTGTGTCCAGGGCCGGCTCAACGTGGTGATCTCCGGTGGCACCGGTTCGGGCAAGACGACGCTGCTGAACGTCCTGTCCGGGTTCATTCCCGACGACGAGCGCATCGTCACCATCGAGGACGCCGCGGAGCTTCAGCTCAAGCAGCGGCACGTGCTTCGGATGGAGGCCAGACCAGCCAACATCGAAGGTCGCGGCGAGGTGACCATCCGCCAGCTGGTCCGCAACTCGCTGCGGATGCGGCCCGACCGCATCGTCGTCGGCGAGGTCCGCGACGGCGCGGCGCTGGACATGCTGCAGGCGATGAACACCGGCCACGACGGCTCCATCACCACCGTGCACGCCAACTCCCCCAGGGACAGCGTCTCCCGGATGGAGACGATGGTCCTGATGGCCGGGGTGGAGCTGCCGGTGCGGGCGATCCGCGACCAGGTCGCCAGCGCCATCGACCTGGTCATCCAGCAGGCTCGGATGCGCGACGGCAGCAGGCGCATCACCGCCATCACGGAGGTCACCGGGATGGAGGGCGACGTCATCACCATGCAGGACCTGTTCACCTTCGACTACTCCGCCGGACGCGACGCCAACGGCCGCTTCCTGGGGACTCTTCGTCCCACCGGGCTGCGGCCGAAGTTCTCCGGACAGCTGCAGGACGCGGGGATCACGCTCAGCCCCACCCTGTTCGGCCTGCCGAGGCCGGCATGACCCGGCGCCGGCTGCTCGTGGCCCTGACGCTCGGGCTGGCGACACTGGTCGCGCCGTCGGCGACGGCGTGGGCCGAATCCGGGACGGCCGCGTCGCTGTCCGACGTCGTCATCGACGGGCAGCAGGTGACCGCCGTGCTGACCGCGCCCGCGGCCAGCACGGGACCGGTCGCGGTGACCGGGGTCCAGGTCCGTGTCGGCGGCCGCCCGGTGCCGGCAATGGTCACCCCCGTGCCCACCGCCCGGCGCAGCGCCGCCCTGGTCATCGACACCAGCGGCTCGATGGGCACCGCGGGCATCGCCGCCGCGGCGCGAGCCGCCAACACCTACCTGGCGGCAGCGCCGGCCGGCGTGGCTGTAGCGCTGGTGTCCTTCGGTGACAAGCCCCGGCTCGTCGTCCCCGCCACCACCGACCGCGCCAAGCTGCGCGCCGCGCTGGCGACCCTGCGACCCCAGGGCAGGACGGCGATGTATGACGCCGTGGCCCTGGCCCTGCGATCCCTGGACGCCGCGGACAGCCGCAGCCTCGTCCTGATCAGCGACGGCCGCGACACCACGAGCTCGTCGACGTTGGCCCAGGTGGCCGGGGCCGTGGGCGCAGCGAGCGCTCGGCTGGAGGCGGTCGCATTCGGCGCCGCGGCGGACCCGTCGGCGCGGTCGGCCGCACTTGCCCAGCTCGCCAGTGCAGGCGCCGGCCGTGTGGTGTCCGCCGGCGATGCCAACGCACTGGCCGCCGCCTTCCGCAACGCCGCCACCGCCCTGGGCGGCCAGGTGCAGCTGCGGCTCACCCTGCCCACGGGAACGGGGGGCGCGCAGACCTTGTCCGTACAGGCCCAGGCGGGCGGCCGGGCCGTCCAGGCCGCCACCGGGCTGACCCTGCCGGACATCCCCTCCGCGCCGGCACCGACTCGGCCGACCACGGTGGCGCCGTACCCCGCCGGCAGCCGCTGGCTGCTCCTCGGCGGCATCGGCGCGGTGTTCGCAGGCGTGCTCGGGCTCGTGATCGGTGCCAGCGCTCGGGCGCTTCGGCCGGTGCGCCGGCAGCGCCTACGGTCCCTGGCGGCCTACACCTTGGAGCAGGCCACCACGCGGGTCTCGGCGGCCACGGATCCCGACACCGGGCTCGGCCAGCAGGCCCTGCGGCTCAGCGACCGGTACGTCGCGGGCCGGGCCGGCGCGGCCCGGGCGTGGCTGCTGATCCAGCGCGCCGACCTGCCGCTGCGGGTCAACGAGTGGTACGTGCTGCGCGCCGCCGCCGCCGTCACGGCGACCTGCCTGGGGGTGCTGGTCCTGCGCGGCAGCCTGGTCGGCGCCGTGGTCGGCGCGGCCCTCGGGGCGGGACTCGGCATCGTCCTGCCCGTTCTGCTGCTGAAGACACTGGCGGCTCGCCGGGCCAAGGCGTTCGAGCAGCAGCTGCCCGACGTCATCACCCTGGTCGCCACCAGCCTCACCAGCGGCTTCTCGCTGTCACAGGCGCTGGACGCGGTCGTTCGCGACTCCGCCGAGCCGGCCGCCAAGGAGTTCTCCCGGGCGCTGGCCGAGGCCCGCATCGGGGCCGAGCTGGAGGACAGCCTGGACCGCCTGGCCGAGCGGATGGGCAGCACCAGCCTGACCTGGACGACGATGGCGATCCGGATCCAGCGCCAGGTCGGGGGCAACCTGGCCGAGACGTTGCGCACCACCGCGCACACGCTGCGCGACCGCGCCTCGCTGCACCGGCAGGTGCGAACGCTGTCCGCCGAAGGCCGGCTGTCGTCATACATCTTGATCGGCCTGCCCATCGGACTGTTCCTGTACCTGTCCATGGTGAACCGGCCCTACATCTCGTTGCTGTGGCTGCACCCGTTGGGCTGGGCCATGTCCGCCGCCGGCCTGGTGGCCCTGGGCATCGGCGTGGTGTGGATGCGCGCCGTCGTGAAAGTGGAGGCCTGACATGACCGTCCTGTTCCTGCTCAGCGCCGCCGCGGTCGGCCTCGGCTGCGCGGCCGCGCTGGCGTTCGCGCTCCGCGGCGCGGGGGCCCCGACCGGGGTCGCGCGCGCGCTGCAGCTCATCGACCAGCACGGGCAGCCCAAGGACTACGCCCGTCAGGATTCCGCGGCTGCGGACCGGCTGGTGAAGCCGGTGTTCGCGGCGACCCACCGGCTGGCCCGGTCGCTGGTCCCCTCCGGCGAGGCGCAGCGGATCGGC
The DNA here is from genome assembly GCA_035689185.1 of Dermatophilaceae bacterium. Classification (GTDB taxonomy): domain Bacteria; phylum Actinomycetota; class Actinomycetes; order Actinomycetales; family Dermatophilaceae; genus DASSLY01. The sequence goes on from DASSLY010000010.1 coordinate 7,946, forward strand.
CACCGCCTCGACGTTGCCGGCAACCCGGCGTTGTGGACGGTGGAGCGGATCCTGGCGGTCAAGGGTGCCGGGATGCTCGTGGCCGGCCTGCTCGGCCTGGTGTTCGCAGGGCTCTCCCCGAAGGGGATGCTGTTCGTCGCGGCCGGTGCGGCGCTCGGCTTCTACGCCCCCGACATCGCCCTGGTCAACGCCGGGCAGAAACGCCAGGAGGAGCTTCGCCGCGGCTTCGCCGAGGCGCTGGACATGCTGACCGTGTGCGTCGAGGCCGGCCAGGGCTTCGACGGCGCTCTCCGCCAGGTGGCCCAGTCGGTCACCGGGCCGGTCGGCGGGGAGTTCAGCCGGGTGCTGCAGGAGATTCAGATCGGCAAGCCCCGAGGCGAGGCGTTCCAGTCGCTGTCGACCCGCACCAGCGTGGGCGAGGTGAAGACCTTTGTCTCCGCGCTGATCCAGGCCGACCGGCTCGGCCTGCCGCTGGGCCAGGTGCTGCGCGAACAGGCGCAGCAGATGCGGCTGGTGCGCCGGCAGCGGGCCGAGGAGAAGGCGCAGAAGGTGACGGTGAAAATCCTGTTCCCCCTGCTGTTCTGCATCTTCCCGACGCTGATGATCGTCGTCATGGGGCCCGGCATCATCCGCATGATCCCGGTGCTCGGCTCGTTCTGACCGGCGCAGGTCCGCACACCGCTCAGGCGCGCGGCTGCCCGTCCGGGACCGGGACCAGGCCCATCCGCACCGCCGACATCACGGCCTCGGCCCGGTTGCGGGCGGCCAGCCGTTCGTAAAGCTTGGCGATGTGGGTCTTGACGGTGGACTCGCTCATGTAGAGGCGCCGCGCGATCTGGCCGACCGAAGCCCCCTCGACGAGCAGCAGCAGCACCTCCTGCTGCCGCGCCGTCAACGCCGGTCGCTGCGGCGCCTGCCGGCGCCGGATCGCACCGGCCAGGCCGGAGGCGGTGAAGGCGTCGGGCGCCACTGCGGCCCGTCGCACCGCGCTGATCACCGCCTCGGCCGAGTCGCTCTTCAACACCAGCGCTGAAGCGCCGATGTCCAGAGCCTCCAGCAGGGTCGCGTCGTCGCTGTGCATGGTGAGGATGACGATGCCGAGGGACGGGTGGCTGGCCCGCGCCTGCCGGGCCAGCTCCAGGCCGCTGCCGTTCGGCATCGACACGTCGACGAGGATCACGTCCAGCTCGTGGGTGGCCAGGACGGCGCGGCCCGCGGCCACCGAGTCCGCCTCGGCCACGACCTCGAAGTCGTCCTCCCCCCCGAGCAGGCGCGCGATTCCGCTCCGGACCAGGGTGTGGTCGTCGATGATGGCGATTCTGACTGTCATCCGCGTCTGGGTATCCGTTCGCTGACCAGCGTTGCGTGAGTGGTGGCCCCCAACCGCAGGTTGAGCTGCACGACGACGCCGGTGGCCGACGGCTCGACCAGGATGCGCCCGCCCATCGAGGCCAGCGGATGCTCCGCGAAGCGGTCGGGGTGCAACATCGTGGCCCCGTCGTGGTAGATCTTCAGGAACGCGTTGGGCGCGTCCACGTCCAGCGTCACGTCCACCGTGGTCACGTGCTCGGCGACACGAGCGTCGGCGAGCACGTCCAGCACCAGGCGGTAAAGTAGCGTCTCGGCGTGCACCGGCAGCCGGTAGCCGGACTCCGATAGCCGCAGCACCACCCGGATGCCGCTGTTGGCGCCGAACCGCTGCAGCCGGTCGCCGATTACCGCCCCGAGCCCGGCATCGGCGCGCACCGCGACCCGCAGGTCGAAGATCCGCAGCCGCAGGTCGGCCAGGGTTCGGGTCAGCTCGCCGCGCAGGCCGTCCAACGCCGCCGCGTGCTCCCACCCCGCTTTGCTGGCCAGCCGTCGAAGCACGTCGATCTGGTAGCCGAACGAGACCAGCTCCTGAGCGACCCCGTCGTGCATCTCCCGGGCCAGCCGCTCCCGCTCCTCCATGCCGGCCCGCTCACGAAGCGAGGCGAACATCAACGCGACGTCGATGTTGCCGGCGTGGGACTGGGCGACCGCCACTGCCGCCTCCCGGTCCCCATCGGTGAACGGCAGGTCGCCGGAGCGCTCCAACACCAGCACCCCCATCCGGCGCCCTGCCGGGTCGCCCAGCGGCACCACGAGCATGGCGCGGGACTGGCCGTCCAGGTCGACCAGGTCGCTGCGTGCCTCTTCCCACCGCCATACCTGGCCGAGAACCGACTCGTCGGTGCTCGGCTCCGGCCACGGCGCGCGGTCGCTGCCGCGAATGGCCAACGGGACGGCCCGGTCGGTGGCGTAACCGACGAGTACTCCCCGCCGGGACGAGGACACCCGCCGGTCGACCTCGTCCAGCAGCAGCTCCGCGCAGGTAGGCGGGTCGAAGCCCCCGGCCATGGAGTCAGCAAGCATGTCCAGCTGGCGCAGTAGCAGGCCCGCTCGCCGGGCCGCGGGTGTCAACGACCGCTGCGAGTCACGGTGGGACCGCCGAGCCAGGCTGGCGGCGAGCAGGCCCGTCACGGCGGCCGCGACACCCCACGGCAAGAGGTCGACGACGCCCACGATGGGCCGGCCTCCCCGTGCCACAACGCCCACCAGGGCCAGGACCACGGCCGCCGCGACCAAGGCCACCGCTCTCGTGCCGTCCCGGGTCTGGCCGGCCCGGTATGCGGGCACCAGCAGCAGCGGACCGACGACGAGCGCCAGGGCAGGGTCGGCCCACGTCGCCGCGGCCACCAGCAGGCTCTCGGCGACCAACAGCGTGGTCAGGCCGGCCCGGCCGGGCAGGTTCCGGACACCGCGGCTGCCGAGCAGGTCCACGGCCAGGACCGCGGCTGCCCAGGACAGGGCCGCGCCCACCTGGGCGTAGGCCACACCACTTAGCGACGTCGCCAGCACAGCGGCAGCACGAGCCCAGACGCCAACCGGGTTGACCACGTCTGAGCGCATCGGCACCTGCCGTCCCTGACGGACACTGTGGACCTGGCCCGAATGAGGTTCGGGCCTGTTGATCCTACCGTCTTGCGATGGCGTGCAGATGAGCCGACCTGCGGCGAGTCGGCGCGGCGGGGTCAGCCGGGCTCGGCGTGCAGGCTCGCCTTGGGCTCGGGCTCGACCGCATCCCCGGTCATCCGCTGGCGCAGCGCGAACGCGACGAGCACGCCGCCGAGCAGCAGGTACCCCAGCGCCACCGCGGGGTTGGCGGCCCACTGCACCTTCTCGCCGTGGATCAGCCCGACCCAGCTGAGCACCACCCCGACTCCCGCCGCGGCCGCGGAGGACCAGAACTGGCGCTGCAGCAGGAACACCACAACCGAACCCAGCACCATGCCCGCCAGCACGGCGCCCTCGCCCAGCGTCTTCAGCCCGGAGTAGAGGACGCCGGCGTTGCCCAGCGCCTCGGCGCCGACCTGGTCGGCGGTGGTCCCGGCGGCGGCCAGCGCGTTGTCGATCAGCCCGGTCGCCCACTGGGCGAGGTTGGGCAGGAGGGCCGCCACGACCGCGGCCGCCTGGACGGAGGGAGTGGCCTGGAACGCCTGGGCGCCGATGAGCAGCCCGATGTAGAGCAGGATCGGCACGATGGCCGGGGTGGGCAGCAGGGTGGCGAGCACTCCGAAAAGCCCGAACAGGCACAGCAGCCCGATGACCAGGCCGCTGGCCAAGGAGTAGGTCGTGCGGCCGCCGGCGTCCTTCCATCCGGGGTGGCCGATGTAGACGGCGGGTGGGAACGGCGACCCCAGCGCGGACCCGATGATGGCCCCGGACCCGTCCGCGAGCAGGACGCTGCGCAGGTTGTAGCTGTCACCAGCGGCCGAGGCGCTTTCCACGTTGCTCATCGCCTCGGCGAAGTTGTACACACCCAGCGGGATAGCCGTGGCCAGCAACGGGGCGATGTTGCCCAGGCCGTCCAGCAGCATCCCGACCTTGAGGTCCGGCAGGGCCAGCGCCACCTCGCCGACGGCGCGGGAGACGTCGGGAGCCGACATGCTCCCGCCGATCCAGCCGATCGCGGTGCCGACCAGCAGCGCCGCCAACCCGACCGGGACCCCTCCGGGCAGCTTCAGCCCGGTGAAGAAGCCGACCAGGATGATCCCGAGCACCGGCAGGCCGATCCACGCCGCGTCCCAGATCTGCGCGGCGGGTCGCATGGAGATGAAGGTGACCGAGATCCCGGCGAGCGTGCCCAGCATGGCCGCGCGGGGCGTCATCCGGCGGATGAACGGTCCCACGAAGGCGCCGATCAGGACGATCACGCCGATGACGAACGCCCACGCCAGCCCGGCTTCCCAGGCCCGCACCGGGTCCTTGGTGGCGATGTAGATGGGCAGCATGATCACGAACACCACGATGAACATGTGCGGAACGCTCGGACCGTACGGCAGGGCGGTCACGGTCGCGCGTCCCTCCCGGCGCGACAGCCGGCGTGCCAGCAGCGTGTAGTAGGCGTTGCCGACGACCAGGGCGATGCCCAGCGCCGGCAGGACGGTGCCCAGCACGTCCGCAGCAGGCAGGTGCACCACGACGATCAGCAGCGTCGTCAAGGTCAGCACATTGACCAGGATGTTGAAGCCCAGGCCGAAGAACGCGTTGGTCTCGCCCTTGGTCCACCACGGCGGACTCTTGGCCGGCTGGCCGGGTTCGGGTATGGCGGTCGGCGGGTCGGTGAGGACGGGGCCGGTCATGGGGGGCTCCTTAGGGCAACTGAGGGGCGGGGAGCAGCGCCTCCAACAGGTCCGCGGAGTCGGCGACCCAGCCGAAGATGCCTCCCTGCGCGCAGACCATCTGCAAGGCGATGCGGTGGAACTCGGGAAAGTAGGAGGCGCAGCAGTCGCCGAGCACGAGCACCTCGTAGCCGCGGTCGTTGGCCTCCCGGACCGTGGTGTGCACGCAGACCTCGGTCGTCACGCCGGTGACGATGAGCTGGGTGACGCCACTTTCTGCCAGGACCTGCTGGAGGCCGGTTCGGTAGAACGCCCCCTTGCCCGGCTTGTCGATGACGGTCTCCCCCGGGGCAGGGGCCAGCTCGTCGATGATGTCGTGCCCGTACTCACCGCGGATGAGGATGCGGCCGTACGGCCCCTCGTCGCCGATGCGCTTGGAGGGCTGCCCGCGCAGCAGCTTGGCGGGCGGGCAGTCGGACAGGTCGGGCTCGTGGCCCTCGCGAGTGTGGATGACCGGCATACCCGTCGCTCTCGCGGCCCGCAGAACCGCGGCGAGCGGCCGGACCGCCGCCTGGAGCAGGCTGACGTCGTTGCCGAGCGACTCACCGAAGCCGCCCGGGACGAGGAAGTCCCGCTGCATGTCGATGACGACCAGCGCGGCTTCACCGGTGCGCAGCGGGAACGCTGCGGGTTCGGCTGGTACGGCGAGTACTTCGCCCAAGGAAGGCATCGAGGTCATGTCAGCTCCGGGTGGAAGGGACGGGATAGGTTGGGCCCCAGGCCTGCTCGGCCACGGGCGGTCCAACGGCCGCCGGAACCACCGCTCGGAGCGCAGAACCGGTGTCGTCGACGGTCGGCGGCCTGCTGCTCGCCAGGACCCGACCCGCCACCTCCAGGACCAGGTCATCGCTCCCGGCCGGACCGAGCAGCATCACCCCAGCGGGGCGCCCGTCGGACGTGGCGCCACAGGGGATGGCGGCCGCGCACAGGTCCAGCAGGTTGCCGGCGTGGGTGTAGTGCCCCAGTCTCGTGTTGCAGGCGATAGGTTCGGCGAGCACCTCCTCGACGGTGAAGGTCGTCCCGATCGTCGGCAGCACGAGGACGTCCATCGTCGTCCAGAGGTGCGCGGCCCTGGCCTTCAGCGCTTGCAGGCGGTACTGGGCGCGGAAGACATCGGCGGCGGTGTACTTCTGCGCGCTCTGCAGGATCGCGGTGATCACCGGCAGGGTCGATCCGGGATGGGACGCGACGAAGTCGCCGAACTCGACGACGCGCTCGACGACCCAAGGCCCCTGGTAGAGCAAGGTTCCCGCTTCGAGGAACGGGCCCACGTCCACCGGGACGCACTCGAAGGCCTGTGCCATCACCGACCGGGCGACCAGGTGCGCGGCGCGCATCCGGTCGTCGCCGAAGAACTCCAGCGCCGCCGGGTCGGGCAGCCCGACGCGAACGGCGTCCGGGGTCCTGGCCGCCGGGCCGCGGGGCCGGCTCCACGGGTCCTGATCGTCCGGTCCGACAACGACGTCGAACACGGCGGCGACGTCGTCCACCGAGCCCGCCATCAGGCTCATACAGTCCAGCGACCGGCACGCGGGCACCAGGCCGACGGTGCTGACCAGACCTCGGGACGGCTTGAACCCGACGATGCCGTTCAGCGCGGCCGGCACCCGGCCGGAGCCGGCTGTGTCGGTGGCAAGGGCGAAGGGGACTTCGCCGCTGGCCACCGCGAGCGCGGAGCCCGAGCTGGACCCGCCAGAGATCAGCGAGCGGCCGTAGACGCTGCGCGGGACGGTGTATGGGGTGCGAGTGCCGTTGAGCCCGGTGGCGAACTGGTCGAGGTTGGTCTTGCCGACCAGGATCGCGCCCGCGTCCAGCAGCCGCTGCACCGCGGGAGCCGTGCGATTCGGGACGGACGCGTAGTCGGGACAGGCCAGGGTGGTCGGGACGCCGGCCACGTGGATGCTGTCCTTCACCCCGAACGGAATGCCGTACAACGGCATTGCGGCCGGGTCGGTGTCGGCGAGCTCGGCAGCGCGGCGGCGCAGGGTGGTCGGTTCGAGCAGGGTGATCCACGTCCCGTCGTCGCCCCGGCTGCGGATCACGTCCAGGGTCCGCTCGATGACCTCGGCCGGGGTCGCGCGGCCGATCAGGTAGTCCGAGCGGAGCTGGGCGATGCCCGGCTGCCGGACTGGGCCAGGTTCGTCCCGGTCGTCCATGTCGGCCAAGGCTCCTCGCGATGTGTTTCAACCCCACGACGAACTGGTAAAAAGTGGAAGCGTCCCCGGGAGGCGGACCACCCCGCGCGCCGGCAGCGGCCCATTCGGCGGGGCGGCAGCGTCCCGCCCCGGCTGGCCGGCAACGAGGGGCACCGCGCCCAGGTCCGTGGAAGCATGACCGGGTGAGCTGCCGTGGCTGACTGGCTGGACCGGCTGGACAGCCGCGTCGGCGACGGGCTGGAGGCCATGGTCTGCGCGCACCACCGGCGCCGGCTGGCTCGTCATGGCTGGTCAGCCATCCTGCCCCGAGGCGAACCGGGCCAGCGGGGCTGGGCTACGGACGGTCCCGGCGGCCCGGGCCTCGCGGGGCGGTGGTGGTCGCCGCTCGCCCCCGTCCGACCGGGCAACGACATACGCGTCCTGGTCGACGGTGCCCAGGTGTTGCCGGAGATCGAGCAGGCGATCCTCGGTGCCAAGCGCTTCGTGCACATCGCCGGCTGGCATGCCACGCCGGGGTTCCGGCTCACCCGAGCGCCCGGCGCCAGCTCGCTGCGCGACCTGCTCGCCGACGCGGCCCGCCGCGTGCCGGTGCGGCTGCTGCTGTGGGCCGGGCCGCCGTTGCCCGCGTTCGAGCCGACGCGGGGTGACGTCCGCCGGGTCGCCGCGCAGTTCTGCCGGGACAGCGACGTGCACTGCGCTCTGGACCGCCGCGAGCGACCCATGCACTGCCACCACGAGAAGCTGGTCCTGGTCGACGACCAGGTCGCGTTCGTGGGCGGGATCGACCTCACCGACCTGCAAGGGGACCGTTACGACCACCCCGGCCATCAGCCGCACGGCGTACTGGGCTGGCACGACAGCGCCGCCGTCGTGCGGGGCCCGGTCGTCGGCGACGTGGCCCAGCACTTCCGCCTGCGATGGGCCGAGGTCACCGGTGAGCGGGTTCCCGACGCCGTGGCACCCGACCCGGTGGGCGACACCGAGGTGCAGCTGTTGCGCACGGTTCCGGAGCGCGTCTATCGGTTCCGACCACACGGCGAGTTCACCATCCTCGACGGCTACGTCCGGGCCCTGCGCCAGGCGCAGCGGCTGATCTACCTGGAAAACCAGTTCCTCTGGGCACCAGAGGTGGTCGACATCCTGATCGACAAGCTGCGCCGGCCGCCGACACCGGACCTGCGGGTGCTGCTCGTCCTGCCGGCGCGACCGAACAACGGAGCGGACACCACCCGCGGGCAGCTTGGCCGGCTGGTGCAGGCCGACGACGGCGCGCGGCGGCTGCTGGCGGTCACCGTGGCTGGCGTCACCTCGGACGGCGCGGCGGGTCCGCAACGATCCGGCCCCGTCTACGTCCACTCCAAGGTTGGCATCGTCGACGACCGCTGGCTCACCGTGGGCTCGGCAAACCTCAACGGCCACTCCCTGTTCAACGACACGGAAGTCAACCTCGCCATCTGCGACACCCGCCTGGTCGCCGAGACCAGGCTCGCGTTGTGGGCCGAGCACACCGGGGCGCCGGTGAGCCGGTTGCGTGGCTCCTCGACCGCACTCATCGACGACCTGTGGCGGCCGCTGGCGGAGGAGCAGACCCGACGGGTGGCAGCCGGGCTGCCCCGCACCCACGGGCTCAGCCTGCTCCGCGGCGTCTCCCGCCGGACCGAACGGCTGCAGGGACCGCTGCGCGGGCTGCTCGTCGACGGGTAGGTCAGCCGGCGAGCAGCACCTCGGTGCCGGTCCGCCCCAGCTGCTCCGCGATCGCCGGCGGCGGCCCGGCGTCGGTGACCAGGGTCGTCACGGAGTCATGTGGGCACAGCAGGACCGGCGCGGACGCGGCGAACTTGGTGTGATCGGCCAGCAGGACGACCTGGTCGGCAATCCCGATGAGGGCCAACTTGGTCGGTCGCTCGTTGTCGGTGGCGACGTAGACGCCGCGTTCGTCGACGGCCGCGGCACCCAGGAACAGGACGCGGACCCGCAGCCCGGCCGCGGCGTCGACGGTCATCTGACCCGCGAAGGCCTGGCTCTCCACCAGCAGCTCGCCGCCCAGGCCCACGACGCGCCCGGCACCTCGGTTGAGCAGCAGCTGCATGACCGGGATGGAATGGGTGACGACGGTGCCGGCGAAGGTGTCGGGCAGGGCCTGGGCCAGCGCGTACGTCGTCGTCCCGGCGTCGATGGCGATGCTGTCCCTGGGCTGCACCAGGTCGCGGGCACGCTCGGCGATGGCCCGCTTGGCCGCGGCGTCCAGGTTGGCTCGGCCGGTGAAGGCGGCGTTGTGCAGTGGCCCGTGCAGGGCGCTGACCCCGCCGCGACGGACGCGCACCTCTCCCCGCTCCTCGAGCTTGCGCAGGTCGCGGCGGACGGTCATGTCCGAGACGCCGAGGTCCCGGGTGAGGTCGGCAACCGAGACGAAGCCGCTCTCCCGCAGCGCCTCGAGAATCATCCGGCGGCGCGCAGGAGCGCTGTCGTAGCGCATGGCCTGCTCTCCCACGCTGTCTGCACGCTCCCTCCGGACGGCGCACGTCGGCCGCGTGCGTTGGATGAAGCCTAGGTCACATCAAGTGTTGACTTCCCAACAAATATTGTTAACCTACCAACAGTTGCACCGGGACGAACCGAGGAGCTGGTATGGGGCAGGGTCGGCAGGGTCGGCACCAGGTCGTGTTCGTGGGGGCGGCAACGGTCGACTCCATCGCCCTGGTGGCGCGGTTCCCGCACCCGGACCAGCGGGTGGTGGCCGAGGAGCTCACCTCCGCCGGCGGCGGCCCCGCCGCCACGGCCGCGGTGGCCGCAGCCCGGCTCGGTGTCGACTGCGCCTTCATCGGCGCCGTCGGTGACGATCCCGACGGCCGGCGGATCGTCGCCGACCTGCAGGACGAGGGCGTCGACTGCTCGCTGGTGCGCGTCGCGGCGGGCCAGCGCTCCGGTGCCAGCGTCATCGTCGTGGACCGCGGGCGCGGCACCCGCGCCATCTGCGCGCGCCCTGGGCCGGACATCGAGGTGGCCCACGCTGCCCATGTCCTGCGCAGCGCCGACTGGGTGCACACCGACCACGCGGGCTGGGCATCCGTCACCGCCGTGCTGTCGCCAGAAGCCGGCGGCCCGCGGCTGTCGGTCGACGCAGGAAACCCGATTCCGGGTTTCAGCCCTCGTGGGGTGGACCTGTACGCGCCCACGGTGGCGGCGCTCCGCGCGAGCTACGGCGAGCTGGCGACCGAGGCGCTGCTCGACGCCGCGCTGGCCGACGGGGCCGCCCGGGTCGTCGCCACCGACGGCGGCCGCGGCTGCTTCGGTGCGGACGCCGACGGGCAGCGAGCACACGCGCCCGGCGTCCCGGTGGAGGTGGTCAGCACGCTGGGTGCCGGTGACGTCTTCCACGGGGCGCTGGTCGCCGCCCACGTCCGCGGGCTGCGCCTCGGCCACGCCCTGCGTTACGCCAACGCCACCGCCGCCTTGTCCTGCCGGGGACTGGACGGGCGGTCCGCGATCCCCACCCACGACACCGTCGACGCGAGCCTGCGGGCCCGCACCGCCTAAGACCAGGCCGACACCGGATCGACCAGAGGAGACACCGTGACCAGGAGCACCCAGGCCGCTGCGACCGCAGGGCTGCCGGCGATCGCCCGCGAGAGCGGCGGCTTCGCCATGCTGGCCGTCGACCAGCGCGAGGCCATGCGCGCGATGTTCGCCGAGCACCAGCAGGCGCCGGTGACCGACGAGCAGCTGACCCGGTTCAAGGTGAGCGCGACCCGCGTGCTCAGCCCGTACGCCTCCGCAGTGCTCGTCGACAAGCAGTTCGCCTTCGACGCGGTGGTCGAGCAGGGCGCGGTCGACCCGTCCTGCGGCCTGATCGCCGCCGCGGACCGCTTCATCGCCGGCAACGGCGAGCTGGTCACCGACGTGGAGATCGACCTGGCCGTGGACCCGGTGGCGGTCCGCGAGCAGGGGGCGGTGGCGATGAAGCTCCTGGTCATCCACCGGCCCGACGGAGACCCCGCGGCGCGCGTCGAGATGGTGCGCCGGTTCGTTCAGCGCTGCCGGGAAGCCGGGCTGGTCAGCATCATCGAACCGGTCGCCAAGGCCCCCCGGGACGGGCGTCACTGGGACTGGGACGCCTGCGTCATCGAGGCGGCCCGCGAGCTGGGCGGCCTCGGCGCCGACCTGTACAAGGCCGAGGTGCCGCTGAGGGGCCAGGGGCAGGAGCGGGAGATCCGGCGCCGCTGCGCCCAGATCACCGACGCGGTCTCCTCCCCCTGGGTGGTGCTGTCCTCCGGTGTCCCCGCCGGCATCTTCCCGCGTGCCGTCGAGCTGGCCTGCGCCGAGGGCGCGTCGGGCTTCCTGGCCGGACGCGCGGTCTGGGCGTCGGTCATCGGCAGCGACGACATCGAGCGCGACCTGCGCCAGGTGTCGGTCCCCCGCCTGCAGCGGCTGGCCGAGCTGGTCGACGTGGCCGTGTCGGCCAGGGCGGGTGGGGCGTGGTGAGCGCGATCCCCCGCCCGCGCGTGGTCGTGGTCGCCACAGCCCGGCCCACCTTCGCGGTGGACGTGGCCGCCCAGCGGGCCGGCGAGGCCCGGGCGCTGCTGGCCGAGCTGGGCGCCGACGTCACCGGCCCGCCCGGGCTGGTGATGACGCCGGACGACCTGGAGGCGGCCGCGGCATACGAGCTGTCCGACGCCGACCTCGTGGTGAACGTGTGTGCGTCCTTCTCCGACGCCAGCCCCGCACTGCGGCTGTACGCCCGGCTGGACGCCCCCGTCCTGCTCTGGTCGTTCCGCGAGCCCGGGCCGGTGGGTGACCGGCTCTGGCTGAACAGCCTGTGCGGGGCCAACCTCTTCGGCCACGCGCTCGTGGTGCACGCGGGGCGTACCCCGCGGCTGGTCTACGGCGACCCCAGCGAGCCGGCGGTGCGCGAGACGCTGCGACGGGCCCTGGCCGGCGAGCTGCCGTCCGTGCCGCCCCTGCCGAAGACGGTGGGGATCAGGTCCACGGACCCGGCCGCGGTGCGGGCGCGGGTGGAGACGCTGCGCGGCCGCACCCTCGGCCTGGTCGGCGACGCGCCCCCCGGCTTCACACCGAGCCAGTACGACCCGGCGCTGGTGGACAAGCTGTTCGGCATCGGGATCGAGCACGTCGTGGTCGAGGACATGTTCGCGCGGATCGCCAGCGTGCCCGAGCGGGTCCGGGACGCCGAGTATGCCGACGCGCTGGCTGCCCAGCCGTCGCTGGCCGCCGTCGACCCAGGCCAGGCGAAGCTGGCCGCCGGGATCACCACCGCGATGCGCGAATGGACCGAGCAGGCAGACCTGTCCGGGCTGGCCATCCGCTGCTGGCCCGAGTTCCCGACCACCCTTGGCGCCTGCCCGTGCTCGTCGCTGTCCCGGCTCGCCGATGCCGGCACGCCGACAGCCTGCGAGCGCGACGTCTACGGCGCCGTCACCATGATGCTGCTGGAGGCCCTCGGGTCCGGCACCACGTACCTGGTCGACACGGTCGACCTGGACGCGGACGCCAACGTGGTCCGCGTCTGGCACTGCGGCGCAGCGGCGACCTCGCTGGCCGCGGACCCGGCTCAGGCGACGCAGTCGGTGCACTGCAACCGCAAGATCGGTGTCGCCGGGAACTTCCCGCTGCGCACCGGGCCGGTCGTGCTGGCCCGCCTCACCGAGAACCCCGCCGACGGCGGCCTTCGCCTGCTCATCGCCGCCGGCGAGTCGCTGCCCGAGCCGAACCGCTTCCAGGGCAACACCGCCGCAGTCCGGCTGGAGACCCCGGCCGCGGAACTCGTGCAAACCCTTGTCAGCGGTGGCTTCCCGCACCACACGGTCCTGTCCTGGACCGACGTGCGCCCCGCCCTGCGCACCGCCGCCGACCAGCTCGGCATACCCGTCATCGAGTGGTGACCGTGCCCGACCGCAGCCATCACCCGTCGCTAAGGAGCCAGCCATGACCCACATCCCACGCCAGCTCAGCCGGCGCCACATCCTGCGCGGCGCGGCGCTGGCCGGCGCCGGCGTGCTCGCCACCGCCTGCGCCGGTCCGGGCACCGTCCGGGGCAACGGGCGCGGGCCCGCCGGCCAGGTGACCGCGCCAGCCCCGGTCGGCACCGCGCCCGTCCGGGGCGCGATCTCGTTCGCGCACTGGCGGGCCGAGGACAAGGCGGTGTTCGACACAATCATCAAGGCCTTCGCCGAGGCCAACCCCGGCGCCTCGGTGCGCCAGGACATCTCGCCGTCCAACGACTACCAGAGCACGGCGCTGCAGAAGCTCAAGGGCGGCTCCATCGGCGATGCCTTCACCGCCTTCCGCGGCGCCCAGTTCGTCGCGATGACCAAGGCCGGCCTGTTCGAGGACCTCTCGGCCCAGACCTTCGCGGACAACTACCTGCCGAAGATGGCCCGGGGCGGCAAGGACGCCGCCGGCCGTCAGCTGGGCTTGCCCTACCAGCTGGTGTTCAACATGCCGATCTACAACGTGGCGCTGTTCGAGCGGGTCGGGATCAGCGAGAGGCCGACGGACTGGGACGGCTTCCTGTCCCTGTGCGACAAGCTCAAGTCCGCCGGGGTCGTCCCGCTGGCCTGGCCCGGAGGTGAGCCCGCGAACGCCGGGCAGCTGTTCAACTCCATGATCATGAACAACCAGCCGAGCGACACCAGCTGCGCCGACATCGAGGCCGGCAAGGCCAAGCTCACCGACGACTGGTTCCTGGCCACGCTGAAGCAATACGCCCAGCTGCGCGAATTCGTCGAGCCGAACGCCACCGGGACCGCCTCCGAGCCGCTGCAGCAGCTGTTCGCTACCGGCAAGGCGGGAATGCTGGCCACCGGGTCGTTTCACCTGGCGGCCGTCCGCAAGCTGGGGGCGAGCTTCCCGATGGACCTGATCGCGCCGATCACCGTGGCGGCGGGCAAGGCGAAGTACGAGGGGATCCACAACGCGACGTTCATCCTCGGCGTGAACTCCGCGTCCAGGAAGCAGGACACGGCGCTGAAATTCCTCGACTACCTCTCCCAGCCCGACGTCGCCTCGGCCTACGCGAACGGCACGGGCCAGCACCTGACGGTGGAGGGTGTCAAGTACACCAACCGCGACCTCAAGGCGACGCAGCCGTGGCTGACCCGTAACACCATGCTCGCTCCGCGCTTCCAGTTCCTCGACTTGGATCTGCGTGCCGCGGTAGAGAACTCGGCCACCGAGGTGATGGGCGGCAAGGACCCCGCCGCCGCGGCCGAGAGCGCCCAGCGCATCGTCGACCAGCGCCGGAAGTCCTGACCGTGGCCGCCCCCGTCACCGCCACCGCCCCGCGGACCGACGAGCGCCCCAGGCCGTTGAGCTCACTGCTCGGCCCCCGGCCGAAGGGCTCCCGGGCCAACCGCCCGCACCCGGCGCTGTTCCTCTTCCCGCTGCCCGCGCTGGTCCTGTACGTCGTCTTCTTCGCCATCCCCACCCTGGAGGCGGTGCGCTACGCCGTCACCGACTGGGACGGCTTCAGCGCCGACTACCAGGACGTGGGGGTGTCCAACTTCGCCACCATCGCCACGGCGGACGACCTGTTCCGCAACGCGCTGTTCAACAACGTCAAGTTCATGCTGGTCGTCGTCGTCTTCCAGACGCTGTTCTCGCTGGTGCTGGCGGTCTTCCTGGTCAAGAACAGCCGCAGCTCAGTGCTGCTCCGCTCGCTCTACTTCTTCCCGACCATCCTCAGCTCGGTGTCGGTCGCGTTCATCTGGAAGTTCGTCTACGACCCCAACTTCGGGCTGCTCAACACCTTCTTCGGCGCGGTCGGACTGGACGGGCTGAAGAGCGCGTTCCTCGGCGACGACACAAAGGCCATCTACTTCGTGGCGGTGACCCAGGTGTGGTTCCACGTCGGTCAGATGATGGTCATCTATGTCGCCGGCCTGCAGCAGATCCCGGCCGAGCTGTACGAGTCGGCCACGGTGGACGGCGCCTCCCGCTGGCAGCTGTTCCGTCACGTCACCTGGCCGATGGTGGCGCCAGCCACCGGGATCGTCATCGCCTACACCACCGTCCAGAGCTTCAAGTCCTTTCGACCTGATCCTCGGCCTGGGCGGAAACCCGCCGAAGCCGTCCCTGGACATCCTGTCCACCCGCATCTACGCCGGCTTCGCCAACTCCCAGTTCGGCTACGCCGCAGCGGAGTCCATCATCTTCATGCTCGTCATCGCACTCGTCACCTGGCTGCAGCGCCGCGCCGTGCGCCGCACGCAGGGTTCGGTCTAGGAGGGCCGCCATGGGCTATAACCTCACCCGCCGGGGGGTGCTGTTCGTGTATGCCGTGCTGGTGGTCGTCCCGCTCGCGGTCGTCATCGCCGGCACCTTCAAGACCACCCAGGAGCTGTTCGCCTCCCCGTTCGGGCTGCCGAGCAGCCTGAAGACAACCAACTACACCAGCGTCCTGGGCGAGAACGGCCTCGGCCAGGCTTTCGTGAACAGCGTTGTCGTCACAGCCTGCTCGGTGCCACTGACGCTGTTCATCGGCAGCCTCGCAGCCTACGGCGTGTCCCGGATCCCTGGCTGGCGCGGTGGGCTGATCTATGGCTTCCTGGTCCTGGGGATGGCGGTCCCGGCCCAGGCCAACATGATCCCGCAATACGTGCTCTTCGACCTGCTCGGGCTCACGAACAACCTGCTCGGATTGATCCTGATCAACATCGTGGTGACGCTGCCGATCGCGGTGTTCATCATGGCCGGGTTCCTCAAGACGCTGCCCCGGGAGATGTACGAAGCGACCGCGATCGACGGCTCCGGCCCATGGCGGACCTACCGGTCGGTCATCCTGCCGCTGTCGGTCCCGTCCCTGGCTGCCACGGCGATCTTCTTGTTCGTCATCCACTGGAACGACCTGCTCTACCCCCTGCTGTTCATCCAGGAGCCGACCAGGCAGACGCTGCCCGTGGCGCTGCTGTCGTTCCAGGGCGAGTTCCTCACCGACTACCCCCTGCTGTTCACCGGGGTCGTCGTGGCGTCCACCCCGATCGTGCTGGCCTACGTCTTCCTCCAACGCTACTTCGTCGCCGGCATCACCGCCGGCTCGGTGAAGGGCTGACCGGCATGGCAGGCACCCTGCTGCTGCGGCGGGTCAGCGGCGTCCACATCGACGACGGCGACGTCCGCGTCGGCATCGACGCGCTGCCCGGCGTGCAGCTTGGGGTGATGCCGGGCTGGCTGAGCGGCGAGCCCCTGCTGGAGCAGGGCGTCGAGACCACGATGCCCAACCTGCCAGACCTCGACCTGCCGCCGACCGACGCGGTGCCCTACCAGCTGCGGGTGGGAGCGCCGGCGCCCGGGGTCCTGCGGCTCACGCTGGCGCCGGCCGGCGCGCCGGTGCTGGAGGACGACGGCAGCTGGCTGGGCATCGTCACCGACCCGGCCCCCCAGGCCACCGGCCTGGACGTCCGGGAGTCCGCGGGCGAGGTGGTCGTCATCGCGGCGGGGGCGCGGTTGCGGATCGGCCGGGCGCCGTTCACCCTCACCCTGGAGGACCCGGAAAGCGGCCGCACGCTGCTGCGCTCAGCGCACCGGCTGCGCCAGGTGGCCGGCCGGATGATGGCCCCGACCGCGCTCGCCGACGGGGCCGGGCTGACCCTGCACCTGGAGCTCGGCACGAGCGAGGACATCCTCGGTTTCGGCGAGCAGTTCGGCCGGCTGGTCAAGAACGGCCAACAGCTCACGCTGCGCAGCGAGGACGCCTGCGGCACCGGGACCGGACTGGCGTACAAGCCGGTCCCGGTGTGGCAGTCCACCTGCGGCTACACCGGATTCGTCAACACCGGCGCGGTCGTGACCGCCGACGTCGGCCACTCCCGGCCGTCGGTCCTGGCGCTCACGGTCGCCGACGAGGCGCTCGACCTCTACCTGGTCGCCGGCGAGGACCCGAAGGCCAGGCTGACCGCATACACCGCCCTGACCGGCCGTGCGCAGGTGCCGCCGGTGTGGGCCTTCGGCTACTGGATGGGGCGCTGCCGCTACCACTCCCGCGAGGAGGTGCTGCAGGTCGCGCGGACCATGCGCGAACACCGGGTGCCGCTGGACGTGCTGCACCTGGACCCGGACTGGCTGGTCGTCGACCGGCTCAACTGCGACTTCATCTGGAACGAGGAGCGGTTCGGCAACCGCCGCGAGTTCGTGGCGGCACTGGCCGAGAACGGAGTGCGGCTTTCGGTCTGGGAGCTGCCGTATCTGGACCCGGCCAGCCCGCGGTTCGCCGAGGCCGCGGACAAGGGCTACCTGGTGCGGCGTGCCGACGGGACCCTGGCAGCCATCCAGAACACCCCCACCCCGGACGGGCGGACGCGCGCCTTGGTCGACTTCACCAACGGCGACGCCCGCGCCTGGTGGCAGGGGATGCACGAGGCATTCCTCGATGACGGCGTGGCCGTGTTCAAGACCGACTTCGGCGAGGCCCTGCCGGACGACGTCGCGCTCGACGACGGGACCCCCGCCAACCACGCGCACAACCTGTACCCGTTGCGGTACAACGGAACTGTCAGCGAGGCCATCGCCCGCTCGACCGGCCGGGCCCCGCTGGTGTGGGGGCGCAGCGGCTGGGCCGGGTCTCAGCGGTACCCCGGCCAGTGGGGCGGCGACGCCGAGTCCACCGTCGCGGGCATGCAGGCCACCCTGCGCGGCGGACTGTCGTATGCCGTGAGCGCACCCGGTTTCTGGAGCCACGACATCGGCGGCTTCTTCGGTCCCGAGCTCACCCCGGCGCTGTACGTGCGGTGGACCCAGATGGGTGCCCTCTCGCCGCTGATGCGCGCGCACGGCCTGCGCCCGCGCGAGCCCTGGCAGTTCGGCGAGCGGGCCCTGGAAGTCGCCCGGCGGTGGGTGCGGCTGCGGTACGAACTGCTGCCCACGCTGTGGCAGGTGGCCAACGAGGCCGCCGCGAAAGGGTGGCCGGTGATGCGCCCGCTCGGGTTGGAGTTCCCGCACGACCGGGTGGCCCAGTCCGTCGACGACTCGTTCATGGTCGGCTCCGACCTGCTTGTCGTGCCGGTGTTCGACGACGGGGACGGCCCGGTCAGGCGCACCTTCTACCTGCCCGACGGGCGCTGGCACGACCTGCTCGACGGCACCGCATACACCGGCCCCGGCTTCCACCAGGTGGAGGTGCCGCTGGAGACGATGCCTGTGCTCGTCCGCAGCGGTGCCGTGCTGGCCCGGGTACCCGTCGACGACACGGTCCGCGGCACCGACGACCTGCTCGGCCGGCCCTGGCAGCTGCACGCCTACGGGGCCCCCACCGACCGTGACCTCACGCTCGTCGGCTTCGACGGGAGCAGGACCCGGGTCCGGATCGCCGGCGGGCGGGCCACCGGGCAGGGCAGCCAGCCGGTGGACCCGCGGGTGCGCCGTGGCTGACCGCTGGGACGACCTGCCGGAGAAGCTGGGCGGTCTGTGCCGGATCGCCGCCGAGGCCGGCCTGGACACACTGGTTCTGCGCGAACCGGCCACCCTGGCTTGGTTGTTCGAAGCCCGGGTGCACGTCCCTCTGACTCTGGACGCGGCCTGCCTGGAGGCGGTGGTGCACGTGGCGGACCCGCCGGGGCTGACCGTGGTGACGAATGCGATCGAGGCTCCCCGGCTGCAGGACACCGAGCTGGCCGGGCTGCCCGCCGAGTGGCTCGTCCTGCCTTGGTGGCAGCCCCGCGACGCCGCCCTGCCGACCGGCCCACAGGTCGGCGGCGACCGGCCGGGCCTGGGCACCGTTGACGTGCGGGCCGGTGTCGCCGCCGTGCGCCGCGTCCTCACCCCGCGGCAGCGCGACCTGCTGGCGGCGGTCGGCCGCGACGCGGCCTGCGCGGCCACCCGGACCGCGCTGCGGGTCACACCAGCGACCAGCGAGTATGCCGCGGCCGGACTGTTCGCCGCGGAACTGATGAGTGCCGGCATGGACCCGGTCGTGCTCATGGTCGCCGGCGGGACACGCGGCGGGCGGCACCGGCATCCGCTGCCGACGGCGGACCCGGTGGGATCGCGGGCGATGCTCGTCTGCTGCGCCCGGCGGGACGGCCTGATCGCCAGCGTCACCCGGATCGTGAGCTTCGACCCGCTTTCCCGCGCCCAGGAGGACACCTACCGGCGACTGCTGCTGGTGGAGCGGGCCTTCCTCGACGCCACCCAGCCCGGCACCCAGCTGGCGGCGGCGTTCTCAGCCGGCGCCGCGGCATACCGGGCTCAGGGCTTCGACCCGCAGGAGTGGCACCGGCACCACCAAGGCGGGCTGTCCGGGCTGCAGCCGCGGGAGTTCCCGGCCCACCACGACAGCGAGGTGGTTCTGCGGGAGGGGATGGTCGCCGCCTGGAACCCCAGCGCCGCCGGCTGGAAGGTGGAGGACACCGCCGTGATCCGCGCCGGCGGGCCGGACCTGCTGGTCCACGACCCGGAGTGGCCCTGCGTCGAGGTGGGCGGCCGCGCCCGGCCCGGCGTTCTCCTGCGCTGACCGCCGTACCGCAACCACAAGGAGCACACGTGAGCATCACCGCGCTGCCGTTGATCGACGGACGCTGGGAGACACCGGAGCACGTCGTCGACGTCGTCAACCCCGCCACCGGGACCGTGGCCGGACGCCTCGGCTGGGGCGGCCCCGGGGACGCCGTGCGCGCGGCCGACGCCGCCGCCCGCGCGCTGCCGTCCTGGGCGGCCCGGCCCGCCCGCGCCCGGGCGGACCTGCTCCGCGAGGCCGCTGAGCTGCTGGCGGCCCGCGCGGAGACGATCGGCCGGCTGCTCGCGGCCGAGGCCGGCAAGCGGCTGCCGGAGGCGGTGGGCGAGGTCGCCTTCTCGGCGGAGTACCTCCGCTGGTTCGCCGAGCAGGCCAGGCGCCCCGAGGGGCAGGTCATCCCGCACGAGGCCCCGGGACGGCGGCACCTGACGATCCGCCGTCCGGTGGGCGTCGTCGCCAGCCTGACCCCGTGGAACTTCCCCTGCTCCATCCAGGCCCGGAAACTGGCCCCGGCGCTCGCCGCCGGGTGCACGGTCGTCGCCCGGGTCTCGGAGAAGGCGCCGCTCGCGGTCACCGAGATGGTCCGCTGCCTGGTGGAGGCGGGGATCCCGGCGGGGGTGGTCAACCTGGTGCACGGCCCGGCGCGGGAAGTGACCCAGGCCCTGCTGGACCATCGGGCCGTGCGCGCGGTCAGCTTCACCGGCTCCACCGAGGTGGGGCGGCAGATCATGGCCTCGGCGGCACGGCGCATCGTGCGGCCGCTGCTGGAGCTCGGCGGCGACGCGGCCTTCGTCGTGTTCGAGGACGCCGACCTGGACGCCGCGGTGGAGGGGGCGATGCTGGCCAAGTTCCGCAACACCGGTCAGTCGTGCATCGCCGCGAACCGGTTCGTCGTCCACGAGCCCGTCTACGACGAGTTCGTCTCCCGGCTGGTCAAGGCCGTGGACGCGATGACCGTCGGCGACGGGCTCGCCGACCCGTGCCCCGACCTGGGTCCGGTGATCGACCGGAGCCGGGTGCTGGCCGTGCAGGGACTCGTCGACCAGGCCCTGCAGGCAGGTGCGACCCGGCTCACCCGCGTGGCCGAGCTGCCCTCCCACGGCACGTATGTCGCGCCGACGCTGCTCGCCGACGTGCCCGGCGACGCGGCGATCGGGCGCACCGAGGTGTTTGGACCCGCCGCCGCCGTCTTCCCGTTCCGGGACGAGGACGAGGCGGTCGCGCGCGCCAACGCCACCGAGATGGGCCTGGCCGGGTACTTCTGGTCACGCGACGTCGGGCGCGTGTGGCGGATGGCGGAACGGCTGGAGGTCGGCATCGTCGGCGCGAACAACGCCCTGCCCACCGTGTGCTTCGCGCCGATGGGCGGGGTGAAGCAGTCCGGCCTGGGCCGCGAGGGCGCCGACGCGGGGCTGGCGGAGTTCCAGGACGTCGGCTACGTCGCGCTCGGGCTGTGACGGGGGCGAGATGACCGCCGACCTGGTGCTGCTGCCGCTGGGGGTGGTGGCCGGCGCCGTCACCCAGCGGGTCACCGGCATCGGCTTCGCCCTGGTCAGCGCGCCCCTGCTGGTGCTGGTCGCGGGGCCGTTCGACGGCATCATCCTGTCCAACATCCTGGGCCTGCTCGTCAGCGCCGTGGTGCTGGCCAGCACGTGGCGGCACGCGCAGTGGCGGCGCGGCGCGCTGCTGGCCCTGCCGGCGCTGGCCGCCATCCCGCTCGGCGCGCTGGTCGCGCGGCGGGTGCCGGGGCCGGTCCTGCTCGTCCTCATCGGCAGCCTGGTGCTGGTCGCGCTGGCGCTGGTGCAGCTCAGCCCCCGGGCGCGCATCCTGCGCGGCCGCCGGGGAGCCGTGGCCGCCGGCGCGGCCAGCGGATTCATGAACGTCACCGCCGGGGTGGGCGGCCCGGCGATCGTCCTGTATGCGGTGAGCACGGCCTGGGAGCACCGGCGCTTCGTCGCGACGTTCCAGTACTACTCGGTCATGGTCAACCTGGCCTCGCTGCTCGTCAAAGGCGCGCCGAGCCTGCCCGGCTCAGCCCTGCTGGTGTCCGTGGCGGCGCTGGCGGTGGGCCTTGCCGGGGGGGAAGTCCTGTCCCGACGGGTCAGCCCGGAACGCGCCAGCCGGGCCGTCCTAGTGCTGGCCACCGCCGGCGCGCTGTCGACGGTGGTCAAGGGTGTGGTCTCCTGGTGAGCCGTCAGGCACGCGCCGCTGGTCGCGGGCACGATGGCGGTGAGCGAGCCGCCGGCGCCGGTGCGGGCGGCCGGGTCGAGGTCGAGCGGGAGAAGTTCAAGCGGCAGAAGGAGCGGCCATGACATCGAGCGCCCAGCTGGGTCCGGAGCAGCGGCAGCGTGCGTGGGCGGAGCTCGGTTCCGGGGAGTTCGACGTCCTGGTCATCGGGGGCGGGGTGACCGGTGCCGGCGTGGCGCTGGACGCGGCCACGCGCGGCCTGCGGACCGCACTCGTGGAGGCCCGCGACTACGCCAGCGGCACCTCGTCCCGGTCGAGCAAGCTGTTCCACGGCGGCCTGCGGTACCTGGAGCAGCTCGACTTCGGCCTGGTCCGTGAGGCCCTGCGAGAACGGGAGCTTATGCTGACCCGGATCGCGCCGCACCTGGTCCGGCCGGTGCCGTTCCTCTACCCGCTGACCCGGCGCGGGTGGGAGCGCCCCTACGTGGGTGCCGGCCTGATGTTGTACGACACGCTCGGGGGGACCAGCTCGCTGCCACGGCACCGCCACCTGACCCGCCGTGCCGCGCGGGCGCTGTGCCCGTCGCTGCGCCGCGACGCGCTCGTCGGCGCGGTCCTCTACTACGACGCCCAGGCCGACGACGCCCGGCATACCCTCGCGGTGGTCCGCACCGCGGCCCGCTACGGCGCGGTCGTGCGCAGCTCGACCGAGGTCACCGAACTGGCCCGCAGCGGCGGGCGGGTCGTCGGCGCGACAGTGCGCGATGTCGAGTCGGGACTCACCGCGCACGTGCGCGCCAAGGTCGTGATCAGCTGCGCGGGCGTCTGGACCGACGACATCCAGCGCCTCACCGGCGCCCGGGGGCGGTTCAACGTGCGTGCCTCCAAGGGGATCCACCTGGTCGTGCCCCGGGACCGGATCGCCTCGGAGACCGGCCTGATCCTGCGCACCGAGCGCTCCGTGCTGTTCGTCATCCCATGGGGTAACCGGTGGCTCATCGGCACGACCGACACCGACTGGGACCTGGACAAGGCCCACCCGGCGGCCACCCGGGCCGACATCGACTACCTGCTGCTGCGGGTCAACAAGGTGCTGTCCATCCCGTTGCGCCGCGAGGACATCCTCGGCGTGTACGCCGGGCTGCGCCCGCTGCTGTCAGGGGAGTCCGAGGACACCAGCCAGCTCTCGCGGGAGCACTCGGTGTCCCGGCCGGTGCCGGGACTGGTGGCCGTGGCGGGCGGGAAATACACGACCTACCGGGTGATGGCCCGCGACGCGGTGGAGGTCGCGGCGGCCGACATCGGGCACCCCCTGCCTCCCTGCGTCACCGACCACACTCCCCTCGTCGGCTCCGACGGTTACCAGGCGCTGGCCAACTCCGCGGAGGCCCACGCCGCCGAGCACAACATCCCGCCGTGGCGATACCGGCGGCTGCT
Source organism: Dermatophilaceae bacterium (assembly GCA_035689185.1). GTDB lineage: Bacteria > Actinomycetota > Actinomycetes > Actinomycetales > Dermatophilaceae > DASSLY01. The sequence goes on from DASSLY010000010.1 coordinate 30,892, forward strand.
GGACCGGTTCGGCAGCGAGGCCGGTGACGTCCTGGCCGCGGGTGCGGACAACCCGGCGCTGCTGGAGCCGGTCCCCGGCGCCGACGACTACCTGATGGCCGAACTGCACCGCGCGGTCACCCACGAGGGAGCCCTGCACCTGGACGACCTGTTGACCAGGCGGACGCGGATCTCCATCGAAACCGGACACCGCGGGGCCGGGTCGGCGCAGGCGGTGGCGGAGGTCGTCGCCGGCGTCCTCGGGTGGGACCAGCCGACCATCAGCAAGGAGGTGGACAGCTACCTGTCCCGGGTTGCGGCGGAACGAGCCTCCCAGGACGCCGAGCTCGACGCCGATGCCATCAGCAGGCGCCTGACGGCCATCGACATCAGGCAGCCGCTGCGCATGTGACGCACGGTTCGGCCGGCGCCGCGCACCCCGGGTCGGCGGCAGGTGGCCGGTGTCACGTGCGCCCGGTTCCCTCCCGGAACGCCCATGGAACGGCCGCGTCACGCCATACAGGTGAGGCCACCGCAGGGGTGGCCCGGGGCGCGACCCCAGTCACCGAGGAGAACCCGTCATGACCCGTCCCAGATCCCACCGGTCCACCTCCGCGATCCTGGCCGAGATCCTCGACCAGCACGGCAAGCACTCGACGCTCGGGCGCAAGCTTCGGGCCAACAGAGACCGCAACTGGCTGCTGGCGCTCACACTCAACAGCTTCGCCAAGGTCGCCACGTCGATACCACTGACCGACCTGGAGTCGGTCATCGTGGCCGCCTATGAGGCGGAGGGGCTCGGCGAGCTGATGCGCGAGCACGGCCGCACGTATGCCGCGATGCCGGCTCAGGCACGCCGGGACCTGTTCCCGGGCCGGTTCGCGCTGCTGGACGTGGCCACCGGCTACACCACAGCCGACCTGGTCCGCGACCTGCCGGGCCTGGACGCGGCGGTCCGGTCGATGCCCAACGCCACCGACGTCGACGTTGCCGGCGTGCACGAAGGCCGGGTGGCGCTGGCCGACGTCCGACGGCCTCGCCGCGCGGTCGTCCGGGAGCACGGCGGGGAGCTGTTGTGCGCTGTCCAGCCGGCCGGCCCAGGCATCCAGGCGGACGCGGCCACGGACCCCTTCTCGATCAAGGCCACCGGCTTCCACTGCTCCGACGAGACGGGAGTCGACTTCTTCGGCAGCGACGAGCCGTACTGGGTCTTCGGCTCGGTCGGCGCCGGCGTGGCCATCACCACGCGGAGCCGGGTGTTCGGCGACGTCGACTCCGGCGACAACCTCACCTTCAACGACGGCGAGGGCTGGATCTGGGGCCAGGACGGCCAGCCCCACCCGCTGCCCGACGGGCAGATCGGCTCGCTGGTCTCGCTGTGGGAGCACGACAGCGGCGACCCGGAGGAGGTCAGGTCGGCGACCGCCGCGGCGTTCGCCACGGCAGCCGCCGTGCTGGCGGTGACCGGGGTGGCGGCCTGGGTCGGCGCAGTGGTCGCCGGAGTCGGTTCGGTCGTCTCCTGGCTGATCGGGTTCATGGACGACGACCACATCGCCGACCAGACGTTCATCTTCGACCGGCAGACCGTCATCGACCAGGCCGGCAAGGTGGGCTCCTCGTTCAACGTCTCGCGCCGGTTCACCGACGGTGACGGCGACTACACCCTGACCATCGCGGTCACCCATCTCGGCCCGCCGGCCCCGCCGCCCGCGACCACCACGGTCCCCGACGTGCTGGAGGAGGACACCGGCAGCGCGCTCGCCGACGTCCAGGCGGCCGGGCTTGTGGCCACGACGACGGGGACGAACGGGTCCGGCTCGTGGGTCTTCCGGCAGTCGCCGCTCGGCGGGGTGACCGTGCCCGTCGGCAGCTCGGTCACACTGCTGCTGCGGACCGGCCCACGCCTCTGACCGCTGCGCGCGGCCCGTCGCCCGTCACGGCACGCTCCCACCTGCGCGACGCCAGGGCGACGAGCGCCGCAGCGCAGCCGAGGTCGCCGCCGCTTCGGGGTGCCTGAGGCCGCCACCGGCCACCGGGCCGGGACGGCAGCCACCGGGCCGGGACGGCGGCCACCGGGCCGGGACGGCGGTCGCCTGGGCAGCCGCCCCGCCGTCACGATCGCCGTCCCGGGCGCCTGAGGCAGCCACCGGGCCGGGCCGGCAGCCGTGACGGGCCGGCAGCCGTGACGGCCCAACGGTCGCCTGGGCAGCCGCCCCGCCGTCACGATCCCCGTCCCGGGCGCCTGAAGCCGCCTCACTGAAGGCGCCGATGGGCAGGGCGATTGCGACAAGAACAGGCGAGGGGACGCTGCTTTTCCCCGATCACCGGCGAGACGTCGGCGCCGGCCTGCCGCCGATGTGGCGCGACAGATGTCGGCGCCAGCCGGCCGCAGATGTGGCGCGACAGATGTCGGCGCCGACCCGCCGCAGATGTGGGCTCGTCCCCGTCGGGACGGTACCCGCTGGTATCACGGCGTGCTGGCCGGTCTCCTCCCCTCGTGCAGAGCGTGCGCCCGGTCGGGCGACCCGAGGGCGGCGTCCGCCGCGCACCTGGGTGGCCGGACGCGGCGCCATCGGCCGCCCGCAGCGAGGCCGACCTCATCCACCTCGCTCCACGGGCCGGCGGTCCCGCCGAGCAGCCGGCGGCCGCCCGTTCCGACCCGGCGAGCCTGCGCCAGCGCGGCGAACACGCGCTGTTTGCGGACGGCTCGCTCCTCGATGCGCGCCGCTGGTTCGGCGCCGCATACGACGCGGCGCAGTCCGGCCACCAGCCGGAGGAGCTGGCGCGGGCCGCCCTCGGCCTGGGCGGCCTGTGGCTCCACGAGCATCGCTCGGCGGCGGGCGCTGCCGACGTCGAGGCGCGGCAGCGGCGAGCCCTGTCCGGCCTCGACCCCGGATCCCCGCTCGCGCTGCGGCTCCGGCTGCGGCTCGCCGCCGAGGCCGACTACCGGCAGGGCGCCAACGCCGACGTGCTAGCCCTCGTCGAGGAGGCGCGCCGCGCCGAAGACCCGGTCGCGCTTGCCGAGGCGTCCAGCCTGGCCCACCACTGCCTGCTGGGACCTGAGCACGCCGCACTCCGCTTGACGATGGCAGGCGACCTGCTCATGGCCGGCGCGCGCACGGGGCGCCGCGCCGACGTGCTGATGGGGTTGCTCTGGCGCACGGTGGACCTGTTCCTGGCCGGGGACCGGCAGGCGGAACGCTCTCTCAGTGAGCTGCGTGTCGCGCTGTGCGAGCGGGACCACCTGGCGGTGGGGTTCGTGGTTTCCGCGCTCGAGGTGATGCTCGCGATCCGGGCGGGTCGCTTCGAGGCAGCACAGACCCTCGCCGGCTCCTGCGCGGAGCACGGCGCCGCGGCCGGGGACGCCGACGCCACCGGCTGGTATGGCGCGCAGCTGGTCGCCATCCGGTGGTTCCAGGGACGCAGCGGCGAGCTGTTGCCGTACCTGCGTGACGTCGCGCACTCCCCGACACTGAGCGCGGCGGACAACGCCTACTTCGCCGCCCTGGCCGTCGCGGCCGCGCTCGCCGGCGACCCGCAGCAGGCCACCTGCGCGCTGGCCCGGCTTCGCGGCCGCCACCTTCGCCAGCTGACCCGGTCCAGCAGCTGGCTGGTGGCGATGAACGGTGTGATCGAGGCCGCGCACCTGCTGGGTGACGGCCAGACCAGCGGGCAGGCCTATGCGCTGGTCCGCCCGTTCGCCCGGCTGCCGATGATGGCCAGCCTCGGTGCCGCCTGCTTCGGCTCCTCGCACCAGGCATTGGGGCTGGCCTCGATGACGCTGGGTGAGGTCGACCGTGCGGTGCGTCATTTCGAGGCGGCCGTCCTGGCCAACCAGGCTCTGGGCCACTGGCCCGCCACGGTGCTCGCACGTCACCGGCTGGGCTGGGCTCTGGGAGTCCGCGACGAGGGCGGGGACGCAGACGACGCCGCCGGTCACCGGGAGGCTGCGGCGCGCGAGGCGAGCCGGCTGGGCATGGTGCTGCCGCCCTCCGGCGTGGTCGGGGCCAGCCGTTGCCCGACCGCCGCGCGGGCCGCTGACACACCCGCAGCAGAGGCCGTTCGGCAGGGACGTCAGTGGCTGGTGCGGCTGGACGGCCGGGTAGCAACGATCGGCGACTGCCTCGGCATGACCTATCTCGCGGTCCTGCTGAGCCGTCCGGGCGTGGAGGTTCCGGCCCTGGAGCTGGTCGCCGCCGGTGCGGCGGGCCGGCCGGGCCAGCTCCGCCAGCCGGGCCAGCAGGTGCTGGATGACGTCGCGAGGCGTGCCTACCGACGGCGGCTGGCCGAGCTGGACGCGCAGCTCGACCGGTGCCGGGCGATCGCCGACGCCGCCGGGGAGGCAGCAGCGGAGGCCGAGCGGACCTGGCTGGTCTCAGAGCTGAAGGCCGCGATCGGCCTGGGCGGGCACCCGCGTCGCTTCGGCGACGACACCGAGCGAGCCCGCATCGCCGTCGGCAAGGCGGTCCGCCGGGCCATCGACCGGCTGGCTGCGGCCGACCCCACCATCGGCCGCGCCCTGCGATCCGGCGTCCACACCGGGGTGCGCTGCTGCTACCAGCCTGCCGACGTCGCCGTCATGGCCGGCCCCGTGGCGGCGCGGCGGACCGGCTGAGCCGCCGTGGACGCACGCGCCCTTGTCGGCCCCCTTCCGCCGGCGCCGGGGAGGGTGCAGGCTGGGAGTGCTGAGGGTACGGAGCGTGAGGAGAGGAGCTGCCATGCGCGCATCGGTGGGTGACCGGCTGCACGTGCACGGCCGGGCTGTGGGGTCACCCGACCAGACCTCGGAGATCATCGAGATTCGCGGCCCCGACGGGGGGCCGCCGTACCTCGTCCGCCGCGAGGACGGGCACGAGGTTCTCGTCTTCCCGGGTGGGGACGCCTCGGTCGAGCACCCGCAAGGCACCGCGAGCAGCTGACCGGCAGCCGTCAGCGAGCCGGCCGGCCGCGCGCCGGCCGGACTGGCGCGGAATCACGGTCCCGGCCGTGGCTAGCCGGCCGGGCGGAGTTGCAGTACGGGCAGCGGCCGGTCGGTCTTGCCGGCGTACCCGTGGAACACCGGCGCCCTCGCCACGACCCGCGCCCAGGCGTGCCGCCTCGCCTCGCCCTCGAGTTGCTCCACCCGGACGCGGTGCTTGACGCCGTCCACTTCCGCCCACACCTGGTCCGGGTGGGCCACGATGTTGTGGTACCAGCCGGGGTGCTTGGCCGCCCCGCCGTATGACGCCACGACCACCCAGCCGTCCTCGCCGTCACCGAACCGGGCGACCGGATGGGTCCGCTGCTCGCCGCTGCGCGCGCCGACGGTGGTCAGGTAGAGCACCCCCAGTCCCTTGAACTGGTCCCCGCTGCGCCGGTGCCACCGGATCGCCAGCGGGAGCATCAGCTTCACCAGCCACGCCGGAGGCGTACGTCCGCCCCGCGTGCCTCCCGGCAGCTTGGCAATCGACATGACGGTCACCCTTTCATCCGGCCACGTTGAGCGGCATCAGTCGTCGGGCAACCCGACCGATCCACCCTCGAGGATCTTCGTTCATAGCGGCGCGGCCGACCACCCCGTCCAGCGGTCCACCTGCACCGCCACCAGCGGGCCGTCCAGCGACACCCGTTGGTACTGCGGGTAGCGCTCGGCCAGGGCGACCAGGCCGTCATGCCCGGCCGGCGGGTCGAACAGGACCGTCGCCGCGCCGTCCGCGCGGACCCACCACAGGCGCGACCAGTCCGCCTCGTAGTGGTCCACCAGCAACGAGCACCGCGGCCGCTGCACGAGATTGACCAGTCGCTGCAGCCGCCGGGTGCGCTTCGGCTTCCCGTCCACCGCGGTGTAGACCGTGTCCCCGACCAGTGCGAACACCACCGGGACCAGGTGCGGCTGGCCACCATGACCCACCGTGGCCAGGCGCGCCACCGGACTGGCCGCGAACCGGCGCCGCATCTCGGCTTCGTCCACCAGGCAGTCCTACCAAGGTGTCAGGGCCCTCCGCGCGCCCGGCTGCACGCCTCCGCCGTTTCGTCATGGCCGGGAGGGGTACCGCGACGGCATACCAGGGGTGGTTGCCGTTGCGGTCGACCGGCGTCGCCCGGCTTGACCCTCGAAGGAGATGCCCCTATGTCCACGGACGCCATCGTGCTCCTCAAGCAGGACCACAAGCAGATTCGCGCGCTGTTCACCCGGTTCGAGCGGGCCGGGGCCGGCGCGCGGGTCGAGCGGGGGCGGCTGGTCAAGCAGGTGCTGGAGCTGCTGACCGTGCACACCTACATCGAGAACGAGTGCATGTACCCCAGGGTCCGCGCGCTGCTGCCCGACCTGGAGGCAGACGTGCTGGAGTCCTACGAGGAGCACCACGTCGCCGACGTGCTGTGCACCGAGCTGTCGCTGATGAAGCCCACCGACGAACGGTTCGACGCCAAGGCCACGGTGCTCATCGAGTCGGTGAGGCACCACATGGAGGAGGAGGAGCGGGACTGGTTCCCCAAGGTCCGCAGCGCGCTCGGGCGAAAGCAGCTGCAGGAGCTCGGAGCCGAGATGATCGAGCTGAAGCGCACCGCGCCGCGCTCGCCGGCGCAGCCGAGCGCCATCAAGAAGGCGATTGACGCCGTCGTCAGCTAGCTTCCGGCTCCGGCGGCGGTGAGGGGATCAGCGCGACTTCTTCACCTTGGCGGGCAGGGTGGCCACGTAGTCCTTGGCCTTGCCGACCCAGGCGGCCGCCTCCACGTCCGGCAACACGGCCGGCAACGCGAGGTAGCCGCCCATCGGTCGGTCCGGGGGGCCGAACGGGCCGGCGCCGGGCAGCTGGGCGAGCTCAGCTGCCTCAGGCGGCGCCAGCTTGACGCCCACCGTGGAGCCGAACAGCCCGGCGAACATGTTCCCCTGCACGAAGGCTGCGAGCTGGCCGAACATCGGCTTCAGCTCGACGCCCTCGGCATCCGGCACGAGCGACCGGAATCGCTGCTTCGCCTCGTCGGTGGGCTTGGGCATCTGCATGCGCATCGTCCTTTCAGAGTGCCGCTAGGTGACGCCTGACGCTGCATCGGGCCGGTGCTACTTCAACCAGGCGCGCAACGACTTCTGTGACGAAGCCGCCCAGGTCCGCTCGAACCGGTCGGTGGACTCCCGGGCGCGGGCCTCCTCCACCGCATACAGCCGACCGAGGGTGAACGCGGTCGGCACGTCCGCCCCGGACAGCAGGTGGCGCAGCTTGGCCCGGGTGACGACGCTGTCCTGGTGCTCGCCGAGCTCCTCCTGGACGGCCTCCATGGCACTGGCGAACGCGGCGGCGTCGTCGCCGAAGACCGATGTGACCGCCTCGCCGGCATACCGGGCCTGCTTGGCGGCCTTGCGGGCCTCGTGGAGCAGGTGGTCCTGCTCGTCGGCGGGGGCGTCCGCGATCTGCTTGACCAGGGCGCGCAGCTGGCCGTAGCTGCGCGCGACCCGCTTGGGGAGCACGGCGCTGGCCGGTCGAATCCCCTTCCGTCGCACCGGAGGCTCGACGACCAGCGTCGAGAGCGCCTCGAGCAGTCGGTGGTAGCGCGCCGAGTTCAACGTCGTCACCAGCCGCTGGTGGGCCCGGTCGTACTCGCCACCCAACCGGCTGCCGAGCGCCGGTGCGGGGTCGTCGCCGGGCGGCTCCCCCAGCGACTCGACGGTGTGCCGGAGCCGCATCCGAAGGACTTCCGCGTCCCGGGCAGCGCCGAGCTGCGCAGCGAGCCACTTGAGCTCTGCCCGCACCGGATTCGTCTGCTCGCGGGCCAACAACGGGCGGAACGTCTTCAGCGCGCTGCGCACCCGCCTGGTGGCCACCCGCATCTTGTGCACGCTGTCCGGGACGTCGAGACGGACCAGTATGTCGCGGCTGACGATCTGCTCCACCTGCTCCGACAGGTAGGCCCGCACCACCTGACCGGCCGCGGACTGCGCCGTCAGACGTTCTGGTATGCGGTCTCCCACCGAGACCGAGCGGTCACCCATGACGCGCTGCAGCTTCGAGGCGGTCTCCGACACGCGCAGCCCCAGGTCCCGCAACCGACGGTCCACCGCGTCGAACACCTCGCGGCCGGCCTCGATCGCCTCCACCTCGACCTCGCGCCAGCTGACCGCGTCCTCCTCCGCGCTGGGGGCCTGGGGCAGCAGCGACGCCAAGCGGCGACCCTCCACCCGGTCGTCGGCCAGCTCCACCATCGGCGTGCCCGCCCGATCGGTCACCAGCTGCACCGTTCGCAGGGTGTGCAGCACGGCAACGGCCACAAGCTCCTGCCCCCGGGTGCGGGCCCACAGCATTTGCTGCAGGCGTGCCGGGACCGTCGGCCTGCCCAGCGGTAGCCGGACCTCGGTCCTGGCGCCCTGCTCGTTGGGCACCTTGAGGTGCCACCCGGCGTCGGCGCCGCCGGTCCGGCGGCGCAACGTGAGCCCCGCCCGGCCCAACGACCGGTCCGCGGTGTCGAAGTAAGTCGCCTGCAACCGATAGGTGGACGTCTCAGCGAGGACCAGCGACGAGCCGGCGACGCCGTCCAGGACCGCGTCCAGCCCTGGCAGCTCCACCCCCTCCTCGACGTCGTACTTGACCTCGCGCTCCTCGTGCACGGCAACCATGAGGTTGATCTACTCACATCGACCGGGCCCGAGTCATCTGCTGGGCGGCGGCGGGCTCGGGTGTGCTGCCGCGCCCGCTCCGCGGCAGGCCCTGGCGGGGCGGCGGTCGGCTCTGCCAGGGAGGCGGTTCGCGCGCCCACGCCACCCACCCGGCTAATGTCGCCTCGATGAGGACTGTCCAGTTCACCTTCGACATCGCGGCGCCACCGGACCGCGTCTTCGACGAGCTCACCGACCTCGGCCGGCTCACGCGCTGGCGCACCTTGGAGAGCATCCGCCTCGAGCCCGACGGTCCCGCGCGCGTCGGGACCGTGCTTCACTCGACGGTCCGCGGTGCGGGCCGGATGCAGTTCGTCAATGAGGTCACCGCGCTGGACCGTGGCGCGCACACCTACGACGACCGCTCGGTCAGCGGCACCTTCCCGATCGAAAGCGGTTGGCGGGTGGAGGCGGTGCCTGGCGGCTCCCGCGTCCACTGGACGACCCGCTACCAAGGCCGAGGGTCTATGCCCTTCTCGGCCCGCTGCTGGGTGAGATGATCAAGCGGGGCCAGCAGTCCGACCTGCGCAAGTTCGCCAAGCTCGTGGCGCCCGCCGGCTGAGGGGGCTGCCCGGTCAGGCGATGCGGCGGTCCCCGGGTTGCAGGACGCGCAGCCAGCGGTAGCCGTAGCCGTCCAGCTGGATGTCCGCCAAGCCGTCGTCATCCAGCGGGGAGCGGCCCTGCTGGAGCAGGTCGGCCAGGTGGCTGCCCGAGGCGAAACCAGGCAGCCGGAGCGGCACCGTGCACGGCTCCGGCCCGAGGTTGTGCACCGCGGCCATCGCCCAGTCGCCGGTCCGAGCCAGGTGGGCCAGCACCGGGTGGTGCGGCTGGTCGAGCACCTCGAACTGGGCCCAGCCGAGCTCCGGGGACTGCCGGTAGCGGTGGATGAGGTGTCTCATGAAGGTGAACAGTGAGTCGGGGTCGTTGCGCTGGTCGGCCACGTTGACGTGCTCGGGTCCGTAGGGCCCGGTCGTCACGGGGCGGGCCAGCCGGGCAGGCGGGGCGGTGGAGAAGCCCGCGCCGCGGCCGCTGCTCCACTGCATCGGCGTGCGCACCGCCAACCGGCCTGGCACGTCGAGGTTCTCCCCCATCCCGATCTCCTCCCCGTAGAACAGAACCGGGGTGCCGGGGGTGGCGAACATCAAGGAGTACGCCATCCGGATCCGCCGCGGGTCACCGCCCAGCATCGGGGGCAGCCGTCGCCGCAGCCCCCTGTCGTAGAGCTGCATCGACGGTTCCGGGCCGAACGCGGCGAACACCTCCTGCCGCTCGTCGTCGCTCAGCTTGTCCAGGGTCAGCTCGTCGTGGTTGCGCACGAAGACCGCCCATTGGCTGCCCGGGTCCACCTCCGGGCGCGCCGTCAGCGCCTCGACCAGCGGCCGCGCGTCCTGACGCGCCATCGCCAGGTAGAACGCCTGCATCCCCATGAAGTCGAACTGCATGGTCAGCTCGTCGCCGTCGGCGCCACCGAAGAACTGGCGCTGCCCCTGGTGCGGCAGGTTCACCTCGCCCAGCAAAATGCCGTCCCCGTGCCGGCGGCCCAGGAACGCCTTGAGCTGGCGCAGGTATTCGTGGGGGTCGTACCGAAAGGCGGCCTCCCGCTCCGGCACCTGGTCCACCGCGAACATGAACGGGACCGCGTCCACCCGGAACCCGGACAGGCCCAGCTGCATCCAGAAGCCCATCGTCTTCGCGATCTGCTCACGCACCGCCGGGTTGGCCACGTTGAGGTCCGGCTGGGACCGGTAGAAGTGGTGCAGGTACCACTGACCGGTGCGGGGGTCCCGTTCCCAGATGCTGTCCTCCCGGTCGGGGAAGACCACCTCGGCAGAGGTGTCCGGCGGCCGGGTGGACCGCCATACATAGAAGTCGCGGTAGGCGCCGTTCACGCTGCGCCGGGCCTGGACGAACCATGGGTGCCGGTCCGAGGTGTGGTTCATCACGAAGTCGGCGATGACCCGTATGCCGCGCGAGTGCGCCGTGCGCACCAGCTCCACGAAGTCGCCGAGGTCACCCAGGCGAGGGTCCACGCCCAGGAAGTCGGTGATGTCGTAGCCGTCGTCCTTGTCGGCCGTCGGGTAGAACGGCATCAACCACAGGCAGGTGACGCCAAGCTCGGCGAGGTAGTCGATCCGGCTGGTCATCCCGGCCAGGTCGCCCTGACCGTCCCCGTCGGAGTCCAGGAACGTCTGGACGTCCGCGCAGTAGACGACCGCGGTCTTCCACCACAGGTCCGCCGTTTCCGCCAGCCGCACGTCTGCCTCCTCGCCCAGCCCAGCCGTTCCCGCGAGGCTATCCGTTGTGCCCGTGTGCCCGGCCGTCCTAGTGTGGTCTCCTCGTGCGGTCGGGGGCGGCGGACGCGGCCGCCACTATCTGGATCGGAGCGCCTGACATGCTCAACGAAGCGCAAGTGGAAGCCAACATCCCAGCCGGTGACATCGCCCGCGCCCGGGCCTTCTACCAGGACAAGCTCGGCTTCACCCCGACCATGGAGATGGAAGGAGTGTGGCTTCGCTACGAGACTGCCTCGGGCACGGCGTTCAACGTGTACGCGACCCAGTATGCCGGTCAGGCCGGCCACACCATCGCCCAGTTCCACGTGACCGACGTGCAGGACGAGGTCCGCGCACTCAAGGCCAAGGGCGTGGCGTTCGAGACCTATCCGGACATGCCCGGCGTCGACTGGGACGGTGACGTCGCCTCGATGGGGTCAATGGGCTACGCCGCGTGGTTCAAGGACAGCGAGGGCAACATCCTCTGCCTGGACAGCGGCATCCCCGAGCAGGCGGCATCATCGGGGTCGACGGAAAGGCCGGCGTCGTGACCGGCGTGTCCCTGCAGCCGTTCCCCCTGGTTCGCAAGGGGGCCTCGGGGCATCCGGTGAAGACCCTGCAGCACCTGCTTCGAGCCCACGGCCACGGCATCGACGCCGACGGCATCTTCGGGCCGCTGACCGACGCCGCGGTCCGCGCCTTCCAGGGCGACGAAGGGCTAGCCGTCGACGGCATCGTCGGCCCGCACACCTGGGGCGCGGTCATCGTCGAGGTGAGCCGGGGCAGCCGGGGGGAGGCCGTCAAGGGCGTGCAGGAGGAGTTCCAGTTCCGCAACCTGTCCGGTGATCCCAGCAAGGGGCTCGCCGTCGACGGGGTGTTCGGCCCGTTGACCGAGGCCGCTGTCCGCGGTTTCCAGCAGGCTGTCGGGCTGGACGTCGACGGCATCGTCGGACCGTTGACCTGGCAGGCGCTGGTCAGCGGCATGCTGTCCTTCTGACCGGCCCGGGCGGCAGTGGAGGAGAGTCCCCAGCCGGGCCATCGCAACGACACTCGCCGGCCGGCGGAGCTTTTCCGGATGCGACCACGCGCCTTTCCGGGCGGCAGTCCTGATCTCAAACACAGCGAAACGGGCGAGTGAAACACAGCCATTCGTTCATTCTTTCAGCCACCCTTGTCACCCATTCCCGGCGGGTGTACTTTCTTGCCGGCCCACCGAAAGCAATGATGGGTCAGTCCATGGGAGGAAATGGCAATGAAGCGTCGTTATGTCGCAATTTCTTCAGCCGCCGTGCTGGTAGCGGGAATGACGGTCGTCGGGTCCGTATCGGCCTCGGCCGGGCAGGACAGCACCGCCGCCGCAGCGGCGTCGTCCTCGGTGCGGGGATGGGCCGGACCGCAGGCATCCTCGGTTGCCGCGGCCGAGCGGGCCGCGCAGGGTCGGATCACTGGCCCGAGCGCTGCCGCCATGGCCGGGGAGACTCTGGTGGTGGTGGAGGCCCCCTTCAGCCCGCGGCGCGAGGCCTTCGTCGACGTGGGGGCGAGCGGCGACTCCCCCGGCGACTTCTTCATCGCCGAGGGACGGATCCTCGACCGGTCCGGCTCCCGGATGATCGGCTCGGACGCCCTTCGCTGCGAGGCCGGGGTGCGCACCTTCACCTGCGAGGCCACCCTCGTGGTGACCGGCAAGGGCAAGATTCGCGTCGCCGGCACGTTGTTCAGCAACCGAGACAACGTCCTACCCGTGACCGGTGGCACCGACGCGTACGCCGGCGTCGGCGGACAGGTGACGTTCTTCAACCTTGGTCACGGCCGGACGGCCCTGATCTTCGACCTCACCCGCTAGCTCGCCGCGCCACCCCTGGCGCCGGAACAAGCGCGGCCCTAGTCAGCTGGCCTGGCTAGGGCCGCGTTTCGTACACGCCGTTGAACGCCGTCTCGGCGGGCCGGCGGAACCGGCTGAAGCCGGCGTCGCTGACAGACCGGCCGGGCCGGCTCACCCCTCCACGGTCACCAAGCCGCCCGCGCCGTCCACCGTGACCAGGCCGCCCGCGCCGTCGACGGTGACCCGGCCGATGGTGCCGTCGACGGTCACCGGCTGCCCCGAGCTGATCCGGCTGGTCGCGTCCGGCACCCCCACCACGGCCGGGATGCCGTACTCCCGGGCCACCACGGCGCCGTGGGAGTTGGCGCCACCCATCTCCATCACCAGTCCGGCAGCAGTGAGGAACAGCGGCGTCCAGCCAGGGTCGGTCGACGGAGCGACCAGGATCTCGCCGGGGCGAAGCTGCGCCCCGACCGGGTCCAGCACCACACGCGCCGGCCCGTGAGCAGTGCCCGCCGAGGCCGGGCTGCCGTGCAACGCAGCGGGACTCGAGCCGGCGGCACGCTCGGGGCGGTATGCCGCGACCGCCTCCGGCTCGGTGCCGTCGGACAGCAGCAGCCGCGGGATGTGCCGGCGGCGCAGCTCCACCGCATACTCCTCGCGGCACGCGGCGACCCGGTCCTGCAGCGGCTCCCCCGCCAACCCGCGCCGGGCCTGGTCCAGGTCGAGGAAGAAGACGTCGTCGGGGTCGGTCACCGCACCCGCCTCGGCCAGGGCGACCCCGACCTGGTACAGGTGCTCGTGCAGTCGGCCGAGCCCGCGCACCAGCAGGAACTTGTGCGACTCCCGCAGGCCGACGAGCTGGCGGGCACGGCCCAGCAGGAGAGCGACCAGGCGGGCCCGCACCGGGTGGCTTCGGCCGAGCCGGCCGACCAGCCGCGCCACCATCGCCTCGGCGTCCCGCGTCGCGCTGGCGAACTGCACCGGTGGCGCCAGCTCGGGATCATCCTGCGCGAGGTAGTTCTTCGCCACCCCGAGCAGGTGAGACGGGTCGTCGGACCAGCGAGGTAGGCCGAGGTCGATCTCGCCGACGGCCCGATCGCCATACGTGGCAAGGAACTCCGCCAACCCCCGCTGCGTCACGGGCGGCAGGGAACCAGCACGGTAGCGGGCTGCCAGCCGGACCACGGGCTCCGCCGTGACAGCGGCCGACGAGGCCGCGTCGGCGCGGATGCGCTCGGCGAGCCACCACAGGGCGAGGTCCATCTCGGTGGTGACGTTGTGCGGCAGGCCGCGCAGCACCCCCTGCAGCTCGACCGGATCCGCGGTCCGGCCCAGCAGACGCCGCGCCAGCTCCAGCGCGAGGAAGCCCGCCACGGCGTTGGCCATCACCCGCGGCGCCATCAGGAACAGCCCCCCACCCAGCCGGGCCTCGACCAGGTCGAGGCGCTGCCCGGGGGTGGCGTCCTGCGGCAGGACGAGGGATGCCTCAAGTCGGCGCTGTTCGCGGGCGATCGCGGCATAGGCCGCCCGGGGACTCAGCGCTGCGGTGAGCACCCGGCGCGGCAGCCCCAGCCGCAGGGCCACCCGCCCCACCGCGGCAACGGCGTGGACCGGCGGGCGCGGGTCGACGGCGAACGACTGCTCCTGCAGGAGCCCGCGCAGCACGGACGCGGACCGCGCCTCCATCACGCCAAAGGCGGCGAGCACCACCCGGCGACCCAGCCGGTTGCGCACCGCGGGGGTCAGGTCGAGGAACACCCGTCCCGCCGCGACGTGCAGCGCCCGCGCCCCGTCGCGGGGCCGGGCGACCGGGTGGCCGGCCACTGCGGCGACCGAGGCGGAGACGAGCCGCAGCGCAGCCAGCCCCATGGGGGTCAGCGGTCGGGTGAGGCCCTGGGCCAGCGAGGCGTTGAGGAAGACCCGGTCCCCACCGCCCGCCGCTGCGCTCGGGTCGACCAGCGGGTAGAGGGTCGTGATCGGGCGCGCCTGGGTCAGCCAGAACCTGCCGTCGCCGGCCAGCGCCCACTCCAGGTCCTGGGGCCGGCCGTAGTGCGCGGCGACCCGCGCCCCCAGCCGGACCAGCTGGCCGACCTGTATGTCGCTGAGGCAGGCGCGCTGCGCCGGCTCGGTGCCGACCCGCTCCGGGCCGACCCGCTCCGCGCCGACCTGCACGGTGCCGACCTGCTCGGTGCCGACCTGCTCGGTGCCACCGCCTGGGCGGGGGCGGACCACCACCCGCCTCTCGCCCACGGCTCGTTCGGTGATCCGTCCAGAGGACGTCTCGACCACGAACCGGTCCGGGACGACGGCACCGGAGACCACTGCCTCACCCAGTCCGGGGCTGGCCTCCAGGACGCACTGCGCGCGGCTGCTGGTCACCGGGTTCGCAGTGAACAGCACCCCGGCAGCCACGGCGTCCACCATCTCCTGCACGACTACGGCGAGGGCGACTCCGCGCTGGCCGATGCCGGCCTGCTGCCGGTAGCTGACGGCGCGGTCCGTCCACAGCGAGGCCCAGCATCGCCGCACCGCCGTCAGCAGCTGCTCCGGGCCCACGACGTTGAGGTAGGTGTCCTGCTGGCCGGCGAAGCTCGCGGTAGCCAGGTCCTCCGCGGTGGCCGACGAGCGCACCGCGACCGCCGCTGTGGAGCCGAGGCCCGTGTAGGCGTCCAGGACGGCCGCGCGGACTGCTGCCGGCACGGGTGCGGCGGCGACCAGGGCGCGGGCCTCGGCGGCCAGGTCCGCAGTGTCCGGCCCCTCCTCCTCCAGCCGCGCGAGCAGGGGCTCCAGGCGATCCGCCACGACCGCGGCATACGCAGCGGTCGTGATGCAGAAGCCGATGGGAACGGCGAACCCGGCATCAGCGAGCACGCCCAGGTTGAGCGCCTTGCCGCCGACGGCGGCAAGGTCCGCCGATCCGAGGTGCTGCATCGGGATGACCAGGGGCATGACGGCCACCGTACGCCCGCATCGCCGGCAATTTCAACGGTAGATGAATTACCGCCCCTGGCGCCGGGCTGCGTTCGGGGCACCAGTCCTGCCGATTCGCGCGGAAAGCGGTCTGTGCCCGGCTACCGTGGGTGTGAACTCATGGTGACCAGCGTTGAAGAGGCGAGGCCGTGCCAGCAGACAGCTCCCCCGTTCGCAGTGCTCACCCGGCCCGTGGCCGGGCCGCCCCGCGAAGTGCCCTGGCGATCCTCGGCGCCGCCCTGGCCATCGGGTCCGGGGTGCCGCTGGCTCCCGTGGCCCAGGCCGCGCTGGCCCGGACCCTGCATGTCGCAACGACCGGGACGAGCACCGGAGACGGATCCGCTGCGCGTCCGTTCGCCACCGTGCAGCGTGGCGCCGACGTCGCCCGGCCAGGCGACACGATCCTGGTGCACCAGGGCACCTACCGGGGCGTGGTCATCATCACGCGCAGCGGGACGCAGGCCCAGCCCATCACGCTGACCTCGGCCGGTGACGGGCCGGTGACCCTCACCGCCGACTTCCGCAGTCCGCCCTGTGACGCCCACGCCCCCGCGCTGGACCGCACCATCCAGGTGCTGGGGGGTGCCGACTACTGGACCGTCTCCCACCTGAACATCGTCAACGGCATCACCGTGAAGGGGGCCAACGGCAGCGCCGCGATGAAGTACCTGACCCGTCTGGTGAACACCGGCGACTGGCAGGCGAGGCGGCGCATCCCGGGACGGGGCAGCAAGGACCCGGTCGCGGCGGCTTCGGCCTTCGACTATCTCAGCGCGAAGACCGGGGTGACCATCAACCCCTCCGACGGGCTGCGTTTCGTCGGCAACACCATCACGCGCCGGGGGATCCACATCATCGCGGCCCGCTACGGCGAGGTGCGGAACAACGACATCGGCCCGGTCGACTGCGGGATCGGCCCCGGGGTATGGGTCAACGTTTTCAGCGACGGCTGGACGGTGGCGGGAAACCACATCCACGACATAGCGGCATCCACCTTCAAGCACTACATGCAGGAGGGCATCAGGCTGGGCTCGGCCACGTCCTACGCCGCCGTGCGCAACAACCTGGTCGAGCACCTGCCCGGTGACGGCCGGGCCATGAACACCGATGTGGACGCCAGCTGGAACACCTTCCGGAACAACAGAGCCAACGACGTGGCCATGGGGTACAACGACCAGATGTCCGGGTGGGGCAACGTCTGGGACCACAACGTGGCGTCCAACTTCCGGGTATGGGGCCTCAACTTCCGCGGCATCGACGCGTCCCTGCCGCAGCCCTCCCTGAACAGCAGCACCTACCTGGCCGTCGTGACCTGCAACACCGCGCTCGGCGGCCCGACCGACCCGATGGTGGGCGGTGGGCTGCACATCGGCGCCGCCAAGTCCTCGACGTTCGCGAACAACACGCTCTCCAGCGCCGTCCTCGGCGACCCGGTCAACGGGTTCGACTACGTCCGGCAGTACTGGGGCCAGGAGGGCAACACCTGGGACGGTCAGCCGACCCCGCCGCCGCTCCACCCGGCGCCACCGCCGCCCGGCACGTGCGGCTAGCCAGCCGGGGGGACACCCGGGCAGGCCGGCGCCTGCTGCCCGTCCTCACCCTCGTGGTGGCGCTCAGCGGCGCCGCCGCGTGCTCCTCCGCCTCCTCGGCGGGGTCCCCGTCCTCGGCGACGCCTTCGGTCAGCGCGCCCGCGGCGTCCGCCCGCTCCACGCCCCAGCGCGAGACACCGGCGACGGCCGCGGACCGGAAGCTCATCGCGGCCATGTACGCGCGCATCAACGCCGCCTTCCGCAAGGACCCCAACGCGGGGGTTCGGGCCGTCATCGCGGCGCAGTACCCGGGTGCCGCGTCGGAGGTGGACTTCGCCCGCTGCGTGAACGCCATCCGGCCGGGAGCCAAGGAACTGCCGAAAGGCGTGGCGATCTCGTTCACCCCGAACATCAAGACCACGGTCCTGGAGCCCGGCTACACCATCACGCTGCGCCGCGGCGGCCTGCTCCACCCGGAGGGTCGCATCTACTCCACCATGGTCGCCATATCCGGCACCGGCATCCGCGCTGCCAACCACCAGCGACACCAGGTGGTCCGCAATGGCACGGCATACCAGTTCTCCTCCTGCTGACCCGCCGCGACGTCCCCCGCAGGGTCCAACCGGTCCTCAGCGCGGCCCCCGGATACCGGAATCGAAGACCAGCCGCACAGCGGTCACCCGCCCGGACTGGACCACGACGGCGACCGCCTTCGCCGGGGTCGGGCTGTCCGCCGCCCGTCCCGTCAGCGCATACCGCCCGGGCGCGAGGCCGATGCGGAACTCACCGGCCGCATTGGTGTCCACCTCCGCCACCGCCTTGCCGTCCGGACCCTCGGCGAGAACGCTCACTCGGGCCACGACGGGGCGCGTCGGACAACTGGTCCCGGCCCGCAGGACAGGACAACCCCCGTCGATGAGGGCGATCCCGGAGACCCCGGTGACCGGGGCCCGCCCGGTGTCTGAGTAGCTGCCCGCGCAGCCCGCCAGGAGGAGCACCGCGGCCGCGAACGAACCTAGAAGTCGGGCCACCAGCCTTGGACGGCTGGCGCCGCAGGCCGGTTCCCGGCTGGGCCCCCGCGGCCTGGCGCTGCGTCAGCCCGGAATCTCTGCCATCGGGGGAGCGCCCGGCCGGTCGGACGCTCCCCCACCCGGGCTACAGGCAGGCCGGACCCTCGCAGCCCGCTACAACCCGGTAGACCGCTCCGGTCCGGCCGGAGGGGATCCCCGTCTCGTTGCCGAGCAGGTAGAGCTCGCCGGCGTTGTCTTGCCCGACGCCATTGACGAAGATGTCCAGGTCGCCGTGGACCAGCTCCCGTATGCGGTTGGTGACGGGCGCGCTGGACGGGTCCGCCAGGATCGGACTCGGGATGGTGAACAGCCGTCCCTTGGCATTGGTGATGTCGCGGGAGTAGTCGCCGAACACGTAGCTGCCCCGCAACGCCGGGATCGCGCTACCGCGGTAGACGAAGCCGCCTACGACGGCGTGGCCCTCGTCGTGGTCGTACTCGGCGACCGGATCGGTGAGGCCGACCGGCATACCGACGCTGTTGCGCACGACGAAGCCGTCGGTCGCGAACCCGAGCAGGGCGAACCCGGCCGGGTTGAAGATGAAGGTGCCCTCCTTGACCCGCCACCCGTAGTTGCGGCCGGCGACGACCTGGTCGACCTCCTCGACGTTGTTCTGGCCGACGTCGCCCGCGAACAGGCGGCCCGTGGCCTTGTCGAAGGAGAACCGGAACGGGTTGCGCAGCCCGTAGGCGAAGATCTCGGCGAGGGCGCCCGCGCGGGCGACGAACGGGTTGTCCGCCGGGACCGTGTACTGCCCGTTGGCGGAGAGCCGCCCGGCGCGCCGGGCCGGGTCTATCCGGACAATCTTGCCCAGCAGGTTGCCGAGGAACTGGCTGTTGCCGGTGGGCTCGTGGTGGTACCGCGTGGGCGTCCCGTCGATGCCGATCTGGCAGTTCTGGTCGTCCTCGCCGCCGCCGTCGCCGAACGCGACATACAGGTTCCCGTCGGGGCCGAACTGCAGGCCGCCCCCCGTGTGGTTGAACTGGGGGTTGGCGACGGTGAGCACGACCCGGGACAGCCGTGGGCCTGCGGGGCCGTCGCGCCACTCCCGGACGACGTTGACATGGTCGGCCTTGAACGCCGACAGGGGCAGCGGACACCGCGGGTTGTTGTCGGCCGCCGACACGGAGCGGAAGTCCGGGTGCGGATGTGCCGCGGTGACCTCGGTGGTGAAGGTGTAGAACAGCCGGGAGGCGGCGAACTCGGGGTCGAAGGCGAGGCCGAGCAGGCCGCGCTCGTCATAGGTTCCCGGCCCGAAGATGCCGAGCCGGACCAACGGGACGCGCGCACGGACGTCCAGGAACAGCTGCGGTGGACCTCCCGCGGCGGAGACCCGGTAGATCTGACCGGGCTGGTCGGCGACATACAGGCTTCCGGGGACGCCCGGCGCGCTCGCCGCCGCGACCGGGGCGACCAACCCGTGGGCGACCGATCTCAACCCCACCTGGACTGCGCCCGGCTCGATCTGCCGGTGGATCGGGTCCTGCAGGCCCCGCGGCTCGCTCCCGGCGGCAGGGCTGACTGACAACCCGCCCACCGCCATCGCTCCCGCCACCACCGCGCACACCCCCACAGGGGGACGGAGTCGTCTCATGGCAGCTGTGCCTCCCTATCGTCGGTCCACCGGGTCGGCCCCGGTGGCGTTGCCCACCGGCTTGACTGCCACCCGTGCCAGCGCCGTTGGACCGCCGCCAGGCTTAGTCCCGCGCGATGGCGGGTCACAACTGCCCAATGGTGCTAGTACCCGAGTTGAGCCACCGCGGACTGGGTGGATGATCGTGCAATGACGCAGACTGCATGGAGCCAGACGGATCTCATCCGGGAGCTGAACCAGGTCGTCGAAGTGGAGCTGGAACGCCATCTCAAGGTGGCCAAGGAGTGGTTCCCCCATGACTACGTCCCGTGGTCCGACGGCCGCAACTTCGACGGCCTGATGGGGGGCGACCCGTGGAGCCCGGACGACGCGCCGCTGTCCGACGTGGCCCGGTCGGCGCTGATCGTCAACCTGCTGACCGAGGACAACCTGCCCAGCTACCACCACGAGATCGCGCTCATCTTCGGCCGTGACGACGCCTGGGGCGAGTGGGTGCACCGGTGGACGGCGGAGGAGGGCCGCCACGGGATCGTCATGCGCGACTACATGCTCGTCAAGCGGATGGTGGACCCCGTCGAGCTCGAACGGCTGCGCATGTCCCACATGTCGGAGGGATACGAGTCCGCGCATTCCGGTGAGCTGCTGCACTCCCTGGCGTACGTGTCCTTCCAGGAGCTGGCGACCCGGGTCTCGCACCGCAACACGGGCCGGTTCACCAACGACCCCATGTGCGAGCGCCTGCTGACCCGCGTCGCCGCCGACGAGAACCTGCACATGATCTTCTACCGCAACCTGCTCAACGCGGCGTTGCAGATCGACCCGAACCAGACGGTCGCGGCCATCCTGGACGTGGTGCAGCACTTCCAGATGCCCGGCGTGGGAATCCCCGGCTTCCAGCGCAAGGCGATGGAGATGGCCGTGCAGGGCATCTACGACCTGCGCCAGCACAAGGACGAGGTGCTCGCACCTGTCCTACGGTTCTGGCAGGTCTTTGACCTGGAGGGGCTGAACAGTCAGGGAGAGCAGGCGCGAACCGAGCTGGCGGCCTTTATGGACAACCTGGAACGGCAGGCCTCCCGATTCGAGGACAAGCGGGAGACCATGAAGGCGCGGATGTTCGGCTAGGACCGGGGTCCTGCTCGTGGACCGGCCCGCCGGCATTGCGGGGGTGGTCGCGGCGCTGTCCGTGACCAGCGATCTGGCCCGCGGGCACCCGCCGGGTGAGGCGATGCGGGCGTGCCTGCTCGCAACCGAGCTGGCGCGTCGGGCCGGGCTCCCCGAACACGAGCTCACTGTCGTCTACTACACCACCCTGCTGCGTTTCGCCGGATGCGCGGCGACCTCGCACGAGGCCGCCGCGGCGCTGGGCGGCGACGACATAGCGGTCCGGGCCAAGGGCGACCTGACCGACCTGTCCCGGCCCGAGGAGGCGCTGGCCTTCCTCACCGGGCTGGGCGTCGACGCAACCCGGCTCACCTCGTTGGGCGGCCCGGCCGGGTTGGCGAGGCTGTATGCGGAGTCGATGCGCGCCGACTGCGAGGTCGGCGCCGACCTGACCCGGCGGCTGCGGCTGCCGGCGGAGGTGAGCCGCGCCGTCCTCGACGGCTTCGAGCGGTATGACGGGCAGGGCGCGCCCGCGGGGAAGGCCGGCACGGACGTCGCCCAGGCGGCGCGGTACGCCGCCGTCGGCTATGCGGCGGTCATGTTCGACGCCGTCGGCGGTTCCGAGCTGGCCGTCGAGACCGTCGCCCGCTGGTCCGGACGAGCGCTGGACCCGATGATCACGGCTGTCTTCTCGGAAGCGCCGGCGGAGCTGCTGGCGCTCTCCGACCCCGACGAGGTGTGGGCCCCCGTCGTCGACGACGAGCCGATGCCCCGGCGAACATTCCGCGACGAAGCCGACCTGGATGAGGCGCTCGCCGGGTTCGGCGACGCCGCCGACCTGAAGACCCCGTGGTTCCACGGGCACTCTCGCGGGGTCGCGGAACTGGTCCGGGCCGCGGCGTCGCGAGTGACGGGGAGCTCGCGGCTCGCCGCGGCCGACCCCGCGCTGCTGCGTCGGGCCGGGTTCGTGCACGACCTCGGCCGCGGCACGGTCCCGACCGGCGTGTGGGAACGGCCGGGACCCCTGCGCCCGCAGGAGTGGGAGCTGGTACGCCTGCATCCCTACCACTCCGCCCGGATCCTGTCCCGCTCCCCGGTGCTGTCGCCCATGGCGGGCATCGTGAGCCGCCACCACGAGCGCACCGATGGCTCCGGCTACCCCGCCGGGGTCCACGGCTCGGAACTGGATGCCCCCTCGTGCCTGCTGGCAGCGGCCGACGCGTTCCACACCCTCGGCGAGCCGCGGCCGCATCGCCCCCGGCTGGACCCCGCGGCGGCCGCCCGGGCGCTGTCCGCGCTGCCGCTGGACCGAGACGCCGTCCGGGCCGTGCTCGAGGCCGCCGACGCCCCGCGGCCACCGTCACCGGCGCTGCCAGCAGCCCTGACCGAGCGGGAGCTGGACGTCCTGCGCCTGCTCGTCTCGGGACGCACCAAGCGCCAGGTCGCGGCGGAGCTGGTGGTCTCTCACTCGACCGTGCACACCCACACGGTGCACATCTACGGCAAGTGCCGCGTCTCCACCCGGGCCGGCCTGGCGATGTTCGCGATGCAGCACGGGCTGGTGCCCCGGCCCGGGTGAGCCTGCGCCTGAAGATCGATCGAACAGTCGACGCGCGGGGCCGTGCCTCCTCCATACCGTTGCCAGTCACCAACCCTTGTCAAGGAGGTACCCACCATGACCACCCTCACCGACCCTGGCACCGACATCGGCGTGGTCCGCTCAGCCTTCGCGGCTCTCGGGCGGGGCGACGTCGCGGGGTTCGCCGACATGTTCCACCCCGAGGCAACCTGGAACCACCGCAACCAGGACCGTCTCGGCGGAGTGCACGTCGGCAGGGACGGCATCATCGAGTTCGTCACCCAGTCAGCCCAGCTGACCGGCGGAACACTGCGCCCGGTGCCGCAGGTCTTCATGTCCGACGGCCAGGGCACCGTCTCGGTCGTCGTGCAGGTCAGCGGCACCCGCCCGGACGGCCGGGCGTTCGACGACCTCCAGATGCTGCTGCTCAGCGTCGATGACTCCCATGTCCGTCGCGTCGACCAGTTCGTCGGGAACCCCAGCGCCGTCAAGGCGTTCTGGGCCTGACACGCGGCGCCCCGGCCGCGCAGAAATCCCCGCGGGGGCCGCGTACTGTGGACCCACGAAGCCGTCCCCAGGCTTCCAACCCAGGGAGTCACCATGGCTGACAAGTCCCCACGGCAGCACTTGGCCAAGAAGTCCGGGAAGTCCCTCAAGGAGAAGCGCGCGGAGAAGCACGCCAAGTCCGACGCGAAGAGCCACATCGACCTGGGCGGGATCGCCAGGAAGCGCTGACCGCCCTGCCCGTGAGGATCCGGCTGGGATACGACATCGGTTACCGGCTCCAGCAGCCGACACCGATGATCGCCACTCTCAACGTGCACTACTCCCGCGCCGGCGACCTGGAGTCTCCGGACACGATGGCGACCCAACCGTCGACGCCGTTCACCTCCTACCGCGACGACTTCGGCAACTGGATCAACCGGCTCACCGCACCGGCAGGCCTGTTCACGATCCGAGCCGACACCGTGATCAGGGACCCAGGCACGCCCGACGCCACCCCTAACGGCGGCGCACAGCTACCGGTGGAGGACCTGCCGCCGGACGTCCTGGTGTACCTGCTGGGGAGCCGCTACTGCGAGACCGACCTGCTCACCGAGGCGGCGTGGGACCACTTCGCCTCGACGCCGCCCGGCTGGGAGCGGGTCCAGGCGATCAGCTCGTTCGTGCACCAGCACATCACCTTCGACTACTTCTCGGCCCGGCCCTCGATGACGGCGCTCGACGTCTTCAACGACCGGCGCGGGGTGTGCCGCGACTTCGCCCACCTCGGTGTGGCGCTGTGTCGGGCCATGAACATTCCGGCCCGCTACTGCACGGGGTACCTCGGCGACATCGGCGTCCCCCCCGCCGCGGACCCGATGGACTTCTCCGGCTGGTTCGAGGTCTACCTCCAGGACGGCTGGTTCGTCGTGGATCCGCGCAACCTCATCCCCCGCATCGGCCGCATCCTTATCGCCCGGGGCCGGGACGCCGCCGACGTGGCGATCACCACGTCGTTCGGACCGAACCTGCTCGACCATTTCACCGTCTGGACCGACGAGCTGACGCGGACGCCGCGGTAGTGCTCGGCCACCACCCCGGGGCCGAGCGCGGACGGACAGGCGGTGGCCGTGACCTCACCCCCCGACGTGGATCGCCGGCCGCTTCGCGGCCTGCGGTTCGACCTTGCGGATGATCTCCCGCACGACCGGGGGCGTGTCGCCCTGGCCAAGGATGAGGTATCTGAGTAGGTGCAGCAGGGGCGAGCCCTCGGACCACTCGAAGTGGCAGTGCGGGCGCACGCCGGTGGCATCGCGCAGCGCAAGCAGGACGGCGGCTATGGCGTTGGGAGCGGCCGGGCTGGCCAGCCGCAGGATCCGGTGACCGTTGACCTCCACGCCGCGGACCTGCAGGACGTCGCTGAACTCCGAGGGGTCATCGATGTCGACCTCGAGGAACAGCACGTCGGCACGCCCCGGCAGGGGGTTCATTCCCCGCTGCTCAGCCTCCTTGGCGGCATACTCCCGGTCGTCTCCGGACTGCCGCTTGTTCGCCACGAGGTGCAGCGCCCCGTCATGGGCGAGCGAGTCCTGGATGAACTGCCGCGCCAGCGGGTCGAACTCGATGTGATCGACCCGCAGCTCGGTGGTCCGGGCCACTCGGGAGATCAAGGACACCAGGACGATGCCCACGATGAAGGCGAAGGAGATCGTTATCCCGTCCGGCTTCTCGATGACGTTGTCCGCCAGTGCGTACAGCAGCAACAGCGACAGCGTCGCAAAGCCCACGGTCGCCCGCCGCTGCCCGCGACGGCGGGCTGACAGGGTGACGGCCGCGGCGCCGGAGACCATCATCGCCAGGATGCCCGTGGCGTAGGCACCAGCCTGGGCGTTGACGTCGGCGGCGAACACCACGGTGAGCGCGATGCAGACGGTCGTGTAGACCAGCACCACCGGCCGCACGGCGCGGCCCCACTCCGGTGCCATCCCGTAGGCGGGAAGATAGCGCGGGACGATGTTGATCAGGCCGGCCATGGCGGAGGCCCCGGCGAACCACAGGATGAGAATCGTGCTGATGTCGTATGCGGTGCCGAAAACCTCACCGAGCCGCTCGTGGGCGAGGTAGGCCAGTGCCCGCCCGTTCGCGCGCCCCCCGGCCTGGAACTGCGAGCTGGGAACGAGCACGGTGGTGACGAAGCTGGTGGCGACCAGGAAGACCGACATGATGACCGCCGCGGTGGCCAGCAGCTTGCGGGTGTTGCGCACCCGGGCGGCGACCCGCTCCTCGGCGCTGGACCCCTCGGCCGCGATCAGCGGCATCATGCTCACCCCCGTCTCGAAGCCGGACAACCCCAGCACCAGCAACGGGAAGGCCAGGACCACCGGTCCCAGGTTGCCGGCGAAACCGCCGGGACCAGAGGCCAGCGCCTGGGTCCACGACGACCAGGTGGCCGGGTTCCCGAGGACGCCGATCACGCCGCTGACCACGACCACAGCGTTCAGCGCCAGGAACACCGCGACCAGCGGGATCGCGACTGCCACGGCCTCGCCGAAGCCGAGCAGGAACACGCCGCCAAGGATCAGCAGCAGGAACACCGTGATCACCACGGGGTGCCCGTGCAGGGCGTCGGGAAAGGCGGGGCTCTCCAGGATGTGGACTGACGCGTCGGCGGCCGACAACGTGATCGTGATGATCCACGACGTGGCAACGAAACCCAGCAGGACCAGCACGAAGAACTTGCCGCGCCAAAAGGGAAGGGCGCCCTCCAACATGGCCACCGAGCCCTGGCCGTGCGGGCTTTCCTGTGCGACCCGGGCGTACATCGGCAGCATCCCGAGCAGGGTCAACGCCACGATCAGCAACGTGGCCAGCGGCGACAAGGCGCC
The DNA here is from genome assembly GCA_035689185.1 of Dermatophilaceae bacterium. GTDB lineage: Bacteria > Actinomycetota > Actinomycetes > Actinomycetales > Dermatophilaceae > DASSLY01. The sequence goes on from DASSLY010000010.1 coordinate 56,812, forward strand.
GGCCGCCAGAGCGGCGATGCCGGGCAGGTAGGCCAGGGTCGAGAAGTAGTCCACCCCGGTGAGGCACATGACCTTCCACCACGTCTGCGGAGGGGCGTGGTCCTCGGCAGCCTCCGGGCCGATCGGCTGCACGCGGTCTTTCAACAGCCACCGGGTCAGCGGCCGTTGGTGGGTGTTCGGGCCGGCGGGGCTGCGTACCAGTTCCGGCATGGTGACGCCGTCGCTCGGTGGCATGTCGTCTCCCTGGCAGGCGGCAATGTGCTCCTACCCTACGACCGGGCAGAGGGGTCGACCCCTGTCGCACGTCCGCGGGGCCTCACGTCGCGACCTCGGGCCCGGGCCCCGATGATGAGGTCATGGAAGACGCTGACGTGGCCCGGCACCGTGTCGCCGTGACCGGCTCGTCCGGCAAGCTGGGACGCGCTGTCGTGGCCCACCTGCTCGATCACGGCTGGGACGTCCTCCGGCTGGATCGCCAGCGGCCGGCGGACCCGGCGGGTGCTCCGTTCGTGTCCGTCGACCTGACGGACTACGGACAGGTGGCCGAGGCGCTGAGCGGCGGCGTCGACGAACACGGTGGGGCGCTCCAGGCGGTGGTCCACCTCGCCGCCATCCCGGCTCCCGGCCTGACCCCCAACGCGACCACGTTCGCCAACAACGCGGTGGCGACCTACAACGTCTTCGCCGCCGCCCGGGCCGCCGGCATCCGCAACATGGTGTGGGCCTCCAGCGAGACCGTGCTCGGCCTGCCCTTCGACTCACCGCCGCCCTACGTCCCCGTCGACGAGAACTACCGTGTCCTGCCCGAGTCGACATACTCCCTGGCCAAGGCGGTGGAGGAGGAGATGGCCCACCACTTCTGTCGCTGGGACCCCCAGCTGAAGATGGTCGGGCTGCGGTTCTCCAACGTGATGGAACCCGGCGACTACGCGGCCTTCCCCTCCTTCGACGCCGACCCGCAGCTTCGCAAGTGGAACCTGTGGGGGTACATCGACGCCCGCGACGGCGCCCAGGCGGTTCGCCGCGCGCTGGAGTACGCCGGCACGGGCATGGAGATCTTCATCATCGCCAACGCCGACACCGTCATGAGCCGGCCAAGCCGCCAGCTGGTGGCCGAGGTGTTCCCCGGCGTCGAGGTCCGGCGGCAGCTCGGCGAGCACGAGACCCTGTTGTGCATCGACAAGGCCACCGCGCTGCTGGGATTCCTCCCGGAACACTCCTGGCGTGACGAGCCGGGGACGCAAGCCCGGTAAGACGGCTTCGCTGACCGTAGCGCTCAACGGCCGCGGTGCCGGCGGGCGGTGACGGCCGAGTTCTGCCATGCGCCCGCACCGGTTCGGGCGTACCTTGCGATGGTGCAGTGACTGGCCATGTGCCTGTTCGCCGGGCCCGTCATTCGAGGCAAACCGGGAGGGGATGACGATGTCTGTTCGACCGGCTGTTGGTGGCGTCGCAGCAGCGTTGCTGGTGTCGGTGGGCGTAGCGGCGCCAGCCGCGTCGGCAGGCGTAGCGGCGCCAGCCGCGTCGGCAGGCGTAGCGGTGCCAGCCGCGTCGGTGGGCGTGGCGGTGCCAGCCGCGTCGGCAGGCGTGGCGGTGCCAGCCGCGTCGGCGGCCGCAGACCGAGTCTCCCCGGGGCGCATACGGGTCACCTCGCTGTCAGCCGGCGGGCGGGCGTGGTTCCAGGGCCCGCCGACCGGCACGACCCCGCCCCTGCGGGCGGGCGCGCGAATCGCGTTCGGCAGCAACGTCGATGCCAACGATCCGCGGGGTGACCTGGCGGCTGGGCAAAGCGAGACGGCGATCGCCGCCGCTGGGTCGACCGTGGTAGCGGCGTGGAACGACGCGACCGGCTTCCTGGTCGGTCCGTCCACGGAGCGGCGGGCGTCGCTGACTGGGGTCGGTGTGTCCACCGACGGGGGGCGCACGTTCCGCGATCTGAGCGGGTTGCGCAACAACACGCCGAACCAGCAGTGGTTCGGAGACCCGACGGTCGCAGCTATCGACGCGCACCATTTCGCGATCGGCAGCCTGTACCTGCCCTCGAACCAGTTCGACTGTGCGACCGGGCCGGCCCGTTTCCAGCTCGCGGTGGAGATGCTCACCATCAGCTCCACCGGTGTCGCGTCGCTCGGGCTGCCCGTGGTGGCCGCCGACGGCGGGGACCTCTGCCCATTGTTGAACGACAACCCGGATGACGACCCGCCGAACATCGGGTTCCTGGACAAGGAGTGGCTGTCCTATGACAGGGCCAGCCGCCGTCTGGCGATGTCCTACACGCGGTTCTTCTTCGGCTTCAACGGTCAGAGCGGGGCCGGTCAGGTCGAGATGGTCCGGGCTCGTGTCCCAGCGGATCCGGGTGCACTCACCGCCGGATCGTGGCGTCCTCCGATCACGGTGTGGCCGGAGGAGTCGACCGTGGTGAACACCGGCGCGTATGTCGCGGTTGCCCCGGGTGGGGACGCCTACGTGTCCTGGGAGCGCAACGTTGACAGCAACCGGTTCAACGGAAACCCCTACGTGTTCATCCACGCCGCCCGCGTGCGTGTGGGGGACGTGTCGCCGGTGGTGGGCGGCCCCACGCGGCCGCGAGTGGTCACCCTGGGTCAACGCAACTCCAACGGGATCGGTGGAGTGAAGTCGTTGGACGCTGTGGTGATCGCCGGCTACAACCGCGGCCCGGGTCAGGACTTCCCCCGCGTCGCCGTCAACGCAGCGTTGAGGCAAGTCGTCCTCGTCTGGAACGACGCCAGTGCCCACCCACTTGGTGACATCTGGATGCGCGCCCTGCCGATGAACCTCGACATCACCGGACCCATCAGCAAGGTCAACGACGACAACTCCTTCGCGCTCCACTTCCTGCCCGCAGTGAGCGTCCACGCCGACGGCTCCGTTGCCACGTCGTGGTATGACCGGCGCATCAGCGGCCCGGACTCCTCCCTGACGGACTACTTCGGGGAGATCCGGGCCACGCCCACCACGGCGGCAAAGGACTTCCGGATCACCACCGGCCCCAGCGACTGGACGAACACGTCGAGCTTTGTCATTCCGAACTTCGGTGACTACACCGACAACGCCTCATCGGGCAACACCACGTACTACACCTGGTCCGACGGACGGCTCGGGGTCCCACAGCCTTTCGTCGCACACAACTGAGGCGAGAATCGGGCACGTGGTGTTGACCGGCCGCGGCGGGGTCAGCTGAACACCGCCGCGCGACCAGCATCCCCGGCCTTGGGCGGCGCCCTTGCACCGGAGGATCGAGAAGGAGCGCGATGCCGGTACTGCAAGCTCAGATCCAGACCGACCAGGCCAGCCGGTACCTCGTTCAGCTCTGCAAGCACGCAGCCGCCATGAGCGGCGGCGGGCACGGCTCGCGCATGCACCTGCACGCACCGATGGCGCGCGGCGAGGTGCGGGTGGCCGCCGAGTGGTCGCGCACCAGCGGAACCCTCACCTTCACCCCCTGGGGCCGGTGCACGCTCAGCGCCGACGACGGCATCCTCACGCTGCGCGTCGACGCCGTCGACGCGGACGGCACGGCCCGGATCCGCGACGTCGTCACCCGCGACTTCGAGCGGTTCACCCGCCGCCACCCGGTAACCGTGATCTGGCAACGGTCCGAGGACCCCGGCGCCGCCCCCTTAGGCACGCCGGCGACCTGACACCCCAGCCCCGCCGAGGCTTCCCGCGACCCAGCATCGCGGCGATCCGGCCGGCGCTGGCCGCCGTCGAGGGTCTACGGCTGGTCACCGGCCGGTCACCGGCTTAGTCACCGGCTGGTCATCGGCTGGTCGTCGGTCATCGCGTCGGACCGGCCGGGCGAGCATATGGCGTTGACAGGCCGGGAACAGTGCCCGCGAAGGAACACCCTTCAGATTGATGACAGTCGCCACAGTGGCTGACAACAGTCGATAAGGAGAATGTCATGCAGAAGCAGGTTTCCGGCTGGCGCCGATACACCATGGGGGCGTCCTTGGTCGCAGCAGGCCTGGTGGCTGGAGCGGTGGCCGCCGGCTCGATCAGTGCCAACGCCGCGAGCGGCACCGCCTCTACGACCACGTACTCGGCGGCGTCGTCCAGCGCCAACCAAACCGCACCCGACCGGACCGTGGACGAGTCCAAGAGCCAGCGGCCGGATGAGAAGTTGCTCACGGGGACCAACGCCACCAAGGCGAGGGCGGCCGCCCTGGCGAAGTACCCCGGCGCCACCATCCAGCGGGTGGAGACCGACAGTGACGGGGTGTACGAGGCCCACATCGTCACCGCGTCCGGCCAGCGGCTGATCGTGCAGATGGACGCGAGCTTCACGGTGACCGGCACCGACTCCGGACACCGGTAACGCAGCTTTGTTGGCCGCGGCCCCGCACGTCCGGTTACGGGCGTGCGGGGCTGCCTGCGGCTGCGGCCGTCCCAGCGGTGGCGGCCCGGCGCCCTCGGCGGTCAGCCAGACGAAGACGGTCACGGGCACGAGGGACGTTGCCGCGCAACCGATTTGAGTAGGGTTGTCGTGCTCAGTCGGGGGGCTCGATGACGTCGAAGCGAAGACCAGAGGTCGCCTCTCCCGCTCCCGTCTCGCGGCGCCGGGCGCGCCACACGACATACCCATTCGGGGTATAGGTGAGCCGGTCCACCCGTCTGACCCGGGTGCCGACGGCGGAAACGATGTCCTCGTCGACGGCGGTGCCCGGCTGGTGGCTCACGGTGCGGCCGCGGACACCCTCGTCGGACACCTCGCAGGCCCCGTCGGGAAGCGCGGCGAGCCGCAGCCGGCGATGACCGTCGGGGCCTGCCTCGGCCGCTTCCAGCGGGTACCAGTGGTCTGGCAGCGTGGTCCCCAGCCGGTACACAAGTGACCCGTCCGGCACCGGTGCGGGCGCCCCGCCCCCATCAACGGACGGCCGGGCGACCAGCCAGCGCCGGTAGCGATCGACCCGCTCGCCGTCCTCGTCGGTGGTTGTCAGCTCGATGAGCCAGCCCAGGTTCGCCAGCTCGTCCCGGGCGAGGACGACGTCCTCCAGCGGTGGGCCTTCCAGCGGCGGCGGCGCGCTCGGCAGCAGGACCCGCAACCCGACACCGCCGTCGGCGGCCGCGGACGAGGGCGCTTGGACCTCCCAGAGCCGGAACCGCGACCCGGCGCCGTCGAGCCGGGCGGAGGGCAGGACCTCGGTCGTCGTGCCGAACGTGTCCACCACCGTCAACCCGGTGACCAGCACGACGCCGGGCGCGACCGGCAGCGGCACCAGGAACCAGTCGCCGGCATAGGAGTGGGCGAAGGCGACGAGCAGCTCACGGGCCGGGTCGATTCCCGCCAGCATGTCCAGGTCGACGTCGCCGTCCTCGATCGTCCAGTAGCCCGGCTCCGGCATGCCCTGGTAGCTCACCCGGGCCGGCCGCACCACGGTCACCGGGCCGGGGCTCGGCGTGGCCGGCAGCGAGGCCCGGTCGAAACAGTGCCAGTCCAGGCCGTCGCCGTCGTAGCCGGGGGCGCTCAGCTCCACCGGCTGCCCACCGAGGGCAGCGGTGCCGGTGAAGGCGTAGCCGAGCAGCAGCTCGGACCAGGCCTGCGGCGTCACGCCGCCGCCGGGCGTTCCGACCCGCCCCGTCATCCACCGCACCCAGGCCCGCGCCGGCGCATCCAGCGCCGCTCGCAGGGACGGGTCCACGCCGGGTTCGGCCGGCAGCGAGCCGTGGCCGCCGTCCGGCCCGACGGCGGCCAGCCACGCGGCATACAGGGCGACAGCGTCCGGGAGGCGCCCGTCGAATGCCGCGAGCGCGCCGGTCTCGCCGCGGGCGCCGAGCGGGTATGACGTGGCCAGGGCTGCGCGCGCGAGGCTCAGGTCCGCGTCGCCGACCCCGGCGTCGGCGGCCAGGCGGAACAGCTCGCTGGCGAGCCGGACCCGGGTCGCCGTGTCGACCAGGTCGCCTGCCGGCGCTGGCTCGGCCTCCACGAGCGGCTCCACCTGGCCCGCTGCCGGCCGACCGGCAACGGAGAGCGGCGCCTGGAGGTGGCTCATGGTGACGGTGACCGGCGTGCCCCCGTCCTCGGCGAGCAGGCCGCCGGTCTGGAACTGCCGGGCGAGCAGCCACAACGGGTCGTGCACGCCGGCGGCGACGGCGGCCAACCGCTCCGGCTCGGTCGCCGCGGTCGACCAGGGGTGCAGGCTGGCCCCGGTGAGCGCGGTCACGGCAGCGCCCCGATGCGGACGGCGGCGGTGTCGTGGAGCTCGGCCGCGACCGCGCGCTGCCGGGCCAGGGCCATCGTCGAGGTCACGACACCGACGAGGTCGCCCAACGCCCAGGCCGCCCGTTCGCGGTCAGGGCGCGGGTCGGCCGCGACGGCCACCAGGATCGCCTGGGCAGGATCGGTGCGGGGCTCGTCGTAGTGGAAGGCCACCGCGCTGTCGTACCCACCGGCGGGGACGGTCTGCACCCAGGTGTCGATGGCGAGGCCGGCCACGACGTCCCCCGCGTGGCCGCCACCGGACTGCCCCCGCGCGTCCACGACGACGAGGTCCACCAACCCGGCCGTCGGAGCGGGGTCGGCCCCGGCCCACCGAGCGGAGGCGGCACGCGGCAGCTGGCTGGCGCGCGGTCGCAGCCGGGACGCCGCGCCGAGCGCGTCGGCCGTGTCGTGGGCGTCGAGCAGGGCGGCCACGGCCGGACGGACCCGGGCGTGGTCGGCGAGCCAGGTCCGGATCACGGCGGCCGTGCCGCCGTCCAGCCCGGCGTCCGCGCCGGCGAGGTCGGCCCGGACGAGGGCGTCGGTCGGAGCCGGCACGGCCAGGAGGAGCGGCACAGCCGCGCCGCACAACCGGGGCAGCAGGTCACGGGCAGCCGAGACCGTCGCCGACGGGCCGGCTGGGTCCGCCACGAACGGCGCGGCCGCCAGGCGGGGGGCCAGCCGGGCCCGGGCTGCGCCGGCCAGCGTCACCAGGGTGGGCAGGTCCAGCGGGCCGGCGGCGGCCGGCGGGGCCGCCTCGGCCAGGCCGGCGTCGCAGGCGGACAGCAGGGCGGCGGTCAGGCCAGCCGTGCCGTCGGAGGTCGTGCCCTGCGCCCGGGCCAGCCGGTCGTCGAGGTCGTGCAGGGCGGCCTGGACCGCGCGGACCGCGTCGACGGCCTGCGCCTGGGCGCTCGACGGCAGCCCGGGCGGGTCTTCGCCGGAGCCGGCGAGGTCGGCCGGGGTGAGGCTGCGCGCCGTCGTCATCACCGCCCGCAGCCGCGCCCCCGCCGCGGTCACCGCGGCCAGCGGGATGCGGCCAGCCGGCGGTTCGGGAGCGTCCAGCACGATGCGGCCGGTCCACGGCGTGGCGTCGGGCGCCGCGAGGCGTGGCCGGGCCACCAGTGCCACCCGGGCGGTAAGTTCGCCGACGTCACCGGTCACACGCAGCCAGCCGGGTGCGTCCAGGCCGAGCGCGTCGCCGCTGAACGTGGTCCGCGCCGCGACGGTGCCGTCGTCGGCGACCGCGGCAGCACCCAGCTGGACCTTCGACGGGTCGGGCAGCATCCCGGCCAGCCATCCGGCGTACAGGGGGTCGGCGGTGCCGACCAGCCCGGCCGAGGGAGCCGGCGAGCGGTCCGGATCGGCCAGGACGAGGACCCGGTGGGTGAGGTCGTGCCCGGGGGCGGGGGTGGCGACCACGTCGGGCGCATCGGTGACCGTCCCGGAGGCGGCGATCTCCAGGCTGGCGCCGGACCGAACGAGGTTGCCGGCGACCAGCTGGTGGACGCTTTCGGCCGCGACGACGTCGGCCACCGCGTCGACCGCGTCGTCCAGGTCGGACAGCACGGCCAGCAGCCGGGGGTAGTCGGCCCCGTCGAGCGCCGGCAAGCGGATCTCGGGGTCGAAGGGGGCGTCACCGTCGTGGCTTCGGAACGGGATGGAGGCGGTGTCCCACACCGGCGGGTCGGTGGCGGTCCCGGCGCGGTAGCGCTCGCGCAGCCCGAGGCCGTCGACGGTCGCCGTGACTGCCGCGGTCGTCGTCGCGCTGGCCATCAGCCGGGCGAGCTCGTCGGCCACGGCCTTCGTCGCGTCGGCGACCGCGTTCTCGGCGTCGGCGTACCGGGTACGGACGACGTCGAGCAGGGCCGCCTCCGCGGCCTGGGCCCGGGCCGCGGCGGCGTCGGCGGCAGCCTGCGCCGCGGCCAGGGCAGCGGCGGCGGCCTGCAGCCGCGACCGCAGGCCGAGCACGACCGGGGTGGTGAGGACGGCGTCGATCTGCTGAAGCCTGACCCGGTGTCCGTTGGCCGCGCCGACTGCGACGTTCATCTGCTGGCCCCATGCCGCGACGGCCGCGGGGTCCGCGGGGTCCGGGAGGTCGACGTCTTGCCGCTGCATGGGTGCTCCTCGGCTGTTACGGGACGTTGACCGGGTGCTTGTGCGTGCCGGCCTGCGGTCGGTTGGCATCCAGGTCGGCGATGCGGGTCAGCGCGGCGTCAAGCGCCCCCTGGACCTGCGGGCGCTCGGCGTCGAGCGCGGCATACGGGGTGAACAGCGTTGCTACGGCGTCGTACTCGGCTTGGGCAACAGCCAGCGCGGCCTGCGCGGCCTGGTCCGCGGCCCGGGCCTCTGCGGCCGCGGCGCCCAGCTGGTCGACCGTGGCCTGCACGGCGCCGAGGGCGGCCACGGCCTCCCGGCGGGCCTGTTCGAGGCTCTCCAGGGCCGTACCGGCGACGAACCGGGTCAGCTTGCGCAGCGGAGCCAGGTAGGTGGACAGGCCGGCGACGACGAGGGCTCGCTCGAACTGGCGGCCCAGGACCACAGCCAGCGGCGTGCCGGCTCGCACCGCGGTCAGCACCTCCTGGGCTCGTCGAACCCGGCCCGAGCTGAGGTCGACGGCCATCGGCAGCCGGGACTCGGTGCGGTCGTCCAGCGGCGCCAGCGCGGTCAGCCCGTCCCGGGCGGCTGCGGCCCCGGCGGCGTCCCCGGACGCGAGCGCGGTGGCGAGGCGCGCGGCCCACGCAGCCCGCCGCTGCCCGAGGTAGCCCGAGCGCAGGACGGCGGCGGTGGCAGCGTGAGCGGCGCTCGGCGCGTGGATGTGGCCGAAGCTGCGGGGCTGGCGCCGGGGGGCCAGGTCCGTGGCGTAGCCGTAGGCGCCCACGGCCGGGCTCGCGGCCGCGGCGGAGAGCCGGTGCGTCGCGGCAGCGGTCACCCAGGCGTCGACGCGGTGAGAGCAGGCGTCCAGCTGGGCCGCCAACGCGGTGGCCAGGGCAGGACGCCCGTGGCCGGCGAGCACGGCGCCGAGGCGGTCGAGCAGCGCCGGGCCGCCCGGCGCCGCCGCGACGCTGACGGCGAGCGCGCCCAGCACCGACTCCACGGCGCCCGCCTGCGCCGCCGCGTCCGCGGTGCCGGCCGCGAGTGCCGCGAGGTAGGTCTGCGGCGCTCCGGGCCCCTCCGCCGGGCCCAGCAGCCCCGGCTCGCCGGCCACGTCCTGCCCGGCGTCGGGGACGCGCCGGAACGCGGTGACCGACCAGCGCAGCGAGACTGCGGACTCCCCCAGCAGGTCCGGCAGGGCGGAGTCGTCGGTCGCGGTGACCCGCCGGGCCGGCGGCGGCAACCTCTCCGGGTCGCCCGGGTCGACGTGCAGCGGCACCAGCTGGCGTCTGGCCGCGGTCCGGACCCGCGGCGCGAGGCCGCGTTCGAGGTCGTCGGGCCCCGCGGCATACCGGCTCAGGTCGAGGGTCGGCAACACGCCGAACGGCTGCTTGCCGACGCGTAGCGGCGGCGCCGGCCCGGCGGGGCGCAGGGCGGCGGCGGCCTGGGCGGCACCGGGGTCGTCGAGGTCGCTGATGAGCGTGCCGCCGGCTGCAGCCGCGACGAGCTCGGCGACGGCGTCGTACAGGTCGTCGCGCGGGTTGGCCGAACCGCCGACCAGGCCGAAGGTGGCGGCCGGCACGCCGAGGACCGCGGCCAGGGCCGCGCCGTCGGTGCCGACGGCGAGCGGGCCGGCCGCCCCGAGCAGCGACCGGGCGAGGGCTCGCTCCCACTCCTCGGTGCGCCGGGTCCGCTCGGACGCCGTGTTGTTCGTCGCGGTGCCGGCCGGGAGGATCTCGGCTCCGACCGAGAACGCGTGCGCCGCCAGCAGCCGGGCGAGGTCGTCCCCGGACGTCCCGGCGCGCACGCCGACCACGACGACCTCCTCGACCGCGGTCACGTTGGCAGGCAACGAGATCCGCACGGCCATCCCGGCCTCGACCGCAGCATCCAGGTCGGTGGTCCACGGGCGGTCCTGCGCGGAGTGGAGCACCGGCACGGCCAGGTCGCGATCCAGCGGTGCACCCCAGGTGACGTATGCCGGCGGGTCGCCGGCCGAGGACACGTCGACAGGTTCCCCGCTGGCCAGCAGCACGACAGCGAACCGGGTGGGCAGCAGCCGGACGGTGACGGTCAGGTCCAGCTCGTCGTCCCGGCGGCCGGCCGGGGCGGCGGCCGGCGCCGTGGCCGAGACGACCCACGCGGCTCGTGCGGGCGGCACGCGGTTGGCGAGGTCGCGCCAGGCCTGGTCCGCCTGGGCCTGGCCGCCGAGGGAGCGGGTTGCCCAGTACGCCTGCCCCAGCGTGGCCTCCAGCGGGCTCAGCCGAGGGTCATGCCGGTCGACGGACAGGTCGGTCGGGATGACGCGCACGGCCAGCCCCTGTGGCAGCCAGGCCGTGTGCACGCGGACCGGCAGCAGGGCGATCGGCTGCGCCACCGGCGGGCCCTCGACCAGCCGGGCGGTCGCCGTGTCCCGCGCCGTCAGGTGGTCGGCCAGCTCTCCCTCCAGGGCGTCCAGCGCGGCCGCCAGGGCGGCGAGCTCGGCGTTCGCCGCGGCATACGGACCCACCCGGCCGGCCATGGCGTCGGCCACGGCGGCGAGCTGGTCGCGCCAGGCGACGAGAGGGGACAGGGCGGTCTCCGCGGCGTGCAGGTCCCGCAGCGCGGCGACCTGCGCCGCTCGGGCGGCGGCGACCTCGGCCTTCCACTCGTTGAACGCGATCCGCCAGTCTCCGGGGTCGTCGGAGCCGGGGTCGAACGGGCGCATCAGGGGGCGCTCTCGTTGACGGCCCGCACGTCGGCGATGGCCGACTGGAGGGCATCGAACGCCTGGTCCCGCCGGGCGGTCGCCTGGGCCACGGTTGCCTGCAACCGGTCCAGGACGGCCCGGACTGCGGCTGCCTGCGCGGCCAGGTCGTCCGTGCGAGGCACCGCGCCGCGCTGGGCGCGAGAAGTGGCCACGAGGCCGTCGAGCACGGCCGCGACCTGGGGCGGGTCGGGCAGGGATGCCTCGGTCCACCCGTGCAGGGCCTGGGCGAGGGCTGCCAGGGTCTCGATGCCGGCGTCGTGGCCGGCGAGGACGGCGTCACGGCCGAGGTTGACGGTATGCCGTTCGGCCCGGGTCCGCGCGCGGTCCTGCCTCAGCCGGGATACCTCGACCTGCTCCTCGTCGGCGAACGCCGCGAGGTCGTCGCGGTCCAGCGGCGCCTGGACCCGGCCGGTGCGGGTGTCGAGGTCGGCCAGCGCTCGCTGTGCCGCACCCGCCGCGGCGGCGGCCGCGTCGCCGGCGGCCTCGGCGGCCGCGAGCTGGGACTGCGCCGCCGCCAGGTCGGCCTGGCGGGAGGCGACGTCGGCCTGGCGGGAGGCGACGGCGGCAGCGGCGGCCGTCACGGCCGCGCCCGCGGCGGCGGCGCCCGACTGCGCTGCGGTGAGGGCCTGACGAGCCGCCGTCACGGCTCGCTGGAGCTCGGCGAGACGCCTCAGCCAGGCGGTGTTCGGGTGCCCGTGGTCGTCGGGGAAGTCGGGGCGCTCGTCCTGCCACTCCCTCAGTGCGGCCTCGGCGTCGTCGAGCGCCGCAGCCTTCGACGAGACGTTCGCCTCGGCGGTGGCCAGCGCGCTCCGCGCCGCGGCCTGTGCCTGGACCGCGTCAGCGAGGGCTGCCTGAGCGCTGGCGACCGCCGCCTGGGCGGCGGCCACGGCGCTGACGGCGGCGGTGGCAGCGGCTGCCGCGGCGGCCACGTCGGCCTGCCGCGCGGCCAGGGTGGCCTGCAGCCGGGCCCGGATGTGGTCGTACACGCGCCGCTCCGTTCAGTGGTCTCGGTCAGTGGTCTGGGTCAGTGGTCTCGGTCAGTGGTCTCGGTCTGGTCTCGGTCGGTGGTCGGTCAGTGGTGTGGGTGGGGCGAGTCAGCGGGACGAAGCCACAGGGACACCGGGATCCGGACGCGGACCGGTGCCCGGGTCAGCGCGGCGGCCACCGCCGCGCTGTCGGCGCCCCAGACGGCCACCGGGGGGACCCCCAACGGGGTCGTCGGGGCCGTCGGGCGGCCGACGCCGAGCAACGGGCCCTCGACCGGCACGTGCAGCCGCCCGGTCAACTGGGGGTGGGCCCAGTCGAGGTCCTGCCAGGTGGTCAGCGGCGCGCTGGACCCGTCGGCGGGGGCCTCGTCGACGCCGAACCGCGGGTGCTGCACGGCCTCCTGGAGCACGACGTACCAGACCTGTCCGGACGGGCCGGTGGCCAGCTCGTCGACCGTCCGGGGGAAACCGACCAGTGTGGTGTCGGGCCCGATTGAGGCTTCGAAGGAGGCCGCCACGTGCTCCTCCGGGCCCCCGGGCTGCTGGCCGGACAGGTAGACAGTGGTCGACGGAAACCGCCTGATGAGCGACCCCCGGAGCACCACGACCAGCCGGTCGGCGTCTCCCAGGTGGCTGCCCAGTGAGCTCGCCGGGTCCCAGTCGTCGACCGGTTGCATCGAGGGCCCGGCGGTCCGTCCGGGAGTGGGCCAGAAGGTCCGGAACATGGTCCCGGACGCATCCAGCGGGAAGCGGCGCCACCGCAGCTCGCGACCCAGCGCGTGGTCCAGCCCGACCAGGAAGGCCTCGACGAACGGCTGATTGGTCCGCATCAGCACGACCGAGTCCAGCGGGATGCCGTCCAGCCCCGGCAGGACCCAGGCCGGCGAGGTCGCCCGCAGCAGCTCGAACGCCGGGTCCGGGAACGTCGGGCAGAACCTGCCGTATGCGGTGCCGGTCGCCACCGAGGTCGCCGGCGGACGCGCGCCGGCCAGTGCGCGGAGGCCCGCCTGCCCGCGGACCGCGGCGACCGCCATACCCCGCCTGGCCAGCGGTCCGCCCGGACGCATCAACCGCCGCGCCACGATGGCCGAGGCCGGCACGCCGAGCCGGGCGCCGTCCCCCAAGCCGGTCCCGAGGGCGCCGCCCAGGTGGCGGTCGGCGATCGAGGCGGTCACCGCCGCGGCAACCTCCTGCGACGTGACGCCCACGCTGGCGGGCTCGGCCGCGGCGAGCTGCGCCCAGGCCCGGTCGACCAGGTCCTCCTGGTCCACCAGGACCGCCCACGCTGCAAGGCCGGCCGCGCTGCGGTGGCGGGCGTCGGTGTTGAGCTGCTCGAACCAGCCGGCCGGCCCGGTCGCCGCCGAGACGGTGGTCGCGCCGGCGGCATGGTCCTGGCCGTAGAGCGGCGGACGCAGCTGCAGAGCGGGGCCGTCGGCGCTCACCGCGGCCGCGAGGGACGACGCGAACCCCGGGTCCGGCGCGGCGTCGGGCTGCTCGCTCAGGGGTCGCACGGCTCCCTGCACGGTCACCGTTGACCCGGCGGCCGCGGCAGCGCCCCACCCGGCGGCGTCGATGCGCACCGTCACTCCCCCGGCCGCCGCCGGAGCCTGGCGGGGACGCAGCCGGCGCGCCAGCGTCTCGAACGTGCCTGAGCCCGCGGTGCCGAACGTCCAGGAGTGGTACACCGGCAGCGTCACCGCGCCGGCGTCCACCCACGCGGGCCCCAGCGGGTCGCCGGCGGGCGGTGGCAGGCCCGCGGCGGCGACGCCCGCGGCATACGTGGGAACCAGGCAGGCGAGGTACTGCCGGTCGGGCGCCAGTCGGACCGGGCAGAGGACACGCGCGAACGACCACTCGGGGTCCAGCAGCGCGGTCTCCGACGGGACCCCGGGCCGCTCGGTGAGGTGGACGTGCGCCCAGGCCCAGGCCTGCGTGGGGTCGGGCAGCAGCGCTCCCGGGCAGGTCAGCCGGGCGGTGCTGGCCCCCGCCGGGGCGGCGAGCTCGGCGTCGTCCAGCGGCACCACTACCAGGGCCAGCCACGGCTGCAGGCGTCGTTGCGCGGCCGTCGCGCCGGGGTGCTCGGGGTCGGCGACCGTCGCGGCCACCGGCCCCTCCGGGGTGAACCGCCAGGGCAGGTCGGCGTCGCGCAGCTCGACGTAGGGGAACATGGCCGGCTCGAAGTCCGTGCACCCGTCGACCGGCTCGGTCCGGCGGACCTGTTCGGGGTCGAGGCCGCCCACGTCACCCGGACCCAACAGGTCGATGGGGACGTCGGCGGCCCCGGCCGTCGCCACGCTGACCCGGGCGGGGATGGCCGCCCGCGCGGACCCGGCTGGCGGGCGACCGGCCAGCGGGCTCGGCAACCCCACCCGGTGCCAGGCCCAGAAGCTGCGGGCGAGGGCCATCAGGACGCTCCCGTCCCGGCGGCGACGGCCACGGCCGGGTCGCCCGGCTGGCCCGGCAGGTCGAGGTCGGTGATGTCCAGGGTGTCGACGACGGCGACGCAGGCCACGGACGGGCCGTTGCTCGACGCCGCCTCCGGGGCTATCGACCAACCCGACGTCATCGGCTGGAACGACGGGGCGGCCAGCGCCTGGTCGCCGGGCAGGTCGTTGAACTGCGCCGGCGCGAACAGGTCGGTGACCGGGGCTCGTCGCACCCCGGGGCCCAGGTCGAGTCCGACGGTGTACGCCCGCGGGCCGGCCTCAGCCAGCCGGGAGCCGAGGCGGCTGATCGGCAGGTCGAGCGGGGCGACCTTCTGCCGGACCGAGACCTCGGCCAGCGGGTGCGCCAGCACCCGCTGGGAGCCGGGCCGCGCGGCGACGACGGTGACGCCGGGGGCGCGCGAGGCGGGCAGGACGGCCTGCCAGGCGTCCGGCGAGCGCACCGCCTCCCAGATCAGCGAGGCGACGTCGGCGGTCTCGACGGTCAGCGCCCCCGCGGTCGCCGACCCGAGAGTGACGTCGACCGGGATGCCGACGTCCCAGAACAGGACCGAGAAGCTCGCCTTCCCGGTGAGGTGCCACGGGCTCGGTCCGGTGACGTGCAGGGTCAGCCGCAGCGAGAGCAGCGTCGAGCCGCCCGCGGTGATCTTGACCCAGGCCGCGAGGTCGACCTGGAGCTGGAACGGCGACCACTGGATGAGCGCGTCGAACGACCCGCCCCCCTCCACGCCGAACCCGCTCTTGGCCAGCTTGATGCTGGCCCGGGCACCCAGCTGCAGGGTGTTGGGGGTGATGGCGAGGTAGGCCTCGAAGCGCACCTGCGGCGTCTCCCCGGTGGTGAGGGTCATGGAGATGCGCTTGAGCGGGCGGATGCCGGGGGGCGGGGTGAACCCCGGGTGGAACCCGCCGACGGACAGCAGGAAGCCGGGGTTGGTCAGCCAGTCCAGCCGCAGCGCGACGTCACCGCTGATCGCGAAGGACAGGATGCGGGAGTCGTGCAGCGACGCGTCGAGCGCCAGCTGGCCCTTGCCGAGGTCCAGGACCCCGATCGCGTCGACGTGCAGCTCGACGACGGCCGCGTCGGGCTTGGGCAGCTTCGCGGTGAGCGCCGCCAGGATGACCGCGCGGACCGGCTGCGGCAGGTCGAGCAGCACCGCGACCCGCATGGTGAGCAGCGGCGGCGTGCCCCAGGAGATCTCCGCGAGCGGTCCGACGACGAGCCGGTCCCGCGCGATCGGGAAGACCTGGTCCAGCGTCCGCAGCACCCGGTCGGCGTTCTTGACCGGGTCCTGGACGAACAGCACCGAGTCCAGCACGCCCGACCCAAGGCCACCCCGGATGACGTCAGCGTCGACGGTGCGGTTGAGCGCCACCAGGCCGCCGATGCCGGTGAGCGCGAACCCCATCCCGAGCTGGACCGGGGTGAAGCCCTGGGCCGTGATGAGGATGAGCAGCGCGAAGCCGGGACGGCCGTCCGGCAGCCGGGTCGTCAGGATCCCGATGGCCTTCACCGCCACGCTGCCGAACAGCTTCAGCTCGGCGATGCCGGCATACGTGCCGGTTTGCGGGTCGACGCGCAGGTAGCCCCCGCCGCTCACGGCCGGGCTGTTGATCGCGATGCCGACCCCGCTCGGCGGCTTGAGCCCGAAGCGCAGCGCGAGGTCGCCCAGCACCCGCTCCCCCGGCGTGGCCGCCGGGGCGGCCTCGAGCGCCACCCCCACCTCCGACAACGCCACCGCGAACGGCCCCAGGCTGCCCGAACCGCTGACCGCGACGACGAGCCGTAGCCCCGGGTCGGCCGCGCGCAGGCCGACGGTCACCGAGTCCAGCCGCAGCCCGCCGGCCCCCGCGGCCACCGGCACGGTGACCGCCAGCCCCGGCGAACCGGCCAGGGTGAGCCCGGACTTGGACGACCAGCGCAGCACGAAGCCGACGTCGACGCGGCGCGGCGCGGCCCCCAGCAGCCGGCCGAGGAACCCGGTGTCCTGGCCCAGCTCGAGCACCAGGCTGAGGGCCGGCGGCGCCGGGTCGGGTCCGGTGCCGACCTCCACCAGGAGCTCCGGGTCGGCCAGCGTGCCCCGCACCCGGGCGCCGAGGAGCAGCTGGCCGAGCTCGACGCGGGGGCCGCCGGCCGAGCCGAGCACCACCCACGGCGGCTCGCGGGTCCCGGTCAGCGCCAGGGAGGTGTCGACGGCCAGCGTGGCCGCACTGGCAGAGACCACCACCGCGTGCGGCTCCACCCGCAGCGCCAGCCCGTCGTCGGTGTCGGCCGCGCCGGTCAGCGCCCACGTCAGCTGCGCCCCGGGGGGCAGCTCCGGCTCGTCGTCGGGGTCGACCGGGTCGTCGGGGTCGTCCGGCGGACCCGACCCGACGCCGCCGACGACGTAGGCCGACACGAGCAGCGCGTCCGGTCGGCCCGAGCCGGTCGTCGGGACCGGGACGGGCAGCACCGACAGGCCCATCTCCAGGTGGTCGGGGTCGCCGTCGATGCCCTCGCTGACCAAGGGGACACGCAGCTCCCGCACCAGGTCGCGGTCCGGCGCGCCCGCCGGGTAGTGCCGGTCGAGCAGGTCGGCCGCTGGCACCCGGGCAAGCGCGGGCACGTCGACCGCCCACGCCGCCCGGACCAGGGCATCGAGCACGGCGACGTGGTCCAGGCCCTCCGGAGCGCCCCAGCGGTAGGCCGCGCGCAGCAACGCCACCGGGTCGGCCAGCTCGCCGAGCCGGTCCCAGCGGATCCGCCGGGGGGTGTATGCGGTGCGGTTGCGTTCGGTGGGCTGCACCGTCCGCGTCTGCACGATCCCCACCGTCGTCAGGACCGCGACCAGCCCGGGCTTGACCCGCTCCAGCCAGCGCAGGACGACGTCCTCGACCAGCCCTTCGGCCAGCTCGGAGACGAAGCCCGGCTGGTCGAGCGGGAAGGGCAGGTTCGCCGGGTCGAGGCCGGCCAGCGCGGTGACCGCGTCGGCGACCCTGCGCCACGCCTCGATGATCTGGATGGCGGTCGGCAGCGGCTCCGCGCCGCCGTCCAGGGCCTCGGCGAGCTCGCCGATCCGCACGAGGGCGGGCCCCAACTGGAAGGCCGACCGGACGGTGGCCGTCGTGGTGTCGTCGAGCAGGTCCGCGGTCCAGCCGTAGCGAGCCAGCAGCGCCCTCAGCGTGTCGGGGCTGGCCAGGGACAGGCGCAGATCCGTGGCCATCTCCGCGATGCCCCGGGCCAGCGCGGTTTCCAGGCTCACGGGAAGAGCACCCACCCCTCGTTGACCGGCTCGGCGGGGGTGGGCAGGTTGGTCTCCGTGCCGAGGATGCCGTCGAACATGGTCCGGCCGATGGCACCGCGGATCGACTTGGGGTTGGTGACCAGCGGCCCCAGCGCGGGGGCGAAGGCGCCGCCGAGGAAGCAGCCCCACAGGTAGACCTTCACGTTGCTGGCCAACGCCAACCGGTCGAGCTTGGCGACGAAGTCGGTTTGCGTGACGACGACGGAGGCTTCCGGTTCGGCGCCCTTGGAGTTCTGGATGCCGTACTCCAGGAACAGCGACTCGGGCGCGGAGTGTCCGACGTAGTCCAGCCGCCGGATCTTGCACTTGGCCCGGGTCACCGACGGGGCGGTGTCCCACAGCGGGGTCCGCATGCCTTTCTTGGCGAACGCCTGGCCGGCCCAGGTGCAGTCGTCGATGTCGCCGCGCAGCATGTGGTCCTCGTCGACCAACTCGGTCATCGCCAGCCGCCGCTCACCGGTCCAGGTGCCGGTGTTGAGGTAGCCGAAGATGCTGTCGACGTCACGGACGAAGAGCACCTTGACGTAGACCCCGAGCAGCGGGGGCACGTCTCGCACCGGTGCGAACTGCCCCCACTTCGAGCCGTAGCAGATCCGGATCGGCAGGTCGGTGAGGGCGTCGACGTAGGCGTCGGGGTCGTGCATCCGCTTGGCGAACCCCCCGTCGGGCATGGCGTTGCCGGCGCTGTCGACTTCTCCCGTGGTGCGCATGAGGATCTCGTGGTCGATGTCCGGTTCGGTGCTGCCGTACACCGGCGGGGTGCTCGACGAGCCCTTCCTGGTCGGCGGCGTCTGCGGCCGCGGCGGTGCGGTGAACTGGTCGGAGGCCCGGAACTTCGGGTTGTACGGGTTGGCGTTGACGTAGGCGGAGCCGCGGTGGAGCGCCATGTTGTACGGCGACGCCTGCCAGTCGACGAGCTCCCGGTCGACCCGTTGGCCGGCGACCCTGGCCCCGTAGTAGCTCGGCAGCCAGACCATGAAGGTGAGCAGGTCGCCCCGGGCCGGCGTGATCGCCTCCGGGACCCGGCCGCGCAGCTCGACCAGCTTCACCGCGGCATACAGGAAGTTGGCCCAGTAATAGTCGTGGGTCGAGGTCGGCTCGAGCAGGGGATCACCCGGTATGACGTGGGCCGGGTCGCCGCGCAGGTACTTGGTGATGTTGGCGGGGCTGGTGTCCGCCGGGCGCGGCTCGGCGTGGTAGGTCTCGGACTGGTGCCAGTGCCCGTAGCCGTTGAAGGTGTTCGACGGCCCGCCCACGATGACGATGTGCTCGCGGGTGCGGTGCCCCCGGCCGCCCGGCTGCCCCGAGGTCACGCGGCCAGCCCCCTCGTGGCTGGCCGGTCGGGCACGGGGCCCCCTCTCGCGACGGTGCTTCGCGCGTCGGCCTGCCGAGCCCAGCGGTGAAACGCTGGAAGCGGTTGGCCCACGGCGTTCGGATCAAGATAGGGCGTCCGGGCCCAACCGCGACACCGCATTTCCGGGGTTGCGCTCCGGCGCGGTTACCACGGGGTCCGGCCGGGCTCGCCGGCTGCCTGCAACGCTGCGGGGGCCCCAGCGGTGCCAACGGGGCCCGGAAGACCGTTACCGTGCCGCCATGGAGCCCGTCTACACCGCTGTCATCGCCTTCGCGCGTGTCCTGTTCGCCGCCGAGGGGCTGAAGTTCCAGATCACGGGTGCAGAGCACGTCCCGCGGCGCGGGGGCGCGGTGCTGGTGATGAACCACATCGGCTACCTCGACTTCGCGTATGCCGGGCTGGCCGCCCTCCCGCAGGGCCGGCTGGTGCGGTTCATGGCCAAGGAGTCGGTGTTCCGCCACCCCGTCTCCGGGCCGCTGATGCGCGGCATGAAGCACATCCCGGTGGACCGGCAGGCGGGTGCGACCTCGTTCCGCGCCGCGGTGAACGCGCTGCGGGCCGGGGAGATCGTCGGCGTCTTCCCCGAGGCCACGCTCTCGCCGTCGTTCGAGCTGAAGGACTTCAAGAGCGGCGCGGTCCGGATGGCGCAGGCGGCGAACGTCCCGATCGTCCCGATGGCCATCTGGGGGTCCCAGCGGGTGTGGACCAAGGGCCACCCGAAGCGTCTGGGTCGCACGAACATCCCGATCGTCTTGCGGGTCGGCGAACCCGTCGCCGTCGGACGCAAGGATGACGCCGAGGCCGTCAACGCCAGGGTCAAGGCGATGATCACCGAGCTGCTGCACGCGGCGCAGGCAAGCTACCCCGAGCTGGGCCCGGAGGAGCTGGCGTTCCTGCCGGCACGCCTGGGCGGCACCGCCCCGACACCCGAGCAGGCAGCCGCGGAGCCACCACCGCGACCCGGTCCGTGACGGAGCGCGCAGGACGCGGCCGCTCTGGCATACCGGGTGGTTAACGTCCTACCTCACGAACCTGGAGATGAAGTCGAGGCAGGCCTGGGCCACGTCCTGCCAGCCGGAGTCGATCGTCAGGGAGTGGCCGCGGCCGGCGATCTCGACCAACTCGGTCACCGCGGCGGTGTTCTTCCGCTGCTTCTTGAAGGTTGCCTGGGCGATCGCGGGCGGGGCCTGGTGGTCCAGCTCGCCGGCGATGACGAGCATCGGGCCCCGGACCGCGGTGGTCTTGTCGGCCTTGACCTCGGTGCGGGGGTTCAGGTTGGCGAAAGCCGCCTGGAAGATCGGGATCCCGGATCCGGCCACGTGGTAGCGGTCGTAGAGCTCGTGCGCCTCCTGTTCCGGGACCGCGTTGGCGAACCCGAAGCGGAACTGTTCGAAGGTCAGGGTGACCGCCCGGTGCCGGTTGGCGGGGTGGGACAGGACGGCGGAGGCGGCCTTCAGCGCGTCGATCGGCAGCGGCAGGACGCCGCGGGAGGGTGCCGGGTCGACGGCGCAGGTCGCGGCGGACAGCCCCCTGCCGGCGAGCATCTGCACGAGCAGCCCCCCGAATGAGTGGCCGATGAGCGCCGGCTTGCGGTCCAGCTGCTCGATGACCATCTGCTGGTAGGCGGCGACGTCGCCGACGCCCTTGCCGGCGAAGGCCTGCGGGTGCTCGTGTGCCTGCTGGACGCTGGCTGGGTCGTTCGGCCAGCCCGGCGTGACGGCGGCGTAACCGGCGTCCTCGAAGAACCTCGCCCAGTTGTCCCAGCTGGAGTCCAGCAGCCACAGGCCGTGGACGAACACCACCGGCTGCTTGCCGGAGGCGTTCGCGCGCTCGATCTCCTGTTGCTCAGACGGCGTGGGACGAACCTGGTTCGCGCTCATGGTCCTGGCTCCTTCGTGTCGCGGAGCAACCGACGCTGGGCCCGAGCTGTTCGGTCAGACGCCAGCCGACCCAAGCCTCAGGTCGCGGTCTCCCACAGACCCAGCACGTTGCCCTCCGGGTCCTTGAAGTAGGCGTACGCCCCCATGCCGGGGATCTCGGTCCTGGGCGTCACCGTGCTCCCGCCACCCGCCTCGATCTGCTTCAGCGCCTCGTCGATCGCCTCGACGTCGATCGTGATCACCGGTCCCGGCGTGCGCTCGTCGCGCTGCATCATCCCGCCGTTGATCGCACCCGGTGCGGTGGGCAGCTGCGTCTGCTCGTCGACCGGGGTGGTCATCACGATCGTGTAGTCTCCGCCGGGCACGGGCATCGTCTGCAGCTGCCAGTCGAAGACCGAGCTGTAGAACCCTTTCGCGCGGTCGAGGTCCTCCGCCGGGATCTCGAAGTGCACCACCTTGCGCATGGTCACCGCCTCCTCCATGGACGAAATCCGTCGACTGCACCCTCTGACCGTTCACTGTCGCTGTCAATGACTCGCGACGGGGATGGGGCGAGCGCTACCCGACCTCGGTGAGCGACCCGTCGGTCACCGAGTAGACGAAGCCCCGGACCTGGTCCTTGTGCGGGATGAACGGGCTCGCCGCGATCCTGGCCATCGACTGCTTCACGTCGGCTGCCGGGTCGCGGAAGGACTCGGCGGCCCAGCCAGGCCGCAGTCCCGTGTCGGCCTCGATCGCCGCCTTGAACTCGTCATCGGTGAAAGTGAGCATGCCGCAGTCGGTGTGGTGGATCAGGATGATCTCGCGGGTGCCGAGCAGGCGCTGGCTGATCACCAGCGACCGGATCTCGTCCTCGGTGATGACCCCGCCGGCGTTGCGGATGACGTGAGCGTCGCCCTCGCTCAGCCCCAGCAGGCCGTAGGGGTTCAACCGGGCGTCCATGCAGGCCACGACGGCCACCCCGGTGGCCGGCGGCATCGGCAGGTGCCCCTTGTCGAACGACGCGGCATACGCCCGGGCGCGTTCCAGCATGTCTTCGGTGGCGCTCATCTGGTGTCCTTTCCACGGTGCCGACGTGTCAGCACCTACCGGGCCGGGTCGGTAGCAGCCGAAGGGTACGGCGGCGGGTCATCCGCAAAGGCTACGGACCCTTGGCGGACGATGCGAGCCGTGCTTCGGACAGCGTGGCGGCCGGCAGGACGCCGGCGTTCCCCGCGGCACGGGAAAGGCGATGGACGCCGGGTATGCCGCGTGGAACCATGAGGCGGCCGGTCTCACTGTCGTCTGTGGCCACCCATCGGGTTGGCTGGAGCGGTGCGCTTTGAGCCAACCGCTGCGACGGTCTTGGCAAATCATCTGTCGGGCCGGCACTGCCCTGCACGTCGACGCCAATCTGGAGCGAAGGACCCGCCATGAGCACAATGAAGAGGTACCGGACCGTGGTGTTCGACAGCGCCCGGTGGGAGGGGTTTCGGTTCCGCGGCGGCGACATCGTCATCAGCACACCGCCGAAGTGCGGCACCACCTGGATGCAGACCTGCTGCGCGATGCTCGTGCTGGACACCGTCCAGTTCGACCGGCCGCTCGCCCGAATATCCCCCTGGCTGGACATGCAAACCAACGCGCGGAGCGATGTCGTCGAAAACCTTGAGGCGCAGAGTCACCGGCGAATCATCAAGACGCACACGCCCCTTGACGGGCTGCCGTTCGACGAGCGGGTCACCTACCTGTGCGTGGGCCGTGACCCACGCGATGTCGCGCTGTCTTTCGAGCACCACATGGCGAACCTGGACTGGCAGGCGTTCATGACAGCCCGGGCAGCAGCCGTGGGGCTGGAGGACCTCGAAGACTTCGGCCCACCGCCGGGTCCACCCTCACCGGACCCGCTAGCCCGCTTCTGGCAATGGTGCTCCGGCGACGGAGGCAACGGCTCCGTGACCCTGTCCACGATCCTGCGGCACCTGCAGACGTTCTGGGACCGCCGCGACGATCCGAACATTGCGCTGTTCCACTACAGCGACCTGCTTGCCGATTTGCCTGGCCAGTTCCGTCGCCTGGCCGAGGTGCTCGCGATCCAGATAACCGACTCCCGAGTGGAGGAGTTCGCCGCCGCAGCCACCTACGACAGCATGAGACGACGCGCCGACGACCTGGTCCCCGACGTCGACAACCGGATCTGGCTCAGCAACCGTGACTTCTTCCACCGCGGCCGGGACAAGCAATGGACCGAGCTGCTCGACCCGCCAGCGCTCTCCCGCTACGAGCGGCGCGTCGCCGAGCTGGTCGAACCCGACCTCGCAGCCTGGGCCCACGCCGGGACCAGGCCGACCGGCTCGCATCCCGGGTTCGCCCTCGCGTAGCGCTCGCCGCCGCCCGCTCAGGTGCCGCGATCAGGGTCGGACGGCCCGGTCGCCGACGTGTCAGCAGCGCCCTTTCCCGCTGCGGTGAGGCCTGCGCCGACGGTGAAGGCCAGGGATGTGCCACCAGCGGCCGCAACGGAACCCAGCAAGAAGGAGCCGCCTCCGAACCCGAGGGCGATGAAGATCGTTGCCGTCCCGGCGGCCGCGCCTCGCTCGTGGGCCGGGACGGCGCCAAGTATGGCGGCGAAGATCGCCGGCGTCAGGAACGCGATCCCGAGCGCGATGACGGCCGCCCCGGCGATCAGACCCGCCGCGTTCGGCAGGGCGGCCAGCAGCAGGGAAGCCGGCGTGCACCCGGCCAGCACATCCCAAGCCGCAGCGGCGGCAGCCGGTCGGGAAGCTGGGCGAAGGCCATCCTGCAGCCGATCACGATCGCGCCGCAGAGCATCGGGATGACGCTCCACGCCTGGAAACCGACCGCGGTGGCATGCCAGCCCGACGAGGCCCAGAAAGCCAGCCGTGGCTGCCACGCCGGTGAACAGGGCGAGTCCAGGACGGATGGCCGTGCGGTGGAACAGTGGGGCGGCCACGGTCTCTTCCGCTGCCCCGCGGCGGATCGCCCCGACCAGCAGTGGCTGCCGACGGCCGGACCGGTCGACAAGCCTGCCCCACCACCGGGTCGCAGCACGAGCGTGGACGCAGCGGACACCCCCAGCGCCAGGCCCCGGCCCGCCTTGTTCGAGCCCAGTGGACCCGTGACGAAGAACGGCGTGACGCCCAGGAGCACACCTGAGGCCAAGAAATAGGCGAGCCATCAACGCGACGAGGGCGGGAGTGAACAACCGTGCCTTCGCAAAGGCCATGGGGCGGTGTCCCCCGCGAACAGGGCTTCCGGCGGCGACCTGCAAAGCGGGTTGGTCTGCAAGAGGGGACCCCGGCTTCCGTCCGGGACGGCGTGGCGCAGGCGGTGCGATGCATGTCACAGTGACCCGCCAAGGCACCGCTGGCCGCGAGTCCGCAATCCGGGCCCGCCCGGCCGTTGCGGCGACCGACCTGTTGTCGCTGTCCTCACGCCCGACCGGGCAGGCAATGGCGACAGCACGGTTGGGCAAGTGTGCGGCCGATGTGCAGTGGACCGGTGAGGAGAGGGCCCATGACCGTGGCGCAGGTGCTCCAGCCTCTGGTGCGCGCCTCGGTGGGCACAGCGTTGCCGGTCCGGATCGACTGCTGGGACGGCAGCTCGCTCGGGCCTCCGGACGCTGCGCTGCGTGTCCGGTTCACCTCCCGGCGGGCCCTGAGACGATTGCTCTGGTCGCCCAACGAGCTGGGCTTCGCCCGCGCCTACGTCTCGGGTGACGTGGTGATCGAGGGTGATCTGCTCGCGGCACTGGACCAGCTCAACGAGCTGGCGGACCCCGAGCGCGGACCCGGCGTCCGCATCGGGGCCAGCACGACCGCCGCCGTTGCCGCGGCCGTGCTTCGTCTCGGCGCGCTCGGGCCGCCGCCGAAGCCGCCCGTCGAGGAGATCCGGCTCACCGGCAGACGTCACACCCTCGGCCGGGACGCCAGGGCCGTCTCCCACCACTACGACGTCGGCAACGACTTCTACCGGCTGCTGCTGGGGCCGTCGATGGTCTACTCCTGCGCCTACTTCGAGGAGCCCGCCTCCGCGGCGTACACGCTCGAGCACGCACAGCGAGCCAAGCTGGACCTGGCGGCCCGCAAGCTCGGGCTCCGGCCGGGGATGCGAATGCTGGATGTCGGCTGCGGTTGGGGCTCGTTCGCCATCCACGCTGCTCGCGAGCACGGCGTGCGGGCAACCGGGGTGACCATCTCTGCGGAGCAGGCGGCCTACGCGCGGGCGCGAGTCGAGGCTGAGGGAGTGGGTGAGCTGGTCGAGATCCGGGTCCAGGACTACCGGGAGACGGACGACGGACCGTACCAGGCCATCGCGAGCGTCGGCATGGCCGAACACGTCGGCCTCGCCGAACTGCCCGGGTATGCCGCCCGCCTCCATGCGTTGCTGGCACCCGGTGGCCGGCTGCTGAACCACGCGATCGCGCGCCGGCCCGGGCCCGCGGGTGACGCCAAGGGCGACCGGACCTCGTTCATCGACCGCTACGTCTTCCCTGATGGCGAGCTGGTGCCGATGGCGACGATGGTCGACGCGCTGGAGTCCGCCGGCCTGGAGGTGAGAGACGTGGAGTCAGTGCGCGAGCACTACGCCCTGACGCTGCGGGCCTGGGTGGCCAACCTCGAGCGGGACTGGGAGCGGGCGCAGTCACTGTCCAGTGCGGGACGGGCCCGGGTCTGGCGGCTCTACCTGGCGGGGTCGGCCCTGGCGTTCGAGTCGAACCGGCTCGGGGTCAACCAGATCCTGGCGGTGCGGCCGGCCGCCGGCGGACGCAGCGGCATGCCACGAACCCGGCGGGGCCTGCTGTGAGCTGAGGGCCACCGGACCGGTCACCTCGCCGGAAGCGGGAGCTGGACCCACCAGGGCAGGCTGTCGTGCTCGATCCGGTCCACCCACTTCACCCAGTGGTAGCCGCGACGCCCCGGGACGACCAGCCGGGCCGGCGCGCCGTGCCCGACGGACAGCGGCGACCCGCCGACATCGACCGCGAGCAGCAGGTCGTCGGTCAGCGGCAGCCGCCGGTGGTATCCGGTGCGGCTGACCACCACCACGCTTCCGGTCGCGCCGGCCGGCAACAGCCGGCTCAGCCGGGCCCCTGACCACTCCTGCCGGGACCACCAGCCGCCGGTGCAGTCCAGCACGACGGTGGCCCGGTCGCCCATGCTGCGGATCTGGTCGACCGACCAGCGGCGCTGCGTCCCCGCGGACGCCACGGTGAGGCGCCAACCGTCCGGGTCGACTTCGGGTGCGGCGTCGAACAGCCAGGAGGTGACCGGCATCCGGTCGGGCTCGGCGGAGGCCAGCTCGTAGGAGCCCGTGGCTCGACGCCTGGCGCCGGGAAGGGACAGGGCCGACGTGGTCGCGGCAAGCCCGCCGTACCAGGCGCCGGCGCCGGCTGTGAGCAGGGCAGCGCGCAAGAGCGAGCGCCGCGACAGGTCCGCCGTCCGGGGCCGGGTGGGCCGGTCACGGACGTGCAGCAGCACCATCAACCCGGCCACCAGACCCGCGCCGACGTGGACCTGGATAGCCGTGACAGCGCCCGCGGACACCAGCAGGCCGGTGCTGTGCGCCACCCCCGAAGCCAGGGCGATGACGACGGCGGCGGCGAGGATCACCGAGCGGGACCATCCCGGACGACGACGACGCAGCCCCCGCCTCGCGATCCGCGACTTCGCGGGCGCGAGCACGACCAGGCTCAGACCCGCCAGCCCGTGCACCACCACCACCAGCCGGACCGAAACGCCGCCGACGAGGAAGGTGGCCGCCCCACTGATCACGGCCGCCGGGAGCATGAGGAGCAACGCGATGTTGGTCCGGCGCCCTGCCACGCTGCCATCGTGCCCCAGGGTGGGGCCCGGCGACTTCAGACCACTGCCGGTGGCGGCCAGGACGCTGCGCCGAGCTCCCGGGACAGTGCCCGCGCGGTCTCGCGCACCGTGGCACGCGCGCTGTGCCCGGTCAGGGAGTCGCCCGAGGCGAGGACCACGCCGATCGCGCCGACGGGGGCACCCCAGGAGTCGAAGACGGGGCTGGCGATGGCGCTCTCGCCGATCACGGCCTCGTCCTGCTCGGTGGCGATCCCGGTCGATCTGACCTGGTCGAGCTGGGCACGCAGCTCCTCGGGCGAGGCGATGGTCTCTCCGGTCATGCTGCGCAGGACTGCTGGCGCCATCACCCGCTTGGCCTCGTCGGGGAGGAAGGCGAGCATGGCCTTGCCGAGGGCGCTGGCGTGGGCCGGGATGACGATGCCGACCTCTGGCATCTGCCTGCTGCCGTCCGGTCGTGGCTCGTGGTGGATGATCACGACGTCGTCGACCAGCAGGACGCCGGTGCGCACGGCCAGGCCGGTGCGCCGGGCCAGGTCCTCGGCCCAAGGGATGGTCTTGGACCGCAGCTCGAGCGTGTCGAGGTAGACGTTGCCCAGCCGCAGCACAGCCGGTCCGAGCTGGTAGCGGCTGGAGCCGCGCTCCTGGACGACCATGCCGTGCTCGACGAGCGTCCGCACGATCCCGTGCGTGGTGGACGGGGCGAGGTCCAGTCGCGCCGCGAGCTCCGACAGGCTCATCCGCCTGGCTCCCTGCAGCGCGGTGAGCACCCGGATGGCTCGGTCGACCGACTGGATCACCGCAGTCACTCCTGGCTCGCACCGGCGATGCCGACATTGTCGGCGAAGGCTCTTGCGGAGCAGTGAACCACAGGCGTATGGTCTGCGTCACATTCGACTATGTCGAACGACATTCGACTCGCACGCAGAGAAGGGATAGCGCATGCTCGACGAAACCACGCTGCTCCAGCGGTTGGGCGCAGAGACCGTGGGAACGGCGTTCCTGGTGTTCATCGGTGTCGGGTCCGTCCCGGCCACCCTCATGGTCAACGGCGACGCGCCGTTCACGATGGCCGACCTCGGCATGATCTCCCTCGCGTTCGCCACGATCGTGGTGGCGACCGTCTATGCCCTGGGTCATGTCGGCGGCAACCACATCAACCCCGCGGTGACGCTGGGCCTGGCCGTCTCCGGCAAGTTCCCCTGGGCCCAGGTCCCCGCCTACATCGCTGCCCAGGTGACCGGCGCCGTCGTGGGCGCGGCGGCGATCATCGGCGTGCTCGGCCAGAAGGCCAGCGACGTGGGCCTCGGCGTCGCCTCCTATGGCGACATCAGCTGGCTGCAGGCGTTCACCGCGGAGTTCGTCGGGACGTTCATCCTGGTGTTCACCATCTTCGGCGTCATCCACCGCAAGGCCGCCGCCGGCTTCGCCGGCGTGGCCATCGGCCTGGTCGTGTTCGCCGCCATCATCCCCGTCGCCCCCGCCACCGGAGCCTCGATCAACCCGGCTCGTACGGTAGGACCGATGCTCGTCCAGCAGGTTGCCGGCGGGACGGTCAAGTGGGTCCAGCTCCCGGTCTACCTCGCCGCCGAGCTGCTCGCCGGAATCGTCGCCGCGCTGCTCTACCAGGCCATGACCCGAACCCCCGCCGACCACGTCAAGACGGGAGCCGGCATCGACCTCGGCGACCCGGAGACCACTGCGGCGACCGCCGCAACGGTCTAGGCCGCCGCTTCACCACCGAGCCAGAAAGGGATCCCATGAAAAAACTGATCAACGACCCCAACAGGGTCGTGACCGACGCGCTGCTGGGTGTCGAAGCGGCCCACCCCGACCTGCAGGTCGACCACCACAACAAGGTCGTCTACCGGGGCGACGCGCCGCGGCCGGGCAAGGTCGGCATCGTCTCCGGTGGTGGCTCCGGCCACGAGCCGCTCCACGGCGGCTTCGTCGGACTGGGCATGCTCGACGCGGCCTGCGCAGGGGAGATCTTCACCTCCCCCGTCCCCGACCAGATGGTCGCCGCCACGAAGCTGGTCGACGGCGGCGCCGGGGTGCTGCACGTGGTGAAGAACTACACGGGCGACGTCATGAACTTCGAGATGGCTGCGGAGCTGGCCGCCGCCGAGACCGGCGCCCAGGTCGTCTCCGTTGTCACCGATGACGACGTCGCCGTCCAGGACTCCACGTGGACCGCCGGCCGACGTGGGGTCGGAGTCACCGTGCTGCTGGAGAAGATCGCCGGGGCCGCGGCCGAGCAGGGCCGCGACCTCGACGCGGTCGCCGACGTCGCCCGCAAGGTCAACGCCCAGGGGCGGAGCATGGGCGTCGCCCTGACGTCGTGCACCGTGCCCGCGGCCGGCAGCCCGACGTTCGAGCTCGGGGAGGACGAGATGGAGCTCGGCGTCG
>DASSLY010000011.1:0-23109 GCA_035689185.1 Dermatophilaceae bacterium
CACCCCGGAGCTGTGCACCAGCATGAGCTCGACCTCGCCGTCCTCGACCGGGCGCCAGATGCCGAGCTCGGTGGCCAGTGGACGGACCTTCTCCCCCGCCTGGTCCAGCAGCCAGGTGTGGCTGTGCCACTCCAGGAAGGGCCGGCCGTCGTGGCTGACCACGACCTCCTGCCCGAAGTTGGCGGACTCGACGGTGGGGTAGCCCACCACACCCGCGCCCTCCCAAACCCCTACCAGCCAGGCCAGCGGCGCCAGCGCGGGGTGCAGCGTCGGGTCGAGCTCGAACATCGGCGCCGCCCGTGCCTAGCCTGGGTTGCGGACGAGGCGGTAGACCACGTAGCCGGCGAACCAGGTGATGAGCAACGCGGACGCGACGAGCAGCAGGACGAAGAACAGCTCCACCGGGCGATCGTAGCCTTGCGGCATGACCGATCCCCGGACCGCCGGCCGCAGCCTGGTCGTCAAGCTCACCAGCGGGGTCGAGGCCCCGGAACGGGTCTCGCAGGCGTTCACGGTCGCCGCGACGGCGCTGGCCAGCGGAGTGCCGACGGCCCTGTGGCTGACCGGCGAGGCCTCGTGGCTGGCCGTGCCTGGACGCGCGGAGCAGTTCGAGCTGCCGTATGCCGCGCCGCTGGCCGAGCTGCGCGACGCGGCTCTGGCCGGCGGGTCGCTGACGGTGTGCAGCCAGTGCGCCGCCCGGCGCGGGCTGACCGAGGCGGACCTGGTCGCCGGCGCCGCCATCCGGGGGGCCGCCGCCTTCGTGGAGGAGGTCACGCAAGCCGGCGCGCAGGCGCTGGTCTACTGAGCGCCAGGCAAGGCGTCGCCGGGCCCCGCGACGGCCGGCGCTGGGGGCGCCCGTGGACGCGGTCGCCGCCGGCGCTGGCCTCAGCTGGTCCGGGCCGGGACCGCCAGCTCGGCGAGCAGCGCCAGGACACGTGCCTTGATCGCGTCCCGGATCGGTCGCACGGCGTCGATGCCCTGCCCGGCGGGGTCGTCCAGCGCCCAGTCCTCGTATCGCTTGCCGGGATAGATCGGGCAGACGTCGCCGCAGCCCATGGTGATGACGACGTCGGAGGCCTGCACCGCTTCCGGGGTGAGGACCTTGGGCTGGCCCCCGGTGATGTCGACGCCGTCCTCGGCCATGGCCGAGACGGCGACCGGGTTGACCTGGTCAGCGGGCAGCGACCCGGCGGACAGGACGGACACGCTGTCCCCGCCGAGGTGGGCGAGGTACCCGGCGGCCATCTGCGACCGGCCGGCGTTGTGGACGCAGACGAACAGGACGGTCGGCTTGTCGGTCGGCATGTCAGTCATGGTCGGCCCTTCCAGGCGGGAGGAGTTCGGTCAGGAAACGCTGGACGTGGTCATGGTGATGACGCGGGCTCCCTTTCGACGACGCTTGTGGTGGCGCCACCCCGTGCGCCCGGGTGGGCCGGTGGCAGACCCTGGAGGTGAGCACGAGGTGATGGCCGCGGCGGTCGGGGGTACAGCAGCCGGACCAGGGCCGCGCCGAGCGCCCCCCCGAGCAGCTGCATCGCGACGAACATGGGCACCGAGCCCGGCGCTATGCCGGCGAAGGAGTCGGACAGGGTGCGGGCGAGGGTGACGGCCGGGTTGGCGAAGCTGGTGGAGCTGGTGAACCAGTAGGCGGCCGTGATGAAGCCGCCGACCGCGACGGCGACCACGTGGGTCCGCCCCGAGCGCAGGGTGCCGAACACGACGACGACCAGGCCGACGGTGGCGATCACCTCGCCGAGCCACAGCCCCGGTCCGGCACGTTCATGACTGGCCAGCGTGACCGCGGGTGCACCGAACATCAGGTTCGCCAGGACGCTGCCGGCCGCCCCGCCGATCAGTTGGGCGGTCGTCAGGACCAGCGCTTCGCGGGTCGCGATGGCACCGAGGGCGCGCTCGACGAGCGTGACGACGGGGTTGAACGCGGCCGACACCGGCTGCAGGGCAAGGATCAGGGCGACCAGTGCCGCCCCGGTGACTAGGCTGTTCTCCAGCAGCTGGAGACCGGCGTCGCCCGGGGAGAGCCGGGTGGCGGCGATCCCGGAGCCGACGACGGCCGTGACCAGGAAGGCGGTGCCGACCAGCTCGGCCGCGGCCCGCCGCACCAGGGGGGAACTCACGCGCCGGACCCCCCGATGAGGTTGGCCAGGTCGGCCAGGGCATCCCGGCGGACCCGGTAGTAGACCCACACCCCTCGTTTGGACCGGTCGAGCAGCCCGGACTCGTGCAGCACCTTGAGGTGGTGGCTGATGGTGGGCTGCGACAGGTCGAACGCATCGTTGAGCTCGCAGACGCATGCCTCACCTCCGGCGTGCGAGGCGACCAGGGACAGCAGCCGCAGCCGGACCGGGTCGGCCAGCGCCTTCAGCAGCGGCGACACCCGTTCGGCCTGGGCCGCCGACAGCGGCTCGGCCGTCAGCGGCGAGCAGCACGCGACGGCCTGGACGGGAGTCAGCTGGAGGGCAGAGTTCGACACTCATAAATATTGACAGACGTCGAATCCCGAGGCAACCTGGACGGGCAACACATCGACAACCATCGATATAGGAGAGTCCATGTCCCGGCTGCAGCTCGCGCTCAACGTTGACGACCTCGACGAGGCGGTCACCTTCTACACCGGGCTCCTGGGCGCCCCACCGGCGAAGGTCCGCCCGGGCTACGCCAACTTCGCCGTGGCCCAGCCCCCGCTGAAGCTGGTCCTGATGGAGAACCCCGGGCGGGGCGGTTCGCTGAACCACCTGGGCGTCGAGGTGGAGGACACCGACACCGTGCGGGCCGAGCAGGCCCGCCTGGTCGCTTCGGGCCTGGCGACGACCCAGGAGCGTGAGACGACCTGCTGCTACGCCAAGCAGGACAAGTTCTGGGTCCAGGGCGCCCCGGACGGCGAGCGGTGGGAGATCCACACGGTGCTGGGGGACAGCGCCACAGTCGAGGAGTCGACGCCCGGCTGCTGCGCAACGGCCGCACAGCGGCAGGCCGAGGTCGCCGCCGGCTGCTGCTGACCCTGCCTCGCGGGGGCTCAGGCCACGAACACCCGCCCGACGACGTACACCGCTATCCCCGGCAGCAGGACCGATGCGGCCGCGCTGGCCAGCTGAGGACGAAACCGGGCGATGGCTGGCAGCCCGGACATGGCTCGCCGGACAGCGTGGCTGGTCACCGCGGACACGGCGCCGAGCAGGGCGGACTGCGGCTCGGGCAGCTCGTCCCACCACGCGGTGACCAGCAGCGCGGCGCCCACGCCGAGCAGGACGCACACCGGCAGCAGCCATCCGCGCACGGCCCGCCACCGGCCTAGCGGCTCGGCCAGCGCGGACGCGGCGACGGCGGCCATCGCGGCGGCCAGGACCGCGCTGCCGTGCCGCACGTACACCAACGGGAACAGGCATGCGCCGCAGGTGACCACGGCCACGCCCAGCGAGGTCGACGTCACCGACTCGACCAGCCGGGGCCGGCCGTCCCGGCGCATCAGCTGATGCGCGAACGTGGCCAGCATGGCCAGCGCGAGGCCGGCGGGCAGCAGGCGCAGAAACGGTTCGTCGTCCACCGCGCCGACCGCGACCAAGGCGGCCGCCGAGGCGATGAGCAGCACCCCGGCCGTGCCCCGAGGCGACGGCAGGCTGAGCGCGTCGGCCCACCCCACGGCCAGGACAGCGCCGGCCAGGCCCAGGGCACCCAGCAGCGGCGTCCCGGCGTAGCCGCTCAGCGTGGTCAGGCCGGCCAGGGCCACGGTGACCGCCACCGCGACCGGCTGCACCGCGACCGGCTGGGCCAGCCGGGCGAGCGGGCCCTCGTCGGTCACCGCCGCATCCTCGCATTACCCCCCGGCGAACGGCGGGAGAACCTCCAGCGTCGTCCCGGCGGGCACGTCCTCGGCCGCCGGGGCGGGTCGTCCGTCGACCAGCACCGAGCACACGGCCAGGATCGGCGCGAGACCCGGCCTGCGGTCGGCCGCGACGGCCAGCACGTCCCGCACGGTCCCCGGCGGCAGGAGATCGGTGTCCACCCCGGCCGCCGCCCGGGCGCTCGCCCAGTAGCGAACGGTGACCAACGCAGGCGAGGCGGGCGTCATACGGACTCTTTCCCACATGTTCGACGGTCGTTCAAGAGGACAGGCCCGCGGTGGGACAAAGGTCTCATCACGCAGACGTGAACGGCAGGTGACGGGCAACCTGCCATATTCTGCTGGCAATGACTCATCTGTTGCTGCTCACCAACGCCTTGGCGCCCAGCGCGGACGTGCTGCCGGCCCTCGGCTTGCTGAGTCATCACGTCCGGATCCTGCCCGCGGAGCCGGCTGCGCTGGTGGACAGCCCGCCGTCGGACGTGATCCTCGTCGACGCCCGGCGGGAGCTCGCCGTGGCGAAGTCGCTGTGCCGGCTGCTGCGCGCCACCGGGGTGTCGGTGCCGCTGCTGGCCGTGCTCACCGAGGGCGGCCTGGCCGGCCTCACCGCGGAATGGGGCGTCGACGACGTGCTGCTCGACAGCGCCGGCCCGGCCGAGGTCGAGGCCCGGCTGCGGCTGGCGCTCACCCGGATGAGCCAGTCCGAGGAGCCGGAGACGGTGCAGATCACCGCCGGCGAGCTGGTCATCGACGAGGCGTCGTACTCGGCTCGGCTGCGCGGCCGCCCGCTCGACCTGACCTACAAGGAGTTCGAGCTCATCAAGCACCTGGCCCAGCACCCGGGCCGCGTCTTCACCCGCGCCCAGCTGCTGCAGGAGGTGTGGGGCTACGACTACTTCGGCGGCACCCGCACCGTCGACGTCCATGTCCGGCGGCTGAGGGCCAAGCTGGGAACCGAGCACGAGGTGCTCATCGGCACCGTTCGCAACGTCGGGTACCGCTTCGTGCCCGCCCGCGACACCCAGGACACCGCGCCCGTCTGAGCCCGGGCCGCGCGCCCCTGTCGAGCCCGACCCGGCTCGTGCCCACGGCCCTGACGCTCGGGACCAGTGGCCGTGGCGCGCACGGTCGGTGGGCGGCGTGGACGGCGTGGCTCTCCGGCGGGCAGGACTCGGCCTGTCGCGCGCACAGGCTGCCGATGCCCGATGACCGCCGCGTGGTCGAATGCTCACATGCCAGCGGACAGCGGACGACGACTCAGCGCAGCGCAGGTCGCCGACGTGGTCGCCCTGGTCGACGCGGCCGCCGCGCACGACCACGTCGGGCCGCTGTCCGAGCAGGCGCGGCTCGCGGTGAGGCACGGGGGCCTGGGCAGCCACCACCTGCGGTATGCCGGGTCACGGCTGGCCGGGTACGCCCACCTGGACGACGGCCCGGCACCCGCCGCGGAACTGGTCGTCCATCCGGAGCACCGGCGCCGCGGGGTGGCGAGCGGTCTGCTCGCCTCGCTGCACGAGCAGGTCGGGCCCCTGCTGTGCTGGTCGCACGGCAGGCTGCCGGCCGCGGCGGCGTTCGCGGCCGCGCGCGGCTACCCGGCGGTTCGCGAGCTGTTGCAGCTGCGGCGCACCCTCTCGACGCCACTTCCGGCGGCTGCGCTCCCTGACGGCTTCCACGTCCGGGCCTTCGAGGTCGGACGGGACGAGCAGGCCTGGCTGGCGGTGAACGCGGCCGCGTTCGCCGACCACCCCGAGCAGGCCCGGATCAGCCTGGCCGACCTGCGCCAGCGCGAGGGGGAAGCCTGGTTCGACCCGGCCGGGTTCTTCCTCGTCGAGGAGGACGGCGACCCGCCGCGGCTGGCAGCGTTCCACTGGACGAAGGTGCACCCGGCAACCCCGGTCACCGAAGCGGTCGGCGAGGTGTACGCGATCGGCGTGCACCCGGCATACCAGGGTCGTGGCCTGGGGCGCGCGGTGACCGCGATCGGGGTCCGGCACGTGGCCGAGCTGGGCCTGGGGGAGGCGATGCTCTACGTGGAGGCGGACAACGCCGCCGGCCTGGCGACCTACCGGCGGCTGGGGTTCGAGGTGGCCGCCGTCGACGTCGTGTACGCGACCGCCGCGCGGCCCGCGGACCGTTCACGCGGCGTTTGACCGGAGATGCCACGATAGGGCGATGACCGCGTCGGAGAGCGCGAACGCCCAGCTGACCCTCGACGCCGACCAGGTCGGCGACCCCGGGACCACCTCCATCGCGAGCGCCCGGCCGCGCTCGCCGAACGGGCAGTTCATGCGGGTGGTGACCGACCTGCCGGCCGACCCGGGCGCGCTGCCGGCGGACCGGTTCCTGGACCGGGAGATCTCCTGGCTGCAGTTCAACGAGCGGGTGCTGCAGCTCGCGGCCGACGAGCAGCTGCCCGTGCTGGAGCGGGCCAGGTTC
Organism: Dermatophilaceae bacterium; assembly: GCA_035689185.1. GTDB lineage: Bacteria > Actinomycetota > Actinomycetes > Actinomycetales > Dermatophilaceae > DASSLY01. Next base: position 6,296 of record DASSLY010000011.1, read on the forward strand.
CTGGCGATCTTCGCCAGCAACCTGGACGAGTTCTTCATGGTGCGGGTGGCCGGACTCAAGCGGCGGATCGCGACCGGCCTGGCCGTCCGGTCGGCCTCCGGGCTGGAGCCGCGGGAGGTGCTGGAGCGCATCTCCGAGGTTGCGCACGAGCTGATGGCGATGCACGCCAAGGTCTTCGAAGCGCACGTCCGGCCGGCCTTGTCCGACGTCGGGATCACCATCGTGTCCTGGGACCAGCTCGCCGAGCGGGAGCGGGAGGAGCTGCACGGCATGTTCCGGGACCAGGTGTTCCCGGTGCTGACCCCGCTGGCCGTGGACCCGGCGCACCCCTTCCCCTACATCTCCGGGCTCTCGCTGAACCTCGCGGTCACCCTGGTCAACCCCAAGACCGGCAACGAGCACTTCGCCCGGGTGAAGGTGCCGCCGCTGCTGCCGCGGTTCGTCCAGGTCAGCTCCGCCGGGGCCGGCACCCCGCTGGCCGACCTCTACAACGCCCGGTTCGTCCCGCTCGAGGACATCATCGCCGCGCACCTGGACCAGCTGTTCCCGGGGATGGAGGTGCACGAGCACTTCACCTTCCGGGTGACCCGCAACGAGGACCTGGAGGTGGAGGAGGACGACGCGGAGAACCTGCTCACCGCGCTGGAGCGGGAGCTGACCCGGCGCCGGTTCGGCCCGCCGGTGCGGCTGGAGGTCGACGCCGACATCGACGACCACGTCATGGACCTGCTGGTCCGCGAGCTCGGCGTGAGCGGCGGCGAGGTGTACCGGCTGCGGTCCCCGCTGGACCTGCGCGGGCTGCACGACATCGCCGACCTGGACCGCTCCGAGCTGAAGTACCCGGCCTTCGTACCCCGGACCCACCCCGACCTAGCGACCGTCGAGACGTCGAGCCAGTCCGACGTGCTGGCCGCCATGCGGTCCAAGGACGTCCTGCTGCACCACCCCTACGACTCGTTCTCCACCTCGGTCCAGGCGTTCATCGAACAGGCGGCGGCGGATCCCAAGGTGCTTGCGATCAAGCAGACGCTGTATCGGACCAGTGGCGACTCCCCCATCGTCGACGCCCTCATCGACGCCGCCGAAGCGGGCAAGCAGGTGCTGGCCCTGGTCGAGATCAAGGCCCGCTTCGACGAGGTGAACAACATCTCCTGGGCCCGCAAGCTGGAGCATGCCGGCGTGCACGTGGTGTACGGCATCGTGGGGCTGAAGACCCACGCCAAGCTGTCCCTAGTCGTCCGGCAGGAGACGGAGGGGCTACGCCGCTACTGCCACATCGGCACCGGAAACTACAACCCCAAGACTGCTCGCCTGTACGAGGACTTCGGCCTGCTCACCTGCGACCCGCAGGTCGGCGAAGACCTGTCCAAGCTGTTCAACCAGCTGTCCGGCTGGGCCCCGCGCAGCAAGTTCAAGCGGCTGCTCGTGGCCCCCCGTTCCGTGCGCAGCAGCCTCATCGAGCTGATCGACGCCGAGATCGCCCACGTCAAGGACGGCCGCCCCGGCTACGTCGGCATCAAAGTCAACTCCATCGTCGACGAGCAGCTGATCGACGCGCTCTACCGAGCCTCCCAGGCCGGGGTGGCCGTGGACATCTGGGTCCGCGGCATCTGCGCCGTCCGGCCGGAGGTGAAGGGCCTGTCAGAGACCGTCCGGGTGCGGTCGGTGCTCGGTCGCTTCCTGGAGCACTCCCGGGTCTTCTTCTTCGGCAACGGCACGGACGACCCGTCGCAGCGGGTGGTCTACATCGGCAGCGCCGACATGATGCACCGCAACCTCGACCGGCGGGTCGAGGCGCTGGTCCGGGTCGCCGACCCGGGCCATGCCGGGGAGCTGGGCGACCTGATGGCGTTCGGGATGAGCGACGGCATCGCCAGCTGGCGGCTGGGCAACGACGGCCGGTGGACCCGCCACCACAAAGACGGCGAGGGCAACCCGTTGACCGAGCTGCAGGAGGCGATGATCGAGCAGCACGCACGGCGGCGACGCAAGGCACGCCGCCGGTGAGCCGGTGACAGGCGCCTTGCCGGTGCCGCTGGTGGCGCCCCAGCAGGTCATTCCCGCCGCGGGGGCGCTGCCCTGGCGGCGGCGGAAGGGACGGCTGGAGATCCTGTTGGTGCACCGGCCGCGCTACGACGACTGGTCCTGGGCCAAGGGCAAGCTCGACCCCGGTGAGGACTGGCCGGCCGCCGCCGTCCGCGAGGTGTTCGAAGAGACCGGGCTGCGAGTGCGGCTCGGTCGGCCGCTGCCGTGCTCGGCATACCTGGTTCTGTCCCGCACCGGCGAGCCGGCGACCAAGGTGACCCACTACTGGGCCGCCGAGGTCGTCGACGGTGACGGGCGGCTGGAGAACGAGATCGACGAGGTTCGCTGGCTGGAGGTGGGGCCCGCCTCGGACCTGCTCACCTACGCCCGCGACCGCGACCAGCTGCGTGCCCTGGTCCGCGCGGAGCACACCGGCCGGCTGGCGACCTGGCCGCTCGTGGTGATCCGGCACGCCAAGGCGCGGCCCCGGTCCAGCTGGTCCGGAGCCGATGCGCGACGCCCGCTGGACAGCGCCGGCAAGCGACGCGCCGCCGAGCTGGTGCCCCTGTTGGCCGCCTACGCCCCCGCTCGGCTGGTGTCCTCGCCGTCGCTGCGCTGCACCGACACGCTCGCGCCGTATGCCGCCCGGAACGGTGTCCGGGTCCGGCTCCGCGAGGAACTGAGCGAGGAGTCGTACGAGAAGCGCCCGGACCTGGCGCTGCGGTGCCTTGAGCGAGTGCTCGCCCGCGGCGCGGCAGCGGCCGTCTGCAGCCATGGGCCGGTCCTGCCGGAGCTGCTCGACCACCTGCGAGCACGCGTCGCGGACACCGACGACATGGACACCGACGGGACCGCGCTGCTGCGGGACGCCGCGCGGTCCGGCATCGACAAGGGCGAGGTGCTGGTCGCCCACCTGGCCGGACGCGGCGCCGACGCCACCGTCGTGGCGGTGGAGCGGCATGAGGTGTGACAACGTGATGAGGGACGCAGCCCCGGACCCCGCTGTCCAGACGGCGTTCACGCGGCGTTCACCTTGGGCGGGGTGAGCCGTCATCCGGCCTTCTTAGCGTCCGACGTGACGGGCACCGCCCGTCCAGTCACCCATGACTAGACCCCTGCACTTGAGAGGCATCCCCACGTGACGACTCGCCACCTGAGGACTCGACGCTTCACCCTCACCTCGCTGACCGGCGCCGCGCTGGTCGGCTCGCTGGTTCTGAGCGCGTGCGGCTCCGACAACAACACCAACACCGCCGCCGGCTCCACCGGTTCGGCCAGCAGCAGCTCGGCCGGCGACGCGGCGTGCACGCCCGGCACGCTGAACGGCGAGGGCTCCTCGGCCCAGCAGAACGCCATCGAAGAGGTCATCTCCGACTTCCAGGACACCTGCGCTGGGGCGACCGTGAACTACAACGCCACCGGCTCCGGCGCCGGGATCAAGCAGTTCATCGCCGGCCAGGTCGACTTCGCCGGCTCCGACTCGGCGCTGAAGACCGAGGCGAAGGACGGCGTGGTCGAGCAGACCGCGGCCGACCAGACCTGCGGCTCCCCGGCCTGGAACCTGCCGATGGTCACCGGCCCAATCTCCATCGCCTACAACCTCGCGGGTGTGGACAAGCTGGTGCTCACGCCGAAGGTGGCGGCTGACATCTTCCTGGGCAAGATCACCAGCTGGGACGACCCGGCGATCGCCGCGGTGAACGGCGGCACGACGCTGCCGAAGCAGCCCATCAAGGTCTTCTTCCGCAGCGACGAGTCGGGCACCACGGAGAACTTCACCAAGTACCTGCACGCCGCGGCGCCCGACGCCTGGACCGCCGACCCGGGCAAAGCCTGGACCGGTAAGGGCGAGGGCAAGGAGAAGTCCTCCGGTGTCGCCGGCGCAGTGAAGGCGACGGCCGGTGGCATCACCTACGCGGAGTGGTCCTTCGCCAAGGACAACGGCCTCGGCGTCGCCCAGGTCGACAACGGCGGCGGAGCCGTCGAGCTGACCGGTGAGTCCGCCGGCAAGGCCGTGGCCGCCGCCACGGTTGCCGGCACCGGGAACGACCTGAAGCTCAAGCTGGACTACGCCACCAAGACCCCGGGCGCCTACCCGATCGTGCTGGTCACCTATGAGATCGTCTGCTCCAAGGCCAAGGACCCCGCGAAGGGCAAGATGGTCAAGGCGTTCCTGCAGCAGTTCGCGTCGGCCGAGCAGCAGCAGAAGCTGGTGGCGATCGGCTATGCCCCGCTCCCGGAGGCGATCAGCACCAAGGTGACCGCGGCCATCGCGGCACTGTCCTGACCACGGGGGCCTGACGAGGACGGCTATCGCATGCCATCAGTGACCGGCGTCTCGGCCATCGACGAGCTTCCCGACACCTCGGGTCACTTGTCGCGGGGAGACCGTGCCGGCACCGGCCGCCTCGGCGACCGGGTGTTCGCCGGCGGGGCACGAGGCGCCGGTCTACTGGTGATAGCAATGGTCACCCTGATCGGGGTGTTCCTGTTGTCGCAGGCGATCCCCGCGTTGGCTCGCGACCAGGCGAACTTCCTGACCTCCACTGAGTGGTCCGTCGCCGGAGACCAACCCCGCTTCGGCATCGCCGGGTTGCTGTGGACCACGGTGTCCAGCTCCGTCATCGCCATGTGCCTGGCGGTCCCGTTCGGCGTGGCGCTGGCCCTGTTCATCACCCAGTACGCACCCACCTGGCTCAGCCGGCCCGCGGCGACGCTGATCGACCTGCTCGCGGCAGTGCCCTCGATCGTCTACGGCCTGTGGGGTGCCCGCGTCTTCGGCCCGCACATCGGCGGACTGCAGGACTTCCTCAACTCCACCCTGGGGTGGCTGCCGTTCTTCAGCACCGCCAACGTGGCCCCGACCAGCTCAGGAACCATCTTCTTCATCGGGATCATCCTGTCGATCATGATCCTGCCGATCGTGACCGCGTTGTCGCGCGAGGTGTTCGCCCAGACCCCGACGACGCACAAGGAGGGCGCCCTGGCCCTGGGTGCGACCCGCTGGGAGATGATCCGCACCGCGGTGCTGCCGTTCGGGCGGGCGGGTGTCATCAGCGCGGCGATGCTCGGACTCGGCCGGGCCCTGGGCGAGACGGTGGCGGTGACCATCATCCTGTCGACGCTGTCCGCGGGGTCCCCCTGGTCGTGGTCCTTCCTGAACGGCGGAGAGACCTTCGCCAGCAAGATCGCCAACAACGCCGGGGAGTTCGACTCGCCGCAGAAGGCGGGCGCGTTCATCGCCGCCGGCCTGGTGCTGTTCGTGCTCACCTTCGTGGTCAACGGAATCGCCCGGATCGTCATCGAACGCAGGAAGGCCTTCGTCGAATGAGCACGCTGACGACGCCGCAGCTGCGCGTCGGCCTGACGCGGGCCGACCGCGGACGCGCCCTGCGCAACCGGCTCGCGGCGGTGGTGATGTGGGCGGCCTTCGGGGTCGCCATGATCCCGCTGGTGTGGATCCTGGGCACCGTCGCGGTGAAGGGCGGTTCGTTGCTGCTGGAGTCGCAGTGGTGGACCAACTCCCAGCGGGGCATCACCGCCCGGACGGTCGGTGGCGGTGCCGTCCACGCCATCCAGGGCACGCTGATCCAGGGCGCGGCCACAGCCGTCATCGCCGTGCCGATCGGCATCCTGACCGCGATCTACCTGGTCGAGTACGGCAGGGGCGGTCTGGCCCGGGCGGTCAGCTTCATGGTCGACATCCTCACCGGGGTGCCGTCGATCGTCGCGGCCCTGTTCATCTACGCCGTCTGGGTCACCACGTTCGGCCTGCAGCGGGTGGGGTTCGCGGTCTGCCTGGCACTGGTCCTGCTCATGATCCCGGTGGTGGTGCGCTCCACCGAGGAGATGCTCAAGCTGGTCCCGAACGAGCTGCGCGAGGCGTCATACGCTCTGGGTGTGCCGAAGTGGAAGACGGTCATGCGGATCGTGCTGCCCACGGCGTTCTCCGGCATCATCACCGGGGTGCTGCTGGGACTGGCCCGGGTCATGGGCGAGACCGCTCCGCTGCTCATCCTGGGGCCCTACACCAAGAGCATCGCCACCGACCTGTTCGGCGGGCTGATGCCCACCCTGCCCACGATGATCAACATCGACCGGCAACAGGCGCTGGAACCCGCAGTGGACCGCGTCTGGGCGGCCTCGCTCACCCTCATCCTGCTCGTCCTCCTGCTCAACCTGGCCGGCCGCCTCGTCGCGCGGTTCGGCAAGGTCCGGGCCTGACCGAACGGAGCCGCTCCGGTGGCCAAGCGCATCGACGTCAAGGACCTCAACGTCTTCTACGGCAGCTTCCGGGCCGTGGAGGACGTGACGATGACCATCGAGCCCCGGTCTGTGACCGCCTTCATCGGCCCTTCGGGCTGCGGCAAGTCGACCTTCCTGCGGACGCTGAACCGGATGCACGAGGTCATTCCCGGCGGGCGGGTGGAGGGGTCCGTCCGGCTGGATGACGAGGACCTGTATGCCGCGTCGGTGGACCCCGTCTCGGTCCGCCGCACCGTGGGGATGGTCTTCCAGCGACCGAACCCGTTCCCGACCATGTCGATCTTCGACAACGTCGCCGCCGGGCTGCGCCTGAACGGGGTACGCGACAAGGCGATCCTGGCCGAGGCCGTCGAGAGCTCGCTGCGGGACGCGAACCTGTGGAACGAGGTCAAGGACCGGCTGGGAAAGCCGGGAGCGGGTCTGTCCGGAGGCCAGCAGCAGCGGCTGTGCATCGCCCGGGCCATCGCGGTCCAGCCGCAGGTGCTACTCATGGACGAACCCTGCTCCGCCCTGGACCCGATCTCGACGCTGGCCATCGAGGACCTCATCGCCAAGCTCAAGGCGACGTACACCATCGTCATCGTCACCCACAACATGCAGCAGGCGGCGCGCGTCTCCGACCGGACGGCGTTCTTCAACCTCGCCGCGACGGGCAAGCCGGGCCGGCTGATCGAGATGGACGACACGACGAAGATCTTCAACAACCCCAGGGAGCGGGCCACCGAGGACTACATCTCCGGCCGCTTCGGCTGACCCCTCCCCCTCCCCCCGTTCTCCCGACCGGGTGGGTGGCGCCGCGAGGCGTCCGGATGCGGGGGTGAGGGGTCAGCGGAACGGCAGGGTCGCCACGTACGCAGCTCCCGCCACCAGCCCGGCGCCCGGGAAGGTGAAGACCCACGCGCCGACGATGTTCTTGGCAACCCCCCAGCGCACCGCGGACAGTCGCCGGGTGGCCCCGACGCCCATGATCGCCGAGGTGATCGTGTGCGTGGTGGAGATGGGCGCGGCGAAGGCGAGCCCCGCGACATACAGGATCGAGGCGGCGGTGGCCTCGGCGGCGAACCCCTGCGGCGGGTCCAGGTGGATGATCTTGCGCCCCAGTGTCCGCATGATGCGCCAGCCGCCGGAGTAGGTGCCGGCCGAGATCACCAGCGCGGTCAGCACCTTCACCCACCAAGGGATCGAGCTGCCCTGGTGGTAGCCGCCCACGGAGAGCGCGAGGACGACGATGCCCATCGTCTTGGCCGCGTCCTGCAACCCGTGCCCCAGCGCCATCGCGGCCGCCGAGACGGTCTGGGCGGTCCGGAAGCCCCGGGAGACCTTGCCCGGGTGGGTGCCCCGGAACAGCCACAGGATCGCCGTCATCACCAGGAACCCCAGCGCGATGCCGGCCAGCGGCGAGACGAGCATCGGGATGACGACCTTGTTCAGGATGCCGTCCCACAGGACCGTGGTCCCGGCGGCCAGCGAGGCGCCGCCCATGCCGCCGATCAGGGCGTGGGAGGAGGACGAGGGCAGGCCGTACCACCAGGTCAGCAGGTTCCAGCCGATGGCCCCGACCAGCGCCGTACCGACGATGAACAGGCCCTCCGTCCCGCTCGGCGGCGCGATGATGCCCGACCCGACCGTCTTGGCCACCCCTTCGCCGAGGAAGGCCCCGACCATGTTGAAGACCGCGGCCATGACCAGCGCGATGCGCGGGGTCAGCGCCCGGGTGGACACCGATGTCGCGATGGCGTTGGCAGCGTCGTGGAAGCCGTTGGTGTAGTTGAAGCCCATCGCCAAGGTGATGACGAGGGCAACAGGCAGCCACTCCACTCAGGACTCCTTGACCGCGATGCTCTCAACGGTGTTGGCGACCGTCTCGAACGCGTCAGCGGCCGCCTCCAGCTCGTCGATGACCTCCTTGAGCTTCATCACGGTGATCGCGTCGTTGCCGTCGTTGAACAGCTCGGCCAGCAGCCGGCGGTAGATCTGGTCGGCCTGGTTCTCCAGCCGGTTGATCTCGATCCAGTACTCCGACAGGTCCTTCATCGAGCGCAGACGCGGCATGGCCTCGGCGGTGAGCTCGGCCATCCGGGCCAGCACGTCCACCTGACCCGAGATCCCGGCTGGCAGGTCCCCGATCCGGTATAGCACGATCAGGTCGACAGCTGCCTCCATCAGGTCGACGCAGTCGTCGAGGTTGGACGCCAGGTTGTAGATGTCTTCCCGGTCGAACGGGGTGATGAAGGAGGAGTTGACCTTGCGCATGATGGCGTGCGTCGACTCGTCCGCCGCGTGCTCGATCTCACGCATGCGGGTCGCGACCGCGTCGCGCTCGCTGTTCGCCACACCCAGCAGCGTGGTCAGCTCGCGGGCGGCCGCGACGAGGTGGCCGGCGGACTCTGCGAACAGGGCGAAGAAGCCGGTCTCTTGGGGGGTGAGGCGAATGCCCACGGTCGGACTCCGGTCATCGGGAAGGTGGCCGAACCGATGCTAGGGGCTCGGCCACGGCGAACGGCAACTTCGCGTTCACCCAGACGTGGCCCGGTATGCGGCCAGGCTGGCTCAGCCTTGGCTGTCGCCGGCGGACTCGGGCTGGGAATCGAGCGTGCTGGGCGGCTCGGCCGGTGTCGTGTCACCGTTGTGCTCGTGGACAGGCGCCAAACCCAGCAGCCGGTCAATCTCGTCCTGCGGGAGCCGGCCCTCGCTGGAAGTTGCCGCGACGACGAGGTCGCCGACGAGCTCGATCTCCGACTGGAGCTCGTCGTCGGTGAGATTGTCACCGTGGCCGGACATGGTGCCCAATCTACGTGTGGGCGACCGACCCCGTCCGGCGAAGTGAAGAACCGGTCCGGCCGGGCGGCCGGCGGCCGGGCGTACAGCGGCCGGCACGGGCGCTCCGCCGCGACGCGGTCCTCCCGGTGACAGTCGACGCAGCCCCGGCCGGGTCGGCCGGGTCGGCCGGGTCGGCCGAGTCGGCCGGGTCAGCCGGGTCAGCCGGGTCAACGGACCTGGCCGGTCCAGCCGGGACCCCGGTGGGGCTGGATGGGCCAGCGCGGACCTCGGTGGTCGAGCGAGGCGCCTTCGCCCACGGCGGCTGCCAGCGGTGCGGTTGGGTGGGCCCGGGCCGGCGCTCCCGCGACCGGGCCCGCATCGACGTGTCCGCCCACCGCTGTGGCGTAGGGGATGGCGGTTGAGGCGTCGTGGCGCGTTTGCCGCGCCGGACCGGGAGCGCCTCACGGCGCGAGGCCGCTCGTAGCGGCTGATGTTGGAGCCCGGGGCTACCCGGTCCGACGCGCCATCGATCCTAGCCGACGGGTCACCGGCGCGCGGGCCGTGCGGCCCTTATCGATGCGAGCTACAGCAGGTCGTCCTTGCGCCACAGCCGAGCGCAGGCCTGCAGGTCGTCGGCCGTGGTGAGCATCGACGCGGCCCGGCGGGTCTGGGCCGTGCCGAGCGAGGGGTCGGTGCGCTCCACCTCGTCTGCTCGGTGCGCCCGACCCGCGGAGACGACCCGACAGAAGGCCGCCGCCCGCTCCAGCGCCACCGCGAGGTCGCCGTCGAAGACCCCGGTGAGGATGGCGTCGGTCAGCTCGCGCAGCTCCTCCGGCCCGGGCGGCTCGGCCACGCCGGCCACGACGTGGGCCAGGTCGGCGAACTGGACACCGGCACCATAGTCGGCGCTGGCCCCGGCCGGGTCGCGGCGGACCCACTCGCGCAGGGCGTAGAGCCGCCACAACGCGCCGGGGAGGCTGCGCGCGGGCCGGTCGGCCCACAGCTCGGCCAGCGTGGACAGGCCCAGGTCGTCGACAAGGGAGACCAGGCGGGCGGTGAGAGCGGGGTCGTCGGCCGCCCGTCCGGTGCGCACGATGACCGCCGCGGTCTCGTGGGCCACCTCGCTGACCCGGGCCGGGTCCAGTGACTCGGCCCCGCCGGTCGCCTCCATCGCGGCAGGGTCGAGAAACACCGGGCGGTGCGGTTGCGGGCGACCGGGCTGCGCCTCACTCACGCACCGATCCTCGCACGCTCAGCCGACGGTTGAGGGCCCGACGACGGCGGCAGACGCCGCCGGGAGCTTCAGCACGCCGTCCTCGAGCCGGCACAACGGCTCCCACGCCAGCAACAGCACCGGCGAGGCGGCGAGCAGCGGCAGCTCCACCGGGACCTCGAGGGCCGACTCGCCGAGGTTGACGAGGACCAGGTGCTCGCCCCGGTGGACGACGACCAGGCCGGTGTCGGTGTCGTGCTCGACGCGGACCTGGTCCAGAGCTGGGTCGCGCAGGTCAGCCCTGGCCCGGCGCAGCGCCAGCAGCGCGCGGTACCACGCCAGCATCCGGGAGTGCCGACGCTCCCGCAGCTCCGACCAGGCCAGCCTCGAGCGTTCCACCGTGGCCGGGTCGCCGGGGTCCGGGACGTCCGCCCGGTCCCAGCCGTGCGAGGCGAACTCGGTGCGCCGTCCCTCGCTGACGGACTCGGCCAGGTCGGGGTCGGTATGGTCGGTGAAGTACTGCCATGGCGTGGAAGCGCCCCACTCCTCGCCCATGAACAGCATCGGGGTGTACGCGGAGGTCAGCAGCAGGGCGGCGCCGCAGGCGGCCAGGCCGGGGCTCACCAGATGGCACAACCGATCCCCGGCCATCCGGTTGCCGACCTGGTCGTGGGTCTGCAGCGAGGCCACGAACCGGAACCCCGGCGTCAGCTCCGGGTCGACCGGCCGGCCGTGCAGTCGCTCGCGGAAGGAGGACCAGATCCCGTCGTGGAAGAACGGGGTCCGCAGCACCTTGGCCAGCGCGCCGACCGCGGCGAAGTCGGCATAGTAGCCCTGGGTCTCCCCGGTCAGGGTCGCGTGCAGCCCGTGGTGCACGTCGTCGGCCCACTGCGCGTGGATGCCGAGGCCGGTCCCCGGCCCTTCCGCGGCCGCGCGCGGGGTCACCGTCCGCGGGTCGTTGCGGTCGGTCTCGGCGATCAGCCAGATCCGCCGGTCGAGCTGCGCAGCTATGGTGTCCACCTCCAGCGACAGCCGCTCCAGGATCGGCAGCGCCCGGTCGTCGTACAGCTCGTGCACGGCGTCCAGCCGCAGCGCGTCGACGTGGAAGTCGACCACCCACTGCCGCGCGTTGCCGACGACGAAGTCGCGGACCGGGTCCGACTGGCGCCCGTCGAGGTTGAGGCCCATTCCCCACGGCGTCTCGTACCGCTCGGTGAAGTACGGACCGAACTCACCCAGGTAGTTCCCGTCCGGTCCCAGGTGGTTGTAGACCACGTCGAGGCACACCGCCAGGCCCAGCCCGTGAGCCGTGTCGACGAACCGTTGGAACGCCTCGGGGCCGCCGTACGGCTCGTGCACGGCATACAGGTTCACCCCGTCGTAGCCCCAGCCGTGCTGTCCCGGGAACCCGGCCAGCGGGAGCAGCTGCACCATGTCCACCCCGAGCTCCACCAGGTGCTCCAGCCGTTTGGCCGCGGCGTCGAGGGTGCCCTCGGCGGTGAACGTGCCGACGTGCATCTCGTAGATGACGCAGCCCTCCAGTTCGACGCCGCGCCAGCCGTCGTCGGTCCAGGCGAACCGCTCCGGGTCGAAGACCGCGGACGGGCCGTGCGGACCCTCCGGCATGCGCATCGCCCTGGGGTCCGGGCGGGGCTCGCCGCCGTCGAGGGAGAACCGGTATGCGGTGCCCTCCTCGGCCTCGACCTGGGCCCGCCACCAGCCTTGCGCCACGGCTTCCATCTCGACCCGCTCGCCGTGGATGAGCAGGTCGACCGAGCCGGCGCGCGGCGCCCACACCGTGAGCTCGCGGGGTGTCACGACTGCACCAGCACGGCCACGGGCATCGCGGACAGCACGGCGGCGCAGGGGATCTCGCCGCCCGTGAAACTGCGACTGGTCAGCTCGTCGCGCCAGTCCCCTGGCGGCAGCGCCAGCTTCGCCTCCCCCCAGCCGCCGCCGGCGGCCAGCCGGAACGGCGCCCGGGTCGCGAGCGCCACCACCCGAGCCTGCCGGCCGATCCGCAGCGCACTGGCGACCCAGCTGGCCGGTCTGGCGCGGACGAAGCCGAGCAGGTGCTCGGAGTCGGACTGGACCGGCTCGTATGCCGCCCCCTCACCGAAGACAGCCGGGTTGGCCTTGCGCAGCCGCAGGACCCGCGAGGTCAACAGCAGCTTCTCGTCGTCGAGGTCCTCGGCCGGGTACCCCTCGTCCAGCCGGGCAAGCCGTTGCGTGCGGACGCCGTAGTCGACCGGGCGGCGGTTGTCCGGGTCGACCAGCGACAGGTCCACCACCTCGCACCCCTGGTAAGTGTCCGGCACGCCCGGCAGGCACAGCTGCAGCAGCTTGGCGGACAGCGTGGTCGCCCGGACCGCGTCACTGCCGGCGGCCAGCGCGCGTTCGACGGCGCTGCGCATCGGCCCCGGCTCGACCGCCCGGTCGGCCAGGGCCAGCACCCGCTGCTCGTAGGCCTGGTCGCCGTCGATCCAGGCGGTGAGCTGCTTGGCCTCGCGGACCGCCTTGAGCAGGTAGCCGTGCAATCGTTCGGTCTCGATGAACCCGGCGCCGACCAGGGTCTGCCAGAGCAGGTGCGCGGTAGCCCGGTCGACCCCGGCCTCGTCCGCGGCGGCATGGAACACCGCCGAGCAGTCGGCCCAGCTCTTCTCGTCACCGGCGACGGCCAGGATGCGTGCCCGCACGTCCTCGCTGCGCTTGGTGTCGTGGGTGGACAGCGTGGTCATCCCCCGAGGCCAGTGCTCCTGCTGGTTGACGGCCCAGGCGTGCATCGGCTCGGCCGACGCGTGGTCCACCACGCCCGGCTCCCCACCGACCTCGTTCAGCGCGGTGAGCCGGTGCCAGCGGTAGAACGTGGTGTCCTCGATCCCCTTGGCCATGACCGGTCCCCATGTCTGCTGCAGCCGCACGGCGAAGTCGACCGCGGCCACGCCGTCGTCCTCCTGCGCCGTCGCCAGCTGCGCCAGCAGCTGCAGCTCCGGCGCCAGGTCCGGGCGGGAGGCGACGGCGACGGCATACGCGTCCTGGATCCGCGCGCGCGCGAGCGCGGACAGCCGCTCCTCGGGACGGACGTAGGCGCGGTACACCTCGCCCGCGACCAGCAGCTCGACCACTGCCTCGCGCAGCCGCTCCGGGTCCTGGCCGGGCAGCGCCTCCCGCGCCCGGCGGGTCAGCCGCTCGACCTCCGGGCCGAGGGAGAGCCGGACCACGTGCCGCTTGGCCTGCTCGACCGCGCCGGCGACGTCGGGGTCGCCCCCCGCGTCCCGCCAGGTGCGGTCCAGCGTGGCCAGCGGCGCCGGGTCGACCAGCGCGGTCTGCACGACGAACATCGCGTCGTAGCCGGTGGTGCCGTCGCAGGCCCAGGAGAGCGGCAGCCGCTCCTCGCCCTCCAAGATCTTCTCCACCCAGATCAGCGTCCCCGGGCGGCTGGCCTTGCGCAGCTGCTGGAGATAGCCTTCCGGGTCGGCCAGGCCGTCCGGGTGGTCGATGCGGAACCCGTCGATGGTCCCGTCCCTGTTCAGGTCGAGCAGCAGCCGGTGCGTGGCCTCGAACACCTCCGGCAGCTCCACCCGGACCGCGATGAGCTGGTCCACCTCGAAGAACCGGCGGTAGTTCAGCATCGCGTCGGTGTCGCGCCAGCTGGCGAGCTGGTAGTGCTGACGCTGCAGAACCTCGGCGACGTCCGCGCCAGGCCCGCCCTCGGTGCCGATCGCCAGCGGGAAGACGTGCTCGTGGTAGCGGATGACCGGCTCGCCGTCGAGCTCGTCCAGCACCAGCTCGCCGGCCTCGACCGCCTCTGCGAGGCTGCCGCCGAGGATGGGCAGGCCCAACCGGCCGCCGCCGGACTTCCAGTCGATGTCGAACCACTGCGCGGTGGCGGCGTCACGGCCCTCCTTGAGCACCTGCCACAGCGGCCGGTTGGCACTCTCCGGCGCGACCAGGGCCATGTGGTTGGGCACCACGTCCACGACCAGGCCTAGCTCGTGCTCGTGCGCGGCGTTGGCCAGCGACCGCAGCGCAGGCTCGCCGCCGAGGTCGGTGGCGACCCGGGTGTGATCCAGCACGTCATACCCGTGGGCGGAGCCCGGGACGGCCTGCAGGATCGGCGACAGGTACAGGTGGGAGACGCCCAGCGAGGCCAGGTAGGGCACCTGCGCCTCGGCGTCGGCGAAGGTGAAGCCGGCGTGCAGCTGAAGCCGGTAGGTGCTGGTGGCCGTGGTCATCGCTGGTCCTCCGGTCCGTGCAGGTGCGGCGGGAGCGCCGGTCTTCGTGTCCCGCACGGCATGCTGCCAAACGCGGGCCCCCGGCCGCCGGGCCGTCTCACCCGCTCAGACCGGCGCCACCGCGGTCACGGTGACGACTGCCTCGCCCGCCTCGTCGCTGGCGGCCAGGTCCACCTCCGCGTGCACGGCCCAGTCCCGATCCCCGGACTCGTCGTCGAGCACCTGCCGGACCAGCCAGCGGGCGGGCTCGGCCTGGACGAGGAGCAGGTGCGGACCGCGCGCGTCCGCGCCGGTCCCGACCTCCTCGTGCTCCTGCCGGTATGCCGCCCAGCCCGCCTCCCAGCCCGCGGCGTCCAGCTCGCCGCCGAGTTCGGCCAGCTGAGTGAACCGCTGCCCGGCGAACAGTTCCACCCGGCGGAACATGGCGTTGCGCACCAGGACGCGAAAGGCCCGCTCGTTGCCGGTCACCGGGCGCGGCGCCGACGGGGGCGGCGGGGCGTGCAGCGGCAGCGGCGCTCCTTGCGCGGACGTCAGCAGCTCCCACTCGTCCAGCAGCGAGGAGTCGGTCTGGCGGACCGCCTCGCCCAGCCACTCGACCAGGTCCTGCACCTCCTCGGTCTTGCGCGCCTCCGGGACCGTCTGTCGCAGCGCCTTGTAGGCGTCGGACAGGTACCGCAGCACCAGCCCCTCGGAGCGGGCCAGCCCGTAGTGGGCGATGAACTCGCCGAAGGTCATCGCCTGCTCGAACATGTCGCGGGCCACCGACTTCGGCGACACCGGCGTCTCGGCGACCCACGGGTGCCCGGCCAGGTATGCGGCGAAGGCGGCCTCGAGAAGCTCCGCCAACGGCCGCGGCCAGGTCACCTCCTCCACCAGCTCGGCCCGCTCCTCGTACTCGATCCCCTGCGCCTTCATCAGCGCCACCGCCTCCCCGCGCGCCTTGGACTGCTGGGCCCACAGGACCTGCCGCGGGTCCTCCAGGGTGGACTCGACCACCGAGACGACGTCCAGCGCGTAGCTCGGCGAGGCCGGGTCGAGCAGGTCGAACGCGGCGAGCGCGAACGTCGACAGCGCCTGGTTGAGGGCGAAGTCGTCCTGCAGCTCGGTGACCACCCGCACCACCCGGCCGTCGGCATCCGGTGCCTCCAGCCGTTCGACCACGCCGGCGGTGAGCAGGCTGCGGTAGATCTGCACGGCCCGCCGGACCAGCCGCAGCTGCCGAGGGCCGGTCTCGTGGTTGTCCCGCAACAGCCGGCGGAACGCCGGGAACGGGTCGCCCTGCCGGGCCAGGACGTTGAGGACCATCGCGTGGCTCACCTGCATCCGGGACACCAGCGCCTCCGGCTCGGCGGCGACCAGCCGGCGGAAGGTGTCCTCCGACCAGCCCACGAATCCCTCCGGCGGCTGCCGTCGCCGGACGCTGCGCTGCCTGCGCGGGTCGTCGGCGAACTTCGCCAGCGCGCGGGCGTTCTCGATGACGTGTTCCGGGGCCTGCACGACGACCTGGCCGGCAGTGTCGAACCCCGCCCGCCCGGCCCGGCCGGCGATCTGGTGGAACTCGCGGGCTCGCAGGACTCGCTGACGGCGCCCGTCGAACTTGGTCAGCCCGGTCAGCAGCACCGTGCGGATCGGCACGTTGATCCCCACGCCGAGGGTGTCGGTGCCGCAGATGACCTTGAGCAGCCCCGCCTGGGCCAGCTGCTCGACCAGCCGGCGGTACTTTGGCAGCATCCCGGCGTGGTGCACCCCGATGCCCTGCCGGACCAGCCGGGACAGCGTCTTGCCGAAGCCGGTCCCGAACCGGAACGCCCCGATCTGCGCGGCGATCCGGTCCTTGTCCTCCCGGGAGCTGACGTTCACCGAGGTCAGCGCCTGGGCCTGCTCCATCGCCGCCGCCTGGGTGAAGTGCACGACATACACCGGGGCCTGGTGGGTGGACAGCAACTCCTCCACGGTCTCGTGCAGCGGGGTCATCGCGTAGGCGTAGGACAGCGGCACCGGCCGGGTCGCCGAGGTGACCACAGCGGTGGGCCGCCCGGTGCGCCGGGTCAGGTCGGCCTGGAACCGCTGCACCTCCCCCAGGGTCGCCGACATCAGCAGGAACTGGGCCTGCGGCAGCTCCAGGATCGGCACCTGCCAGGCCCAGCCGCGGTCCGGCTCGGCGTAGAAGTGGAACTCGTCCATCACCACCTGGCCGACCTCGGCCGACTCCCCCTGACGCAGCGCGATGTTGGCCAGGACCTCGGCCGTGCAGCAGACGATCGGGGCGTCCCGGTTCACCGCGGCGTCACCGGTGAGCATGCCGACCTGGTCGG
>DASSLY010000012.1:0-12915 GCA_035689185.1 Dermatophilaceae bacterium
CTGCCGTAGCGGGACTTGATGTAGGACAGGCCCCACTTGATCTGGGTGGCCGGGTTGTGCGCCCAGTCGCTGCCGAAGGCGGCCATCTTGGCGCCGGGCAGGGCTTGCGGGATCCCGTAGGCCGAGGAGCTGGGGTTGTCCGCGCGGTAGCTCCAGCCGCTCTCCTTGGTCCACAGCGAGTTCAGGCAGGAGAACTGGCTGCCGGTCCAGCCGTAGGTCTCGGCGGCGAGCAGCCTTCCGACCGCGCGCGGGTCGGCCTGGGCCCGGGCCAGGATGGACTTGCGCGCCTGCTCCCGGGCGGCGCGGGCGGCTGCCGCCTTGCGCTGCTTGGCCAGCGCGGCGGCCTTGGCGGCGGCGGCAGCGCGAGCCTTGGCGGCCGTGGCGTCCTGCCGGCGGCCGGCGGCCGCACCCAGCTTGTCGGCGACCTCGTCGCGGGCCACGTCGTGCGCGGTGGGGCCGGCGTCGGAGCCCGCCGACGAGGTGGCCATCGCCGCGGTCAGAGCCGTCAGGGGCGAGCCCGGCTGGGCGGAGTGGGCATAACCGGCGGCGGTGGCGGCGAACACGCCGAGCACGACGGCACCGGAGGCGATCGGTCGCCGCAGCGCGCGCGGCAGCTTCGACACCCGGGCCGAGGCCAGTCGGGATGTCACGGCGGTCAGCTTCGAGCGGGTCTGGTCCGAGACGGCGCCGGACAGGCGGTGCCGTCCCGCGTAGCGGGCCGTCGCGGCGGCGCGGTCGATCGTGTCGTCGTGGCTGGTGGGCAAGCGAACTCCATCAGGGCGTCGAAAGGTCAGGGCAGGTCAGAACAGGGGCGATGACGGGGGCAGCACCGGGGTGCGTGACCGGCGTCGGCTTGGGGCACGACGCGATCGGCCGACCGGGCGAGCATCGTTGCGACGGCCCGGCCCGTTATCGGACCGATATCGTTTCGTGATCTACCGTCTCAGAGTTCGACCGGTGCGTCAAAGGGTCGTACCTGTGACCGAGACCCTTGGCTGGGTGGCGAATCCTGTTGAATGAGAACCCGGTTCGGTGCCGTCAGGCCGTCGGGCGTCGGTCACACACGGGTGTGAGTCTCCGCACAGTCACCCGCCGTGACGCTCGGGTGAAGGGGTCTGGACGAGGATTTTCCCGCAGCGGAACGGTCCCGCGCTCAGAGCTCGAGACCCTCCAGCAGGTCGGTCACTAGCGCCGCGATCGGGCTGCGCTCGCTGCGCGTGAGGGTCACGTGCGCGAACAGCGGGTGGCCCTTCAGCGCCTCGATGACGGCAGCGACCCCGTCGTGCCGGCCGACCCGCAGGTTGTCCCGCTGGGCGACGTCGTGGGTGAGCACCACCCTGGAGTTCTGGCCGACCCGGGAGAGCACCGTGAGCAGCACGTTGCGCTCCAGCGACTGCGCCTCGTCGACGATGACGAACGCGTCGTGCAGGCTGCGCCCCCGGATGTGGGTCAGCGGCAGCACCTCGAGCATGCCGCGGTCGAGCACCTCCTCGACCACCTCTGTGGAGACCAGCGCCCCGAGGGTGTCGAAGACGGCCTGCCCCCAGGGGCCCATCTTCTCCGCCTCGGTGCCCGGGAGGTAGCCCAGGTCCTGCCCACCGACGGCATACAAGGGCCGGAAGACACTGACCTTGCGGTGCTGGCGCCGCTCCATGACCGCTTCCAGGCCGGCACAGAGCGCCAGGGCGCTCTTGCCGGTGCCGGCTCGTCCGCCGAGGCTGACGATGCCGACATCGGGGTCCATCAACAGCTCCAGGGCGATCCGCTGCTCGGCGCTGCGGCCGTGCAGACCGAACGCGTCCCGGTCGCCGCGCACCAGCCGGACCGCCTTGTCGGCCCCCACCCGGCCCAGTCCGCTGCCGCGCGGCGAGAGCAGGACCAGGCCGGTGTGACACGGCAGCTCGCGCGCGTCCGGGTGCTCGAGCCGGCCCCGCTCGTAGAGCTGGCCCAGCTCCTCGGCGGACACCTCCAGCTCGGCCAGCCCGGTCCACCCGCTGTCGACGGCCAGCTCGGCGCGGTACTCCTCGGCGCTGAGACCGACGGCGGAGGCCTTCACCCGCATGGGCAGGTCCTTGCTGACGACCGTGACGTCGTTGCCCTCGTCGGCGAGGTTCTTGGCCACCGCCAGGATGCGGGTGTCGTTGTCGCCGAGGCGGAACCCGGCCGGCAGCGCGGCCGGGTCGGCGTGGTTCAGCTCGACCCGCAGCGTTCCGCCGGCGTCCCCCGTCGGCACGGGAGCGTCCAGCCGCCCCGCCCGGACGCGCAGGTCGTCCAGCCGCCGAAGGGCCTGCCGGGCGAAGTAGCCGAGCTCGGGGTGGTGCCGCTTGCCCTCCAGCTCGGTCACCACGACAACGGGCAGGACGACCTCGTGCTCGTCGAAGCGGAACATGGCCCCCGGGTCGGACAGCAGCACCGAGGTGTCCAGCACGAAGGTCCGCATGCCTGCCCGCGCCTCCCCCGCTCCACCAGTGCTACCAGTCATGGGTCCAGCGGTGTGCGTCACGGGCGGGGTTCCCCTTCCGGCAGTGGCGGATGCCTCGACAGTAACGCCGGTGCCACGCCGGATCCGACAGCGACCCGCGTGATGCCCATCTCCCACCCCCCGCCCCCCAGGTTGTCAGAACGCCAGCGCGCCATGACCCGCCCTTGCTCTGACAGGTGTGGGGGGTGGGGTCAGGAGCCGAACCGGCGCTCTCGTTCGGCGTAGGCCCGCAGCGCGCGCAGGAAGTCCACGTGGCGGAAGTCCGGCCAGTAGGCCTCACAGAAGTAGAACTCCGACTGCGCGCTCTGCCACAGCAGGAATCCGCCCAGTCGCTGCTCCCCGGAGGTGCGGATGACCAGGTCAGGGTCGGGCTGGCCCTTGGTGTACAGGTGCTCGGCGATGTGCTCGACGTCGAGGAACTCGGCCAGTTCCTCGATCGAGGTGCCCTTCTCGGCGTGCTCCTGCAGCAGCGACCGGACGGCGTCGGCGATCTCGCGCCGGCCGCCGTAGCCGACCGCGATGTTGACCAGCATCCCGGTCACGTCCCCGGTGGCCTCGGCGGCCTCCTTCAGCCGGTGCGCGGTCTGCGCCGGCAGCAGATCCAACGCCCCCACCGGGTGCAGCCGCCAGCGGCGCCGCCGGGCCAGACCCGTCACGGCGTCCTCGATGATGCCCAGCAGCGGGGTGAGCTCCGCCGCTGGCCGGTTCAGGTTGTCGGTCGAGAGCAGCCACAAGGTGACGACCTCGACACCCACGTCCTCGCACCAGCCCAGCAGTGGGGCGATGTTGTCCGCACCCGCCTGGTGGCCCTGGGCGGCATCCGCACCGTTCGCCTTGGCCCACCGCCGGTTGCCGTCGAGCATGACGCCGATGTGCCGCGGGAGCCGATCGGCGGGAAGCCGAGCGATCAACTGCCGCTCGTACGCGCCATACAGCAGGTTCCGAAGCCCCACCAGCACCTCCTGCGCCCGCGGCTGGTCTCCGCCAGGATCAGGCTACCGCGATCGAAGGCCTCGGACGCGACGCGGATCACATAACCTACGCTCGCGTAACCTACGCATCCGTAGGTTAGGCTGTGTCCCATGAGTTCGGCACCCCTCGGCGAGGAGCGCAACCCGCTCGGCGCCGTGCGCGAGACGGTCGCTGCGGTCAAACCCCGGCTGCGCGGCTGGATCCACGCCGGGACGTTTCCCCTGGCCGTCGCGGCCGGGATAGTCCTGGTCACGCTTGCCCCCAACGGGGCGGCGCGCCTCGGCGCTGCCGTCTTCGCGATCACCGCGGCGTTGCTGTTCGGCACCTCGGCGGTGTACCACCGGGGCACCTGGTCCCCCCGCCTGCAGGGCGTGCTCAAGCGGCTGGACCACGCCAACATCTTCCTCATCATCGCGGGTACCTACACCCCGTTCGCGCTGCTGCTGCTCCCCTCAGCGCAGTCGCGCACGCTGCTGCTCATCGCCTGGGCGGGAGCCCTGGCCGGCGTGCTGTTCCGCGTCGTGTGGGTGCACGCGCCGCGCTGGCTGTACACGCCCTGCTACGTCGCCCTGGGCTGGGTCGCGGTCTTCTACCTCAAACCCCTCTACGAGGCCGGCGGGGCCTGGGTGATCGCCCTTATCTGCGCCGGTGGACTGCTCTACACCCTCGGAGCGGTCGTCTACGGGACCAAGCGGCCCAACCCCTCGCCGCGCTGGTTCGGCTTCCACGAGGTGTTCCACGCCTTCACCGTTGCGGCGTTCGCGGTGCACTACATCGCCGCGTCGCTGGCGGTGTACGGCGCGGTCCCGGGGGGAACCGCCTAACGCCCCGGCCCGGGTGGGTCCTGTTCCACCGGGCCGCCGACCGGACCACCCGCCGGACCATCCAGCGGACCGTCGGACGGCCCCGGGCCTGGACTCCTGCCAGCACGGCCACCGTCGCCGGCCTCGCCCTCAGGGGCGGGGCCGGCGGCGGCGTCTCGCTCGCGCTGCTCCCGGTAGGACAAGTTGCGCAGCCTGGTGTTCATGTTGCGCATGAGCAGCCAGAGGGCCAGGGCGAGCAGGAAGAAGGCCAGGAACCCGCCCAGCCCGGGCGAGACGTCCGTGCTCGGGGTGTTCACGCGGCCTCCGTCGTGAGCACCAGATCGTGCACCGGTTGCGGACGGGAGCCCGGTCCGGCTTGGGCCAGGCGCAGGGCAAGTGCCGTCCCCTCGACGGGGCCGCCCAGGCCGGCGAACAGGTCGTCTTCGCCGTCGGCGACCGGCACGTAGGACAGCGCCGCGATGAAGTCCTCGGTAGGCCAGGACTGCCGCTCGATGTCCGGCGGCACCTCGAACCAGCTGCCGTCCGGGTCGATCTGCGTGGCGTGGGCGAGCAGCGCCTGGTCGCGCACCGGGAAGTAGGAGGAGCACTCGATCCGCGTCGTCACCCGCGCGTCGTCGTCCTTCCACCGGGCCAGCCGCTCGGCATACGGCGACTCCAGCCCCAACGCCCCCATCGTCTGGTGGATCGCCTCGGTCCGTGCCTTGGTGTGCGTGCGGTTGTAGTAGATCTTGAGCGGCTGCCAGGCCGGGCCTGCGAAGGGGTATGCCGCGGGGTCGCCGGCCGCCCGGAACGCCGCCATCGAGACGGTGTGGCACATCACGTGGTCCGGGTGGGGGTAGCCCCCGAACTCGTCATAGGTCGTCATCACGTGCGGCCGGAAGCGGCGCACCACCCGGACCAGCGCCTCGGCGGTCACCTCCAGCGGCTCCAGCGCGAAGCAGCCCTCGGCCAGCGGGGGCAGCGGGTCGCCCTCGGGCAGTCCCGAGTCGACGAAACCCAGCCAGACGTGCTGCACGCCGAGGATCTGCTGGGCTCGGGCCATCTCCCGCCGGCGCACCTCGGGCAGGTTGCGCAGGATCTCCGGGTCGTTCTTCAGCCGCGGGTTGAGGACGTCGCCACGCTCGCCTCCGGTGCAGGAGACCACCATCACGTCCGCACCTTGGGCGACGTAGCGGGCCATGGTGGCCGCGCCCTTGCTCGACTCGTCGTCGGGGTGGGCGTGGACGGCCATCAGGCGGAGTCGTTCGGTCACATCGCTCCCTGGTACTGGCAGGTGCTGGCACCTCTGCTTCGTGATCTGGTTCATGATGTCACCCGTGCCCACTGCCGCCCCTCCCGCGGGACCTGGGCCTGCGGTGTCCCGGCGCACATGGTGGCTGCTCGGCACGGTGGGCGTGGCGGGCGGTGTCGCCATCGCGATCTGGTTCGGACTGGCCGCCACGGTCGGCCGGGTCGGCTGGACCGACCTGGGCTACCGGGTGCTCGACAACCAGACGGTGCAGGTCAGCTACCAGGTGCATCGTCCGGACGCGGAGAGGGTGACCTGCACCCTTCGCGCCCTGGACCGTTCGTTCGGCACGGTCGGCACGGTCGAGGTGGTCGTCCCGGCGGGCGGTCCGGGCACGGTGCAGCGGACCGACCGGATCCGCACCACGACCAGGGCGGTCACCGGCCTCGTGCGGGAATGTCGCCGCTGAAGTTGCTAACCTGGGTTGTTCAGCGATCGATCATCGCGGGTTCTGGGCTCGGGTTCGCGCATCCTGGTGCGCCGGCCGGTCCGGCCTGTTGCGGAGTCCGGTCGACCCGGCCGCCTTGCGACGCGGCGGACCCCACCGTCGACACGGCATCCACATACCCCCGAAGGAGCACAACTGTGAGCGAGTCCATGACCAGCGCGTCCGCCGCCAGCTACCTCACCCAGGAGGCGTACGACCGGCTCAAGGCCGAGCTCGGCCAGCTGTCCGGGGACGGTCGGCTGGACATCGCCCGCAAGATCGAGGCGGCCCGGGAGGAGGGCGACCTGAAGGAGAACGGTGGCTACCACGCCGCCAAGGAGGAGCAGGGCAAGATGGAGGCCCGCATCCGGCAGCTGACCCAGCTGCTGGACAGCGCCGTGGTCGGGCACGAGCCCGCCGACAACGGCATCGTGGAGCCGGGGATGGTCGTCACGGTCGACCTGCTCGGCGACGAGCTGACCTTCCTGCTCGGCAACCGGGAGATCGCCGACGGGTCCGACCTGGAGGTCTACAGCGAGAAGTCGCCGCTGGGTGCGGCGCTGATCGGGCGGAAGGCCGGCGACACGGTCACCTACCAGGCGCCCACCGGCAAGGCCATCTCCGTCACCGTGGTGGGGGCCAAGCCCTACACCCGTTGACCGGCCGCGCGGCCAGGGTGGCCGGTCGGCCACGCCCAGCGTGGCAGGTCGGCCGCGCTCGCCTCAGCGGCTGGTGGCGCGGTGGTACTGACGGTTGGCCAGCGGCACGAAGGCGGCCAGGATGACCGCCGCCCAGATCACGGTGTAGAGCCCCGGATGCTCAAGCGGCCACGACTGCGACGCCGGGGCCGTCGGGATGGGGTTGGCGTTGCCGAAAAGGTCCCTGGCCGCCTGCGTGACCGCGGACACGGGGTTCCACTCCGCGAACGCCTTGAGCGGCCCGGGCAAGGTGTCCAGCGGGACGAAGGTGTTGGCCACGAACGTCAGCGGGAAGATCACGATGAAGGACGCGTTGTTGAACACCTCGGGACTCGGCACCAGCATGCCGACCCAGGCCATCACCCAGGACACCGCGTAGGCGAACAGCAGCAGCAGCACGAAGCCCAGCAGCGCCTCCGCCGCCGAGGACCTGATCCGCCAGCCGACCAGCAGACCGGTCAGCCCCATGACGACCAGGACGATGACGTTGTTGACCACGTCGGAAAGGGTGCGCCCGGTCAGGACCGCCGACGGCGACATCGGCAGCGACCGGAACCTGTCGACGATGCCCTTCTTGATGTCGTCGGCCAGGCCAGCCCCGGTGATGGTGGCGCCGAACACGACAGTCTGGGCGAAGATGCCGGCGATGAGGAACTCGCGGTAGCCCTGCCCACCGCCCTGCTGGTCGATCGCCCCCCCGAACACGTAGGCGAACAGCAGCACGAACATGATCGGCGACAAGGTGGTGAAGACCAGCAGGTCCGGAACCCGCTTGATCTTTATCAGGTTGCGTCTGGCGACCACCAGCCCGTCGCTGACCGCCGAGCGGACGCTCATCGTTGGCCTCCTCGTCTCGGTCGTCCGTCCCGCTGACCGTCCTGATCATCCGCCCGCGCCGCGTGGCCGGTGAGCGCGAGGAAGACATCGTCCAGCGTGGGGCGGCGCAGCCCGACGTCGTCCAGCGCGATTCCGTCGCCGTCGAGCCGCCTCAGCGCGTCGGTCAGCGTCGCGGCGCCCCCCGACACGGGCAGCAGCAGTGCGCGCCGGTGCGCCTCGACGACGACCGCGCCGACCCCGAGCGGTTCCAGGACCGTGCACGCCCGGTCCAGCTGCGCCGCGTCGGAGACGGTGACCGCCAGCCGTTCGCCGCCGACCTGCGCCTTCAGCTCGTCCGCGGTGCCTTCGGCGATGACCCTGCCGTGGTCGATGACCACGATATGGTCGGCAAGCAGGTCCGCCTCCTCCAGGTACTGCGTCGTCAGCAGCAGCGACGTCCCGCCTCGCACCAGCGTCTGGATCACGTCCCACATCTCCACCCGGCTGCGCGGGTCCAGCCCGGTGGTCGGCTCGTCCAGGAACAGCACCGGGGGGCTGGCCACGAGCGCGCCGGCAAGGTCCAGCCGGCGCCGCATACCGCCGGAGTAGGTCTTCGACATCCGGTCCGCGGACTCCTCCAGGCGAAACTGCGAGAGCAGTTCGGCCGCCCGGTCGCGGCTCCGCTTGGCACCGAGGTGGTAGAGCCGACCGACCATCTCCAGGTTCTCCCGGCCGGTGAGGTACTCGTCGACGGCGGCGAACTGGCCGGACAGGCCGATGTGCCGGCGAACCTCCTGGGGGTGGCGCAGCACGTCCACGCCGGCCACGGTCGCCGCACCCGCGGTCGGCTTCACCAGGGTGGTGAGGATCCGGACGGCGGTCGTCTTGCCCGCCCCGTTCGGCCCCAGCAGCGCGACGACCGTGCCCTGGGGAACGGTGAGGTCGACCCCGTCGAGGGCCTTCACCTGCCCGTAGTGCTTGACCAGCCCGCGAGCGAGGACCGCCGGGTCCGCCGAGTCACTGCCTGCCACGATGCCACGCCCCTCTCCCGCTGCAGTTCGCTTCCCTGCAGCCACGAGGTTGCAACTGTGGCACAGGCGTCGCCACCGCCCCGGCGCGGGCAGGCCGAACGCAGGTCAGCCGACGGCGGACGCGGCCAGCGCCCGGTCCAGGTCCTCGACCAGGTCCACCGCGTCCTCGATGCCGACCGACAGCCGGACCAGGTCGGCCGGGACCTCCAGCTGCGTCCCGGCGACGCTCGCGTGGGTCATCCGGGCGGGGTGCTCGATCAGCGACTCCACCCCGCCCAGGGACTCCGCCAGCGTCCAGACGGTGGTCGCGGCGCACACCGACAGCGCCTGCTCCTCGCCCCCGGCGACCTGGAAGGAGACCATGCCGCCGAACCGTCGCATCTGCCTCGCGGCGACCGCGTGGCCCGGGTGCCCGGGCAGGCCGGGATAGTGGACCGCCGTCACGCCAGGGTGGGTGCGGAGGAACTCGACCACGTGCTCGGCGTTGTCGCAGTGGCGGTCCATCCGCACCCCGAGCGTGCGCAGCCCCCGGAGCACCAGCCAGGCGTCGAACGGCCCCGCGACGGCACCGATCGCGTTCTGGTGGAACGCCACCCGGTCGGCGGCGTCCTCGAACCCGGGCACCTCAACCCGGTCCGCGACGACCACCGCGCCGCCGACAAGGTCACTGTGACCACCGCAGTACTTCGTCGTCGAGTGGGTCACCAGGTCCGCGCCGAGCGGGATCGGCTGCTGCAGGTATGGCGTGGCGAAGGTGTTGTCGACGACGAGCAGGGCACCGGCGTCGTGCGCCACCGCGACCAGTGCCGGGATGTCCGCCACCCCCAGCAGCGGGTTGGTCGGGGTCTCGACCCACAGCATCCGGGTCCGGCCTGGCCGCACCGCGGCGCGGACCGACTCCACGTCGCCGATCGCCGCCGTCGTGTGCTCCACCCCCCAGGCGCGAAGCACCTTGTCCACCAGCCGGAAGGTGCCGCCGTAGGCGTCCGAGGGCAGCACCAGGTGGTCCCCCGGGCGGAGCAGCGCCCGGGCCACGCAGTCCTGCCCGGCAAGGCCGGAGGCGAAGGCGAAGCCGCGCCCCCCGCCCTCCAGCGACGCCAGGCACGTCTCCAGCGCCGTGCGCGTCGGGTTGGCCGACCGGCTGTACTCGTAGCCGCCGCGCAGGCCGCCTACGCCGTCCTGGGCGTAGGTGGACACCTGGTAGATCGGCGGGACCACGGCACCGGTGGACGGGTCCGGCGCCTGCCCGGCATGGATGGCACGGGTCGCAAAGCCTGGCGCGGTCACGCGGCTCAGGCTACGCCGGGACCGGCGGCCTTTCGGCTCCGACGGCGGTCGGCGCGTGGCGGCCGGGCCGGGCGCCACAGGCGAGGCCCGGGGCAGCCGCACGAGGCGCGCCGGACCAGCTTGCTCGGCAGCTCCAGCCGGTCGACGGGGCCCGACCCGATGCCGGTGTCGCGACCGTTCGGCTGCGTACGCACCGCGGACAGCATCTCGGCGGCCCGCTCCCCCATCTCGCGCAGCGGCAGCGCGACGGTGGTCAGCGTCGGGCGGACGAACCGGGCAGCCTCGGCGTCACCCCAACCGATGATCGCGACGTCATCGGGCACGAGCAGCTCACTGTCGCCCAGCCCGGCGAGCACGCCGAGGGCGAGCTCGTCCGTCGCGCAGACCAGCCCGTCCACCTTGAACCGGCGCCGTTGCAGCTCCTCGGCCACCCGCCTCCCGGCACCCTCGACCAGCGGCACCCGCAGCGCCGGCCGCCTGATCGGCACCCCCGCGGCCAGGTGAGCCGACCGGAACCCCTGGTAGCGGATGGAGACCTCCGGGTTGCGCTCCGGGTCACCGACGAAGACCAACCGGCGGTGGCCGTGGTCGAACAGGTGCCGGGTGAGCTGTTCGGCGACCTCCTCGGTCTGCACCGTGATGCTGCGGCAGCGCGGTAGCCCGTCGCGGGCGACCAGCACGACCGGCATCCGGGCCGCCAGCCGCAGCACCACGGCATCGGGCACGGACCCGCCCACGACCATGAGGCCGTCGACCCGCCCCGCCAGCTCGTGGACCTGCGCGGCCAGGTCACCCTCACCCCCGCTCACCAGCGGGATGACGGCCCGCTCCTGCCGGGCGGCGGCAACGGCCGCGCCGAGGAACAGCTCCGCGTTCGGCCGGGACAGGTCGGGCACGACCAGGCCGAAGGTGCCGGTGGCCGCCCTTGCTGCCCGCCTGCGCCCAGGGGGTCGGTACCCGAGGTCCTGCACCGCGTGCAGCACCGCGGACCGCGCGCCGGGCGACGCGGGCAGGCCGCCCTGCAGCACGCGGGAGGCCGTGGCCACCGAGACACCGGCCTGGCGGGCCACCATGGCCAGTGTGACCGGGTCGTCGGACCCGGCCTCGTCCGGCGGACCGGCGACCGGGCGCAGCCCCTTGCCTCCAGCCTTGCCCTTGCTCGCCTTGCCGGTGGCGCCGGCCACTCCACCTGTGCCACCTGTGCCACCTGTGCCACCTGTGCCTCTGATGGACACGCCCGGCTCCCATGCGTCGAGGTTCCCCGAGGACACCCCAGCATGCCAGCGGCGGCAGTCAGGACGTAAGCGGACCGTCATCGTGCGCCGGCCGGTCCCGCCGGCCGGCGTGTGAGACTGAGAGCATGTTCGGTCTCACCAGCAAGCCCGCCCTGCCCGCCCCCGCCGCCGCCCTGCCCGGCCGGCCGACGCCGCTGCCCGGCATACCGGAGAACCACGAGGTGCTGGGGACCGCGCTGCATGGCCCCTGGCCGGCGGGCACTCAGGTCCTGTATGTCGCGATGGGCTGCTTCTGGGGGGCGGAGCGGATCTTCTGGCGGCTTCCCGGGGTGGTCACCACCGCCGCCGGCTACATGGGCGGCTACACCCCCAACCCGACCTACCAGGAGGTGTGCACCGGTCGGACCGGCCACACCGAGGCGGTGCTCGTCGCCTACGACCCGGCCGTGGTCTCCGCGGAGCGGCTGCTGGCCACGTTCTGGGAGAACCACGATCCGACCCAGGGCTTCCGGCAGGGCAACGACATCGGCACCCAGTACCGCTCGGCCGTCTACTGGACCACTGAGGAACAGCGCCAGGCCGTGGCGGCGACCCGGGCCGGGTTCCAGGTCGAGCTGCACAAGCACGGCTACCGCGACATCACCACCGAGCTGCGGCCGGCGGCGGAGGCGGGGGAGTTCTTCTACGCCGAGGCCTACCACCAGCAGTACCTGCAGAAGAACCCGGGCGGCTACTGCAACCACGGGCCGAACGGGATGACCTGTCCGGTCGGCCTGCTGCGCCAGGACCAGGTGCCCGCCCAGCAGGACGTCCTGCCCGGACCACAGGCCCGGTAGCCGGCGAGCTATCCGGCGAGGAACGCGAGCAGGTCGGCCCGCGTCAGCACGCCCACCGGAGAGCCGTCGCGCACCACCAGGATCGCGTCGTGCTTCTCCAGGGCCGCCCTGGCTGTCGCGACCGGCTCGCCCGCCCCGACCAGCGGCAGCGTCGCAGACATGTGCCGCTCCACCGGGTCCGCCAGGTGCGCCGACCCGGCATACAGGGCTTCCAGCAGGTCCCGCTCGCTGACCGAGCCGGCGACCTCACCAGCCGTCACGGGGGGCTCGGCGTTCACGACCGGCATCTGCGAGACGCCGTACTCGCGCAGGATGTGGATGGCGTCCCGGACCGTCTCGTTGGGGTGGGTGTGGACCAGCGCCGGCAGGTCACCGGACTTGGCCTGCAACAGCTCGCCGACGGTGCGACCGCTGTCGTCGCGGAGGAAGCCGTAGGAGGACATCCACGCGTCGGAGAAGATCTTGGACAGGTACCCGCGGCCGCTGTCGGGCAACAGCACCACCACCACCGCGGAGGCCGGCAGGTCGCGCGCGGCGCGCAGCGCGGCGACCACCGCCATCCCGCAGGAGCCGCCGACAAGCAGCCCCTCCTCCCGGGCCAACCGCCGGGTCATCGCGAAGGAGTCCGCGTCGGAGACCGCGATGACCTCGTCCACCATCGACGGGTCGTACGCAGGGGGCCAGATGTCCTCCCCGACCCCCTCCACCAGATACGGCCGGCCGGTCCCCCCGGAGTAGACCGACCCCTGCGGATCTGCCCCCACGATCCGCACTCGGCCACCCGCCGCCGCGTCCCGGCCGGCGGACACCTCGCGCAGGTACCGGCCGGTGCCGCTGATGGTGCCCCCGGTGCCGATCCCGGCGACGAAGTGGGTGATCCGGCCGTCGGTGTCCGCCCACACCTCCGGACCGGTGGTCAGGTAGTGGCTGTTCGGGTTCTCCGGGTTGCTGTACTGGTCCGGCTTCCAGCCGCCCTCGATCTCCTTGGCCAGCCGGTCGCTCACCGAGTAGTAGGAGCC
>DASSLY010000013.1:0-43751 GCA_035689185.1 Dermatophilaceae bacterium
AGGTGGTCGGGGCCGTCGTGGGCGCGGCGGCGATCATCGGCGTGCTCGGCCACAAGGCCAGCGACGTCGGCCTCGGTGTCGCCGCATACGGCGACATCAGCTGGCTGCAGGCGTTCACGGCGGAGTTCGTCGGGACCTTCATCCTGGTGTTCACCATCTTCGGCGTCATCCACCGCAAGGCCGCCGCCGGCTTCGCCGGCGTCGCCATCGGCCTGGTCGTGTTCGCCGCCATCATCCCCGTCGCCCCCGCCACCGGAGCCTCGATCAACCCGGCTCGTACGGTTGGGCCGATGCTCGTCCAACAGGTCGCCGGTGGGACGGTCAAGTGGGGCCAGCTTCCCGTCTACCTCGCCGCCGAGCTGCTCGCCGGCGTCGCCGCCGCCCTGCTCTACCAGGCGATGACCCGCACCCCCGCAGACCACGTCAAGACGGGAGCCGGCATCGACCTCGGCGACCCGGAGACCACGGCGGCGACCACCGCCGCGACGGTCTAGCCCGCTGCCTCACCACGGAACCAGGAAGGGATCCGATGAAAAAGCTGATCAACGACCCCAACGCGGTCGTCACCGATGCGCTGCTGGGTGTCGAAGCGGCCCACCCCGAGCTGCAGGTCGACCACCACAACAAGGTCATCTACCGGGGCGACGCCCTGCGGCCCGGCAAGGTCGGCATCATCTCCGGCGGCGGCTCCGGCCACGAGCCGCTCCACGGCGGCTTCGTCGGACTGGGCATGCTCGACGCCGCATGCGCCGGCGAGATCTTCACCTCCCCCGTGCCCGACCAGATGGTCGCCGCCACCAAGCTGGTCGACGGCGGCGCCGGGGTGCTGCACGTGGTGAAGAACTACACCGGCGACGTGATGAACTTCGAGATGGCTGCCGAGCTGGCCGCCGCGGAGACCGGCGCCCGGGTCGTCTCGGTGGTCACCGACGACGACGTTGCCGTGCAGGACAGCACCTGGACGGCCGGTCGGCGAGGTGTCGGCGTCACTGTCCTGCTGGAGAAGATCGCCGGGGCCGCGGCCGAGCAGGGCAGGTCGCTGGACCAGGTGGCAGCAGTCGCCCGCACCGTGAACGCCAACGGCCGCAGCATGGGCGTGGCGCTCACGTCCTGCACGGTCCCGGCCGTGGGCAAGCCCACGTTCGACCTCGGCGACGCCGAGATGGAGGTCGGTGTGGGCATCCACGGCGAGCCCGGCAAGCAGCGCCTGCCCCTCGCTCCCGCCAGCGAGATCGCCTCGCTCGTGCTCGAGCCGATCCTCGCCGACCTGCCCTTCTCCTCCGGCGAGGCGGTGATCGCCTTCGTCAACGGGCTCGGCGGCACGCCGCTGATCGAGCTCTACGTGATGTACCACGAGGTGGACAAGATCCTGGCTTCCCGCGGCATCCAGGTCGCCCGCTCCCTGGTCGGCTCCTACATCACCTCGCTGGACATGGCGGGCACGTCGGTCACCCTGTTGCGGGTGGACGACGACCTGCTCTCGCTCTGGGACGCTCCCGTGCGGACGCCGGCGCTGCGATGGGGTATCTGAGCGATGGCCGAGAGCGTGACCACGGCGGTCCTCGAGGCGTGGGTGCGCAGGTTCGCGGCCCTCGTTGCCGAGAACAGGGACTACCTGACCCAACTCGACGCGGCGATCGGCGATGCCGACCACGGGTCGAACATGGATCGGGGCATGCAGGCCGCCGTGGTCGCGCTCGACCAGACTCGGCCGGCGACAGCAGGCGCGCTGTTCACCAAGGTCGGCATGACCTTGGTCTCGACGGTCGGCGGGGCCAGCGGGCCCCTGTTCGGCACCCTGTTCCTGCGGATGGGCACCTCGTTCGGCGAGGCGGACAACGCCTCCACCGAGCTGCTGGCGAAGGCCCTCCGCGCGGGCCTGGACGGCGTCGTCGCCCGCGGCAAGGCCGAGCCTGGGGACAAGACGATGTATGACGCACTGGCTCCGGCCGTCGACGCCCTGGAAGGCGCGGTCGGCCAGCAGCTGGGCCTGGCGGCCGCGCTGGAGCAGGCCAGCGCCGCGGCAGCGGCCGGACGCGACGCGACCACACCGATGCTGGCCCGCAAGGGAAGGGCCAGCTACCTGGGCGAGCGCAGCGTCGGACACCAGGACCCTGGCGCGACAAGTGTGGCGCTGCTCCTGCAGGCAGCCTCCGAGTCAGCGTTCTGACAGACCGCACGGAAGCCACCCGGCCTCGACGGCCAAGAACCAGAACGGAGTTCAGGACAGATGGCATACTCACACCACGTCGGCCTCGTGGTCGTCTCGCACAGCCGCACCCTCGCCGGCGCGGCGGTGGCCCTCGCCGCGGAGATGCTGCATGGCCGGCCGGTCCAGATCGAGGTAGCCGCCGGCCTCGACGACACGACGTTCGGGACCGACGCCGTGCGGATCAAGGACGCCATCGAGCGGGTCGACGGGCCCGACGGCGTGGTGGTCCTGATGGACCTGGGCAGCGCGGTGCTCAGCGCCGAGCTCGCCCTCGACCTGCTCGCCGACCAGGCGGCGCGAGAGCGCGTGATCCTCTCGCCGGCACCGATCGTCGAGGGGCTGATCGTCGCGGCGGTCGCAGCCGCGGGTGGCGCCGGTCGGGCCGAGGTCGCCTCGGAGGCGCGAGCTGCCCTCATGGGCAAGGCGGCTCACCTGGCCGCGCCATCCGAGGCAGGAACCGCCCCTCCTGTCCAGCCCGCCGGCGACGAGATCGTGGGCGTCTTCTCGGTGGCCAACCGGCACGGCCTGCACGCGCGCCCAGCGGCCCGCCTTGTCAGCGAGGTCCGGGGTCTGGACGCCTTCGTGCAGCTGCGCAACCTGACCACCGGCGCGGGACCGGTGTCGGCAACCAGCCTCACCGGCGTGGCCACCCTGAACGCCCTGATGGACCACCAGATCCAGGTGCGCGCGTCCGGCCCGCAGGCCCAGGAGGCGGTCGAGCACCTGCTCGCCCTCGCCAGCCGCCACTTCGACGAAGCCCTCGACGCCCCGCCGGTAGCCGGCCCTTCGGCTGCGTCGTCCGCCGGACCCCGCCCGGCATCACCCGGGATCGCGATCGGCCCGGTCCGCAAGCTGACCAACGCCTCGGTCGAAGTCGAACGGCGTTCAGCCGGCGACCCCGCATCCGAATGGCGTCGGCTGGTCGAGTCGCTCGCCGAGGTGCGCCGCGAGATCGAGCACGTCCGCGTTCTGACGGCGCGCGAGGCCGGTGCCCAGGAGGCAGGCATCTTCGACGCGCACATCGCCTTGCTCACCGACTCCGAGGTGCTGGCCGACGTCAAGGCCGCGATCGGCGCGGGGACGGGAGCGGCGGCGGCTTGGGCCGACCGGCTCGCGGACGTGGAACGGCAGTGGGCGGCGTTGAGCGACCCGTACCTCCGCGAGCGCGCCGCGGACGTGCACGCCGTGCGCCACCAGGTCCTTCGAGCGTTGACCGGCGCCAGCGCGGCGCAGGTGACGGCCGAGGGCGTCCTCGTCGCCGGCGACCTGACACCGGCCGAGACGGCCGGGCTCGATACCGCGCTGGTCACCGGCCTGGTCCTGGCCTACGGCAGTCCCTCCTCCCACGCGGCGATCCTCGCCCGCGCCCGCGGCATACCGCTGGTCGTCGCCGCGGGCCGGGACGTGCTGAGCGTGCCGGAAGGCACCCCGATCGTCGTCGACGGCAGCTCCGGCGAGGTGCATGTGGATCCCCGCCCGGACGTGGTCGAGGCGTTCCGGCGGCGCAGTGCCGAGCTCGCCGAGCGTCAGGCACGCGACCTGGCGGAGGCGGGCCGCCCAGCGGTGTCCCGGGACGGGACGACGTTCGACGTCGCTGCCAACCTCGGCTCCGTGGCCGATGCCCGGTCCGCTGTCGCCGCGGGCGCCGACGGCGCCGGGCTGGTGCGCACGGAGTTCGTCTTCCTCGGCCGCAGCGCGGCACCAGACCTCGCCGAGCAGCAGGGCGAGTATGCCGCGATCGCTGGCGCCATGGCCGGTCGCCGAATCACCTTGCGAACTCTCGACGTTGGTGGCGACAAACCGCTGGCGTACCTGCCGGTGCCGCCGGAGCAGAACCCCTTCCTCGGACTCCGCGGGATCCGGCTGAGCCTGGACCGCCGTGAGCTGTTCCGCGAGCAGCTCACCGCCATCTGTCACACCGCGCGGCGCTGGCCGACCAGCGTGATGTTCCCCATGGTCTCGACCGTCGGTGAGCTGCTCGAGGCGCGCCAGCTGCTCGTCGAGGCGGCAGGGACGTCGGGGGTCCCGGCCGGCTTGCGGGTCGGGATGATGGTCGAGGTGCCGGCTGCGGCGCTGAAGATCGAGTCGTTCCTTGCCCATCTGGACTTCGTCAGCATCGGCACCAACGACCTGACGCAGTACACCCTCGCGGCCGAGCGGGGGAACGCGGCAGTCGCCGCCGTCTCCGACCCGCTCGACCCCGGCGTGCTCCAGCTCGTCCACCACGTGTGCCGGGCGGCGCAGGGGCGCGTGGACGTCGCGGTCTGTGGCGAGGCGGCGTCGGACGAGCTGGCCATCCCCGTCCTGGTCGGGCTGGGCGTTCGCGAGCTGAGCGTCTCCCCCAAAGCCGTGCCCCGGGTCAAGGCGAGCATTCGCGGGCTCGACGTCCAGCGGTGCCAGCACCTGGCCGAGCAGGCACTTCAGCTCGCCGATGCGGAAGAGGTGCGCAAACGCGTGCTCGCCATGCTCACCGCCCCTGCCGGCTGAGGCCGTCGCCGATCAGCGCGACGCACGACGCGCGCCCGGTCTCAGGCTCCCTCGGCTGCCTGGGCACCGGAGGAGCCGCTGTCGCGGTGGGTGTCGTGCCAGGTGAGCACACGTGACGCCCGCAGGGTGTTCCACCGGCTGGGGCGCCCGTCGCCGTCCTCCAGGGCGAAGTGGGTCCGTCCGGGATGGGTGTTCTCCAGCAGCCACGTGCCGCCGGGTTGCCGCTTGGAGCGCAGCACCTCGACGCCTTCGGCGAGCCGCTCGTCCGGCGGGTCTCCGACAGTCCGGAAGTACTTGAGACCGCGGAGCAGGTCGTAGTGCCAGCGGGTCGGGAACGAGAGCTGCAGCCATGCCGGGTTGACCAGCTCACCGGTGGTCTTGCGGCGAAGCAGCCCGCGCTCGAGCAGGTACTCCTCCCCACGACGCCGAGCCGCTACCGACGTCACCGACCCGCCGGTTGCGCGCTCCTGTTGCAGCAGCCCTTCCAGCACGTTGATCGTCGTTGCGAACGACGAGCGTCGAGAACCTCTTTCGGCCTCACAGTTCCAGCCGCCGTCGTCCAGCTGCTCGTCGAGCAGTCGTGCGACCACGCCCTCGACGTCCTCGGCGAAGTACGCGCCGAGAGCCGCGCACATGCCGTTGATGCAGGGCTCCACCTCCCCCTCGAAGAACGGCTGACCGCCCTCCTCCCAGCGCACGTTCGCCCGGACGCGTGCGACCGCTTCGCGAGCCTCGTCGCTGTCAGGGTCGAGCCCGAGGTCGCGCAGCAGAAGCAGGGTGTATGTCGTCGCCGTCCAGGGCTGGCCCTGCTCGGAGCCATCGAACTCTGATGGGAAGTACGTGCCGCCATCCCAGTGACCGGCCTCGTCCTGCAAGGCCAGCAGCCGCGCCCCCCAACCCTCGGTGGCCACGCGAGCGCGCTCGGCAGTCACCTGCGCCGCCGGCGCGTCCGTGACATCGCGCAGGACCTGCCAACGGATGGCGGGATCGGAGTCGAGCAGCCAGTCGAGGACCGTCACCTGGCCAACCTAGGGCCAGTCGCAGGCGAAGCGGGATCCCCCTGCCCGTGCACGTCTGCCCAGGAACTCCCTCGCCCATGGCGGAACGGGTCGGCTGGCACCCGTGGTCCCCGTGGCCGGGCCGGCCATCAGGTCCCGAGACGAGCAGCGCTGCCGGGTCGCCACCCGACGGGTCACCCTGGTTCGCCAGCCGGGTGGCTCCCCCGTCGGCGTCGCGCAGCGCAAGCGTGCCCGGCGCCGGCCACTGGTCCCGACGGGCGCTGGCGGTTTCGGAGCCAACTGAGCGGCACCTGAGCGGGTTGTGGCCTGGGAAGTGAGCGGCACCCCGACCTACCTTCTCCCCACTCACCGGGGACAGCCCCGGCGAAACCACCAGGAACCAAAGCCAACAGGCCGACTCGGCCCCGTCGAAGGAGCAACTCCATGTCCCGTACCGCCTCCCGCATCCTGACCGGCACCCTGGCCGCCGGCGCCGTGACCGCCGCCGCCCTGGCGGGCGCCCCGGGCGCGTCGGCCCAGCAGTCCAGCTCACTGGTCCTGGCCCCCGGCGCCGGCGCCTGCGTCCAGCAGTACGCCGCCTACCAGGTCCGTGCCGACGGCACCGCGACCAACCAGGGGGCGAAGTTCAAGCTGCTCTACAACGGCACCGTCATCGACAGCACGCCGTTCCGGGTGACCGGCGTCGCCGTCGAACGGCGGTCGGCGTACGGCAACTTCCCCGGCCCCGGCTACTACTCGTTCTGCGCGCAGAACACCGGCACCGCGAACACGATCGTCACGCTGCGGCTGCGCACCGACGCCGAGTTCTGACCGGTTCTGACCAGTTCCGATCCGGTTCCGATCCGGTTCCGATCCGGTTCCGACCGGTTTTGACCAGTTCTGACCGATGTCGGAGCCGGCACTGGCCCTCCCCCCGTCGCTGACCGAGCCCCAGGCCGATCACAGACGTTCCCCGCCGTCCCCAGCCGCGTCAGGTCGCGCCCCGTCACGCCCCAGTGCGTGACGGGGCGCGTGCGTGCTTGCCACCGGCGCCGGGGTCGGGCAGCATTGGCGCGCCGGCGGCACCGGCCCTGGCCGCCCTATACGTGGTGGCGCACGCGGAGGGTCGATGGCGACAACCATGGCTGACCGCCTGGCGGAGCAGCGTCGTCGAGCCTTCGTCGGGCGCGCGGATCAGCTGGAGCTGTTCGCGCAGATCCTGACCGCGGCAGCGTCGCCGGTGGCGGTCCTGTTCGTCCACGGCCCGGCGGGGGTGGGCAAGACCACCCTGCTGCACCGGTACGCCGAGCTGGCGGAGTCGGCCGGTGTCCCCCACGTTCTCCTGGACGCGCGGGAGCTGTCCCCCACGCCGCAGGAACTGGCCCAGCAGCTGCCCGTGCTGCTGGACCACCTCGGCGCAGGTCGTTCGGTCCTGCTCGTGGACACCTTCGAGCTGCTCAGCGACGTCGAGCACATCGTCCGCGACCAGGTGCTGCCCGGGCTGCCGGCGCAATGCCTGGTCGTGCTGGCCGGTCAGCAACCGCCCGCCTCGGCGTGGCTCACCGACCCCGGCTGGGCGGCGCTACTGCGGACAGTGCCGTTGCAGAACTTCTCCGTGCAGGAGAGCCGTAACTACTTGCAGCTCAAGCACATTGCCACCGAACGGTTCGAGGACGCACTCACGTTCACCCGCGGGCACCCGCTCGCCCTGGCCCTGATCAGCGAGGTCCTGCAACGCCACGGCACGTTCTCCGCCAAGGACTCCCCCGATGTCATCAAGACCCTGGTGGACCGCCTGGTCCACGTCGTCCCGTCGCCGGCCCACCGGCGAGCGTTGGAAGCCGCAGCCCAGGTGCGCGTCGTCACCGAACCGCTACTGGCGGCACTGCTCGAACCGGCCGACGACGCGGCCGACCTGTTCGCCTGGCTGCGGCGGCTGACCCTGGTCGACGCGCGCCCGTCCGGGCTCTACATCCACGACCTGGCCCGGGACGTCCTCGCCGCGGACCTGCAATGGCGCGACCCGCAGCTGCACGCCGTTCTGCACGACCGGGCCCGCGCCCACTACCTGGCCCGGTTGCAGGACGACGACCACGCGTCCCAGGCCGAGGCGCTGATGGACCTGATGTTCCTCCACCCCGCCCTCCGCCGGTTCCTACTCACCTCGGACTCCAGCGGGCTGTATGCCGTGCCCGCGGACCTGGCGGGCGGCCCGGACAGCGGCGACGGGCCCGGCATACAGGACATGGTGAGCTCGCACGAGGGCGCGGAGTCTGGCGCGCTCGCCCGCCGGTGGCTGGAGCGGCAGCCCGGCGCCTGGGTGGTGGTCAGGACGGCCAGTGGCGAGGTTGCCGGTGCCATGTGCACGCTGTCGCTGACCGAGGCCAGCCCGGATGACGCCGCCGCCGATCCGGCGGTCCGGGCCGCTCTCGCGGAGCTCGGCCGGCATCCCCCGCTTCGCCCCGGTGAGCGGGCAACCCTGTGCCGGTACTGGCTGTCCCGGCAGGAGTACCAGGCTGTCTCACCTGTGCAGAGCCTGATCGCCGTGCTGTTGGGACGCTACTGGTTGACCACACCTGGGTTGGCGCTGACCCTGCTGCCCTTCGCCGAGCCGGACGCCTGGACCGACTTCGCCGCCTACGCCGACCAGCACCGGCTGCCCACAGCCGACTTCGCCGTGGGTGGCAGGACCTACGGTGTCTTCGGCCACGACTGGAGGGTGGTCTCCCCCACCGACTGGCTCGCCGGGTTGGCCATCCGCGAGACCGGCCGGGCGCAACCGCCACCGTCGGCCAGCCAACCCCGCCTGCTGGTGCTCGACCGCGACCAGTTCGCCAGCGAGGTCCGGCGCGCGTTGAAGGACATCAACCGTCCGGACCGGCTCCGGGACAACGCCCTGCTCCGGTCGCGCATCGTCGCCTCGAAGACGGCAGCCACCGCGAGCGTTCGCGACCAGGTCGAGGCGCTGCAAAGCCTCGTGCGGGAGGCCGTCGCGACGATGCAGGAGGCGCCCGCGACCCTGGACCGCAGGGCCTACCGCTTGCTGCATCGCGCCTACCTGGCCCCGGCGGCCACCCTGGAGAACGCAGCTGCCGCACTGAACTTGCCTTCCAGCACCTTCCGCCGCCACCTCACCCAGGCCGTCGCCCGGGTCACCGAGCTGCTCTGGGAGACCGAGCTCGGCACGTAGACCACGCTGCGGCGGCGAGGGCCTTGCGCCGCCCGTTCACGCCGCGGTGAACCTCTCGGCCACGAGCGCGAACTTGCGCACCCGCCCGGACCTGAGCCAGTCACTCCAGAGCCGGTGCGCGGCCACCAGCTCGTCCAGGGCGCGCTCGCCGATGTGTGCCGCGATCCGGTCCCCGTCGGCGGCGAACCCGTCGATCAGCGAGTCGACGACGGCGAGGTGGGAGTCGCTGCACTCGTGCTGCCAGCTGATCCGCAAGCCGACCCGTCGCAGCTGGCGAACCAGCTCGCCCAGGGGGACCGGCCAGACGGTGTCGGCGTCGGGCATCGCCTGGCGCTCGCGGGTTGTCAGCGGATCCCCCTCCTCCAGCGTCCACGCAAATCGTCCGCCCAATGGCAGGACCCCGGCAACTTCGCGTAGCAGCCGCACCTTGTCGCGGAAGGCAAGCATGGTTTCGAGCAGCAGCACCACGTCGAAGGGGCCCGCGGGAAGGGGCGGAACGTGGGCGACCTGGAAGCGGCAGGGGAGGTCACGCGTCCTTGCCCGCGCGACGGCGATGGCGCTGGTGCTGTAGTCCACGCCGAGGTAGGCGCAACCCAGCTCCGCAGCAATCAGGCGGCCGGGACCGGCCACCCCACAGCACACGTCCAGCACCGAAGTCCCCGGTGCGACGCCGGCCCGACGGGCCAGCTCCACGATGTCGGCGGCGGGCATGAAGCTCTCCTGGCCGACGTACCCGCCGGGGCCGTAGGCGCACACCCGGGCCCGCTCCAGAGCCTGCAGAAATGGGACACGCTCGTCCTGCCTCATGTTGTCCGTACCGGCGTCCGAGGGCGGATGCCGCTAACCGGTCGAGACTGGTCGCCGGCCCACCAGCCACACGACGTCGCGGCCGAACGAGACGAGCAGCAGCGCCAGGGCCACGGCGACCAGAGCTCGCGCGTCGGGCAGCGGCACCACGGAAGTCAACGCGACGGCGAGCGAGGCTCCCTGCAGGCCGGCGGCCACCCGGCGGAACTGGCTGAACGGGAGCTGCCCCCGCAGGCGTGGCTGGAACAGCCCGGCGGCCCAGAAGGCGTAACGCATCAAGCCGATCGCCAGCACCCACCAGCCGAGCGAACTGATCGCGATCACCGACAGCACCATCAGCGCAGCGGCGTCGACCTCCCCGTCCAGCTTGGCGCCGGCGGGCGATGACGTCCCGGTGCGCCGGGCCACCTGGCCGTCGACCGCGTCCAGCAGCAGTGCCGGGACCAGCAGGACCAGGAGCCACCACGGGCGAGCGGGCACGGCCCCGGACAGGATCGGACCGGCGAAACCGGCGCAGCCCCCGATCAGCACCACCCGGGCCAACGTGACCCGGTCGGCGGGTCCGCAACTGCGCACGCCCAGGGTCATGACCATGGCGCAGAGCGCGACCACCAGGCCGACCCCGGCGACGGCTCCGAGCGCTGTGGCTGGGGTCACCCCGACCGCGTAGGCCTGGGCAGCGCACAGCACGATCGCGGCCACGACGGCCACGGCGGAGTCCCACACCACCGTTGCCTGCACGTCGCGGCTGTCCGCCCGCAACCACGGGGCGTCGCCCCGTCTCCGGTCGCGGAGCGAACCGCCACGTTCGCGCCATACCGGCGCCCCGCCACGCCCATCGCCCCGCACCCGAGCGCCGACTGGATCGTCGCGGTCCTGCGGCGCCATGCGCGGGCCTTCCGGCTGGGGCGGTGAGAGCACCGGCTGGCTGCTGGTGGACCGCGCGGTCTGTGTCACAGAGCGGAATACGAGAATGCGTCGTCGGCGGTTCAATCAGCGGTGAGCGGAGCGGAGATGGCCGAGCAGTGATGACCACGGAAGCGGTGCCGGTGCGGCCGATCGACCCGGACTGGCTCGCACTGCGGGAGCGGGCCGACGCCCGAGCCCGGGACCGTGCGGCTGAGGCGGTGCTGCCGCCGCTGTTGGCCGCCTGCGCGAACCCGTCCGGGGACGGCCTGCGGGTAGTGGACTTGGGTGCGGGCACCGGCGCAAACCTGCGCTGGCTCGCCCCGCGCCTGCCGGACCCGGCCGGACAGCGCTGGATCCTGGTCGACCACGACCCGCGGTTGACCGCGTGGGCGCCGGCCGGCACCACGTCGGTGCGGCGCGACGTCGCCGGGCTGGGGGACCTGCTGCCCACCCTCGGCCGGGTGGACCTGGTCACCGCCAGCGCCCTGCTCGATCTGCTGACCGGCTCCGAGTTGTCGGCTGTCGTCGGCGCCGTGGTCGTGGCCGGGTGCCCCGCCCTGTTCAGCCTCACCGTCAATGGGGACGTCCGCATCTCCCCCGCCGAGGAGTGCGACGCCGCGTTGGCCGCGGCATTCGACAGCCACCAGCGGCAAGGCTGCCGGCTCGGACCCGACGCCGCGACGGTGGTGGCATCGCTGTTCCGGGGCCACGGCTGGTCGGTGGTCGAGGCATCGACCCCGTGGCTGCTAAATGGCGATGACGGGCCGTTGTTGGACGCCTGGCTGGTCGGACGGGCCGAGGCCGCCGTGGAGCAGCACCCCGGCCTGGCCTCGACCGCTGCGGGGTGGCTCGGCCATCGCCGCACCCAGCTGCGCGCCGGCCAGCTCGGCGCGGCAGTCGGGCACGTCGACGTGCTGGCACTTCCACCCGAGCGCGAGCCAACGGGCGGCGCCGGTTGCTGGGACACCTACGGACACCCGGGACTGGCCGGTTGACCCCTGGAAGGCGGCGATAGCAACAGTGGTGCACCTCAACCATCCCGGGGACACCGGGCCGACGCTGCGTGACATCGCGCCCGCGGCCTTCGTGCCACCAGCGGTGTTCGCGGTCGGGCAGGGCGCGATCGCCCCGGTCGTCGTCATCTCCGCGACCCAGCTGGGCGCCTCCCCCGCGCAGGCCTCGCTGGTCGTGGCCGCCGCCGGCCTCGGCCAGATCGTCGCCGACATTCCGGCCGGGGCCGTGGTGCACCGGTACGGCGAACGGCCGACCATGGTCGGCGCGGCAGGTCTGAGCGTCCTCGCCCTGCTCGGCTGCGTCTACGCGCCCAACCTCGCCGTCTTCACCGCCTCGATCTTCTTGACAGGAACCTGTACTGCGGTCTGGCTGCTGGCTCGACAGGCCTACGTTGCCGCGGTCGTGCCGTTCCGGCTGCGGGCACGGGCCATGTCGACGCTGGGCGGGGTGTACCGAATCGGCCTGTTCATCGGTCCGTTCGTCGGGGGTGCGCTCGTCGCGGTCTTCGGGCTGGGCGCCGCATACGCGGTTCACATCGTCGCCGCCGTCTGCGCCGCCGCTGTCCTCGCCATGGTCAAGGACCTGTCCGACAGGCCGGAGAGCCGGCCCGACTCGCCCGGGCTGTCCACTCTCGTCGGTGTGTTCCGAGAACAGCGGCCCGTGCTCTCCACGTTAGGCACCGGGGTGCTGGTCATCAGCGCCATCCGAGCTGCCAGGCAGGTGGCGGTACCCCTGTGGGGTCATCAGCTCGGGCTGTCGCCCGCCACCATCTCCGTGATCTTCGGCATCTCCGGCGCGGTCGACATGCTGCTGTTCTATCCGGCGGGCAAGGTCATGGACCACTTCGGCCGGTTCTGGGTCGCCGTCCCCTCACTGGTCCTGCTCGGGGTCTCGCTCGTCGCGGTGCCGCTTGCTCAGACCGCCGCCATGCTCACCGCCGTCGGGCTGCTCATGGGCATCGGCAACGGCATGAGCTCGGGCATCGTGATGACCCTGGGGGCGGATCTGGCCCCTCCGCGCCAGCGGCCGGTGTTCCTCGGCGTGTGGCGGGTCTACTCCGACACCGGCAACGGGATGGGACCCTTCGTCATCGCGGGCGTCACAGCCGTGGCCACCCTCGGCGTCGGGATCGTGACGATGGGAGCGGTCGGACTCGCCGGAGCCGGCTGGCTCGCGTACTGGATTCCGCGCCGGGGTCACCCACGCGGCTGAGCCGGCCAGCGCCGATCGACGCGCCGATCGGGCCCGTATGCCGGCGGCGTGAGGTGGGCCCGCGCCATGCGGTTCGCAGCGGGTCGGAGAGCGCTACCGCTACCGTGGAGTCCTGGGCGCTGTTCGGGTGCCGGGCCGAGAGGGGAGCAGGACTGTGACTGGCGCCGCCGGGCATGTCACCGCGGTCGCCGCCGCGGCGGCCCGGCCGGCCGACCTCGTCGGCCGACGCGCGATCGTCACCGGCGCAGGTAGCGGCATCGGCGCCGCCTGCGCCCGCCGCCTGGCGAGGGCGGGCGCGCTGGTGACCGTCGCCGATGTCGACGGCGAGCGGGCCCGACTGGTGGCTGAGGAGATTGGCGGCCACGCCTGGCAAGTGGATCTCAGCGACACGGTGGCGTTGTCGCAGGTGAGCCTGGACGTTGACGTGCTGGTGAACAACGCCGGCTTCCAGCACGTCGCGCCCTTGCACGAGTTCCCACCCGAGCGCTTCGCCGCCATGGTCCGCGTCATGCTCGAGGCGCCGTTCCTGCTGATCCGCGCGGCACTTCCGGGAATGTACTCGCGCGGCTTCGGCCGCATCGTGAACATCTCCTCGGTTCACGGTCTGCGCGCATCGGCATACAAGTCGGCGTATGTCGCCGCGAAGCACGGGTTGGAAGGGTTGTCCAAGGTGACGGCGCTGGAAGGCGGCCCGCACGGGGTCACCTCCAACACCGTGTGCCCCGGTTACGTGCGCACCCCGCTGGTGGAAGGCCAGATCGCCGCTCAGGCCCTGGCGCACGGCATCTCGGAAGAGGAGGTGATGGAGCGAGTCATGCTCTCGGAAACCGCGATCCGGCGGCTGGCGGAGCCGTCCGAGGTCGCCGACGTCGTCGCGTTCCTGTGCGGTCCTTCCGCCTCGTTCGTCACCGGGTCGGCGTTCACCGTCGACGGTGGCTGGACCGCCCATTGACGCCGGGTCCGCAGCCGTCACCCGCCTGGTCGCC
This sequence comes from Dermatophilaceae bacterium, assembly GCA_035689185.1. Lineage (GTDB taxonomy): Bacteria > Actinomycetota > Actinomycetes > Actinomycetales > Dermatophilaceae > DASSLY01. Next base: position 13,816 of record DASSLY010000013.1, read on the forward strand.
GGCTCGGCCGGCCGGCGTGCTGCGCGCGGCCCCTGCCACCCTCGCGAGCGGAGGCGGCTCGGCCGTCCGCGCGCAGGCCGCCGCCTGATGGGCGATGCCGAGGCCGCGTCCGCACGTGTCGCCGTCGCAGGCGGTGCGCTTCACGTGCGTCGTTGGGGTGCTGGCGAAGGCCCACCAGTGCTGGCACTTCACGGCATCACGGCCACGCACATGGCCTGGTCGGTGGTCGCGGGACTGCTACCCGAAGTCGACCTCATCGCGCCCGACCTGCGCGGGCGCGGGCGAAGCGCCCAGCTGCCCGGACCGTACGGCTTCGCCGCGCACGCCGCCGACATGATGGCGCTGCTGGATGCCCTCGACCTGGACCGGGTTGTCGTCGCGGGTCATTCGATGGGCGGCTTCGTGGCGGTGTCACTTGCCAGCAGGTACCCGGACCGGGTGACCGATCTGGTGCTCGTCGACGGCGGCCTGCCGGTCGGGCGTCCCGAGGATCCGGCGCCGGAAGGGGGCATCGACGCCCTCCTCGGCCCGGCAGCCGCACGTCTGGCCATGACCTTCCCCACCCGGGCGGCCTACCACGAGTTCTGGCGGGCGCACCCGGCGATCGGGCCGATGTGGGGCGCCGCGGTGCAGCGGTATGTCGACGACGACCTCATCGGGGAACCTCCCGAGCTTCGATCCTCGTGCCGGGAGGAGGCGATGCGCTGGGACGGCGCGGAGGTCGCCGACAATGCAAGGAACCTGGCGTCGTTGCTGCGGGTAGGCGTGCCGCTGAGGTTCCTGCGGGCGCCGCGCGGACTGCTGGACGGCGCTCCGCTGTACCGCGACGAGGCGGTGCGCAGACTGTTGAGCGCAGTTCCCGGCGCGACCTGGTCGACCGTCCCCGACACCAACCACTACTCGGTGCTGCTCGGGGCCAGTGGCGCGGCGGCCGTTGCCGGCTGCCTGTCCGGGGTCCTCACGCGGGCCGGCAGGGCCGAGTAGCAACGACATTCGGCGCGCTAACCCGCGCAGAGAGTCTGTGATCGCGTCTCGAATCACGGCTTGGCGGTGTGGGCCGGGTGCTCGAGGAAGAATCGGACCATCTCGCTGGAGGCGTCCGGGCCCTGCGGATCCGTGTAGGACCCAACCGGGCTGCCGCCGAACCACGCGTGCCCGCCGCCGTGGACCGTCCACTGTTCGGCCAAGACCTCCCCCTCGGCGTTGGTGTAGACACGGCGGCTGTAGCCGTGAGCCTGGGCGCTCTCGCCGTCGGAGGTCGTCATGTCCAGGCGGACGGCCGCGCGCGTCGCGCGCGCCGCGAGGCGGGCAGCGACCAGCTTGTCGGCGTTGGTGGGTGCGACGAGACTGTCGAGATCGCCGTGGAAGACGATCAGCGGCCGGTCGCCGCCCGGGCCGGGGGACCCACCAGTCTGCATGGCCGCGAAGGCCGACGGCAGGTCGTGCGCCGCCCCGTAGGCCAGCCCGCTGTGCACGCCGGCGGCGGCGAAGAGGTCCGGGTAGGTCGCGGCCATCACCGCAGCCATCGCCCCGCCGGCGGACAGCCCTGCCACGTATACGCGGTCGGGGTCCACGACGGTGTCGCGCATGATCTGCCGCGTGATCCCCGCGAGAATCGCCGGCTCGCCGGTGCCGCGCTGCTGGTCGCCCGACCTGAACCAGTGCCAGTAGTGGCGGGGGTTCGCCGAGCTGGGCTGCTCGGGGTAGGCGACGAGGAAGGTATGCCGCTCGGCCAGGGCATTCATGCCGGTGCCCGCCGCGAAGTCCACGGCGTTCTGGGTGCCGCCGTGCAGCAGGATGACCAGCGGCACTGCGGCGCCGTTGTATCCGGAGGGGATGTACAGGTCGTAGTTGCGTGACCCCGCGGGCTCGGAGTGGGTGAGGTGGCGGATCGTGCCGCCTGCTTCGGCGACCGCCGCTGCGCCAGCGCCGGCGTCGGGCGCTCGCAGTCGCTTGGGCCGCAGCCCCGCGGGTAGCCGGCCCTGGATCTTGTCCATCAGGCCGCCGGTCTGCGCGCCGCCAGCCACCTGCGGCGGGAGCCCGCGCGGGCGGCGGGTGCCGAGCTTGCCACCGAGCAGCCCGGTGACGGGGTAGGCCGTGACAGGCGGCTGGCGTGGCGTGCCGGCCGTCGAGGTCCCACCGAGACGCTGTTGCAGCCGGGTCGTGGCCTCTGCTACCCGCCCGTCGCGGATCAGGCTGAGCGCCTCGTGCATCGCCGGGTGCAAGTCGTCGGTCATCTCGGGTTCCCTTTGCTGGTCTACTGCGTCGCGAGGCGCCGGTCGGCGCGTCGCGTAGGGCCGGCAGGCAGAGCTACACGGTTCTGCTGGCAAGGGCGGCTTTGACGGCGTTGGGTGCCCGGAAGGCGCCCAACACCTCCACCGCGCTGATCGTGGCCAACGCGAGTTCCGGCGACACGTCGTCGGCCACCGTCGCCAGGCCGAGCACACGGATGTCCACGGTTCGCCCCGCAGCCCGAAGCCGTTCGAGCTCTGCCCGGCTGTAGTTCTGCGTGCCCAGGATGAGCGCGCGGCGGTCAAGGCTCTGGTCCACCGCTGCAGCCCGAGTCTCGATCTGACGGCGGATCGCCGTCCGGATGAAGTCCGTCCGGTTGGCGTAGAAGCCCTCCTCGACCAGCAGGTCTATCTGGCCGAGGTCGATCAAGCCGAGGTTGATGGTGATCTTCTCGGTCCGCTCAACCTCTGCCATGCCCGGCCCTCCTGCCCGCCTGCGTTGACCACCATCCTGACACCATCCAACGGGATGGTCAAGTGGCCACCAGACGTCCGTCGGCAGGGATGTGTGCGGACCCGGCCGGTGCTCTTCGCTCTCGGGGATACCGGGACCGACGGGCTACATGTCCATGCCGCCGTTGACGCCCCATACCTGGCCGGTGATGTAGGAGGAGGCGTCGGCGGCGAGGAAGTGGACGACGCGGGCGATCTCCTCGGGACGTCCCAGCCGGCGCAGCGGGATCTGGCCCTTGATCTTGTCCAACACCTTCTCCGGCACCGCGGCGACCATCTCGGTGGACGTGTACCCGGGGGTGACCGTGTTGACGGTCAACCCGATGCCGTCCTCGGTGAGCTTGCCGGAACGTTCGAGCAGGAACGCGGCCTCCTTGGCGAAGGTCTTGGTGAGCCCGAACAACCCCGACTTGGAGGCCGCGTAGTTGGCCTGGCCGATGTTGCCCATCTCCCCGACCACGGAGCTGACGTTGATGATCCGCCCGCTGCCGCGTTCGACCATGTGGGCCAGCGCCGCCTGGGACAGGAAGAACGCCCCCGACAGGTTGACGTCCAGGACCTTGTGCCAGTCGTCGTCGGTGAGCTTGAGGATGGTCTTGTCGATGGTGATGCCGGCGTTGTTGACGAGGATGTCGAGCCGGGAGTGCTGCTCGATGACGGCCGCGACCACCCGACGGCAGTCATCGGGGGAGGCGACGTTGCCCTGATGGGTGCTCACCGGGGTGTGGAAGCGCTGGGCGAACTGGGTGGCGAACTCCTCGGCCCGCTCGACGTTCCCGCTGAACCCGGCCGCGATGGTCGCGCCCTGCGAAGCAAGGCTTGCGGAGATCGCCGCGCCGATACCCCGGGTTCCTCCGGTCACCAACGCAACCCGGCCGGTGAGCTTGTTCCCCGCCGGCCCATCCATCGTCTGCTCGTCAGGGTAGACGTCGGTCACCGGGTCGGTCGTGGTCATGGTGTGCCTCCTTGCCCGGACCCCACGGGGCCCTCGCTGTGGTTGTCCTGCGTCGTTGCGGTGACTCGCGCCGGGTCACCTAGCTCCCGAAAGCGATGGAGATGTCACTGGAACCGTGGGGGACGTCCTCGGCACCTGGGGCTTCGACGACGGCCTCGCCGGTCGCCTCTTCCTCAGCGGCCGGCTCGTGGATCGGGACCACGACCTCGGGATCGATCCGCATCACCGAGTAGCCGGCCACCGCACCGGCGCCGAACCCGGGTGCAAAGATCCACATCGGCCGGTCTATGACCTTGTCGGCGACGGCGTCCGCGATCGCGATCGGAATGCTCGCCGAGGACGTGTTCCCCATCGTCTCGATGTTGAAGTACAGCCGCTCCGGCCCGAGCCCGGCGTTCTGGGCCAGGCCGATCACCATCGTCTTGTTGGCCTGGTGCGGGACCACGAGCTCGACGGTGTCCCACGCCGACCCCGAACCGCCGTGCGGATCGGGAGCCTGCTGCAGCTCCTCGATCATCTGCGTCAGGTAGCGCCCGGCCAGCGTCTTCACCTCCGGCCCGTAGACCGTGATGTTGTTGTCGAACGCCGGATTGGGCCAGATGATCGAGTTCACTTGACTGACCGGGCCGCTCGCGTATGTCTGCAGCAGCGTGATGTCGCTGTCCTCACCGTCGCCTGCTGGTCCGATGACGATGGCCGCAGCCCCGTCGCCGAAGATCATCCGGGACGGCCGCACGGTGCCGATCTTGTCGGAGAACTTCTCCCCGCAGACCAGCAGGACCGGTCGGTTCACTTCCTGAAGGATCCGGGCGGCCTCGGTCAGACCGTACGGCAGACCCGCGCAGGCCGCGACCAGGTCGACCGACGCGTGGGTCTGGTACATGCCGAGCTGGCCGGACAGCCAGGTCGCCATCGACGGCATCATCCGGTGGCTGGTGCACGAGCAGAACAGCACGGCGCCGATCTCCTCCGGCTTCCGGCCGGCCTTGGCCAGTGCAGCCTGCGCCGCCTCCAACGAGATCTCCTCGAGGTCCCGGCTGGTGTACCGGCGCTGCTCGATGCCCGTCTTGGAGCTGATCTCGGCCGCGCTCATCGGCGACCAGCTGTATGCGGCGTTGCGGATGAGGTCGTCGTTGGTGCAGACGTGCTCACCCTTGACGGCGGCCAGCGCCTCGATCTTCGGCTTGGTCTGGAACCGCTGCAGGACGTCAACCGCCGGATACGGTGCGACCGGCGGCACCGCCTCGATCCTCGGCTGCGGGTGCGGCCCGTCGGACCGCCGGGAGGCGTTGCCGCCCTTGACCTTCTCGATGAACCGCAACACGTCGCGACTGCGCGGAAGGAAGAGCACCACCACGTCGTCATCGGTGATGTCACCGACGGCGGCCAAGCGGACCTTCGCATGGTCCCAGGGGTACTGGTTGTGCAGCACCATGCTCCACCGGCGGAGCGCCTCCAGCTCCGGCACATCGTCGCGCACGTCCAAGATGTCGTCGTAGCTGTGCATCGGACGGTCCGGGTCATAGTCGTCCAGGACGAATGTCAGCTGGCCCGGTTCGGCGAGGGCCTCGGCGATGGTCGGCTTGATCGAGGGCAGGCGGGTCGCGTCGTAGGTCCGGTGGCTGTACACCTCGAACAGCTCCTGCCAGATACCGTCCTCCGATGCCGCGTCCCAGGTCGCCGGCATCGCGTCGTAGGCATCCCGGACCGCGGCGACCTTCGCGTCGCTGTCGATCCACGGTTCGACGATCGGCAGGAAGATGTCCTGACGGTTCCGCGGGACGTCACGCCAGCGCATCGGCTGCTTGACGTACATCGTGACGGCGAACCTGTTGACCCAGAACAGGTTCAGTGCGACGTCGCGCATCAGCTCGAAGCGGCTGGTGTACTTGCCGGCTTCCACCCGTTCCTTGATCTCGGTTCCGCGGGGAGCCTTCTGCTCGAAGTCACGGCGGATGACGCTGTCCAGCTGCGCCTCGGACTCCACGACTGAGAAGTCAAGCTCCGGAATGAAGTTGGACGGGAAGACCAAGCGTCCGTGCTTGTTCAGGACAAACGGCTGCATGTGCAGAGCACCCTTTCAGACTTGAGGAGACAGCAACTGCCGGCCAGCTGACCGTCCGGCCGGCGCACCGGGGGAGGCACTGCCTGCGGTGCGGCTGATGCCACGTTCGATGGCCCCGACGAGGTAGGGCCGCAGCTGTTCGGCAGGGATGATGGTGTGCACTGAGCCGACCTCGCGGGCCCGGTCGATGTTGTGGATCTGCTCGAACTCGGCGGCCACCTCACCCAGCTTCTCGGCGCGGACCGCGGACCAGGTCTCGGCCAGCTCGACCCGCAGCTCGGCCCGACGGCGATCCTCGGTCTCGGCGGCCAGCCTGCTTTCCAGGTCCTTCATGCGCGGGTCGTTGGCGGTGCGGGTGTTGACGTCCCGGGTGAACACGACCGCCGCGGCGGGCGCGCCGCCGATGACGGAGGCGAAGGATCCAGCAACCGCGACCACCTCCATGTTGTCGTTGAGCGCACCTGAGAAGACCACGAAGGCTCCGCCGTGGTAGCGGGACACCAGGCAGAACACGATCGGCCCGTCGAAGTTGACGACGGCGCGACCGATCTCGGCGCCGTACTCCAGCTGGATGTTGCGCAGCGACTCCGGAGAGCCGTCGAACCCGGACAGGTTGGCCAGCACCACGAGTGGCCGATTGCCACTGGCGGCGTTGATCGCCCTGGCCGTCTTCTTCGACGACCGCGGGAACAGCGTGCCGGCGGTGAACTGGTCGGGCCCGTCCGCCGGCAGGTAGCCCCGCCGCGGGATCGGCCGCGACTCGATGCCCAGCACGGTGACCGGGTAGCCACCCAGGTGCGCGTCGACCACCACCGCGGTGTCCGCATCGGCCATGGCCGCCCACCGCTCAAGTGTGGGGTGGTCGGAGTCGACGACGGCGCTGATGACGGTGCGAATGTCGAACGGCTTCTTCCGGTCCTTGTTCGTCTCGTCGGCGAAGATGTCTCCCACGGTGCTGAACGGGCTGTCCGGGTGGCTGTGCGGGAAGCTCCGGACATCCCGGTCGAGGGCGTCCGCGGTCTTGGCCCGGCGGGGGAAACGCTCACCGGGGGCGACGTAGCTGTGCTCGTAGTGCTGAAACAGGATGTCCACGGCGCCGGTCAGGTTCGGCGCCCAGTACTGCGCCTCCCCGTTCGGACCCATGACCCGGTCGTATCCGCCGATGCCGAAGTTGTCCTCGGCGGACACCCCACCGCTGTAGTCCAGGGAGTGCTTGCCGGTCAGCACCATGGCACTGTCCGGCGTCATGATGAGCACGCCCTTGGTGTGCTGCAACATCGTCGCCTCGGCGTTCCAGTACGGCTGGGCGCCGACGTTGATTCCGGCCACGATGATGTTGATCTCGCCGCCGGACTGGGTGAACGTGACGATCCGGCGCAGCGCGCGAGCGACACCGTCCATGTTCTCGGTGCCGCTGTCCATCGAGATCTTCGCGCCGGACGACAACGCGAACCACTCCACCGGCGCCCGCAGCTGCTCGGCGAGGTTCAGGGCGGCCTCCACCCGCGCGCACTCGGCCACCGCCACCGTGCCCAGCGCCTTGGTCGGGTCACCGAAGATGGCCACCCGCACCATGCCCTCGGGATACCGGTCGGTGGGCGTCGTGACGACCCCGACGATCACCCCGGCGACGTTGCTGCCCTTCGGCCGCTCGACCGGGCCCAGGACCCCCTCGGAGTCCAGGTCGTACTCGGCGAAGCTGCCGTGAGGGCCGGTCAGCAGCGGCACGATCTCGTAGGGGTAGGCCAACCCGCGGGCGGTCGACCGCTGCACCTTCTGGGTGTAGACGTCCAGCGGCGCCAGGGGTTCGGTCGGCGGTGACGTCACCTTCACCGTCATCCCTGAGCCGGGGGCGTTGCTGAACTGGAGTGCGACATCGCGTGGCTCGGCGGTCGGCGTCTCCTGAATCCTGGCCAGGACGGTGATCTCCTCCAGCCCGGCCCCGACCGACAGGGGGACGCTGTTCCGCGCGAATCCGGTCAGCTCGCTCAGCGGCAGCTCGACGGTCGGCCAGACGTGCAGGAAGATGCGGTTCTTGTCCAGCCGGGGCTTGTCGCCGCGACCGGCCTGCACCCGGCGAATGCCGTCCAGGCAGGCCGCCAGCACGCGCTCGGCCACCGGGAAGCCGGTCACCTCGCCGGCGGCGCCCCGCGCCGGTGTGACGTCTCGGACCTCCGCCATCGCCACCAGCCGCTCGTCGGCCGGGTTGTTCGGCGCGGCCAGGTGGAACAGGTAGGTGTCCTCGGCCGACGGCAGCCGGGTGCCAGTGAAGTTCTTCAGCCGCCACAGGTCCATTCGCTGGCCGGTGAGCGGGTGCATGCCGCGGATCACCCGTTCCTCCTTCGGTCCGCCGTCCGCGGGCCGGAAGGTGAACTGCTGGACCGGCGGGACGCCGGAGCTGCATACGATGAAGGTGACCCGGCGTCCCCGGGTGACCGCGGGGGCGTCGGCCAGCGCCAGCCGCAGCGCCTCGGACACCTCGTCCGCGCCGGGCCGCTCGGGCCACGACACGTAGACGTCCACGACCACGTTCGCCGGCTCGGCCACCTCGGCCGCCAGCCGGCCTGCCACGTCCAGCGCCGAGCGCAGGTCCTCCTTCTGCTCGGCGCGGGCGACCGTTGCGATCAGGTGCAGGGTCTGGCCACTGAGTTCGAAGTGTCCGCTCACCACCGGCCGGCTGCCCTCGTCGAAGGACCGGACGTCGGCCAGGGTGCGCACGCGGTAGTACCGGCGGGTCATCGCCTCCAGCATCGGCCGCAGCTCCTGCCCGTCGGACAGCAGCTGCTCGGCCATCAGCCGGACCAACGGTTGCGGGCCGTCGACCAGCACCTTCAGCCGCGTGTCGTAGTCCTCGGCATCGGGGTTCGTCGCGAGCTGGCGCAGCTGCTGTCGCATCTGGTCGTAGGCCCGGGCGCGCTCGGCCTCGATGACCGGCCGCTCGAACAGCTGGAACCGGACGTTGCGGGCCAGGTCGCCGATCACCGGGTAGCGCAGCTGCGTGGCGGTGATCAACCGCGACAGCACCTCACCGAGCTCCTCCCCGGACGCGGCGGTCGGCTCGTTGCCGGCGGTCAGCCACCGCTCGAGCAGGGCGGCGACGACCGGCGTCTGCGCGCCGGCCCGCTCCAGCGCGAGGAACATGCGAAAGACTGCCTCCTCCAGCGCCGGGCCGGGCTCCAGGTCCGTCACGCCGTAGTGACCGAGCGCGCGGGACAGCTTGACGCGAAACGACTCCGGCAGCCCTTCCCGCTCGAAGTCCAGCGAGTGCAGGTAGGCGTGGAAGTGCTCGCGGGGGCTGTGGACCCGCTCATCGCCTTCCTCCTCCTCCGCGGCCGGGCGGTTGCGCGACAGCTCGCACAGGTCGGCGAACGTGGTCAGCAGGTCGAAGTCGGCTCGACGCAGCTGCGGGTCGGCCGGCAGCTGCGCGATCGCCGCCTCGTACCCCGCCAGCGCCCTTCTCGCCTGCGGCAGCGTGACGTCATACCCAGCGATCAGGGCGCGCAGCGCAGCGATGTCCTCCAGCGCCTGGCTGCGGACGTCGCCGGCCGAGCGCGAGGCGGCGAACTCCACTCTCGGCGACGTGGCGGCCTGCGCGCTGCCCTCCTCGACGCGGTCGATGCGCAGCAGCGCGCCGCCCGCGTCGACCTGGGAGTTGACCGCGGCCAGCACCTCGCGCACCCGACCGGCATACGGCGCCCGGACCTGGGTCTCCATCTTCATGCTCTCCAGCACGACGACCGTGTCACCGGCCTCGACGTCGGCCCCGGCGGCGACCGGGATCGCCACCACCACGGCGGGAGCCGGCGAGCGCACCATGCCGCCCTCGTCGCGGGTGACCCGGTGGCTGACGCTGTCCACCTCGACGCGGTGGTCGGACGGCCCTTCGATGGTGACCACCCGGTGCCTGCGCTGACCGATCGTCAGCCGGGACTCGAAGCGCGAGAGCCGCTCGACCTCGACGTCGACCTCGACCGGGCCCGCGGCGCCTGGTGCGGTGACCCGGTAGCGGCGGGGGCTGACCTGGGCCACCGTGAGCGGGTAGGACTGGCCGAGATAGCTCAGCTCCACGGTGCGGCCCACCACGTCACGAGCCCGTGGCCGGCCACCGTGCGCCGAACGCAGGAACGCCTCGCGGTCCAGCCGCTCCTCCGCCTCGTAGACGTCGACAGCGACCGACAACAGGGCGGCGTCGGCGCCGGGCGGCAGGCTCTGGTCGTCGAACGGCAGCCCGACCCGGTCCAGCCAGCCGGTGTCGGCCGTGCCGTCGATCAGCTCCGGGCGGTCGAGCAGTTCCAGCAGGAACGACTTGGTGGTGGTGCCGCCGCGCAGCACCACGGTGGTTTCCCGCAACGCGACCCGCAGCCTCGCCAGCGCCTCTGGCCGGTCGCGACCCCAGGCGATGATCTTGGCGACCATCGAGTCGTAGTCCGGGGGGATGACGTCTCCGGTCGCAATACCGGTGTCCACCCGGATGCCCGGACCGTTGGGCAGCGTCAGCAGCTCGACGAGGCCAGGCGCCGGGGCGAAGCCTTGGTCCGCGTCCTCGGCGTTCAGCCGGGCCTCCACCGCGTGCCCGAACCTCGCCGGCGGGCCGCCCGCCAACGGCTCCCCGGCGGCCACCAGGATCTGCAGCTTCACCAGGTCGATCCCCGTGGTGGCCTCGGTGATCGGGTGCTCGACCTGCAACCGGGTGTTGACTTCCAGGAACGCGAAGGTCCGTTGCTGCGGCTGGTAGAGGAACTCCACGGTGCCGGCGCCTCGGTACCCGGCCGACTTGACCAACGCGATCGCCCCGGCCCGCAGGTCGGAATCCTGTTGCTCGGTCAGCGCCGGTGAACTCGACTCCTCGATCAGCTTCTGGTTCTTGCGCTGGATCGAGCAGTCCCGGACCCCCGGCGCCCACACCGTCCCGTAGTTGTCGGCGATGACCTGGACCTCGATGTGCCGAGCCCCTTCGACCAGATGCTCCATGAAGATCACCGGGTCGCCGAAGCTGCGCAGCGCCTCCCCCTGCGTCCGCTCCAGCGCCTCGGCCAGCTCACCCGGTTCGCGGACGATCCGGATTCCGCGCCCACCACCACCGCTGCGTGCCTTGAGGATCATCGGGTAGCCGATCACCGCCGCATGCCGGAGGGCTTCTTCCCGGGACTCGACCGGTCCGCCCGACCACGGCGCCACCGGGACGTTGGACGCCTCGGCCAGCAGCTTTGCCTCGACCTTGTCGCCGAGCCGGCGCATCGCCTCCGCAGGCGGCCCGATGAACGTGATGCCCAGCCGGGCACACAGCTCAGCGAACGCCGCGTCCTCCGCGACGAAGCCCCAGCCCACCCAGACCGCGTCCGCGCCGCTCTCCCGCAACGCCCGCTCCAGCTCGGCGTGGTCCAGGTACGGGATGCCGGCGGTTCCGACATCGCGCAGCCGCACCGCCTCGTCCGCCGCCCGGACGAACAACGCTCCCCGCTCCGCCTCGGTGTGCAAGGCGACGACCTTGATATCGGTGCCGCGCTCAGCGTTCAGCTCACGGACCGCCTTGATCAGCCGGACGGCCGGTTCTCCGCGATTCACCACCGCGATTCGGCTGAATAACGGGGCCGATACTTTCGGCGCAGCACTGCGAACTTCGTCAACAACGGCTGCCGACATAATCTCTGCCTCTCCAAGGACGCTGTTGCTAGAACTGAGCCAGTTTGGTGGACCACCAGACCTCGCCGTCCGCATCCCGCCCGAGGGCCGCGGCCGCCAGGCAGGACAACGGCTTCGCGAGCGCACCGCGACGCACCGTGCCGGTGCCCCGCGCGACCGCCTGCAGCTGGACCACGGGGCAACTGGCCTCGGGCTCACGCTCCTGATCAGGGATGACGGCCCGTCGACCCGGTGACCACGAGCGAGCGTCGTCGCGGGCGAGGAGGCTCGGCAGGAGGGGGGCTGCCGGCCTGATCTGGGCACCCTCGTCTGTGCAGGCGCTGGTCACACGGCCACTGAACACCATCGAGGCGAGTCTCGCACGATGTGACAGACGCCACAATCCGAGATTGACGGCGCGCTTGTCAGCGAGGTGACCGTTCACTTCCCCGGAGTTTCTGCGAGAGGTTGAGAACTTCGAAAGCTGGTCCTTATTTCGCGTGGGATGGAGCGACCAGTCCGCGGAGCTCTTACCCTGGGCGGACGGCATCCTTTCGAAACCGCCCACGCCTATTCGTCGCCGACATCCGCGTGCATTCCCGTGCATTCCTATGCATTCCGCAGGCCGGCCTCATGCGGACACCGGTTCGCGGGCGCAGCCCCCTCTGCCCCACCGCGAGCGCTGCCTAGTGGTCTCCGTGGCCGCCGAGACGACGCGGGCGCACATGGTCGACCAGGTGTTCCTTCGCCGTGGCTCGACAGATCGACTGGGACCAGATCGCGGTCGCCATCGGGACACCGCATACGACGACATCGCCGTCCCTGCCGCCCTTGGCCGCCGTACCGTCGCCGAGGTGGCAGCCGACCACGATCTCGACCCCCGCGAGCTCTGCCGAAGCGTGCGACGCCAGCTCGAACACCTGCTTGCTCGCCGACACCAGCCTGCCCCGCGAGCTGCGGCGGGCGTTGTCACGGCTCGCGCAGGCGTAACTGGGCAGCAGCGATGTCCACCAAAGGCAGGCTCAGGTCGTCCGGGACTGGTTCACCGGCGAGCCGGTCGGGCTGCGTGAGTCAGTCCTTCTTGCCGCCCTTCTTCAGGCTGGGGTAGCGCTTCTCCACGGCCTTGCGCACCTTCTTCTGCTCCTCCTTGGTGCCGTGCTGGGCGACCCTGGCCAGGGCGTTGCGAGCATGAGCCTTGTCGGGGATGGGGTACTTGCGTTCGTCTGGAAGCGCGAACGACTTTCGCTTCAGCTTCTTGCGGTTCTTCGCGTCGCTGAGATCCTCGGACATGCGGCCCAGTGTGTTTGGCGCCAGCAAGCTGGTGCAACCCGGGCGCTGCCGCCGCGGAATCGTCAAGGGAACCGCCACATCGTCGTGCGTGGTCACGACGGGCAGAAGCGAACACCCACCATGACCATCCTGCACAGCCTGCAGCCCGTGTGGTCTCCGGCTACTTGGAGACCCCCGCGCGCATCCCGCGCGGACCGGACAACGAGGAGCGGGCGGCGAGCTGGATCGTGCGGGTTCGCGACGGACGCGCCGGCCGGCCTGGATCTCGTGTGCTGCCAGCGTGATGCTGGCTGCCTCACCTTGCCGCCTGGTTTAGTTGACTGCATGGATGACACTGGGGTGGCCCGCGTGGTCAGCGTGAGCCGCGTGGTAGCGGCCCCGCCGGCCGACATCTTCGAGCTGATCGCCGACCCGTCCCAGCAGCCTCGCTGGGACGGCAACGACAACCTGGCCGAGGCTGCCGAGGGGCAACGCGTCCACGCAGTGGGCGAGGTGTTCACCATGGTCCTGGCAAAGGGCGCCGTCCGGGAGAACCACGTGGTCGAGTTCGCTGAGGCGCACCGGATCGCCTGGCTTCCCGCGGAGCCCGGCCAGCAGCCACCCGGGCACTTGTGGCGGTGGGAGCTGGAGCCGGTGGACGCGAACCACACCAGGGTCACGCACACCTACGACTGGAGTGGGCTCACCGACGAGCGGCGCTTCGGCCGCGCCCGGGCGACCACCGCCGACCGGCTGGCCGCCTCGCTGGACCGCCTGGCCTCTCTCGCAGAGGCGAAATAACCCGGAAACCCTTGCCGCGCAAGCCGTTCCGTCGCACGCGCTCACATCGCCCTCGCGTTCGAACCACGTCGCCAGCCGCATGAGCGCAGACCGACTGCGCATCGACGCGATCGTTCACGTACCCGGCATACCCGCCCGGGAACCACCGCATCGCGGTGCCCGCCGTGCCCGGATCGGTCGTGGACCCAGGGTTCCTATGCTGGCCTGGTGGACCTGCGGTTCAGCGGCGACGTGTGGTTCTGGAAGGGGCCGTCGCCGCACCACTTCGTCACCGTCCCCGAGGACGAGAGCGCCGCCCTCCAGGCGATATCTGCCCTCGTGACGTACGGCTGGGGGATGATCCCGGTCGAGGCGCGGATCGGGTCGACCCGGTGGTCCACCTCGCTGTTCCCCAAGAACGGCGGGTATGTCGTGCCGCTGAAGGATCTGGTCCGCCGGGCCGAGCAGATCGACGTGGGGGACACGGTGACGGTCCATCTTGCCGTGGTCCGCTGACGCAACTGCTGGCGACTCCAGCGTCATCGTCGCCGCTCGTAGCTGCCGACCAGCCGGCCCCGCGCCGTCGCGCTCGACTCCACCGCGCGCAGCGCCGTGTTCAGCCCTGCGCCTTCCGGCAGCCCGGTCGGCCTCGCCAGCGCGTACACGGTGAACCGGTAGTGGTGGACACCGCTCGGCGGGCACGGGGGGTAGTACGACGACCTACCCCCCGAGTTCGTCGCCTGCACGGCCCCGGGCGGAAGCGCACGTCCTTCGAGGGTGGTCGTCCCGGCCGGTATGTCGAGCACCACCCAGTGCGTGAACGTTGCCTTGGGAGCGTCCGGATCGTCGACGACGAGCGCCAGCGCCGCGGCATCTCCGGGCACGCCCTCCCAGCTCAGAGGTGGCGCCTCCCCGTCGCCGTCACACGTGAAGCGGGACGGGATGGGCTCGCCCTCGGCGAAGGCGGCGCTCTTGACGGTGATCACCTGCGGGACACTCACGGTCGGCTCCTTTGCAGTTTGCGCTCCAGCGCAGCCAGCGGCGCTCGTGCAGAGGGCGAGCAGCCACAGCGCCTGTTCCCGGAACGGCACGTGCCCAGCGTCTCACCGCCGGCAAGCCCCAGCCGGCGGCGGCCCCGCGAGCGTGTGATCTCGGCCCTGGACTCCGCTCGTGCAGGCGCGCCGACGGTGTTTCCCGCGCCGACTCGCCACGACAGGAAGATGTCCCGGACGCGGGGCCGCTCGACCTCAGCGGTAGGCATCACGACCATGCTCAGCTGGCGGGCAGGGCCGGAACGTTATACGGCGTAATGACATTGATCTGCGACGCGGTCGACTCGATCGGTCCGTCAACGGCGCCGCTGGCCTGCATGATCACGTGACAGGCACGACGCATGTCGTGCCGCAGGTCGTGGTGGAGGACAGCGGTGATCCGCCGGTTCTTGATCAGCAAGAGGTTGTCCCTGTCCAGATCGTGAGCGATGAATACCCGACATTTCCGGCCCACGAATTCGAAGGCCTCCAGGATGGCCCTGTTTCCCCCGCCGATGGAATAGACGGCGGAGATCTCTGGATGTTCTCGGAGAATGGAGATAGTACGGTCGCGAACGGCCGCGTCGATGCCGTCGGTATCGGTCGCCTCGATGAGTGCGCGGCCACCGGCGCTCTCCCGCATCGTGATTCGGAACCCCATTTCGCGCTCCTCTTCGGCACGAAACGCACTACGACTCAGCGCCATCAGGATGGCATTGTCATCCGTGGTGAGCCACTGATCCATGAGGTATGCCGCAGTGGCGCCGGCTGCGCGGTTGTCGATACCGACGTAAGCAACGCGTTGGCTCAACGGGATGTCTGTGACCAGCGTGACCACCGGAATCCCGGCGCCGTGCAGCGCTCCGATCGCATCACTGATCTCGGGGTCGTCCGGTGCCTTGAGGATGACCCCCATGGAACCGCGGTGGCGGATGCCGTCGAGTGCTCTCACCAGCTCGCCCGGGCGTGCCGTCTCGCGGAAG
This sequence comes from Dermatophilaceae bacterium, assembly GCA_035689185.1. GTDB lineage: Bacteria > Actinomycetota > Actinomycetes > Actinomycetales > Dermatophilaceae > DASSLY01. The sequence continues at coordinate 29,265 of DASSLY010000013.1, forward strand.
TCGAATCTGGATCGGACGACTGCGGGCCGGAGCATGGGCAGCTCGAGTTCCAGGGCGGTCTTGACTGCGGCGGAGAACCGGTCGGGGGTCTGCATGACGACGTCGACGATGAAGGTGCGGCCGTTGAGACGAAGCTGGCTGCGCTGCCGGTCGAGATCGGTGATCGCCTGTGCGACGTTCGCGGCGGTGCTGGGCCGCACACCGGGTCGCTTGTTCAGCACGCGGTCCACCGTCGCCTCGCTCAGCCCGGACTGGCGGGCGATCTCACGGATCGAGTACGGGTGGGCCATCCACACAGTGTGATGGGTTCCTGATGGGTTCGCAACGCGCCCGTCAGTCGCTGGATCGCTGGTAGCGCGCGGACCGCGGTCTGCCTTCGAGAGGCTGGATGCGTGGACCGACCCTGTCCGGCGGACGCACAATCGCCGGGATCAGGCGCCCCCGCGGGCGATCGCGCTTGGGGTGTCCAAGTCCGATTCGCAGGCATCAGCCGTGATGGCTTATTGATGGGTGCCCACTCTTGACCGGTGCTGGTCGTGATCGTCACGCTGAGGGAACTTGACCGCTGGCCGTGCGAGTGGACCGCCCGCGAGTCGCCTTCGATGACGATGGATGGAGCCTGAGCGTGAAGCTGTTGATAGGTGGCCGGTGGGTCGATGGGGTTTCGGGTCGTCAGGAGGATGTGACGTCCCCCTTCGATGGGGCTGTCGTCGGATCCGTCTGCCTGGCAGGCCGGGAGGATGTCGACACTGCTCTCGCGGCGGCGACCGAGGGCGCCCAGGTCTGGCGGCGAACCCCAGCGAATCAGCGGATGCGGATCCTGCTGCGGGCGGCCGCGTTGGCCGACGAGCGGGCGGAGGCGATCGCGCAAACCATCAGTGCGGAGGCCGGCAAGGCCATCACCGAGGCTCGCGGCGAGGCTTCCCGGTCCGGTGAGCTGATCCGGTTGGCGGCGTTCGAAGGCACCCAGCTCTACGGTGATTCGTTGCCGCTGGACGCGAACCCCGGAACCGGCTTCGACAAGGTGGGCTTCACGGTCCGCCAGCCGGTCGGAGTGGTGGTGGCCATCACCCCGTTCAACTACCCGGCACTGCTGGTGCTGCACAAGCTCGCGCCCGCGTTGGCCGCCGGGAACGCCGTGGTACTCAAGCCCGCTCGCACCACACCGCTGACCGCCCTCGCGCTCGCCGCGTGTTTCGTGGACGCCGGCCTTCCAGAGGGTGTCCTGTCCGTGCTCACCGGCCCCGGCGGGGAACTGGGCGATGCGCTGGTTGGCGACCCGCGGGTGAACAAGATCTCGTTCACCGGATCCACCATCACCGGGACCCGGATCACGGAGCGGGCGGGGGTGAAGAAGCTCTCCCTCGAGCTCGGCGCTTCCTGCCCGGTCGTCGTGTTGCCTGACGCCGATATCGACGCTGCCGCAGCCGCGGTCGCTTTGGGAGGGTTCGTCAACGCGGGGCAGGTGTGCATCTCCGTGCAACGGGTCATCACCCACCCGAAGATCGCCGGCGACTTCCTCGACGCCTTGGTCCCACGGGTGCAGAAGATCAGCACCGGGAACCCGGGTTCCACCGACACCGGCATGGGCACGCTGATCACCCCGCAGGAGGCCGAACGGGTCGAGCGGTCGATACGCACCGCCGTGCAGCACGGCGCAACGTTGCTGACGGGTGGAGAACGGGACGGCGCGATCCTGTCTCCGGCGGTGGTTTCCGGGGTCGACCCCGATTCACCGTTCAGCCAGGACGAGCTGTTCGGGCCGGCGGTCGCGGTATCGACGGCAGCGGACTGGCAGTCCGCGATCGCGCAGGCCAACGGCACCGCATACGGACTGGGAGCCGGGATCTTCACCTCGGACGTCTCGGGCGCGGTGCGAGCCATCCGGGAGATCGACGCCGGCACCATCCACATCAACTGGACACCGCTGTGGCGCGCCGACCTGATGCCCTACGGCGGCTTGAAGGGCAGCGGCATCGGCAAGGAGGGCCCGCGTTCCGCGGTCGCCGAGATGACCGATGTGAAGACCGTCATCCTGCACGGCCGTCCCTGGTAGCGGACGAGCCCGTACGACGTCACAGGTCCGCAACTCCGGACGGACCGGTGGCGGGTTGCCGACCCCTCTCCTTCTTTCAACCTCATTCCACCCGTGAGAAAGAGCTCCGACGATGACCCCTGCCCCCACCATCCGACTGACCGTCGCCCAGGCCGTGGTGACCTACTTGTCCCGGCAGTACTCCGTAGCCGACGGCGAGCGCCGCCGGCTGATCCCCGCGACCCTGGGCATCTTCGGCCATGGCAATGTCGCCGGGCTCGGTCAGGCCCTGGACCAGCTGAACGAGACGATGCCGTTCATCCAGGGCCGCAACGAGCAGGCCCTGGTCCACGCGGCGGTCGGGTTCGCCAAGCACTCCCGGCGTCGCGCCACCCTGGCCGTGACCGCCTCCATCGGTCCGGGCGCGATGAACCTGGTCACCGGGGCAGCCTTGGCCACCGTGAACCGGCTCCCCGTGTTCCTGCTCCCCGGTGACACCTACGCCACCCGCCACCAGGGACCGGTGCTGCAGCAGCTGCAGCACCCCGTTGATGCCGACCTGACCGTGAACGACGTGTTCCGGCCGATCAGCCGGTTCTTCGGCCGGATCACCCGCCCGGAGCAGCTGCTGACCGCGTTGCCGGCCGCGATCCGCACCCTGGTCGACCCGGTCGAGACCGGCGCCGTGGTGGTGTCCCTGCCGCAGGACGTGCAGTCCCACGCCTACGACTTCCCCGCCGAGTTCTTCACCGAGCGGGACTGGGTGATCCGCCGACCCGCCCCGGATGCCGACGAAATCGCCGCGGTCGCGGCGCTGCTCGCCTCGGCGAAGAAGCCGATCATCATCGCCGGTGGTGGAGTGATCTACTCCGACGCCACCGCCGAGCTGGAAGGGCTCGCCGCCGCCCTCGGGGCCCCCGTCGCCGAGACCTTTGGCGGCAAGGGCGCCGTGCAGACGGCTGCGTGGTGGCAGGTCGGCGGCATCGGCCTGGAAGGGACTCCGGCCACCAACACCCTGGCCAACGAGGCGGACGTGGTGCTCACCGTTGGTTCGCGGCTGACGGACTTCGCCACCGGCTCCCACTCCATCTTCGCCAACCCCGAGGTGCGGTTCGCGAGCCTCAACGTCAACGTGCACGACGCGGACCGGTTGGGCGCCAGCGGCATCGTCGCCGACGCCAAGCGTGGCCTGGCCGCCCTCACCGAGGCGATGAGCGAGCGGGACCTGGCTGTCGACCCGTCCTGGCGGACGCGGGTCGAGGAACTTGCCGACACCTGGGCAATCGAGCGGGCAGATGCCCTGAACCCGGACCAGCTGTTCGACAAGTCCGCAGTCCCGGCCGATTCCGACGTTGTCACCACGACCGACGCGGTGTTGACCCAGGGTCAGATCATCGGCGTCCTGCAGGAGCACGCCCAACCCGGTGACGTCATCGTCGCGGCGGCCGGCGGCCCGCCCGGCGACCTGCAGAAGGTGTGGGATGCCACCGGCGGACGCACCTGCCACCTCGAGTTCGGTTTCTCCTGCATGGGATACGAGATCCCGGCTGCAATGGGGGTCCGTATGGCGCACCCCGACCGGTCGGCCCGCGTCACCGCGTTCCTGGGCGACGGGACGTTCCTCATGTCCCCGACCGAACTGGTCACCGCGGCACAGGAGGGCCTGCCGATCACCGTGGTCATCCCGGAGAACCACGGTTACCAGGTGATCCACCGGTTGCAGATGTTCCGCAGCGGCCGCGAGTTCGGCAACGAGTTCCGCTACCGCACCGAGCCGCTGGTTCTTGCCGAGGCCACCGGGGAGGAGAAGGCTGCGCGCCTGAGCGGTGACTACCTGTCCGTCGACCTCGCACAGGTCGGTGCCGGTCTCGGCGCGAAGGCGTTGCGCCCGCACACGGCCGATGAGCTGCGAGACGCACTGGACGACACCCGCGGCTACGAGGGCACCGTCGTCATCGTGGTGCCGGCGATCCCCCACGCCGACCTGCCCCCGGCGGGAGTGTGGTGGGACGTTGCACCAGCGGAGGTTTCCAATGTTCCTACCGTGCCCGCGCTGCGGGCCGAGTACGAGCAGGACCGCAAGACCCAGCGGTGGTTCGGGTGAGCCCGACCCATTCCAGCCCGCTCAACGGTGGCGCGCTGGCCAGGGCGGTCCGCAACGGAGACACCACCCTGGGCACCTTTGTAGGCACCGCATCCGCAGTCACCGCCGAGGTCTGCGCCGCGGCCGGATTCGACTGGCTGGTACTCGACTTGGAGCACGGCGCCGGCGGTGAGGAACAGGTCCGAGACGTGGTCCCAGCGGCGGCCGCATACGGGGTGCCCACCGTGGTCCGGGTCGAGACCGACGCCCGGATCCGCATGGGCCGGGTCCTGGACGGCGGCGCCGCGGGAATCATGTTGCCTCGCATGGACAGTGCGCTGCAGGTCGGTCATGCGCTGACCCACCTGCGGTTCCCCCCGCGTGGGGACCGCGGGGTGGCCACCTACAACCGGGCCTGCCGGTTCGGACTCGACCCCGGCGCCCTGGACCGGGCCGACGAGGAGATCCTCGTCATCGCCCAGATCGAGTCGGCTGCCGCGGTTGCGGCCGCCGACGAGATCGCCGCCCTCGACGGTGTCGACGTGCTGTTCGTTGGCCCCCGCGATCTCAGCCACGACCTTGCGGTCCCCGGGGACACCACCGCCCCGGCCTTCGTCGAGGCTATCGAGCGCGTGCTGGCGGCCAGCCAGCGCCACGGCAAGGCCTGCGGCCTGCTTGTCAACGACGGTGCCGCCGCAGCGCAACGCCTTGAACAGGGGTGGAGTTTCGTGGCCATCGGATCCGACTCCACTCTCCTCGCAACGGCTTCGCGCGCGGCGCTGGACCAGGCCCGTCAGCGGCACCCACTCCACTGAACTCCTCTGGAAGGCAAATCGACATGGTTGGACGCATCACCGACAAGGGCATCACCGAGCTGGGCGTGGGCCTGATCAGCGTGGGCTGGATGGGCAAGCTGCACAGCCGCGCCTACCAGGCGGTCCCGCTGGTGTACCCGGAGCTGAACATCCGCCCCCGGCTGCTGCATGCCGCCGACACCGCCCCCGACCGGGTCGACTACGCCCGCGACGTCCTGGGCTACGCCAAGGGCAGCACCGACTACCGGGACGTGCTTGCCGACCCCGAGGTCGACGTCGTCTCCATCTGCGCACCGAACCTGCTGCACCGGGAGATCGGCATCGCCGCAGCCAAGGCCGGAAAGCCGTTCTGGATCGAGAAGCCCGTCGGTCGCGACGCGGTCGACACCGCCGCCGTCGCCGCGGCCGCCGCCGCGGCAGGTGTCACGACATCCATCGGCTACAACTACCGGCACGCGCCCGCGGTGGAACGCATCCGCGAGCTGATCGCGAACGGTGAGCTGGGCCGCATCACCAACGTCCGAGCGGTGTTCTTCAACGGGTACGCCTCCGAACCCAACGGGGCCCTGTCCTGGCGGTTCAAGAAGGACCTCGCCGGCAGCGGCGCTCTCGGGGACCTGCTCAGCCACGTCGTCGACCTGATGCAGTACGTCGTCGGCCCGATCACCGACGTCAGCGGGCTGCTCTCCACGGTGCACCAGCAGCGCCCGATCCTGCCGATGGGCCAAGCCACTCACTTCGCGGTCATCGAGGACGGCGAGCTCGGTGACGTGGAGAACGACGACTACGCGGCAGCCCTGGTGCGGTTCTCCGCTGACTCGCCCGGCGCCGGCGCCGTCGGCACGCTCGAGGCATCCAGGGTCATCGTCGGCCCCCAGTGCGGGCTGGCGTTCGAGGTGTACGGCACGGAGGGGTCGGCGTCCTGGAACTTCGAGCGGATGAACGAGCTCAAGCTGGCCCTGGGTCGCACCGGACCCCGCCAGGGGTACACCACCATCCTGGGCAACGCGTCCCAGGGCGACTACGCCGCGTTCCAGCCGGGTCCGGGGAACAGCATGGGCTACGACGACCTCAAGGTGATCGAGGCCAAGAAGTTCCTCGTCGCCGTCACCGGCGGGGAGCCGCGCAACTCGACCATCGAGGAGGCCCTCGCGGACGCCGAGGTCATCGCTGCGGCTGCCGCGTCAGCGGTAGACGGGCAGTGGCACCAGGTCCCGCAGGTACCCGGGGCGACCTTCGGCCACAACCCGCAGCCGGTGGCCAGCCATGCCTGAGGTCGCGGATCTGCCGGTCGTGGTCGGCCTCGGCGTCGTCGACCCAGCCCTGGTGGACCCCGTCCTCGGCGGGCACTGCCGGTTCGTCCCGGCACCGAACGACGCGGATCTGGCGCGGGCGCAGGGCGCCATCGCCCGGGCCGATGCCCGGGTGGACAACGAGTTCCTGGCGCGCACCCCGAGGTTGCGGGTCGTGGCGCGCACCGGCGTGGGCGTCGAACGGGTGGACCTGGGCGCTGCCACCGCCCGCGGGATCGCCGTGGTGATCACCCCGGGCGCCGGCACCGCCGCGGTCGCCGAGGGCGCCATCGGCATGGCCTTGCATCTGGTGAAGCGCTTCGGCCGGCTCACTAGCCTGGTCCGGTCTGGACAGTGGGCGGCTCGCGGCACCGTGCCCGTCGGTGACCTCGCCGGCTCGGTGCTCGGTGTCGTCGGCTACGGCCGCATCGGGCAGCGGGCCGCGGTCCTCGGCACCGCGCTCGGCATGAACGTCCTGGCCTACGACCCCGTCAGCGAACCCCCGGCCGATGTCCGCTGCGCGGACCTGCGAGACCTGGTCGGCCGCAGCGACGTGATCACCCTGCACCTGCCGCTGCTCGAGTCCACCCACCACCTGGTCGGGCCCGAGCTGCTGCGTTACGTCAAGCCGGGTGCCGTCCTGGTCAACTGCGGCCGCGGCGGACTCACCGACCTCGATGCGGTGTATGCGGCGTTGCAGGATGGGCGACTCGGCGGGGTAGGGCTCGACGTCTTCGACCCCGAACCCCCGCAGCATCACCCGCTCTTCGACCACCCGGACGTCGTGCTCACCCCCCACTTGATGGGGTTGAGCCGGCAGGGCACCGCAGCCACGTTCGTCGATGCAGCGCAGGGCGTCCTCGACGTGCTCACCGGCCGCAAGCCCGCCGCGGTTGCGAACCCCGGCTGGGAGCAGCCAGCAACCCTGACGACCACGGCTCTGGAGGCGACATGAAGGACCTGCTCACACGCAAGGTCGTCCTGGTCAGTGGCGGCACGCAGGGCCTCGGCGCCGGCATCGCCCGGGCCGCCGCACGCGAAGGCGCCAGCCTGGTCCTGTCCGGCCGCAACACCGACCGCGGCGAGGCGGTCGCCGCTGAGCTCCGCGGCACCGGCGCCGACGCGCACTTCGTCCGCACCGACATCAGCGACGTGGCGCAGGCTCAGGCCGCCGTTGCGGCGACCATCGAGCGGCACGGCCGGATCGACTGTCTGGTCAACGCAGCCGGGCTCACAAGCCGGGGCACGATGCTGGACACCACGCCCGAGTTGTTCGACCAGCACATCGCGGTGAACCTCCGAGCCCCGTTCTTCCTCATGCAGGCAGCGATCACCGACATGTTGCACAGACGCCAACCGGGCACCATCGTCAACGTCATCTCCATCGACTCCCACGGCGGCCAGGCGTTTCTCGCCCCGTATGTGGCGGCCAAGGCCGGACTGGCGGGCTTGACGAAGAACGCCGCGCACGCCCACCGCTGGGACCGGATCAGGATCAACGGTCTGAACATGGGTTGGTCGGCCACCGACGGGGAGGACATCACCCAGCGACAGGCGCACGGTATCGGCGCGGACTGGCAACAGCGAGCCGCGGCAAAGCTGCCTATGGGCAAGCTCGGCCAGGTCGACGAGATCGCCGACTTCGTGGTCTTCCTGCTCTCCGACCGCAGCGGCGTGGTCACCGGATCGGTTATCGACTGGGACCAGAACGTCATCGGCGGCCTCGGTTAGTCGACCGCCTACTCACCGTGCCTGCCCCCCAACTCGTTCGAGGAGAGACAACCATGCGCCTTGGCCTCATCGGTCTCGGCAGGATCGGCTCGTTCCACGCCGACACCCTGTCCAAGCTTCCCGCCGTCGACAGCCTGGTCGTCACCGATGCCGTTCCCGCGGTCACCCCGCACCCGCGCCCCGCGGAGGCATCGAGACCTCCGGCGGGATCTTCCCCGGCCGTCGCCGTCATCGCCGAGGCCGCCACCCTTTCCCTTCAACAGCACCGCCCGGTGCAGATCGACGAGGTCCCACAGCCATGACCAGTCCCACCCAACAAGCGGGTTCTCCGGCGCCGACCGCCGCGCGGAACCGGATCGCCGGCGCACCCATCTCCTGGGGAGTTTGCGAGGTCCCGAACTGGGGCTACCAGCTCACCCCCGCTCGGGTGCTCGCCGAAATGCAGAGCGTCGGCCTCCTCGCCACCGAACTCGGCCCTGACGGGTTCCTCCCGGCCGACCCGCAGCAGATGGCTAGCGTGCTCGACACGCACCACCTGACCGCGGTGGGCGGCTTCACCCCGGTCCTCATGCACCAGGCCGGTCACGACCCGCTCCCCGAGATCAGCCGGATCCTGGCCGGTTACGACGCCACCCACGCCGAAGTCCTTGTGCTGTCAGCGGTGTCCGGACTCGACGGATACGACACCCGGCCGATCCTTGACGAAGACGGCTGGAAACGGCTGCTGGACAACCTGAACCGCATCGCTGGGCTGGCGTCCGAACACAGCGTGCGCGCAGTGCTCCACCCACATGTCGGCACCATGATCCAGTCCGGTTCCGAGGTGCTGCGGGTGCTGGAAGGGTCCTCCATCGACCTGTGCCTGGACACCGGGCACTTGCTGATCGGAGGAACCGATCCGGCGGAGTTGACCCGCCAGTCGCCGGAGCGCATCGCCCACACCCATCTCAAGGACGTGGACAGCTCCATCGCGCAATATGTCCGCGCCGGCCGGCTCACCTATACCGAGGCCGTCATCCGGGGCATGTACAGGCCGCTGGGCACGGGGGACGTCGACATCGCCGCCATCGTGAACACGCTGCAAGGCATCGGTTACCAGGGGTGGTACACCCTGGAACAGGACACCATCCTGGCCGAGGAGCCCCGCGGCGAGGGACCCGTCCAGGATGTGCGGCTCAGCGCCGACTACCTTCGCGGCCTGCTCACCACGGCATCGCCGCCGGCGTCGCAGTGATGCGACGGATCGACAGTCCTTCGAGGGCTTCTCGTTCCCAGCGATGCCGTTGATCGACAGGGTCCGGACCCCCGGTCCGACCCTCAGTCGGGCGGCTCCGCGAGCACCTCGTACAGCGGGGCGAGGAACGTGACCAGGGCGGGGCCGCCCAACGGCGCTCCGGGCGCGGGAAGCTGACGCAACAACAGGTCGGTCGGCAGCTCGGCGTGGAGGGGCAGCGCCGGGACGGGCGCTCCCGTCCAGAAGTCGCCACCAGCCAGCGACAGATCGGCCAGCGCCATCATTGACCCGACCCGGGGACCTTCCACGGGTGTGGCCGCCTGATCCTCCGCGAGGTGGACCGGGTCACCGCCGCGCAGCTCCCGGAGCCGGTTCAGCAGCGCATCGCGACGGCGTCCGCGCCAGAGCAGGATGGCGAACGGGTCGTCGTCGAAGCTCTCCGCGAGCAGGTAGAACGTGGCCGCGAGGTGCTTGCACGGGACCTCCCAGTCCGGGCAGGAACAGCTCAGCGCCAAGTCCGTGGCCCGTTGCGGGAACAGCGGCGCGCCGGCGGCCGCGAAGACGTCCTCCAGGTCGCCCGGCATCTCGCCGGCCAGCAGCCGGGCACTGTGGATCGCCTGCTCCGCAAGGGTCACCTCCACCTTGGCCCAGACCAGCTCGCTGAAGGCGGGCAAGCCGACCGACACCTTGTATGGCGACCTGCGGGACCCTTGCACCGACGCCGTGACCACACCCGGGGCCACGGTCAGGGACATCACCTGACCCCGCCGGGCGTAGCTCTTGCCGCGGGTCAGCCTGGACCCCAGCGCGAAAGACTCCAGCACCTCGATGAAGCGCCGTGACCACCAGTGCTCCCCGATGGCCCCTCGCGCGCTGCGAGCCAAGGATCGCAACGTACCCGACGAAGGCGCCACGTCGGCTGGTCGGAGGTGTGGGGCCGATCTGCGCGGCGTTCTGCCCGGCGCGCTCGTCCATCCCTGCCGTCCGCCAAGCGGGCCGGGACTTCGGCGAAGTGCCGCGCACCTGCGCCAGCCGGCCGACCCGCCGCTACCGAAATCGACGGGTCCGTCCCCGCGGGTCATCGAGCACCCGTTGCCGGTCGCTCTGCATACCGGCAGCTCGTCGTCGCCGCCGTGGTGGGGCGGCTCAGCCGAACCGATAGGTGACCCAGCGGACATCGACGCTGCCATTGGCGCCGTAGGCGAGCACGGTCACCTTCGCGTAGTCCTCGCGGTCGACGTGAACGGCCAGCACGGAACCGACGGGCAGCTCGTGCGCGGATCGGCCCGGGTTGGCGGCACCCTGCTGGTATGCGGCCACGGCCAGCTGTGCGGGTGACACGGCAGCGAACGCCATTCCGGGGAGCACGGCGGCACCCAGCGTCGTCTCGTCCCACACGGCCAGCTCCGAGCCGCTCCAGCCCAGATGTCCCTCGAACTGGAACAACGAGGTCAGCTCGCCGGTCAGCAGATCTGCGTTGACCGCCGGCCCCAGCCGGACCTGGCCCTCGTAGACGACGCGCGGCGCGCCGACAGGCACCGCCGCAGAGGTAGTGATCCGCACCTGCGGCGCTGCCGTCGTCACACCGCCCGGGGAGGCTGTTTCGCCGGCCTGCCCTACCGGAGCGGACGTGGCAGCCGTCGCCCCCGCCGGCAAGGGAGGTGATCCCTGTCCGAGCCGCGACCCGACCAGCACCGCCAGACCGAGGAAAAGGACAGCGCCCGCTGCGGCACCCGCCCGCCGGCGGAGCACGTGTCCACCGACACCGTCGCCGTTCGGGCGCTGCACCGACGGGGTGAGCGAGCCTGAGCCCGCGTCATCAGCATCCGGCATCCGGCCCGGGCCGGCGCGCTCCAGCGGAGGTGCCCCGCTCAGCGGGGGTATGCCGATGACAGGCTCCGCAGCACCGGCGCCATCGAGCCGGCCGAGCAGCTCGCCCACCCGGGGATCGCCGGGCGCCTCCCGCCGAAGCTGCTCCAGCAGCGGCCCGGCCACCGCCGGCCGCCCGTCTGCGACGGCGGCAGCGGCCGCTGCATACAACTCCTGGACTCGTAGCTGCGGCGAAAGCTCCTCGACGGTGCGCGCGGTGACGAGCTCGAACGGCTGCTCGGTCGCGGACTGGAGCAGCACCGGCGTGCCCCACTCAGCGTCCTGGTCGCCGCCGCCGATGGCCTTGCGCGCCTCGGCGACGGCCGCCTCGGTCGGAAACCCGCGCGACATCGCGTAGTAGAACTCGTGCGAGAACGCGAGGGCGGCGCGGTCGGACACCTCTGCCTGCATGGCCACCACGGCGGGCAGCCCTTGCCGGACCAGGCTCTGGCCCACCCCGGACCAGGCGTCCTGCCCGCTGGTCCGGGCTCCTTCACACGCATTGAGGACGGCCAACTGCATCGACTGCGCGTCGTGGAGCAGGGTGCCGAGGAACGAGCCGCCGACCCTGTGCGCCGTGCCGTCGGGGCGTTCGAAGCACAGCACGCCCTCGGCTGCGCCCTCGTCGAACGCGCCGTGACCGATGAAGTGGAAGACGTGGAAGCCCTCGTAGGACAGGTGCCGCTGCAGGGCGGCGACCGTCGCGTCCCGCTCCACCACGACGTCGAGCAGACCCGCCTTCACCAGGTCGGCGGTGTTCGCCACAACGAGCGTCTCCTCCTTGTCCACCTCCAGGTATGCCGCGTCGGACGGGCTGCTGATCATCACCAGGACCCGCAGTGGCGGGTCCACCCGCACCGGCCGGCTCGGAACCGCGGTGTCGTAGTAGCGGACCACCGGGGTCTGCGCCGACAGGGCCAGGAAGCGGCCGAGCGAGGGCGCGAAAACGTACTCCCAGGGGATGTCGTCCAGCCCGGGCACGTTGGTGAGGTTGAGTCGGACCCGCAAGCCGTGGTCCTGGCCGGTCGCCGCGGTGAGACTGTCGGTGAAGCACCGACCGACGTCTCCGGAGAACACCGCGTCGAACAGTCGTGACCCGTACTCCTTCACCGACCGCGTCCTCGGGATCGGCGGCGACAGCCGACGCGAACTGACCCGCGGCGGACCTACGGTGAGGCGGAACAGCTCCAGCTCGGCAGGGATGAACGGCAGCACGAAACTGCCACTGGCCTCACCCGCTGGTGAGCTCGCCACCCGAACGCGGTAACCGGCCTGGCGGCCGGCCGCGGCATCGGCGCAGTCGAAGGCCAGGTCGAGGTCGAGGTAGCTCCACTGCACAGGCACCGCCGCCAATCCTCTCCTGCTTCGACCCGAATCATCCTCACGTATAGCGCACCGTCCGGCGCCGCACCCCTTGACCCCGACGCCCTTGCGGTCGTGTGGGCGCGATCGAAGCCAGCCGGAAACCCGTTCACCAGCGCCGAGAGCGGCAAGGGTGGTGTCCTCGCCCTGGTCGGCGACCCAGTCCCCGAGCGCGGCGAAGGAACGGGCACCGGCCAGGACTGAGGTGTTGGGGCTCCGTCCAATCACGGACCTAGGCCGACTGCCACGAACTGGACATGGTGAGACAGCTCCTGAGTTGGCTCACGAACCGCTTGTTGGGAGCTGGTCAGGGCTGTGACCTGGGGTGATGCAGTGCGGAGGGTGGGTTTTCACGCACTAAGGTCGTCGCCTACAGTGCCGTGGTGGCCTTCATCCGGCGGGTGAGGACCGCGTCGGGAGCGACCGCGGTGCAGATCGCGGAGTACGCCGACAAGCGGCAGCGGATCATCAAGCACGTGGGCTCGGCGCACACGCAGGCCGAGCTCGGGGTGCTGCTGGAGCGGGCGCGTGAGCTGCTGCAGGATCCGGCGCAGGGGGTGTTTGAGCTTCAGGTGAAGGCCGCGCCGGTGGTGACGCCGGTGGTCCAGGCACCACGGGCCGCCACGTTGTTGGGCGCTGACACCTCGGGCGCGGCCGCTGTGCTGGTGGGTGGGCGCGACGGTCCGGGTCGGGTGGTCTCCACGGACTCCCGGCTGCTGTTCGGGGCTCTGGCGGGGGTGTTCACCGCGTTGGGGTTCGACGCCCTACAGGATCTGGTGTTCACCGACCTGGTGATCGCGCGGGTCGTGGAGCCGACCTCGCTGCTGGACGTCGGCCGGGTCCTGACCGACCTGGGTCGGGCGCCGGCCAGCTACGCGACGATGAAGCGCACGCTCAAGCGGGTCGTGGCCTCGGATGCGGCCTCGGATGTGGGGACCTACCGCGACCAGCTCGCGGGCTGGTGCTTCGAGCACGCCCAGGCCGGCGGGGACGTGTCGCTGGTGTTGTACGACGTGACGACCCTGTACTTCGAAGCCGAGAAGGAGGACGACCTGCGCAAGGTCGGCTACTCCAAGGAGCGGCGCGTTGACCCCCAGGTCGTGGTCGGGCTGCTGGTCGACCGGGGCGGTTTCCCCCTGGAGATCGGCTGCTTCGAAGGCAACAAGGCCGAGACGGCGACCATCATCCCGATCGTCAAGGCATTCCAGACCCGCCACGGCCTGGCCGACATGGTCGTCGTCGCGGATGCCGGGATGCTGTCCGCGACGAACCTGCATGAGCTCGACCAGGCGCAGCTGCGGTTCATCGTGGGCTCCCGGGTGGTCAAGGCCCCGATCGACCTGGCGTCCCACTTCCGTTGGCACGGCGACGCGTTCGTTGATGGGCAGCTGATCGACACCATCACCGCCAAGACCGGGCACGACAGCCAGAACAACGACGCACTGCGGGCGGAGCCGGTGTGGGACCCGGCCGTGCACGGCCGGTCCTGGCGGGCGGTGTGGGCGTACTCGACCAGACGGGCGGTCCGTGACAGCCGCACCCTGACGGTGCAGGAGAACAAGGCCAAGGCCGTCGTCGCCGGCGAGAAGGCCGCCCGCACCCCCCGCTTCGTCAAGACCAGCAACGGCTCCCAGAGCCTGGACGAGGTGTCCCTGGCCCGGGCCCCGACGCCTGGTCGGGCTCAAGGGCTACGTCACCAACATCCCCGCCCACCTCATGCCCGCCAGCGAGGTCATCGAGTCCTACCACGACCTATGGCACGTCGAGCAGTCCTTCCGGATGAGCAAGACCGACCTACGCGCCCGGCCCATGTTCCACCACACCCGCGACGCCATCGAGGCCCACCTGACCATTGGGGTGTGTGGCTCCGTCCGGACAGTGACCCAATAGGAGAGGATGTCTCTCATGGAGAAGGGTCATCATTTCGAAATACCGTAAGTTCACCCCGGAGTACCGCGACGAAGCGGTGAAGATGGTGATCCACACGCAGCGTCCGATCGCGGAGGTCGCCCGCGAGCTGGGCATCAACGAGGGAACGTTGGGAACGTGGGTGAGTAGGTACCGGG
>DASSLY010000014.1:0-11153 GCA_035689185.1 Dermatophilaceae bacterium
TTGAGCACATACACCCGCCTGACCGGCTTGGGCGTCCAGGAACCCGCACGCTGCTGCACCCAGTCGGCCATGTCAGCCTTCTGGGACGCCATCAGCGCCGTCTTCCCGTCGACCCCAGCGGTCTTGCGGCCAGCGTTGACCTCCGTCACCCGGCGCACGCTCAACAGGGCGTTCGCACGGGATCGGATCATCAACTTCTGCAAGTTCCGGACCTGTTTCAGGTCCCCAGCCTTCGACGCCGTGAAGATCCGCTGCCGCAGGCGTCGTACGTCGTCCTCGGCCTGGCCCCAGTCCACCTGGCCCCAGTCCAAGACCTCGTCCTCAGGTCCGTTCGCCGTGTCGGCGTCCAACTTGTCCCTCGGTTCCGTCGTCGTCATCCATCAGCTCTCCACAGGCTCACCCGGCTCACGTCAGCGCCCTTTCAGACCGGGGCACCAGCCCCTATCCGGTCGGTTATGCGGGAGTCTCCGGCGGAGGCGCCGGTCGTGCGACTCCCGGGTTCCCGCTGCCTGTTCGGCTACCGGCCTTCGCTTCTTGAGCCATCCTGCGCCCGCTGGGGAGTTGAGCCTTCCTCACGGTCGGCCTACCGGACCGAAGTCCGGACCCCAACGGGGTTGTCATGTTGCACATGAGCAAGCTGCGGCCGGGCAGGGCGCCTCCTTTGCTCCGGGGACGGCGGTGCGCTCCCGACCGATGAATACGCCTCGGCCGGCGCCTGCCGCTTTCCAACGGCCAGTCCCTACGGCCCCGCTGGAACATCCCACCGGCGGGGGTCACCTTCACGAAGCCTCATCAGAGGTTCACTCGCGTTCGCCCATCCCGACCTTCTCCTCGCCTGTAGCCCCCGGGTGGAACGGGAGCCCTTGGGCTTCTTCCCCGAGCTTCGCACCCCGCAGTTACCCGCGACGCACGTCAGGGCGGAGACAGGCCATCACGCACTGGCCCGGGTGCTACACCCTCGACATCAGCCGAACCTCCACGGTGTCTCCCACTTCACTCAAGCGCCCTCATGTCGCACGTAGTCCCCGGTCGCCTCCATCACCACCAGCGTGACCTGCTGCTCGATCAGATGATCACGCAGCGCGAGGATCTGCCCGGTCATCGACGACCAGGTCGTGACCGTCGAGTCCGCGCCCGCCCGGCCCTGCCTGGCGATCCGCACGCACACCTTGGCGTCGCGCTTGCTCACGTCCACTCCCGCGCATCGCGGGTGCAGCAGGTCCATCGGCGTCTCCTTCCTCGTCCCGGATCACCGCGCCGGCCCCGGGAAGGGCGAGAAGACTGACAAGTCTGACGTTCGTGCTCGAAGCAACACTCCACGGTTCCCGTGGTTGCCCTCCACCACCATGCTCAGTCACAAGCTCACTGGCATCACAGACGCTCCGGCGTTGACCGGGACCGGCCCGGCCAGGCTGACCCTCGACCCGCCCCCCACGCAACCGCCAGCCACCAGCGCCATCTTCCCCACCCACGATGCGGCCGCAGGGCGCTCAATTGCTCAGTCGAACACGCGGTGCACCTTGTGCTGCGCGGCCTGGGCCCGGGGCCGCACGGTGAGTCGGTCGATGTTGACATGCGGCGGCCGGGTGACCACGAACGCGACGCAGTCGGCGACGTCAGCGGCGGTCAACGGTTCGGCCACCCCGGCGTACACCTGGTCGGCCTTGGCCTGGTCGCCGCCGTACCGGGTGAGCGCGAACCCCTCCGAGCGGACCATCCCCGGCGCGATCTCGCAGATGCGCACCGGCCGGTCGTACAGCTCTAGGCGCAGCGTGTCGACGACCGCGCTGACCGCGTGCTTGGCGGCGACGTACCCCCCTCCCCCCTCGTAGGCGACCTGCCCGGCGGTGGACCCGATCACCACGACCGTCCCCCGGCAGGCGAGCAGCGCGGGCATCAGCGCGGAGGTCACGGCGACCACGCCGAGCACGTTCGTCTCGTACATCGACCGCCACTGGTCCAGGTCGCCCTCGATCACGGGGTCGGCGCCGAGCGCGCCGCCGGCATTGTTCACCAGCACGTGGCAGCGTTGCCCGACGGTGGCGGCGAGGGCCGCGACCGACCCGGGGTCGGTGACGTCGCAGACGACGGCGCGGCCCTGGAGCTCACCGGCCAGCGCCTCGACCCGGTCGGCCCGGCGCGCGGCGACGACCACCTCGAACCCCTCCGCCGCCAGCCGACGCGCAGTCGCCGCGCCGATCCCGCCGCTGGCGCCGGTCACCACCGCCACGGGCCGCTGCACCGGGCCAGTATTCCGCAGCCCGGCCTGTCATAAGGTCGTCGGGTGCCCGCACGTGCTGGTCGCGCGGTGCTGCCCGTGCCCGTCGCACCGGGGGCGGACGCCCGCTCGCTCCTGCCGCGGCTACGGGACGCGCTCGCCGGCCGGGGCCCGGCCCTCGCCCCGTATGCCGCCGGGTCACCTCCCCCGGCCCACCTCGCCGAGGCCCTGGTCCCGGAGCAGGTCGCGGTCCTGCTGGCGACGTCCGGGAGCACCGGGGCGCCGCGGTGGGTGCTGCTGACCGCCGAGAACCTGCTCGCGTCCGCCGAGGCGACCCACGAGCGGCTCGGCGGCCCCGGCCGGTGGGCGCTCGCCCTGCCCGTCGACCACGTAGCCGGGCTTCAGGTCCTGGTCCGCTCCGTCCTGGCCGGCCTCGAACCGGCAACCGAGCTCGGGGACGGCCGCGCCCGGTATGCCGCGCTGGTCCCGACCCAGCTGCACCGGCTGCTGGACCACTCGGACCAGGCTCGGGCGCTGCAGCGGTACGACGCGGTGCTGGTCGGCGGCGCCGCGGCCAGCCCGACGTTGCTCGACCGGGCCCGGGCTGCGGGCATCGCGGTGGTGACGACCTACGGGATGACCGAGACCGCCGGCGGCTGCGTCTACGACGGGCTGCCGTTGACCGGCACCCAGGTGCGCCTCGACGACGAGGTGATCGTCCTCGGCGGGCCGACCGTGGCGCTCGGCTACCTCGACCACCCCTTTCCCAGGCAGGGCGGCACGGCGTGGTTCCGCACCAGCGACCTGGGCCACCTCGAGGGCGACCGGCTGGTGGTCCGCGGCCGCGCCGACGACGTCATCGTCACCGGGGGGCTCAAGGTGGCGCCGGCCCGGGTCGAGCAGGCCATCCTCCGGCACCTCCCCTGCGTGAGCGAGGCCCTGGTCGTCGGGATCCCGGACCCCCGGTGGGGCCACGCGGTGGCGGCGGTGCTGGTCACCAGCCGGCCCCTCGACGCGGCCGCCGTCCGCCAGGCGTTGCGCGGCCTGGTCGCCGACCACGAGCTGCCGCGCGCGGTGGTGACCGCGGCCGGCATACCGAGCCTGGGCCCAGGCAAGCCGGACCGGCAGCGGGCGCGTGACCTGTTCGAGACGCAGCCGACGTAGGCTGTCATTAGCGCAGAAAGTCTGGACCAGGAAGGTGGACGATGCCGCGCGTGCTGCTCGCACTGGCGATGCTGGCGCTGACCATCTACGCCGCGGTCGACTGCGTCCAGACCGAGGAATCCTCCGTGCGCGGGCTGCCCAAGATCGTCTGGGTCCTCCTCATCCTGCTGTTCCCCCCGGCGGGCCCGATCGCCTGGTTCCTCGCCGGCCGGCCCAAGGCGGTCCCCCGCTCGGGCCGCGCGGGCCCCGGTGGGTTCGGCCGGGACGGGCGGCCGTCCGGCCCGCGCGGGCCGGACGACGATCCCGACTTCCTGCGCAACATCTGACCCGGCCCTGATGGCCACACGCTCGCAGTGGGTCGCTGGCGCGCGCCCGCGCACCCTGCCGGCCGCGGTCGCCCCGGTGGTCATCGGGACCGGCGCCGCATACGGGCTCGGACGCGGGGACCCGGCCGCGGCGGTGCTGGCCCTGCTCCTCGCCGTGTTGCTGCAGGTCGGGGTGAACTACGCCAACGACTACTCCGACGGCATCCGCGGCACCGACCACGAGCGGGTCGGTCCGGTGCGGCTGGTCGGGCAGCGGCTGGCCCCGGCGGCCAGCGTCCGGCTGGCCGCGATCCTCGCCTTCGCGGCGGCGGCGGTGGTCGGCCTGAGCCTGGTCGCCCTGTCCCAGGTCTGGGTGCTGTTGCCGGTCGGGGCGGCGGCGATCCTGGCCGCCTGGTTCTACACCGGCGGCTCCCGGCCGTACGGCTACCTCGGCCTCGGCGAGGTCTTCGTCTTCGTCTTCTTCGGCCTGGTCGCCACCCTGGGCACGACCTCGACCCAGGCGCACCGGCTGTCCGCGGGCGCCTGGGCCGGCGCGGTCGGCATCGGCGCCATCTCGACCGCGCTGCTGGTCGCCAACAACCTGCGCGACATCCCGGGTGACACCGCGGCCGGCAAGCTCACGCTCGCCGTGCGCCTCGGCGACCGGGGCACCCGCTGGCTGTATGCCGGGCTGCTGGCCGTCTCGGCCGGCGCCGTCGCGGTCCTGGCCGGCAGCTGCGCCGCGGTGCTGCTCGCCGTGCCCGCCTTCGTCCTGGCCTGGCCGCCGATCCGGCTGATCGCCACCGGTGCCCGCGGCCCGAGCCTGGTCCCGGCGCTGGGCGGCACCGCCCGGTACGCCCTGGCCTACGCGCTGCTGCTCGGCATCGCGCTGGCGCTGTGCTGAGCCGGCCGGGCCCGCCTGCTCACTCCTGCTCGGCCTCGTCGGCGCGTCGCTCCTCCAGCCGCCGGGACCGCGCCTCGACCTTCGCCGCGATCTTCGCGCTCATGTCCTCCCGGAACGGTCGCAGCACGAAGAACGACACCCCCATCGAGACCAGCAGCGAGAGCGCGAACAGCAGCAGCCGGTTGCCCTCCCCCCGCAGGCCCGCCAGCCAGAGCAGGCACAGCACGCCGAGGAAGACCAGCACCCGCATCAGCGAGTAGCGGATGACCGCGCTCATCGACCCCCCCTACATCCCCGAGTACGCGTGCATCCCGATGGCGAACATGTTCACCACGGTGAAGTTGGCGATCAGGGCGGCGAACCCGGCGACGGCCAGGTAGTTCGCCCGGCGGGTCGACCAGCCGGTGGTGGCGCGCGCGTGCAGGTACGCGGCATACACGACCCAGACGACGAAGCTGGCCACCTCCTTGGGGTCCCAGTTCCAGTAGCGGCCCCACGCCTGCTCGGCCCAGATCGCTCCCGCGATGACGGTGAACGTCCACATCGGGAAGGCGACGACGTGCAGCCCGTATGCGGTGCGCTCCAGCGAGCGCGAGTCCGGCAGGGCGGTCGCGACCCGGGCCCGCAGCCCGGCCAGCGGCCGGTCCGATGCCTCCCACCGGGCCTGGATCAGCTGCAGCACCACCACCGAGAACGCGACCGTGAACACGCCGACCGACAGGATGGCGACCGCGACGTGGATGACCAGCCAGACGCTCTTCAGGGACGGCAGCAGCTCGCTGGCCTCGGTGTAGAAGACCAGCAGCGCCAGGCCGAGGGTGATCAGCACCGGGAAGGTCACGAACAGCCCGAGCCAGCGCAGGTCCCGCCGGGTGGACATGACGAAGAACGCGGCGCACACGGCCAGCGCCCCGGCGGTGGAGAACTCGAACATGTTCCCCCACGGCGGGCGCATCACCGACAGGCCGCGCATCACCACCGAGGCGAGCAGGACCAGCGACCCGAGCCGGAACGTCGACATGCCGATGCCGGCAGCCCGCCGCCTCCGGGGCGGGGCCGGTGTCGCGGCGGCCGGCACCGCAGCGGGGGGCACCGCAGCGGGGGGCACCGCAGCGGGGGGCGCCGCGGTGAGCGGCGTTCCGGCCGGCCGGGCCGGGCCGCCGCCGGCCGCGACCAGCTCCGGCTCACCCAGCCGGACGTCGTCTGTCCGAAGGGAGGTCCGCAGGGCGGCGCGTGGGGCCGCTCGCGGGGCGGTCCGCGCCAGGTCCACCGCGAAGGCGACCATGGCGATGGTGAAGACGAACATTGCCGAGGACAGGGCCAGGTCGGAGTACTCCGAGAGGGTCTGGTTCGTCATCGGGTCGGCACCATCCGTTGCTCCTTCGCCTGGTCGGTGGCCATCGCGCTGGTCTGGGCGAGCAGGTCGTCCAGCAACCCGCCTGTGGCGGGGTCCTCGCCGGCGTCCCCGCCCCGGGCCAGGCCGCCGACGACGACCACGGTACGGCCTGTCCCGGCCTCGGGCAGCACCCGGACGAACACCCGCCGGCGGCGCACCGTCAGCGACGCGACCAGGCCGAGCAACGCCAGCAGGGCCCCGGCGAGCGCGATCCCCTTGCCCGGGTCGTAGCGCACCGAGATCCCGGCCCACCGCACGACCCGGTCGAAGGTGATGCTGCCTCGCCCCCCCGGAAGCTGCGCGGTCTGCCCCGGCTTCAGCCGGATGAGCACGCCCTTGCCTACGGAGTCGCGCACCTGGGTCATCGCGGTCGTGTCCAACGTGTACACCGAGGCGGCCCGGCCCGGCGGGTTCAGCTTCCCCTGGTAGACGGTCATGGCCAGCTCGGGGTTGAGCAGGTCGGGGAACAGTGACCGCGGCCCCTGGGCGTAGGTCTGCTCGGCGGTAGGCAGGAACACGGCCAGGAAGCCCAGCTGCGCCGGAGTCGCGGCCGGCACCTTCACCGCGCCGACGGAGCGGTAGTTGGCGTCCCGCGGCAGGAACGGCGTGGCCCCGGAGTAGAGCACCGCCCCGGCCGCGTCCTTGACCGTCACGACCGGCGCGTAGCCGTTGCCGAGCAGGAACACCGAGGCCCCACCGAATTGCAGCGGCCCGTTCACCTTCAGCTGCTCAACCCGGGACCGCTGCCCCGGCGCGGCGGTGGTCCGGGTGGTCGCGGTGAAGTCGCGGGGGGCCCCGAACTGCGCCCCTCCGGCGAGCCGCTCGAACGAGACGTCGAGGGCGTCCAGGGTCACCGTGAACGGTGTCAGCGCCGCGGTGTCCACCCACGGACCGGGGTCGAAGGTGTCGTAGCCCGACACCGTGTTGGCCAGCGTGTCGCCGACGGGCAGGATCCGGTCGCCGCGCCAGCCGACCAGGTGGCCGACGGCCACGCCGACCAGGACGACGATGAGGGCCAGGTGGAACACCAGGTTGCCGGTCTCCCGCAGGTACCCCCCCTCCGCCGATACGGCGCCCTCCTCCTCCTCCTCGGCCCGCAGCCGGAACCGGCGGCGCGCCAGAACCGACCTGGCCGCCGCCAGCGCGACCTCTGGCGGGGCCTCGACCACGGCCTGCCGGTGCTGGGGCAGCCGGTCCAGCCGGCGCGGCGCCCGCGGCGGCTGGGCGCGCAGCGCCCGCCAGTGCAGCCTCGCCCGGGGCAGCACGCAGCCGACCAGGGAGGCGAACAGCAGCAGGTACACCGAGGAGAACCAGGGCGACTCGTACACGTCGAAGAACCCCAGCCGGTCCAACCAGGGGCCAGCCCCCGGGTGCGCGGCGAGGTAGTCGGCCACCTTGCCGGCGTCCACCCCGCGCTGCGGCCAGATCGACCCCGGCACCGCCGCGACCGCCAGCAGCATGAGCAGCGACAGGGCCGTGCGCATGCTGGTCAGCTGCCGCCACGCCCACCGCAGCCAGCCCAGCGGGCCCAGCCGCGGCAGCGCGACATCCCCGGGCGTGTCTTCCGGGATGGTGTCCAGCCGTTGCAGGACCATCTACGGCGCCACCTACAGGACCGTCGTGAAGCCGTTGACCAGCCGGGTCTGAAGGCCCGCCATCACCGCGTCCCACAGTCCGCTCACCATCAGCGCGCCCACCGCGAGCAGCAGCCCGCCACCGAACCGCTGGATTCCGCGCTGGTGCGCTCGCAGCCAGCCGGACAGCCGGCTGGCCCGGTTCCAGCCGCTGGCCACGAGCAGGAACGGCACCCCGAGACCCAGGCTGTATGCGGTCGCGAGCGCGACCCCGCGCGTTACCCCGCCGGCCGCGTCAGTGGACAGCGGTACCAGGAGCGCCAGGATCGCGCCGAAGGTCGGCCCGATGCACGGCGTGAGCGACAGCCCGAACACCACCCCGAGCATGGGTGCGCCGGCCAGCCCTGCCCGTGGCCGCCAGGAGGGCCCCTTCTTGCGCTGAGGGCCGAAGCCGAGGAAGACCAGCGCCAGCGCGATGACGACCACCCCGCCAGTGCGGGTGAGCAGGCTCTGGTGTTCGCGGACGAACAACCCCAGTGCCGACGCCGTTGCCGCGGTGACGGCCACGAAGACGGCGGTGAACCCGGCGACGAACAGCAACGCTCCGGTGACCAACCGGCCACGGCGCTGTCGTTCCAACGGCTCGCCGGACAGCCCGGTGACGTAGCCGAGGAAGCCGGGCACCAGCGGCAGCACGCAGGGCGAGGCGAACGAGACCAGCCCGGCAGCCAGCGCCACGGCGACGGCGACCGGCATGGCGCCGGCACGCACGGCGTCGACGGCGGCGTCGACCGGCAGCGCGGTCATGCCGCCGGCTCGGCGAGCACGTCGGTGACCAGGGCGGTCAGCGTTGCGGTCGTCACCGGACCCGAGACCCGCGCGGCGATGCGGCCCGCGCGGTCGAGCACCAGAGTCGTCGGCGTGGCCACCGCCTTGCCTTGCAGGCCGAGCATCGCCCTGCCCCCGTCGTAGGCCAGCGACGGGTAGGTGATCTTGCGGGAGCGCAGGAACGCGGCCGCCGTCTGCGGGCTCGGGTCACGGAAGTTGATCCCCATGAACACCACCGGCTTGCCGGACGCGGACAACTGCTGCCAGGCCCGTTGCAGGTCGTCGGCCTCGTCCACGCACGGAGGGCACCACGACCCCCACACGTTGAGCACGACCACCTTGCCGGCGGCGTCGGCCGTGGCCCACGGTGCGCCGTCCAGCGTGGTCCCGGACACCGAGATCGGGGCTGCCCGGGCCGCCAGGGCGACCTGGTCGATCGACCCGTCACCGGAGATGAAGCCCTTCCGGTCCCCCGCCTTGGCCTGGGCGGCGACCGAGTTCGGGTCCTCGCTGCACCCGGCCAGCGCCATCGTGGCCGCGGCCGTGAGGGCCGCCGCGGCGGCGAGCACACGGCATACCGGGCGCGTCCGGCGGGTGCGCGACATCATGCCCCCGGCACGGGATCGGCCCCGGGGAGCAGGGCCGCGGCCGGCTCGCTGTAGTGGATCGCTTCCAGCTCGTCGCCGACGTAGCACAGGGCGGTCAGCGAGGCGAGCGAGCACTGCCGGTGGCGCGGGTCGTGCCAGAGGCGCTTGTGCTCCAGCCGCCGCCGCACCGTCCACACCGGCAGCTGGTGGGAGACGATGAGCGCCTCGTGGCCGCGGGCCTGCTCGCGGGCGTCGTCGATGGCGGCGAGCATGCGGGCCGCGATCTGCTCGTACGGCTCCCCCCACGACGGGCGGAACGGGTTGACCAGCCGCGGCCAGTACTTGGGGTTGCGCAGGACGCCGTCGCCGACTCCCACGGTCAGCCCCTCGAAGGAGTTGCCCGCCTCGATGACCCGGTCGTCGGTGGTGACGGCGAGGCCGTGGGCGGCGGCGATCGGCGCCGCGGTCTCCTGCGCGCGGTCCAGCGAGGAGGCGACCACCAGGACCAGGTCGTGGTCGGCCATGCGGTCGGCCACCAGCTGGGCCATCGCCCGGCCGCGCCGCGAGAGGTGAAAGCCGGGCAACCGGCCGTAGAGCACCTTGGTCGGGTTGTGCACCTCGCCGTGCCGGAGCAGGTGCACCACGGTGCGGGTCGTGTCGCTCATGTCGAGCGGATTGTCGCAAACGTTGCTGACGCCGCCCGGGCGGCGGTCGGCAGCGCGTCCATCACCTGGTCCACGGCCGCCGGTTCGTGGGCGGCACTGACGAACCAGGCCTCGAAGGCGCTCGGCGGCAGGTAGACGCCCCGGTCCAGCATGGCGTGGAAGAACGCGGCGAACGCGGGCGTGTGCTGGGCCTGGGCGTCGGCGTAGCAGCGGACCGGGTCCGACCGGAAGAAGACGCTGAACATGCTGCCCGCCCAGCCGACGGTGTGCGGCACCCCCTGCTTGGCCAGCTGGTTGCTGGTCTCGTCCGCGATGGCCGTGGCCGCGGCCGTCAGCCGGTCATAGACCTGCTGGGTGCAGGCCCGCAGGGTGGCCAGGCCGGCGGCGCAGGCGACCGGGTTTCCCGACAGCGTGCCGGCCTGGTACACCGGCCCGTCCGGGGCGAGCAGCGCCATCACCTCGGCGCGGCCGCCGAACGCGGCCGCGGGGAAGCCGCCCCCCATGACCTTGCCGAAGGTGAACAGGTCGGGCGGCCCCTCGTCGTAGGGCCCCTCCAGGCCGAACCAGCCCGCGGGGCTGCAGCGGAAGCCGGTCATCACCTCGTCGGAGACCAGCAGCGCTCCGTGCTCCCGGGTGATCCGGCGCAGCGCGTCGGTGAAGCCGGGCTGCGGGGCGACAACGCCCATGTTGCCCGCCGCCGCCTCGGTGATGACGGCCGCGATCCGCTCACCGTGCCGCGCGAACGCGGCCTCCACGGCGGCCACGTCGTTGTACGGCAGCACGATGGTCTCGGCCGCACTGGACTCCGGCACGCCCTGGCTGCCGGGCAAAGCGAAGGTGGCCAGCCCCGAGCCGGCCTGGGCCAGCAGCGAGTCGACGTGGCCGTGGTAGCAGCCGGCGAACTTGACCACGGCGGACCGCCCGGTGAAGCCGCGGGCCAGCCGCAGCGCGGACATGGTCGCCTCGGTGCCGCTATTGACCAGGCGGACCTGCTCCACGACCGGGGCCATCCGGGCCACGATCTCCTCGGCAAGCAGGACCTCGTTCTCGCTCGGCGTGCCGAAGGAGAAGCCGCGCCCGGCGGCCTCCTGCACGGCCCGCAGCACCTCGGGGTGCGCGTGCCCGAGGATCATCGGCCCCCAGGACCCGACCAGGTCGACGTAGCGCCGGCCGTCGACGTCGGTGAGGTAGGGCCCGGTGCCGCTGCGCATGAACCGCGGGGTTCCCCCGACCGCACGGAAGGCCCGCACGGGGCTGTTGACCCCCCCGGGGATGACCCGGACGGCCCGGGCGAGCAGCGCGTCCGACCCGAGGTGCGCCGTCATACCGGCCGTCTCGTCATACCGGCCATTGTGCCCGCCGGTGCCGGCGGGCTCACTGGTGCACCCTTGTCAGGTCGGTGGTTGAACGGCTGCCGATGCACCTGAGGTGCCGCCGAGTCATCGCCCTGCTCGCTTGACGCTTCGACGTCCAGCCTGAGTTCTGCGAGGCCCGGCGGTCGCCCAGGGCGTG
>DASSLY010000015.1:0-40374 GCA_035689185.1 Dermatophilaceae bacterium
TGGTTAGATATCTTGACGTCAAGATAAATCGGTGAAGGAGCGGTTGTGAGCCAGAGCAGCGACAGTTTCGGGGCCAAAGGCACACTGGAGGTCGGCGGCAGGTCCTACCAGATCTACCGTCTCGCCGCCGTGGACGGGCACGCCAGGCTGCCGTTCAGCCTCAAGGTGCTGCTGGAGAACCTGCTGCGCACCGAGGACGGCGCCAACATCACCGCCGACCACATCCGGGCCCTCGGTGGCTGGGACCCGGGCGCCGAGCCGGACACCGAGATCCAGTTCACCCCAGCCCGCGTGATCATGCAGGACTTCACCGGGGTGCCGTGCATCGTCGACCTGGCGACCATGCGGGAGGCCGTCGCCGAGCTGGGCGGGGACCCGGCCCGGGTGAACCCGCTCGCCCCGGCCGAGATGGTCATCGACCACTCGGTGATCGCCGACATCGCCGGTCGCGCCGACGCGTTCGAGCGCAACGTGGACCTGGAGTACCAGCGCAACGGCGAGCGCTACCAGTTCCTGCGCTGGGGCCAGACCGCGTTCGACGACTTCAAGGTCGTCCCGCCCGGCACCGGCATCGTGCACCAGGTCAACATCGAGCACCTGGCCCGGGTGGTCTTCGACCGCGACGGGGTGGCCTACCCCGACACCTGCGTCGGGACCGACTCGCACACCACGATGGTCAACGGCCTGGGAGTCCTCGGCTGGGGCGTGGGCGGCATCGAGGCGGAGGCGGCCATGCTGGGTCAGCCGGTCTCGATGCTCATCCCGCGGGTCGTGGGTTTCCGGCTCGGTGGGGAGATCCCCGCCGGCGCCACGGCCACCGACGTCGTGCTGACGATCACCGAGATGCTGCGCGAGCACGGCGTGGTCGGCAAGTTCGTGGAGTTCTACGGCGAGGGGGTGTCCGCGGTGCCGCTGGCCAACCGCGCCACCATCGGCAACATGAGCCCCGAGTTCGGCTCGACCGCGGCGATGTTCCCCATCGACGAGGTCACCTGCGAGTACCTCCGGCTGACCGGCCGCAGCGAGGAGCAGGTCGCGCTGGTCGAGGCCTACAGCAAGGAGCAGGGGCTGTGGCACGACCCCTTGGCCGAGCCCGTCTTCTCGGAGTACCTCGAGCTGGACCTGTCCACCGTCGTGCCCAGCATCGCCGGACCCAAGCGTCCCCAGGACCGCATCTCGCTGACCGACGCCAAGCGTGCGTTCCACACCGCGCTGGCGGACTACGTCACCGACGATGAGGAGCACAACAGCGTCGTCGACGAGGCCGGCAAGGAGTCGTTCCCGGCCAGTGACGCGCCCGTGTACGAGCCGCACGGGCAGAGCGCACAGCAGCATGAGGACGACCGTCCGCACGGAGCGCCCGGGTCGCAACCGGGCCAGCGCGTGACCAACCGGGTGCCGTTGACCCTTTCCGGCGGCCAGCAGACCGAGCTGGACCACGGCCACGTGGCGATCGCCTCCATCACCTCCTGCACCAACACCTCCAACCCCTCGGTGATGGTCGCGGCCGCGCTGCTGGCCAAGAACGCCGTCGAGCGCGGCCTGGCCGTCAAGCCCTGGGTGAAGACCTCGATGGCCCCGGGCTCCAAGGTGGTCACCGACTACTACGAGAAGGCGGGCCTGTGGCCCTACCTGGAGAAGCTGGGCTTCCACCTGGTCGGCTACGGGTGCACGACCTGCATCGGCAACTCCGGGCCGCTGCCCGAGGAGGTGTCGGCGGTCGTCCAGGAGCACGACCTCAGCGTCGTCTCGGTGCTGTCCGGCAACCGCAACTTCGAGGGCCGGATCAACCCCGACATCAAGATGAACTACCTGGCGTCTCCACCCCTGGTGGTCGCCTACGCCCTGGCGGGGACGATGGACTGGGACCCCGACTCCGAGCCGATCGGCACCACCCCCGACGGCGAGGAGGTCCTCCTCAAGGACATCTGGCCCTCGGCCGCGGACGTGGCGCACGTCGTGGAGGCCTCGATCACCAAGGACATGTTCGCCAGCGACTACGCCGACGTGTTCGCCGGCGACGACCGCTGGCGCTCGCTGCCGACGCCGCAGGGCAAGACGTTCGAGTGGGACCCGGAGTCGACCTACGTGCGCAAGCCGCCGTACTTCGAGGGGATGACGATGGCCACCACGCCAGTGGCGGACATCACCGGCGCGCGGGTGCTGGCCAAGCTCGGCGACTCGGTCACCACCGACCACATCAGCCCGGCCGGCTCGATCAAGGCAGACAGCCCCGCCGGCCGGTACCTCGCCGAGCACGGCGTGCAGCTCAGGGACTTCAACTCCTACGGCTCCCGCCGCGGAAACCACGAGGTGATGATCCGGGGCACCTTCGCCAACATCCGGCTGCGCAACCAGCTGCTGGACGGGGTGGAGGGCGGCTTCACCCGCAACTTCTTGGACGAGGGGGAGCAGAGCACGATCTACGACGCGTCGATGGCCTACCAGCGGGCCGGGGTGCCGCTGGTGATCCTGGCCGGCAAGGAGTACGGCTCCGGCTCATCCCGTGACTGGGCGGCCAAGGGCACCCGCCTGCTCGGGGTCAAGGCGGTGATCGCGGAGTCGTACGAGCGGATCCACCGGTCCAACCTGATCGGCATGGGCGTCCTGCCCCTGCAGTACCCAGCGGGTCAGAACGCCGGCTCACTTCGCCTGGACGGGACGGAGACCTTCGACATCGCCGGGGTCACCGAGCTCAACAACGGATCGACCCCGCGCACGGTGCGGGTCACCGCGGCCAAGCCGTCCGGCCAGCGGGTCGAATTCGACGCGGTGGTGCGCATCGACACCCCGGGGGAGGCGGACTACTACCGCAACGACGGGATCCTGCAGTACGTCCTCCGGTCGCTGGTCAGTTCCTGAGCCAAGGTGACGAGGCTGGTATGCCGCGTCCGCGCGGCATACCGGGGTGACGAGGCTGGTACGCGCCGCGCCCGCGGCATGCCAGGGGTGACGAGGCTGGTACGCGCCGCGCCCGCGCGGCATACCCGGGCTGGTCACAGCGACGACAGCGGCAGGACGCGCGGCCAGCCGGGGAACTGGCTGGCCGTAGCGGCCGTGGGGTCCTCGTCCCACGGCCAGCACTCCAGCCGCACCGTCGCGTCGGCGTGGTTGATCCGCACGATCCCGTAACCCTCGCTCTTCACGACCCGGTCGCCGATGTTGTTGTCGTTCGGCTGCGCCGCGTGCACGGTCGCGTAGCTCACCTTCGGGTTGGCCACCGCGAGGACCCGCAGCTTGTTGCCGAAGCCGTCCGTGAAGTCGCCGGTGTTCGGGCCCGTGGCGTTCGGCAGCTGGCGCGCCGGCTGGAACCAGCGCTGGTATGCCGTGCCGGCGGCAGGGGCGCTGAACTGCACTGGACCGTCGGTGAACGTGGTCAGCCCGTGCCGGATCAGGCTGGCCAGGTGCTGGTCCCCGGACAGCACAAGGGCCCCCGCGTCACGCAGCAGCCGCACGGCGGTTCGCCGACCGCCGACCGGTGACCCGTTCGAGTCCGGGTCCGACACCGGGAAGCCGCGGGGGTTGGTCTGCACGCAGGCGAACACGGTCTGGGTCAGGCACACCCTCGGTTGCCCGGGGTTCATCGCGGCCCAGGCGCCCAGGAACTTCTCCTGCCGGGCGCCGAGGAGATCGCGTGGCTCCGGCAACGGGTTGCCGAACTGGTCGGTGCCGGTCTTGTTGGTGTTCTTGAACTTCCGGTCCTCCAGGACCGCGAAGCTGACGCCGCCGTAGCTGAACGTCGAGTAGTACACGGAGATGCCCTGCAGCACGGGGGCCGGGTCGTAGGGGTCGGGGTTGTGGCTGCACTGGATCCGCTGCACGACATTGACCCATGCCGGCGGCATGATGTAGCCGCCCAGGGACTGGTTCCGGTTGGGGGCTGCCTTGCCGGACCAGCCCCACAAGTTGCCGTGGTACACGTCGTGGTCGTCGACCAGGCAGACGGTGGGCGTGTTGCGGGTGAGCTCGCCGAACGACCACAGCCACAGGTAGTACCGGGACAGCACGTCGAGCTCCGCGCCATTGCCGATGTTCCGGCGCGTGGGCCAGTTCTCGTAGTACTGGTCCCCGAACGCGACGAGCAGGTCGGGTCGCTGCCGCCCCAGGTTGCGGACGAGGTCGCCGTAGGGGAAGTAGAGGTTGTCCCGGGTGTACAGGCCGAGGAAGCGCTCTCCGGGGATGTTGGAGGCTCCGCTGCTCTTGCGGTCCAGTGGACGGAACGTGTGGATGGTGCAGTTGATCATCCCGATGCTCAGCTGCCCGCTCGCCGGCGGGTTTTTCCGGACCGTGCCGGTGTAGTACTGCTCCTGGGCGGTTCCCACGGCATACGCGATGCGGTAGTCCCATTCCTTCGTCCCGTCCCAGTCGGCCACCCGGAACAATGCGGTGAACCCGGCCCCGATCCCGACGCTCTGCCGGGCCCGCCAGGTGGTCGTCCCAGCGGCCCGCACCTGCAGGGTGGCCGTCTGCGGATCCGTAGCACCGATCGGCATGAACTGAGCGGTGAGCTTGAGCACGGACCGGTTCAGCGAGTAGAGGGTCCCCAGGACCGGCCCCGTCCGTCGGGCGATGTCGGCCGCGATCTTGGGACCACCGGTGGACAGCGCCCTCATCCAGTGCCGCACGCCGGCGCCCGAGGTCGGGGTGGAGATCAGGGACAGCCCGCCGACGAGCTCGGCCTCGGCGCCGGGACGGGTCGCGGTCGAGAGCAGCGCCCCGGAGGCCGCGTCCCGGGCCGTCAGGACCAGGTCGAACCGGCCGGCTCCCAGGGGCACCAGGTCCAGACGCAGCTCGACGTCCTCGCCGAGCCGGCGTGCCGGGGCGGGACCGGCACGCCTGGTCACGGGCAGGCTCGCGTAGGCGAACTGGTCGGATTCGCTGGTGTGCTCGCGGAAGCGCACGTGCCCGTCACTGTCGTACGCGGCGATCAGGCCACCCCCGCGACCCGATGCGGCCATGACCACCGCAGCGGCGCGCCAGTCCAGGGCGCCGCCGCCCGTGCCGACGAGAAAGCCGCTGAAGCCGGTGCCAGAGGCCAATGTCCCGGTCCGCATCGAGATCGCGCCGGCCAGGTCGCCGCTGGTGATCCGCCTGGTCAGCACTCCCACCGTGCGACCGCCCGATCCCGACGTGAGGGACTCGATCCGCCCGGAGCTCAGCCGCCAGTCGCCCACTCGGTTGGCCCAGTACTCCGGCGCCAGCCACGTCCGGGTGAGTGTTGTCGGCACGGCGTCGACCCGGGTCAGGACCACGTCAGCCGCCGAGGCGCCCGCGCCCCGATCCGTCCCGATGGCAGCGACCCAGCCCGCGGCTGCGGCGAGCCGGCTGGTGGCAGTCAGGAATAGTCGGCGGCTAATAGGGGTATTCATGGTCTACTCCGGTGGACTGAAGGCGCACAGGAAGCCCTGCGCGCGAAACTGTCAGGTGGAAACAAAGGAGAGCCAAGACAAGCACACGAGGTCTAACCCTGGCTAGCAGCACCCTCAAGCCGGGACGGCATCCGGACCGTCGGCGAGCCGCCGCTGTCGGGCTGCTCCCGAGCGAGTCCCGGGGTCCTGAGGGGCCGGTCTTCGCGGCAGCGAGCCCTGCGGCCGCCGATGCGTGGCATCTGGTGGGGCCGGCGCTGCTGGCTTATGTTTACCTCGTGAAGCCAAAGCCGGCTGCGTCACCGGGCTCCCAGCGGTGGCTGCGCGAAGCCAACCGGGTGCGCATCCTGGACGCGGTCCGGCTTCACGGTGCCCTGACCCAGGTAGAGATCGCGGCCGCCACCGGGCTGTCCGCGGCCTCGGTGTCCACCCTGGTCCGTGAGCTCGCCGCGAGCGGCGCGCTGGCGCTGTCGCCCACCATCCGCAGCGGCCGCCGGGCCACGACTGTGACCCTGGCCCGTCGCTCCGGGCTGCTTGCCGGGGTGATGTTCGAGGACCGCGACGTGCGCGTCGTGCTGAGCGACAGCGCACGGCAGGTGGTAGGGCGGCGGCGGCTGCCGTTGCAGGCTGACTACCAGGCCGACTACGCCCTGGACCGGGCAGCGCGGCTGACCCTGGACATCGTGGACAGCGTCGGGGCGCGCCCGGCCGACCTGAGGGCGGTGGGGGTCGGCTTGCCCGCGCCGGTCGACAGTGTCAGCGGCCAGGTGGGCTCGGAGTCGGTCCTGCCGGGCTGGCGCGGCCTGGCCGTGGCGGACGCGATGCAGTCACTCGTCGGCGCGCCGGTCGTGCTCGACAACAACGCGAACCTGGGCGCGCTAGGGGAGTTGCGCCATGGCGTGCTGCAGGGGCGGGCGCAGGCCTGTTACGTCCACGCCTCGCACGGGGTAGGCGCCGGGTTGGTCATCAATGGTGCGGTGTACCGGGGCAGCGCCGGAACCGCCGGGGAGATCGGGCACGTGACCATCGACGAGAACGGGCCCATCTGCCGGTGCGGCAACCGGGGGTGCCTGGACACCTATGTGGGGGCGCGCGCGCTGCTCGACGCGCTGGCCCGCTCGCACGGCGCGCTGACCTTGCGCGATGTGCTGAACCGCGCCAGCGCCGGCGATCCGGGCTGCCGGCGGGTGCTGCAGGACGCCGGGCGGCACATCGGCGTGGCCCTTGCCGGGCTGGTCAACCTGCTCAATCCGGAGGTCATCGTGATCGGCGGCCAGCTGTCCGTCATGGGCGCCCTGGTGCTGGACCCGGTGCGCGAGTCGATCGAGCGCTGCGCGATCCCCAGCGCGGCGGCGAGCGTGACCACCGTTCTCACCCAGCTCGGCGAGGACGCCGAGACGACTGGAGCCCTGGTCGCGGCCTCTCAACTCCAGGCTGCAACAACCCTTGCCATCGGTTGACAAGGTCTTGCCCAAAGCATTGCTTTCAATTCTTGACGACAAGTCGAACCGGGGATTGACTGGTCCAGACACACACGTTCCTATCGACGACGCGGCTCGTATCCGCATGGTCGATATAGCCCCAAGGAGCCTGCATGCACCGATCCACTTCCCGTGTGGCCGCGGGCCTCGCCCCCGGTCTAATCGTCGTCATGCTGGCTGCGTGCACTGGCTCGAACGCGCCCGTGGGCTCTGGGTCGTCTACCACGACCGGGGCCGGAGGCGGTGGCGGTGGCGGTGGCGGCAAGAAGGTCGCGCTGCTGCTGCCCGAGTCCAAGACGACCCGGTATGACGCATTGGACCGGCCTCTGTTCGAAGCGGCGGTCAAGTCCCGGTGCGCCGACTGCCAGGTCACCTACTCCAACGCCGGCCAGGACGCGTCCAAGCAGCAGGAGCAGTTTCAGGCGGCGTTGGCCCAGGGTGCCAACGTCATTGTGCTCGACCCAGTCGACGGCAAGGCTGCGGAGTCGCTGGTCGACAGCGCGAGAAGGCGCCAGGTCCCGGTCATCGCCTACGACCGGTTCATCGCCGGCGCCAACTACTACGTGTCGTACCGGAACGAGGAGGTCGGCAAGCTGCAGGCGCAGACCCTCGTCGACCGTATCGAGGAGTCCGGCAAAACGTCCGGCAAGCTGCTCGTGGTGAACGGCTCGCCCACCGACCCCAACACGACCCAACTCAAGAAGGGGGCCCACAGCGTGCTGGACGGCAGCGGGTTCACCATCGCGGCCGAGTACGACACTCCTGCCTGGAGTCCGGACAAGGCACGGGACTGGGTCGAGAGCCAGCTCGGTTCGGTGAAGTCGGACCTGGTCGGCGTCTACGCGGCCAACGACGGCACCGCCGGGGGCGCGATCACCGCACTCGAGGGCGGCGGCGTCAAGCCGCTGCCGCCGGTCACCGGCCAGGACGCCGAGCTGGCCGCCATCCAGCGTCTGGTTGCCGGCCAACAGACCATGACGGTCTACAAGGCCATCAAGCCCCAGGCACGGGATGCTGCCTGGGCAGCGATCGCACTCGCGGGTGGCCAGAAGGCGACGGGGATGTCCGGGGACACCGAGGG
Source organism: Dermatophilaceae bacterium (assembly GCA_035689185.1). GTDB lineage: Bacteria > Actinomycetota > Actinomycetes > Actinomycetales > Dermatophilaceae > DASSLY01. The sequence goes on from DASSLY010000015.1 coordinate 7,929, forward strand.
CGTCCCGACCACGCTCCTGAATCCGGTGGTGGTCACGGTCGAGAGCATCAAGGACACCGTGGTCGCCGACGGGGTTTACAAGCTGAGCGACATCTGCACCGGTGACTTCGCCGCAGCCTGTACCAAAGCGGGTCTTGGTTGATCTCCTGGTGATCCACCAGAAGTACTGTCTCCCAGGTTCGCTCTGGCTCGTCCTCGACGAGACACATCTGGCGCTGTCTCTTCGCTGAACATTGGTGCACTATTGGGGCACCAATGCTCAGAGATGAGGCTCGTATGATGTCCGTCCGCGTGGCCGGCGGGACTGATCCGCCTGAGGATGGCCGGTCTACAGCCCGTTTTCCGACTGAACTCATGTTCGAGGCAGCGTCGCAGTACTACGACGAGGACGCCACCCAGGCTGAGATCGCCGAACGGTTGGGCGTCAGTCGCCCAACCGTGAGTCGCCTGTTGGCCGAGGCGCGCCGGGTGGGAATCGTAGAGATCACGGTGCGACTGCCCGAGGGGCGAGGCGACGATACGTTGGCCGCGCAGGTAGCCAACGCGTTGCGATTGCAGCAGGTCTACCTGGTCCCGACCGTCAGTGGAACCGCGACCGGGCGCTGGCTTGCCCCGGGGGTGGCCCGGGCACTTCAGGATGCCTCGCTTGCCGCGGGTGACGTCGTCCTCGTCTCGTCCGGCCTCACGGTGTATGGCTGTGTCCAACAGGAGTTGCCGTTGATGCCGGGCGTCATCGTCGCCCCGGCGGTCGGCGGACAGGAGGAACCAGAGCCGTGGTACCAGACGAACTTGATTGTCAGTCTCCTGGCCGACCGTATCGGCGGGCGACCGATATATCTGTACGCTCCCGCGTTGCCCAGTGCGGCCCTCCTCCGACCCTTGATGAAGGAGCCGTCGTTCCTCCGAGTTCAGCAGCTCTGGGCCCGAGCTCGTTGCGCCCTGATCGGCGTTGGCGGCGCTCCAGGCGCCCGCACGGTGATCCCCTCCTTCGTGCCAACCGGGTCAGTCGGCTTACGCGACGCAGTGGGTGACGTCTGCTCGCGTTTCTACAGTGCAGCGGGCGACCCTGTGAAGTACCCCGGCTCGGAGCGCCTGGTGGCGATCTCGTTCGACCTGCTCCACCGGATCCCTTCGTCCATCGCAGTGGCCGCGGGGCAGGACAAGGCTGCCTCGATCCTTGCTGCGGCTCGCGCCGGTTACTTCAGTCGCCTCGTCACGGACGTGGCGACGGCGTCCGGGCTGCTAGCCGTCGCGCGCAGCCCTCGGTGAACACCTGTTCCAGGTGAACAACAGTGCTGGACAGTTGTTCCATGTATCCCTATGGTGAGGAACCGCCCACGACAAGGCACACGGCACGGATGGGACGGTCGATGCGCGAGACGATGCGAGCTGTGGTCAATCACGGGCCGGAGGACTACCGGCTGGAAGAAGTGCCCGTCCCGGTACCCGGACCCGGCGAGGCCTTGGTAAAGGTCGAGGCCGTGGGCATCTGCGCAAGCGACCTCAAGTGCTACCACGGGGCCCCCAAGTTCTGGGGAGACGCCACCCGACCTGCCTGGGCGGAGACCGACGTCATACCCGGACACGAGTTCGTCGGGCGGATCGTGCAGGTCGATGACGAGACGGCCCAGCGGTGGGATGTGGCTGTCGAAGATCGCGTCACGTCGGAGCAGATCGTGCCGTGCTGGGCCTGCCGGTATTGCCGGCGCGGCCAGTACTGGATGTGCGCCCCGCACGACATCTACGGCTTCAAGCGTCGTACGCCCGGAGCGATGGCCGAGTACATGGTGTTTCCCGCCGGTGCCCTGGTGCACAAGATCAGTGCAGACATGCCAGCTGCCCACGCGGCCTTCGTGGAGCCGCTCTCGTGCGCACTGCATGCCGTCGAGCGAGGCAACATCGGCTTCGACGATGTTGTCGTCGTCGCAGGGTGCGGTCCCATCGGGCTCGGCATGGTGGCGGGGTCAGCAGCGAAGTCGCCCGCGCATGTCGTCGCCCTCGATATGTCCGATGCAAAACTGGATCTGGCCCGGAAGTGCGGAGCCACCAGGACCATGAACGTCGCCCGCGATGACATCGCCGCGCTGGTGCGCGACCTCACGCAGGGGTATGGCGCCGACGTCTATCTTGAAGGCAGTGGACACCCCTCGGCCGTCGGACAGGGACTCGGGCTGCTGCGAAAGCTGGGTACGTTCGTCGAGTACAGCGTATTCGGCAGTGACGTCACGGTCGACTGGAGCATCATCAGCGATGACAAGGAGCTGGACGTGCTTGGCGCCCATCTGGGGCCGCTGTGCTGGCCTACAGCAGTGCGGATGCTCGAGTCCGGCAAGCTGCCGATGAACGAGATCGTGACCCATCAGCTGCCGCTGTCGCAGTTCCGGCAAGGCCTGGAGCTGGTCGCCGACGGATCCGCCTCAGTCAAGGTGGCGCTTATCCCGGACTGAAATTCATCCACGGCCATCCGCTCGCGGAGCGCAGTGGGCAACGACGCGCAATGATCAGCAGGACGCCACCCCGCGACCTCCGGGCCGCAACGAGAAGGAGTGCCACCGTGCGAAGGTCACACAACCGGTTCATCGGCATCGCCGCCGCAGCCCTGTTCGGCGCCGTCGGACTGAGCGCCTGCGAGCAGTCGGGCAGCACCAGTGGCGGGGGGGGAAGCGACGGGGGTGGGGGAGGCGCCGCGGCCAGCGCCAAGGTTGCCTTCCTCATGCCTGACCTGGCCTCCACCCGCTACGAGCTTCAGGACAAGCCCTTGTTTGAGGCAAAGATGAAGCAGCTCTGCCCAGGTTGCACGGTCATCTACCAGAACGCTGACTCGGATGCGAGCAAACAGCAACAGCAGGCTAACTCCGCGCTCGCGCAGGGTATCAAGGTCCTAGTTCTCGATCCTGTCGACTCGGCCGGGGCAGCGACCATCGTCAAGACAGCGCAGGCGCAAGGCGTGGCGGTGATCGCCTACGACCGGCCAATCCCGGCTGTCCCGGCCGACTTCTACGTCTCCTTCGACAACGAGAAGATCGGCGCCATGATCGCCCAGTCCCTGGTCGACCACCTCAAGGAGACCGGGGCAAGCGGCGGTCTGCTCCAGATCAACGGCTCGCCCACGGACGCCGCCGCGGGGTTGATCAAGAAGGGCGTCCACAGCGCTATCGACAACAGCGGCTTCAAGCTCCTCGCAGAATATGATACCCCGCAGTGGCAGCCCTCCAAGGCGCAGGACTGGACGGCTGGGCAGATCACGCGGTTCGGCAAGCAGATCGCCGGTGTCGTGGCGGCGAACGACGGTACTGGCGGTGGTGCCATCTCGGCGTTCAAGGCTGCCGGAGAGACGCCACCCCCGGTTACTGGCAATGATGCTGAGTTGGCTGCAGCTCAGCTTGTCGTGGCGGGTGACCAGTTCAACACGATCTCCAAGCCGATCAAGATCGTCGCCGAGGCGGCTGCCGAGACCGCCTGGAAATTCGTCCAGGGTCAGAAGCCGGCAGGCAAGACGACACTGTTCAGCACCCCCTCCGAACTGTTTGTGCCGACTGTGGTGACGCAGAAAAACATCAAAGAGGTGCTAATCGACAGCGGCATCATGAAGGCATCCGACGTCTGCACGGCCAACTACGCCGCCGGTTGCGCCAAGCTCAACATCAAATGAACGCCTGCGGGGTTCGCGGTCTGAACCGGACCCCGCAGGCGGCCGATCTGGCCTAGTAGGAGGTCCAATGTCCCCTGTACCCAGCGCTGAGGTGACGTCCACACGCCCTCACCCAGGTTCGAACATTCTTTCCCTGCGGGGCGTCAGCAAGCACTTCGGCGCAGTGGCGGCGTTGACCGATATCGACCTCGACGTGGCGGCCGGCGAAGTTGTTGCCATCGTCGGCGACAACGGCGCCGGCAAGTCTACTCTGGTCAAGATCTTGTCCGGGGTCCACGCTCCCGACAGCGGCACAATAACGTACGAGGGTTTAGAGGTGAGCATTCCAACTCCGTCCGCTGCGCAGCAACTCGGCATTGCTACGGTATTCCAGGACCTCTCCCTCTGCGAGAACCTCGACGTAGTGCAGAACCTTTTTCTGGGCCAAGAGCTTCGAGCGATGCGCCTGGACGAGGTCGCGATGGAGGTTCGGTCGTGGGAGCTCCTCCGCCAGCTCTCTGCGAAGATCCCCACGGTTCGCATTCCCATCGCGTCTCTTTCGGGAGGTCAGCGCCAGACAGTGGCGATCGCTCGCTCATTGCTGGGCGATCCGAAGATCATCATCCTTGACGAGCCCACAGCGGCCTTGGGCGTGGCACAGACGGCGGAGGTGCTCAATCTGGTGGAGCGGCTCCGTGAGAACGGTCATGGCGTGATCATGATCAGCCACAACATGGCCGATGTGAAGGCTGTGGCCGACACCGTGGCGGTCTTGCGACTAGGCAGGAACAACGGGTTCTTCGCGGTCAATTCGGTTTCGACCGAGGATATGATCGCTGCCATCACTGGCGCGACCGACAACGTCGTCACCCAGCGGTCTGCGCGGCGCGCAGTCGCAGAAACCACCACCTCCGAGGGGGGGCAGCTGTGAGCACGACCGAAAGTGCGACGCACGATCTGGCGACCGACCTGTTGGACGAGCGGCTCAAGGCCCGTCAAGGCATTCGCGGGTTCTTCCAAGTATGGGTGGACCGGGCCAGGGGCGGTGATTTAGGCGTCCTGCCGGTTATCGTCGGACTGATCGTTATCTGGAGCATCCTGCAGGCATTGAACCCGATCTTCCTGTCCAGCCTGAACCTAGTGAACCTGACCCTGGAGTGCGCGGCCGTTGGTGTCATTTCTCTAGGCATCGTCCTCATGCTGCTCGTCGGCGAGATTGACCTCTCAGTAGGCTCGGTCTCGGGTCTGTCTGCGGCGATCCTTGCAACACTCTTTGTGAGCAAGGGCCTGTCGGCCGTCGTGGCGGTGCTGGCTGCAGTTGCTGCGGGTGCGGTCATCGGTTTCGTCTACTCGATGATGTTCAACCGCTTCGGGGTGCCCAGCTTCGTGATCACCCTTGCCGGCCTGTTGGCGTTCCTGGGTCTGCAGTTGTGGATCCTTGGCTCCAAGGGATCGATCAACCTCCCTTTCAACTCCGGCCTGGTCAACTTCGCACAATTGGCGTTCTTGCCGGATTGGCTGTCGTACGTGCTGGTGCTCGTCGCGGCCGGCGGACTGTTCGCCACCGGGTATCTGGGTGCTCGGGCGCGCAGGGCCGCCGGCCTGTCAGCGACGTCGAACAACGCTCTGATCCTGCGCAGCCTACTTCTTCTGGTGGGTTTGGGTTTTGTGGTCTGGTACCTGAACCGCACCCGCGGCGTGGGCTGGATGTTCGTGTTCTTCGTGGCCCTGGTTCTCGCCTTCCACTACATGCTCACCCGCACAAAGTGGGGCAGATCCATTTATGCCGTCGGCGGAAACGCCGAGGCGGCCCGCCGCTCCGGCATCAACGTGAAGGGCGTCTATCGGTGGGCCTTCATTCTTTGCTCGAGCTTGGCCGCGGTTGGGGGGGTGCTGGCGGCCTCACGACTTGCCGCGGCCAACCAGAGCACCGGCACAGGTGACGTGAACCTCAACGCCATTGCCGCGGCAGTCATTGGCGGTACCAGTTTGTTCGGCGGCAGAGGTTCGGCGTCTTCGGCGCTGTTGGGGATCGTGGTGATCCAGTCGATCTCGAGCGGCCTGACACTGCTCAACCTGAGCTCGTCCTACCGGTTCATGGTGACCGGACTGGTGCTCCTGGCCGCGGTCGCCCTGGACTCAGTGGCACGCCGCTCGCGTGCATCGCATGGTCGCTGAGCCGGTCGGGGATGCCGCCTGAGGCGTCATCCGGACAGCGCGAGACTCGGGCGGCGCGCGCCCGAGTCTCGCGCTGTCTTGGCAACCTGGCTTAGCAGCCGCAAGAGTTCGTGTTGACCTGGGATCATCCCCAGCATGGAGGAGGAGAACGTGAATGAGGTCCTCATGGGTATCGACATGGGCACCGGCAGTAGCAAGGGTGTGCTCGCCACCATTGACGGGCGTATTACCGCGACCGCGACCCGTCCTCGCCCGCGTTCCATGTCAATGCCAAGACCCGGGTGGGCCGAGGTGGACGCGGTCAGCATTTGGTGGAATGACGTCGTCTCCCTGTGCCAGGAGCTGATGCCCCAGGCCGGCGGGGCCAGGGTTGCCGGGCTGTGCGTCAGTGGGGTCGGACCGTGTCTTGTTCTCTGCGATGACGCGGACCAGCCGGTGCGTGCCGCGATCCTTTACGGCATTGACATGCGCGCTACGGCCGAGATCGAGGAGCTCACGAGTCGTTACGGCGCCCAGCAGATCGTAGAGCGCGGCGGCACTCCACTGTCGACCCAGGCGGTCGGACCCAAGGCCCTGTGGGTCCAGCGCAACGAGCCGGATGTGTGGGCCAAGGCGACCCACTGGTACAACTCCAGCTCATTCGTCGCCAGGCGGTTGACAGGCGAGTACATCTTGGACCACCACACGGCCAGTCAATGCGACCCGCTGTATGACATCAAGGCCAAGGACTGGTACCTGCCTTGGTGTCAGGATCTGATGTCCGAAATGGCGCTGCCGCGGCTGGCGTGGCCCAGCGAGGTCATCGGTGAAGTGACTGCCGCTGCGGCTGCGGCCACGGGCCTACCCGCAGGCACGCCGGTATGCGCGGGGACCGTCGATGCTTGGTCCGAGGCGTTTAGCGCTGGTGTCCGCAAACCGGGCGACCTCATGCTCATGTACGGTTCCACGATGTTCTTCGTCCAGGTCCTGCGCGGCCTGGCGGTGCACCCACCATTGTGGACTACCACGGGTGTGGATCCGGGGACCTACACTCTAGCCGCCGGGATGTCGACCTCCGGGAGTCTCACATCCTGGGTCCAGAATCTTGTTGGCGGAACCTCCTTCGCTGACTTGATTGGGGAGGCAGCCGCGGTTCCCGCTGGCTCGGACGGACTCCTGCTGCTTCCCTACTTCGCGGGAGAGCGGACGCCGATCTTCGACTCCAGAGCTCGCGGCATCATCGCCGGGCTCACCCTGAATCACACCCGGGCCCATCTCTTCCGGGCCGTCTACGAGGGAATCGCCTTCGGTATCCGCCAGATCCTCGAGCTACTTGACGGTGACATCGATGCCGTCAACCGGGTCGTCGCCGTGGGGGGAGGGACCCAGGGCGGCCTGTGGACCCAGATCGTCAGCGACGTCACAGGCCGTGAGCAACAGGTTCCAGTCGAAACGATCGGTGCCAGTTACGGTGATGCGCTGATGGCGGCCATTGGATTGGGACTGGTGTCGGAGGACACGGACTGGGCTGTCGCGGGCGGGACCGTGCGGCCGAACCTGGCGACAAGGCAGGTCTACGACGGGCTATACCACAGCTACTGTGAACTCTACCCGGCGACCAAGCCCTATATGCACCAGTTGGCGAGACTTCAGGAGGGGCGGCACCCAGCCGGCTGAAACACGCACGCGGACCCGCACTACCTTGCCTAAGTGCGTCAGACTCCCCCCGGCTGGCCCCCGCAGGTCCGACCTGCGGGGGCCGACGGCTTCGTGGACACCGCCGTGGCCTGGCTGCTCGACCAGTGCCCCGCCGACTACCGCGGGTATGCCGCGTGGCGCAGGCATCCGGTCGCGCTCGCCTGGGTGACCACCCGCCACGTGCGGGCCGAGATGGAGGCGATGCGCGCCGCATACCGGGAGGCCCGAGTCGACCTGACCGACGTGGTGACGCCGGAGGCGCTCGCGGAGATCCTCGACGTGCTGGCGGCCGAGGGGCTGCGGCTGCGGGCGACGGCGCGTGCGGCGGGCCTGCTCTCCGACGCGTTGCAGGGCAAGGAGTTCATCCCGCGCTTGTAACGGCCCGCTACTGGTGAACCGTGACCACGACGCGACGGTTGCCCTGACGGCCGGCGGGCGTGGCGTTGGTGAACGCCGGCGTCGGCACGCTCAGCATCGGCCGGTGGTAGTGGCCGGCGGCCTCCACCCCGACCTTGACCAGCGTCTCCGCCCCGGGCAGCACCGTCGCGATTCGGGCCACCGCCGCCGCCACAGCGGGCGCGGTCATCGCGCAATCCATCGGACCCAGCGACCGGCGCCGGTCCGCGCCGGTCGCTGAAAAGGCCACGCAGTTCTTGCCGACATCCACGGCAACAGCGACAGTAGGAGCAGTGACTGGGGCAGCATGCACAGACACCACGCACCTCCGGAGGAGCGTCAGGAGCACCCGGGCGCGTGAACGCCCAGATCCTCGAAGGGGGCATCGGATGATCCCTTCCTGACACCTCCGGAGGTGTTTGCCAACACGGGACGCCTCAGGTCGTATCAGCCCCGTCGTCCGGTCCGGCGGCGGGCCCGCGCTCATCGGGACGGCCCGCGCTCATCCGATGGACCCACCCCGCGGGAGGGCAGGCCCATCGGTCGGCGGCCCCATCGGGGCGCGGCCCCTGCCTACCGTCGCTCGGTGGGCAGGGCAGGGATGTGTCCGCCCGGGACGGCAGCCGTGACGGCCAACCGGCTGCCATAGCGACCTCATCGCCGTCACGGCTGCCGTCCCGGGCGTGCGCGGGGCGGATGCCGCGCCCGCCCCACGGGGCCCGCTGTTGTGCAGCGCCCGCGCCCATAGGCAGGGCCGCCCCCACGGCAGGGCCGCCCCACGGCAGGGCCGTCGCCACGGGAGGGCCCGCTGTTGTGCAGGGCCTGCGCCCATTGGCAGGGCCGTCCGCCACGGCAGGGTCGTCGCCCCTTCAGTGCGCGGCTCCTGCTTACCGTCGCCCGGTGGGCAGGGCAGGGATGTGTCCGCCCGGGACGGCACCCGTGACGGCCAACCGGCTGCCATAGCGACCTCATCGCCGTCGCGGCTGACGTCCCGGGTGTGCGCGGCGCGGATGCCGTGCCGGGCGTGCGCGGGGCGGATGTCGCGCCCGGGTCGCCCGGCGCGGGTCGCCCGGCACGGATCGCGGCGTGCGGCCTCACGGAGCCCGGTGCGTACGTCGACTGCACGTAGACTCCGAGGACGGGGCAGGCCAGACGGTGGAGAGGAACGGGCAGGACGTGCGGTTGCTGGACACCATCGGTGGGCCGGGCGACCTCCGGGCGCTCACCCGCGGGCAGCTCGACGAGCTGGCAGCGGAGATCCGGTGGTTCCTGGTGCAGTCGGTGTCGCAGACGGGGGGCCACCTGGGCCCCAACCTGGGCGTGGTCGAGTTGACGATCGCTTTGCACCGGGTGTTCGACTCACCGCGCGACACGATCGTGTTCGACACCGGGCACCAGGCCTACGTGCACAAGCTGCTCACCGGTCGCCGCGACTTCAGCGGGTTGCGCCGGCGCGGCGGCCTGTCCGGCTACCCCAGCCGGGCCGAGTCCCCGCACGACGTGGTGGAGAACTCCCACGCCTCGACGGCGTTGTCCTGGGCCGACGGGATCGCCAAGGCGCGGCGGCTGCAAGGCGAGCGGTCGCGGCATACCGTCGCGGTGATCGGTGACGGGGCGCTCACTGGCGGCATGGCGTGGGAGGCGATGAACAACATCGCTGCCGACAAGGACCTGCCACTGGTCATCGTGGTGAACGACAACGGGCGTTCCTACGCGCCCACGACCGGTGGGCTGGCCGACCACTTGGCGACGTTGCGGCTCACGCCCGGGTACGAACGGTTCCTGGACTGGGGCAAGCAGACGCTGGCCCGGACCCCGATGGTCGGGCCCGCGCTGTACGAGACCCTGCACGGAATGAAGAAGGGACTCAAGGACATCCTCGCCCCCCAGGGCCTGTTCGAGGACCTTGGGCTGAAGTACCTCGGCCCGGTCGACGGGCACGACGAGCCGGCGGTGGAGACGGCCCTGCGCCGGGCCCGCGACTTCGGCGGCCCGGTGCTGGTGCACGTCATCACCGAGAAGGGCCGCGGGTACGCCCCGGCCCGCGACGACGAGGCCGACCAGTTCCACGCGGTGGGGCAGATCAACCCCGAGACCGGCCTGCCGCTGGAGGTGGTCGGACGGGCGTGGACCGACGACTTCGCCGAGGAGATGGTCGACCTCGGGGCGCGGCGTCGGGACATCGTGGCACTCACGGCCGCCATGATGATCCCGGTGGGGCTGAAGGAGTTCGCCGAGGCATACCCCGACCGGGTGTTCGACGTCGGCATCGCCGAGCAGCACGCGGTGACGATGGCCGCCGGGCTGGCCTTCGGTGGACTGCACCCGGTGGTCGCGGTCTACGCCACCTTCCTGAACCGCGCCTTCGACCAGCTGCTGATGGACTGCGCGCTGCACCGTGCCGGGGTCACGTTCGTGCTGGACCGCGCCGGCATCACCGGCAACGACGGCGCTTCCCACAACGGCATGTGGGACCTCAGCCTCACCGGCATCGTGCCCGGCTTGCGGCTTGCGGCCCCCAGGGACGGCGCCGGCATCCGCCGAGCGCTGCGGGAGGCGGTCGACGTCGCCGACGGCCCCACCGTGCTGCGCTTCCCGAAGGGCCCCGCGCCGGAGCCGGTCCCGGCCGTCGCCACGGACGGGTCCCTCGACGTGTTGCACGAGTCCGCATCGCCGACCGTGGACGTGCTTGTTGTCGCTGTCGGGGCTATGGCCCCGTGCGCAGTCACGGTGGCGGGAAAGGTCGAGGCGCAAGGGTTTTCGGTTCGCGTCGTGGATCCCCGCTGGGTCCGGCCAGTGTCCACGGACCTGGTCCGGGCCGCCGCGGCCGCGCGCGCCGTCGCCGTCGTCGAGGACAACCTGGTATGCGGTGGGGTCGGCTCCGCGGTCACGCTCGCATTGCGAGAGGCGGGCCAGGGGCAACCGGTGCACTGCTACGGCATACCGAAGCGGTTCCTCGACCACGCCTCCAGGCAGCAGGTGCTGGACCAGGTCGGGCTCAGCCCCGAGGCCGTCGCCACTTCCCTGGTGGAACGGCTCGGCCGCTAGCGTCCAGCCGCTCACCCTCGCCGGAATGCGGTGCAGGCATGGGCCGTTGCCGGTGACGTCATGTCGTGCGACGAGGAGCGGGTATGAGCGACTGGAACAACCACGTGATCGAGGAGTTCCGGGCCAACCAGGGCCGGGTCGGCGGCTACTTCGAGGGCGCGCCGATGATCCTCATCCATCACGTCGGGGCCAGGACCGGGATCGTGCGGGTCTCACCGTTGGTCTACTTTCCCGGCGACGACGGCTCGATGCTGGTCGTCGCGTCCAAGGGCGGGGCGCCGGACAACCCGGACTGGTACCACAACCTCCGGGCCCACCCGCGGGTCGACGTCGAGGTGGGCACCGAGACCTTCCCGGTCGACGTTCGCGAGCTGGACCCTGACGAGCGTGCCGAGGTCTGGTCCCGGGTGGTGGCGCAGCGTCCCGGGTTCGGGGAGTACCAACGCAAGACCACCCGCGTCCTGCCGGTGTTGCGGCTGACCCGCGCCGGCTGAGGTATGCGGCCCGGGCACCGCCCGAGCCGCATACCTCCTCCTGAGCAGGTCTCAGGCCTTGTGGAACCCGATGGTGTCCGTGAGCGGGTCCGGGACGGCGTCGCCCGTCGTCAGCAGCAGGGACGCCCGCAGCGTGACGATGTAGGTGCACGGGAACAGGTCGCTGGCGCCGTTCGGCGAGTTGACCTCGGCTACGCCGAACCGGTTGTCCGGCGTGGCGGCGCCGTCGTCGGTCATCGCCAGGGTGAAGCCGCCGGGGCCGGTCAGGTCGAGTGCGACCGCGCCCAGGTTGGGGTGCGACGCGGTGTAGAGCACGTGCAGCTGGTCGGTGATGTCGTTGCAGCCGGTGACCAGCTCCGAGATGCCGACGCTGACCACCGCCTGCTGCCCGTTCACCCGGGTCGGGACCCAGGACCCCAGCTTGGCGACGTGGTCCCAGCTGTCGTTGCAGACCGCCACGCTGGCGGCGGCGCCGACAACCAGGCCGTCGCTCAGGTCGCCCACCTTGCGCCATCGCATCCGGATGCCGATCACGTGGTCGGCGCCGAGTTCGGTCGTGGGCACGGCGTCGCCGCCGTCGACCGAGCCAGCGTCGTGGGCGACACCCGCGACGACCGTTGCTGTGTTCAGCATGAGGTAGTCCCCGGTCGGGCCGAAGTACCCTTCCGCGCCCCAGTAGTTGTCCGCGGTGGGCACCTCGATCCACCCGTCCGGCTTGACGGCGACCGGGATGACGTTGGGTGCCGGGGCCCCGTTGACGACATAGCTCTTCGGGGTGACCAGGCCGGCCTGGGTCCAGGAGCCGATCGGGGTCGGCGCAATCTGGCCCGCGAGAACCGGTGTCCACGAACCACTCTGGAAGACCTCGAACCGGTACTCCGGTCGCCCGCCGTCGTAGGACTTCTGCAGCGGCGACCCGTTCAGCCGGACCGTGCCGTAGAACGCACGCTGGTCACCGAGGGTCAGCCCGGTGCCACCGGCGCCGGAGTCGACTTGGCTGGTGTAGTCGTAACCGCCGAGCTTGTAGAAGTACGGCAGCGGCGGCCGCGGCGGGCAGATGAAGAAGCACCGCCGGTAGCACTGCAGCCGCAGGAACCACCAGCACAGGTAGTGGCACCAGGGCAGCAGATCGAGCGAACGGATCTGCTCGAGGAACTGCTGGTCGTCGCCGGACAGCGCGGGTCGCAGCAGCCGGTTCGCGAGTTCTCGGTCGCTGCCGATTCGAAGGCTGACCTGCGCCCAGTCGCGCAACGGCCCCGGGTCGCCGGGTTTCGGGATGTGGTCCGGGTCCAGCGGGCCCAGCTCCAGGCAGACCCGCAGGCACCTCAGGTACGGGACCAGGACGCAGAACCACCAGCAGACCAGATGGCAGAACCGGATCAGCTGAAGCCGGTCCAAGAGCTGGTGGACCTTGTCGTAGTCGGCGTCCCGGTAGGCCTGCAGGCTGCTCTGGAAAACCTGCTCGTCACTGGCGAGCGCAGCGCTGGCCGCGGCCAGGTCGCGCAAGACCGGCACGAGCGGCCGCGGACGCTCGGTGGGCCTGACCCGGTCCAGCCCGATGCAGAACAGCTCGCACTTCACGGTAAGCACGAGCACGCACACGAAGCGGCAGTAGTGGTGCAGGCCGAACTCCTCCAGCAGCTGGTGGAAGGCCGTGTCGTCGTCGGCGGCCATCGTCTCCACGAGCTTGTCCAGCGCGTCCTCGGTGGCGGCCAGCTTGGCAAAGCCCAGAGTGGCCTCGCGTCCTTCGGCCTCGGACATGGCGGTCAGCTCGATGTCGCGGCACAGCCACAGACATCGACGCTGGACGTACCAGCTGCAGATCCACCGGCAGATCACCGGCAGATGGTCCAGCAGCTGCAGGTTCTCCAGCACGGCGGCGAAGGCGCGCGGGTTGCCGTTGTGGACGGCATCCTCCAGGTCGGCCAGCGAGTGGTCGTCGGCCAGCAGGCGCTCGAGCGCCTCGGCGGCGAGTCCGACCTCGGTGAGCTCGTCGAAACCCGGCGGGCGTCCGGGCGCGCTGCTGGGCATGGGTGGTGAGTCGGTCATCGGCATCCCTTCCTCGAACGGACACCCGCCTGGTGTGAACGGGTGTGAGAGTTCGAAGAGACCCACCGGAACGGCGTTGATACGCGGCGCCGGGGCGGGGGGTGGGGTCGTCTTTGCACAATCCGGCGGAGACGTGGCCCGGCGGGCGGGGGGGTGGGGTCGTCTTTGCACAATCCGGCGCAGACGCGGGGCCGGGGGCGGAGGGGTGCGGTCGTCTTCGCACAATCCGGCGCAGACGCGGCGCCGGGGGCGGAGGGTGCGGTCGTCTTTGCACAATCCGGCGGAGACGTGGCCCCGGGGCCGGCCGGGTGCGGTCGTCTTTGCACATCCGGCGGAGGCGTGGGCTCCGGGTTGTCAGGTCCCCGGCGTCGTCTCGCGAGTCGTCAACACAGGCCCAGGCACCAGTGGGGGGCGCGGCGTACGGCAGTGGCGCGCGCGCCCAGCTCAGATGTCGCGGAAGGTGTCGATCTTCGCGCCGAGGGCGTTCAGCCGCTGGGCCAGCTCTTCGTACCCGCGGTTGATGACGTAGACGTTGCGCAGCACCGATGTCCCGGGCGCCGCGAGCATGGCCAGCAGCACCACCACCGCGGGGCGCAGCGCCGGCGGGCAGATGACCTCGGCGGCGCGCCAGCGGGTCGGGCCCTCGACGAGCACCCGGTGCGGGTCGAGCAGCTGCACCTTGGCGCCGACCTTGGTCAGCTCGGTCAGGTAGATGGCCCGGTTCTCATAGACCCAGTCGTGGATCATGGTGGTGCCGGAGGCGCAGGCGGCGATGATCGCGAAGAACGGCAGGTTGTCGATGTTGAGCCCGGGGAACGGCATCGGGTGGATCTTGTCGGTCGGAGCGGTCAGCGGGCCGGGGACGGTGGTCAGGTCGACCAGCCGGGTGTGGCCGTTCGCGGAGCGGTACTCCGGGGTGATCTGGTAGCGCATCCCCATCCCCTCCAGCGTGGCGAGCTCGATCTCGAGGAACTCGATCGGCACCCGCCGGATGGTGATCTGGCTCTCGGTGACCACGGCCGCGGCGAGCAGGCTCATGGCCTCGATCGGGTCCTCCGAGGGGGAGTACTCCACGTCGACGTCGATGTCCCGGTGCCCGTGCACCGTCAGCGTGGTGGTGCCGATCCCGTCGATCTTCACCCCCAGCCGGTCCAGGAAGAAGCACAGGTCCTGGACCATGTAGTTCGGCGAGGCGTTGCGGATGACGGTGATCCCCTCGTACCGCGCGGCCGCCAGCAGCGCGTTCTCGGTGACCGTGTCGCCGCGCTCGGTGAGGATGATCGGCTTGCCCGGCTCCACCGAGCGGTCCACCCGAGCCTGGTAGAACCCGTGCGTCGCGGTCACGCCCAGCCCGAACGAGCGCAGTGCGCTCAGGTGCGGCTCGATGGTGCGAGCCCCCAGGTCGCACCCCCCGGCATACGGGAGCTGGAAGCTGTCGTGGTCGTGCAGCAGCGGGCCGAGGAACATGATGACCGTCCGGGTCCGCCGGGCGGCGTTCTCGTCCATCCCGTCCAAATCGAACTCGGCGGGCGGGACGATCTCCAGGTCGTTGCTGTCCGGGAGCCACCGGGTCCGCACGCCGATGCTGGCGAGCACCTCCAGGATCCGGTTGACCTCCTCGATCCGCGCCAGGTTGCGCAGGGTGGTGCGGCCCCGGTTCAGCAGCGAGGCGCACAGCAGCGCGACGGCGGCGTTCTTGCTGGTCCGCACCTCGATCGCCCCGGACAGCTTGGTGCCGCCGACGATGCGCAGGTGCTGCGGGCCGGGGTGGCCGAGCGAGACGAACTCGGAGTCCAGGCTCTCCCCGATCCGGGCGAGCATCTCCAGGCTCAGGTTCTGCCGCCCCTGCTCGATCCGGGCCACCGCGCTCTGGCTGGTGCCCAGGCTGTCCGCGAGGTCGGCCTGGGTGAGCCCCTGGTGACGGCGGGCGTCACGGATGAGGGTGCCGATCTTGGCCAAGTAGTCCTCTCTCACATACACCATCATATCTCACAAATGAGATAATGTCGCGGTCCGACGGGTCTACAGCGTCGCGCGGGTTGGCCACGCTCGCCACGTCGGCACGGCGGCACAGCGGCACAGCGGGTATGCAGCGGCGCGAGCCTAGAATGGCACGCTCGCGACGCCGGCGCGCAGGAAGCGCCGGCCGGTCACCTGCTCGGCGACCCCCGTCCGGTCCAACAGCGGGGTGAGCCCGCCGTTGAAGACGAAGAAGCCGGCACCGGTGATCATGGCCAGGTCGATGTCGGCCGGTCCGGAGACCACGGCCTCGTCGAGCATGAGCCGCGCCTCGCTGGCCAAGGCCGCCAGCACCTGGGCACGGACCTCCTCCCGGGTGCGCACCACCGGCTCGGGCGGCTGCTCCACCAGCGCCGTGACTTCCGGGTCCAGGGCCAACCTGCCTTGCGACCTGAGGTAGAAGCCGGGTTTGCCGGATTCCACCACCCGGCGCAGCGTGGCCGAGACGGTGAACCGGTCCGGGAACGCCGCGTGCAGGCTCGCCACGTTGTGCAGCGCGATCGCCGGACCGACCAGGCCGAACAGGACGAACGGCGGCATGGGCGCCAGCCCGGCGAAGGAGGCGTCCACCACCTCGATCGGCGTGCCCTCGTCGACCAGCCGGAGAACCTCGCTGGTGAGCCGGCCGAGCAGCCGGTTCACCACGAATGAGGGACAGTCGCGCACCAGGATGCACGTCTTCTTCAACGCCTTCCCGGTGGCGAACGCGGTCGCCAGGGTCGCCTCGTCGGTGTGCTCGGCGGCGACGACCTCCAGCAGCGGCATAACCGCCACGGGGTTGAAGAAGTGGCAGCCGACGACCCGCTGCGGGTGGGCCAGTCCCGCGGCCATCGCCGACACCGACAACGAGGACGTGTTCGTCGCCAGCACGCACTCTGGGGAGACCACGGCCTCCAAATCGGCGAACACCCGCCGCTTGACCGAGAGGTCCTCGAACACCGCCTCAATGACGAAGTCGGCGTCGGCGAACGCCTCCAGCGACGTCGATCCGGTCACACTGGCCTTGAGCCGGTTCGCCCGGTCGCCGTCGAGCCGGCCCTTGGCGACCAGGTCGTCGACCTCCCGGTGCACCGACGCCACGGCCGTGGCGATCCGCCTCGCGTCCACGTCGGTGAGCACCACCGGCACCTCCAGCCGGCGCAGGAACAGCCACGCCAGCTGGGAGGCCATCAGCCCGGCGCCGACGATCCCCACCTTGGTCACCGGCCGGGCCAGCGAGGCGTCCGGTGCGCCCGCGGGGCGCCGGGCCCGGCGCTGCAGCAGGTCGAAGGCATACAGGCCGGCGCGCAGTTCCTCACCCATGACCAGGTCGGCCAGCGCCTCGTCCTCGGCGGCGTAGGCCTGCTCCCGGGACGACGTGCGCGCGGCCCGGACCAGCTCCAGTGCCCGCAGCGGCGCGGGCGCCGCCCCACCGGTCCGCTCCAGCACTGCCCGGCGCGCCGCGTCGACCACCCCGTCCCACGCGGCGCGGTCGCCCAGGTCGATCGCCCGACGCTCGACCCGAACGCGCCCGGCGATGACGCCGGCGGCCCAGGCCAGGCAGTCCTCCAGGAACGCGGCCGGCTCGAACATCACGTCCACCAGGCCCAGCCGCAGCGCCTGCGGACCGGACAGCATCCGGTTGTTCGCCAGCGGGTTCTCCACGATGACCTGTAGCGCGGCTTCCACCCCGACCAGGCGTGGCAGCAGGTAGCACCCGCCCCAGCCCGGCACCAGGCCGAGGAACGTCTCGGGGAGCCCGAACGCGCGCACCCCGGAGGAGATCGCCCGATAGCCGGCGTGCAACGGCAGCTCCACCCCGCCGCCCAGCGCGGCGCCGTTGACGAACGCGAAGGTCGGCACGGGCAGGTCGGCGAACGCGGCGAACGTCGCGTGTCCCAGCCGCCCGACCGCCAGGGCCTGCTCCCGGCGGGTCAGGACGGCTACGCCCTTGAGGTCGGCCCCGGCGGCGAACAGGAACGGCTTGCCGGTCACCCCGACCCCGACGATCTCGCCGTCCTCCGCCCGGGCGCGCAGCCGGTCGACGGCGTCGGCGAGCGCGCGCAGCGACGCCGGCCCGAACGTGCTCGGCCGCGTGTGGTCGTGCCCGTTGTCCAGGGTGATGAGAGCGAACGTCCCGACGCCGGCCAGGTCCACGTCGCGCACCAGCGAGCGGGTGACCACCTCGTCGGGGAACACCGCGGCCGGGTCGAGCGCGGCGCTCACGCTGCCACCCCGGTGGCGTACGCGGAGTGTCCCGGGTTCTCCCAGACCACCGCCGCACCCATGCCGATCCCGACGCACATCGCGGTCAGCCCGTAGCGCACCTCCGGGTGCTCCTCGAACTGCCGGGACAGCTGCGTGACCAGCCGCACCCCGGAGCTGGCCAGCGGATGGCCGAGCGCGATCGCGCCGCCCCAGGGGTTGACCCGTGGGTCGTCGTCGGCGATGCCGAAGTGGTCCAGGAACGCCAGCACCTGCACCGCGAAGGCCTCGTTCAGCTCGAACAGGCCGATGTCGGAGATGCTGAGCCCCGCCTTGGCCAGCGCCTTCTCCGTGGCCGGGACGGGGCCCACCCCCATCACCTCCGGCTCCACGCCCACGAACCCGTATGCGGTGAGCCTGGCCCGCGCGGGCAGGCCCAGTTCGGCGGCGGCCTCCTCCGCTGCCAGCAGGCACGCGGTGGCGCCGTCGTTCAGGCCGGCGCTGTTGCCGGCGGTGACCCGCCCGTGCGGGCGGAACGGGGTCTTCAGCCCGGCCAGCTGTTCGACGGTGGTGCCGGGCCGAGGCGGCTCGTCCGCGGTGGCCAGTCCCCAGCCGCGCTCGGTGTCGCGCACGGCGACCGGGACCAGGTCGGGCTGGATCTTGCCCCGCTCGTAGGCGAGCCGGAGGCGCTCCTGGCTCGCCGCGGCATACCGGTCCGCCCGCTCCCGGGTCAGATGCGGGAACCGGTCGTGAAGGTTCTCCGCGGTGGCGCCCATGACCAGGGCAGAGGGGTCGACCAGCCGCTCGGCCACGATGCGCGGGTTGGGGTCGACGCCCTGCCCCATCGGGTGGCGACCCATGTGCTCGACGCCGCCGGCGACGGCGACGTCGTAGGCGCCGAACGCGATCGCGGAAGCCGTGGTGGTCAGCGCGGTCATCGCTCCGGCGCACATCCGGTCGATCGAGTAGCCCGGCGTGGTCCGGGGCAGCCCGGCGAGCAACCCGGCAACCCGGCCCAGCGTCATCCCCTGGTCACCGATCTGCGTCGTCGCGGCGATCGCCACTTCTTCCACCCGCTCTGGCGGGAGCGCCGGGTTGCGCCGTAGCAAAGCCCGGATGCAGCCGACGACCAGGTCGTCGGCGCGGGTCTGAGCATAGATGCCCTTCTCGCCGGCCTTGCCGAACGGGGTGCGGACCCCGTCTACCAGGACCACCTCACGCAGGGTGCGGGGCACGGTCGAGCTCCTTTGCTTCGCCGGTGGTGGCACGGCCAGTAGGCTCGGGCGGTTCCAGCGCGATATTACTGGTCAGTAACAACGCCGGCGGCGGGCGGTTCCGCCAACGCCTGCGCGAGCAGCGGCGCGGTCAGCTGCACCTGCCACGGCCGGGCGCCGGCGGCGGCCAGGAACCCGGCGATGGAGTCGACCGAGGTGTCCGCCAGCGGTTGCCAGGCCAGCCGGCGGACCAGCTCGGGTGCGACCAGGTGCTCCACCGGGACACTGCGCCGCGTCGCGATGCCGGCCAGCAAGGCCCTGGCCGTGGCCAGCCGGGTCGCGGCAGCCGGGTCCCGTTCGGCCCAGGACCGCGGCGGCGGTGGGCCCTCGGGACGGGAGGTCAGCACGGGCAGGTCGCGCTCCGGCAGCCGCATCGCCTCGTCCACTGCGGCCAGCCAGTGCCGGGCGTAACGCTTCACCAGCCGGCTGCCGATGCCCCGCTGGGGCAGGTCGGCGTACCGGCGAGGGGCGGTGAGGGCCAGCTCCACCAGCGCGGAGTCGGGCAGCACCCGCCCGGGCGCCTGGTCCCGCTCGGCGGCCAGCCTGTCGCGCGCCAGCCACAGCTCGCGCACGAGCGCGGCGCCCCGGCGGCCGGTGACCCGGTGCATCCCGGACGTGCGACGCCACGGGTCGGTGCGTGACGGGGGACCGGTGAAGCCCAACAGCGCGTCGAACTCCTGGCGGGCCCAGTCCAGCTTGCCCGCCTCGCGCAGGTCCGCCTCGATGGCGTTGCGGAGGGGTACAAGCAGCTCGACGTCCAGGGCCGCGTAGCGCAGCCACGGCTCCGGCAGCGGCCGGGTGGACCAGTCGACGGCGGAGTGCTCCTTGGCCAGGCTCAGCCCCAGGTAGTGCTCCGCCACGGCACTCAGCCCGACCCGGGGCAGCCCGACAAGCCGGGCGCCGAGCTCGGTGTCGAACAGGCTGGACGGCCGCAGACCGACCTCGGCCAGGCAGGGCAGGTCCTGGGTCGCCGCGTGCAGCACCCACTCCACGCCCGCCACTGCCTCGGCGACGGGACCGAGGTCCGGACACGTGATCGGGTCCACGAGCCAGGTACCGGCACCCTGCCGGCGCAGCTGAACCAGGTAGGCCCGCTGCCCGTAGCGGTAGCCCGACGCGCGTTCGGCGTCGATGGCGAGCGGCCCGGTGCCACCGGCCAGGGCCGCAGCGGCCATGGCAAGCCGGCCTTCGTCCTGCACCACAGGCGGGACCGGCTCGGCCGGGGCGAGCAGCGACACCAGCCCGCTCGCCTCGAGGGTGGCGTCCTGCGGGCTGGCTCCTGCTGCCGTCGGCTGTGGAGGGAGCCCGCTCACCGGCGCACGGCGGGCATGGCGACGACGCCTTCCGGCAACGGCGGGAGCCCGGCGATGGTGCACATGAGCTCGGCCCACGCGACCAGGTGGATGCCGATGTCGGGCCCGTCGCAGGTCGGGGTCCAGGAGGCGCGGACCTCCATCTCCACCGTTGGCGGCCGGTCGGCCAGCCCCGCGAAGCTCTCCGACACCACCCGGGTCACCGTGCCCGCCTCGGCCACGTGTCCCGCGCCGTGCGCCGCGAGTGCGTCGACCAGCCACGACCAGCCGACAGCGCCGAGCATCGGGTCGGCGGCCAGCTCGGGCTCCAGCTCGGCGCGCACGAAGGTGACGGCCCGCCATGTCCCCTCCCACGGTTCCGGCGCGGAAGGATCGTGCAGCAGGACGAACCGGCCGGTGGCCAGCTCCTCCTCCGTGCCGTCCCTGCCGGCCAGGCAGACGTCGGCGGTGAGTGCCACGGCATACGGAGCGATTCGGGTGGGTGCCGGGACCTCGGTGAGCCGCACCTCGGGCCGCAGCCGACCGGCGCGCAGGGCGCGCAGCGCCTGGGCGAACTGCGGCGATGACTCGCCGGGGACTCCACGACTGCCCACGACCGCAGGGTATGCCGGGTGCGCCCCCTCAGTGCTAAACGGCACGCCGGGGCGCAGGCCGGCACGCAGACTTGGCAGCAAGCCGGGTGCGCCGACTGCTACCCAGACGGCACGCCGGGTAGCCTCCGTCGGGATGCTCAGCCTGCTCGCCCTCGCCTCCAGCGCGGTCTGGGGAACCTCGGACTTCTTTGCCGGACTGAAGTCCCGGTCATTGCCGCCGGCTGCCGTCGTGGGCATGGCGCAGGCCGTGGCGCTGGGGGTGCTGTCGGTGCTCGTCGCGCTGCGGGCGAGCAGCTTCAGCCTTTCCGGCTGGCCACCGTGGGCCCTGGCCGCCGGCGTTGCCGGAGCGGTCGGGCTGATCAGCTTCTACGCGGCACTGGCCGGCGGCCCGATGGGGGTGGTCGCCTCGATCGCTTCGCTCGGCGCGATCGTGCCGGTTGCCCTGGGCGTGCTCGGCGGGGACCGCCTCGGCCCACGGGTCTGGGTCGGGGTCGTCGTCGCCATCCTCGGCGCCGCGCTGGCCAGCGGGCCGGAGCTGGGCACGGCCATCACCCGTCGGCCGGTGCTGCTCGGGCTGGTGGCAGCGGTCTCCTTCGGCTCCGCGCTGTTCTGCCTCGACCGGGGCGCCAGGTTCTCGCTGCTGCACACGCTGTGGGGGATGCGGCTGACCACCGTGGCGATCTTCGCGGTCGCCGCCGTGCTCCTCCGCTCGGTCGGCGGGACCCGGGCGCGGGACCTGCCGGCGCTCGCGCTCATCGGCCTGGCGGACGTCAGCGCGAACGCGATGTTCGCGTTCTCCTCCTCCCGTGGCCAGGTCAGCGTCAGCTCGGTGCTCGGATCGCTGTACCCCGTCGCCACGCTGGCCTGGGCCCGGTTCCTGGTCGGTGAGCGGCTGCGCGGGGTCCAGCTGACCGGCGTCGTGGCGGCGTTGACCGGCGTCGCAGTGATGACGGTCTGACCCCCCTTCCCCGACCGGACGCCCCGGAGCGCCCGTTTCCGGGCCGGGACACCCCCTTGACGGGCCTTTCCGGGCGTCCGGTCGGGAGGGGGAGGTGTGCGAGGATCGCCCGGTGACCAGCACCGCAGTGTCGACCCGCGACAGCGCCCTCGTGCGCGCGGCGCGGGGTGAGCCGACACCGCATACTCCGGTCTGGTTCATGCGGCAGGCCGGGCGGTCGCTGCCGGAGTACCGCGCCGTGCGGGCCGGCGTGCCGATGCTCACCGCGTGCCGCACGCCCGAGCTGGTCGCCGAGATCACCTTGCAGCCGGTCCGGCGGTATGCCGTGGACGCGGCGATCTTGTTCAGCGACATCGTCGTGCCCCTCGCCGCGGTCGGGGTCGGTGTCGACATCGCGGCTGGTGTGGGCCCGGTCGTCGCGGAGCCGGTGCGGGCGCGCCCGGACCTGGACCGGCTGCGCCCGTTGACCCCCGACCTGGTGCCGGACATCGCGGAGTCGGTGCGGCTGCTGGTGTCCGAGCTCGGCCCGACGCCGCTCATCGGGTTCGCCGGTGCCCCGTTCACGCTGGCGTCCTACCTGGTCGAGGGCGGCCCCTCCAAGCACCACGAGCGCACCAAGGCCCTCATGCACGGCGAACCGCAGCTGTGGCACGACCTGTGCGGGCGCCTGGCCCAGATCTCCGGGGCGTTCCTGCGGGTGCAGGCACAGGCCGGGGCGAGCATGGTGCAGCTGTTCGACTCCTGGGCCGGGGCGCTGTCCCGGGCGGACTACGAGCGGTTCGTGCTGCCGCACTCGGTCGCCGCGTTGTCGGCCGTGGCCGACCTGGGCGTGCCGACCATCCACTTCGGCGTCGGCACCGGCGAGCTGCTCACCACGATGGCCCGGGCCGGGTCCAGCGTCGTCGGGGTGGACTTCCACGTCAGCCTCGCCGACGCGATCGACCGGCTGGGCGGCTCGTATGCCGTGCAGGGCAACCTGGACCCGGCACTGTTGTTCGCGCCCTGGCCGGTGGTGGCCGAGCAGGTTCGCCGGATCCTGGACGAGGGTCGGGCGGCGCCCGGGCACATCTTCAACCTGGGCCACGGCGTGCTCCCCGAGACCGACCCGGACCAGCTGGCCCGGGTGGTGGACCTGGTCCACTCCGTCGGGAGGGCTGGCTAACCTGGCCGGGTGGCCTTCGACTACCCATACGCCCTCACCGCGGAGCGCTACCGCGAGGTGCTGGCCGCCGACTATGCCCGGCTGCGCAGTCTGGTCGGGCGCGCCGGCACCGCCGAGGTGGTGGAGTGCCCCGGCTGGACCGCCGCGGACGCGGCGCACCACACCGCGGAGGTCTACCAGCACAAGGCCGACTGCATCCGCACGGGGCGGGCCGCCGAGTTCCCGGCACCGGGTCTGGACAAGCTGAGCGCCGCCGAAGCGCTGGACCGTTGCTACGCCAACCTGGTCGCCGAGTTCGACAGCCACGACCCGGACGACCCTGCCTACACGTGGTGGCCACCGGACCAGAGCGTCGGGTTCTGGGTCCGCCGGATGGCGCACGAGACCTCGATCCACCGTCGTGACCTGGAGAGCGCCGTCGACGAGCGGACCCCGGTCGCCGAGGACCTGGCGCTCGACGGGATCGACGAGGTGCTCGAGCTCATGCTCTCCGGCGACTGGGAGGACGAAGCCGTGCCGTCGGCGTCCGGCAAGGCGGTGCGAGTCGAGAGCGGCGGCCACACCTGGGTCGTGACGCTCAACAGTCGGGTGGTCGAGCTGGACCGCACCAGCGGCACCGCGTCGGTCGCCACCGTCAGCGGGACCCCCAGCGACGTGCTGCTGTGGCTGTGGGGGCGGGGGCCGCTGCCCAGGGTCACCGGTGACAGTGGTGACAGGGGTGACACCGGTGACACGGGTGACACGGGTGACACGGGTGACACCGGTGACGTGGACGCGGTCAGGGAGCTTCGGGAGCGTCTGGCGCTGGCGACGGCGTAGCACCGGCCGGCTGCAGCACGGGCGGCGTCGGCGCCGCCACCGCCGACGAGGCCGGCGCCGCCGACGAGGCCGGCGTGGCAGCGGAGCGGCGACGGCGGACCCAGGCCAGCAGCGGGATGCCGACCACCGCCAAGAACCCGGCGAAGGGCAGGACGGCCCCCAGCGCGGTCAGCAGGCCCCGAGCGGACGCCGCGAACGCGTCCCAGCCCGCGCGCAGCCCGGCCAGGAAGCCGCCCTGGTCCTGCTCCGCCAGCCGGGCCGGCGTGGTCAGAGACACGGTCACGGTGGAGCGCTCCACATTGCCGGTCAGGACGGCCAGCTGCGAGGTCAGCGATTCCAGGTCCGCCTCGCGCTGGGCGAGCTCGCTCTCCAGGCTGACCACCTGGCCGATGGTGGTGGCCTTGGCCATGAGCGCCCGGACCCGTTCGACGCTGGCTCGCATGGTCCGCAATCGGCTGTCTGTGTCGACGAACTCGCTGGTCACGTCCTGGGCGCTGCTCGTGCGCGACAGCACGGTGCCGACCTTGGCGAGCTCGGCCAGCGTCGCGTCCAGCGCCGCGGCCGGGACCGAGATGGTCAGCTGCCCGAACCCGCCGAGCGGCTCGGCGCGGTCGGCCAGCGGCTTCGGCCCGTCGCCGGAGCCGATCGACTCCGACACCACGTAGCCCCGCTGTCCGGTGGCGATGCCGCGCACGGACGAGGCTGCGGCGGCGATGTCCTTCACCTCGACAGAGATGGTCGCCGTCTTGACGATCTTCGGAGCCACCGCCGTCGTTCCCGGTGTCGCGGCGGATGCGCGGCCCGGCTGCGCGGCGGGCTTCGGAGCCGTCTCGGGGGCGCCGGCCAGGTCGCCGCCGGCGGTCACAGCCGCCCCGCCGCCGGCGTTGGCGCCGCTGCTGCTGGTGCCGCTGCCGGTGCTGGCGCCGCTGCACCCCGCGAGGAGCACGACCATGGCTGCCACGGTGATGACGGCAAGACGTCGTAGGGCCGAGTGGATGGGTCGGATGGACATGGGCACCTCCAGCGCGGATCGGAACGGCCACCCGGTTGGAGCCGGCCGGGTGCCATGTCGGTTCCTGGGTCCAGGTGTCGTTTCGGTCTCGGCGGGTGACACGCTGACGCAGTGCCGCAGCCACGGGTCGCCGTCGTCGGCGCCGGCATCGCCGGGCTCGCCGCCGCCTTCGAGCTGCAGGCCCGTATGCCGCGGGCGCATCTGGTGATGCTGGACGCCGGCCAGCCGGGCGGCAAGCTGCGCGGTGCCGAGGTGGGCGGCCGGGTCGTGGATGTCGGCGCCGAGTCGGTGCTGGCCCGCCGACCGGAGGCGCTGGAGCTGGCCGCCAGCCTGGGGATCGCCGACCGGCTCGTGCACCCGGCCACCACCCAGGCCGCGGTCTGGTCCCGCGGGAGGCTGCACCCGTTGCCGAGCGGCACCCTGATGGGCGTGCCGGCCGACCCGGCGTCCGTCCGGGGCATCCTCACCGACGCCGAGGTCGAGCGGGCCGAGCAGGACCGGGACCGGGCCGTCGAACCGCTGACCCGCGACGTCAGCGTCGGCGCATACCTTGCCGACCGGGTCGGCCCCGCCGTGGTCGACCGCCTGGTCGAGCCGCTGCTCGGCGGGGTGTATGCCGGGCGCGCCGACTGCCTCTCACTGCAGGCCACGGTGCCGGCGCTGTGGACCGCGGCCGCGTCCGGCCTCGGGCCGCTGGCCGCGGCCGGCGCACCCCCGACCGGCACGGGCCCTGTCTTCGCCGGGATCGACGGCGGCGTGCACACCCTGGCCGCAGCCCTAGTGGCGCGACTGCTCGCCGGCGGCGCAATGCTGCGGACGGGCGCCGCCGTGACCGGCCTTGACCGGACGCCGACCGGCTGGCAGCTGGTGACCGGCCCGGCACCCAGCCCGACGGCATACCAGGTGGACGCCGTGGTACTCGCGGTGCCCGCGGCGCCCGCGGCGCGGTTGCTGCGGCCGTGGGCACCCGAGGCGTCGGTGGCGCTGGCGGACCTCGAGTACGCGTCCATGGCCGTGGTGACCTATGCGATGCCCCGGGGCGCCATGCCAGGGCTGAGCGGGTCCGGGCTGCTGGTGCCGCCGGTCGAGCGACGGACCGTGAAGGCGGCGACCTTCAGCTCGGCCAAGTGGGCCTGGCTCGACGCGGCCGACCCGCGGCTGGTGTGGCTGCGAGCCTCCATCGGCCGCTACGGCGAGCAAAAAGCGCTCCAGCGCGACGACCAGGACCTGCTCGACGAGGGGCTGCGCGACCTGGCCGGCCTGCTGGGGACCGAGCTGCCGCGCCCGGTCGACGCGCACGTGCAGCGGTGGGGGGGCGCGCTGCCGCAGTACACGGTCGGGCACCTGGAGCGCGTCGCCCGGGTGCGGGCGGCGGTCGCCGCGCTGCCCGGGGTGGAATTGTGCGGCGCGGCATACGAGGGGGTGGGCATCCCGGCGTGCATCGCCACCGGGCGCGCTGCCGCGCGGGGGGTGCGGCGACACCTGCGGAACCGGCCGCGAGAATAGCCGCATGACCACTCGCCCAACCGCCGGCCAGATTCGAGCGATCAACGACACCATCCGGTACGCCATGTGGTCGGTCTTCCAGGCGGTGACGCCGCTGCCCGAGGACCGCGGCAAGCTGGTCGCCGAGGTCGAGGACCTGCTCGGCCAGCTCGCGCGGGAGGGGGTCGAGGTCCGCGGCCTGTATGACGTGGGTGGGCTGCGCGCCGATGCCGACCTGATGGTGTGGTGGCACGCCGAGCGGGTGGAGGGGGTGCAGTCGGCCTACCACCGGTTCCGCCGGACCGAGCTGGGTCGTCACCTGGCCCCTGTCTGGTCCTCGGTCGCCCTGCACCGGCCGGCCGAGTTCAACAAGGGACACATCCCGGCCTTCATGACCGGTGAGCCCGCCCGCTCCTACATCTGCGTCTACCCGTTCGTCCGGTCCTACGAGTGGTACCTGCTGGCGGAGCAGGAACGTCGCGACATGCTCGTCGAGCACGGGCAGATGGCGCGCGGGTTCCCGGACGTGCGGGCCAACACGATCGCCTCGTTCGCGCTGAACGACTACGAGTGGGTTCTGGCCTTCGAGGCGGACGAGCTGCACCGCATCGTGGACCTGATGCGCGAGCTACGCGCGTCGCGGGCGCGGATGCACGTCCGCGAAGAGGTGCCGTTCTACACCGGGCCCCGGGTCGAGCTGCCCGACCTCGTCGCGACCCTGCCGTGACCGTACCGGCGGTGCCGGGGATCTGTAGCGCCTACCTCGACGCGGCGAGCACGCTACCGGCGCTGCTGCGGACCGAGGGCCTGGCCGAGGCGTGGCCCCACCCGAGCGCTCTGGCCAAGATGTCGGTCGGGGCGCTCGCTGCCCACCTCGGGGCGCAGGTCCTCATGGTGCCTGGCCTCTTGCGTGCCGAACCCGACCCCACGACCGAGGTGGTCCCGTTGCTCGGCCACTACGCCAGGGTCGCCTGGGTGGACGCCGACCTCGACGACGAGGTCATGGTCGCCATCCGGGCGGGCGGCGAGCGAGCGGCCATGGCCGGACCGGCGGCCCTCGTGGACGGCGTCGAGGTTGCCCTTGTCGAGCTGGGCGACCTGCTCGGCTCGGTCGAGGGCGCCCCCGTGACCCTGCCGTGGGTCGGCTGGTCGCTGACGCGCACAGACTTCCTGCTCACCCGGATGATGGAGGTCGTCGTCCACTCCGACGACCTCGCCGCCAGCCTGGGGATCGAAGCGCCCGCCCTGCCGCCGGCCGTGCTCCAACCCGTCCTCGGCCTGCTCACCGCGTTGTCGGTGCGCAGGCACGGTCAGGCCGCCGTCGTGCGTGCGCTGACCAGGGCCGAGAGGGCTCCGGCGGACATCACCGCGTTCTGAGGCTGCGTTCTCAGGGGTGCGGGGCCTCCCGGACCCAGGTCAGCCGGTCGCGGTGGTGGCCTGCTTCGGCTGGAGGCGGAGGCTGATCGAGTTGATGCAGTAGCGCTGGTCGGTGGGAACGTCGTAGCCCTCGCCCTCGAAGACGTGCCCGAGGTGGGAGCCGCAGGTCGCGCACCGCACCTCGACCCGCTTCATCCCCATCGTGCGGTCCTCGACGTACTCCACCCGGTCCTCTGCGAGCGGGGCGTAGAACGATGGCCAGCCGCAGTGGCTCTCGAACTTCGTGTCGCTGCGGAACAGCTCCGCCCCGCACGCGCGGCACGAGTACACGCCTTCGGTCGTGGTGTCCGTGTACTCGCCAACGAACGGGCGTTCGGTGCCCGCCTCGCGCAGCACGTGGAACTCGGCCGGCGTCAGCTGCTCCTTCCACTGCGCCTCGGTCCGGTCGACCGGATAGGTCACGTCGCTGCTCATCGGTCTCCTTCTGCTGGCTCGCTTCAACCATCCCACGGATGGCACAACGGCGCGGCAGCAGGCGGATGTTCCATGTCGTTGGGCTGTGGCGGCCGACGGTGTCTTTGCACAATCCGGCGGAGACGGGCGCCCGGGTGGGGGTCGGGGGGTGGTGTCTTTGCACAATCCGGCGGAGACGGGCCCGGGGTGGGGGTCGGCGGCGGCGTCTTTGCACAATCCGGCGGAGACGGGCCCGGGGTCGGGGCCGGGTGGCGGTGTCTTCGCACAATCCGGCGGAGACGGGCCGACCGTGGGTGGGTGAACCTAAGGTTTCCTGCATGCCCGCCGACGCGATCGTGCTGGAGGTGCCCGGCCCTGGCGACCTCGTCCGTCAGGTGCGTGTCTCGAGCCCGGACCGCGTCATCTGGCCGGCCACCGCGGGTGGACGCGCGGTCACCAAGGGCGAGCTCGCCGCATACGTCGTAAGCGTGCGCGAGGCGATGATGCGGGCGCTCGGCGACCGCCCGGTCACGCTGCAGCGTTTCCCGGCAGGTATCGAGGGGGAGGAGTTCTTCTCCAAGAACCCGCCGCGCGGGGTGCCCTCCTGGGCGGAGACGGCCATGTGCACCTACCCCTCCGGCCGGCGGCACCCGCAGCTGGTGGTGAGCGAGATCGCGACGGCGGTGTGGGCGGTGCAGATGAACACTGTCACCTTCCACCCCTGGCCGGTGCGCAGCGACGACAACGATCGCCCGGACGAGCTGCGCATCGACCTCGACCCTCAGCCGGGGTGCGGCTTCGCCGAGGCGGTCCAGGCCGCACACGGCCTGCGCGCGCTGCTTGCCGAGATCGGGCTCGCCGGCTGGGCCAAGACCTCGGGCAACCGGGGCGTCCACGTGTACGTCCGGGTGCGCCCGACGCGGGAGTTCCTGGACGTCCGGCACGGCGTCATCGGGATCGCCCGGGAGCTGGAGCGTCGTATGCCGGACCTGGTCACCACCGCGTGGTGGAAGGAGGAGCGGGGGCAGAAGGTCTTCGTCGACTTCAACCAGGCCAACCGGGACCGGACCATCGCCTCGGCGTACTCCCCGCGACCGCTGCCGGGCGCGCCGGTGTCCTTCCCGGTGCCGTGGGGGCAGCTCGCCGAGGTTGCTCCGCAGTCGTTCACGGTGGCGACGGTGCCAGGTCTGCTCGCCGAGCAGGGCGACGCGTGGGAGGGAATGGACGATGCGGTCGGTGATGTCGACGTGGCGATCGGGTTGTGGGACAAGGACGTCCACGAGCGAGGTCTTGGCGAGCTGAACTTCCCGCCGGACTACCCGAAGATGCCGGGCGAGCCGCCCCGGGTCCAGCCGAGCCGGAAGAACCCGCTGAACTGGGAAGACACGTCCTGACGGTCAGGTGTCGTCAGTCTCGACGATCTCGGTCAGTCCCGTTGAAGACGCTGGTCAGTCCCGTTGAGACGCTGGTCAGTCCCGTTGAAGACGCTGGTCAGTCCCGTTGAGACGCTGGTCAGTCCCGTTGAGACGCTGGTCAGTCCCGTTGAGACGCTGGTCAGTCCCGTTGAAGACGCTGGTCAGTCCCGTTGAGACGCTGGTCAGTCCCGTTGAAGGCGCTGGTCAGTCCCGTTGAGACGCTGGTCAGTCCCGTTGAGACGCTGGTCAGTCCCGTTGAGACGCTGGTTTGTCGGCGGCCCGTTGAGGCGCTGTTTGGGCCCGAGTACTGTGAACCCGCGCTCGCGCTCAGGAGGCAACCGTGAGGACCAAGCGCTGGACCGTCTGTCTGCTGAGGGGTCATCGCTGGCAGACGGTGGCCTATCCCGCCGACGAGGACGGGTCGTCGGAGGCGCACTTCGTTCGGTGCAGCCGTTGCGGTTACGAGAACCACAAGGGGCCGTCTGTCCGGCCTACCGGTGCCGGCATGTAGGGAAGGACCCGGCCGGCGCCTCGCGGCAGACTGCACGCCACCGGCGAGTCGAGCCGCAGAGCAGCCGCTCCCGTCTCCCGTCGAGCGGGAGACAGGGGGGGTCGTTGCCTTGGGTCGACGGCGGAGCATTCGCGGAGCAGCATGCGAGGCGTGAACACGAAACGGCTGTTCTGCGCCGTGCTCGGGCACAGGTGGCGCCGCACGCGCAGGGATCAGACCGACCTGTTGGTGTGTCGACGCTGCGACAGGACGACCGGCCTGGACGAGGAACGGCATGGAGCCCAAGCCGCAGGCGACTTCGGCATCGGCGGTGGCGGCGCGATCTGACCGCAACGCCGCACCGGTCCCCGACCGGCTCGACCCCCGGGAGAGACGCCGGGCGGTCGGAGAAGGACCCGGCGAACTGGATCAGGCACGACCGAGGGGTGCCGTAGCCTGCGCCGTATGAGCGGGGACCAGGAGTTTCTCGAACAGTTCCGCAACCTCGTGACCCGGCTGCTGCACGAGCTGCCCTCGCCGGGCCAAGGCCCCCAGCTCGTGGCCGAGCTGGAGGGACACCTGGGCGAGCCTCCCGACAACCTGCCCGTCGTGTCCGAGGACGTGCCGGCCCACCGGATGGTGGACGCCGACATCGCGCTCGCGGAGATCGCCGGCCGCGACCCCGGTCACCGGCTGGTCGGCATCGGCGGGGGCGACATGCGTCACCACATGACACTGGGGGACCTGTTGCAGCACGGGCGGATGCACGGCTTGGCCGTCGGCCAGGTGGACTACGTGCAGGCCGCGACCGGTCCGGGCGAGAACGACCACCGCGGTGTCGTCGCCCTTGGCATGTGGCTGTTCGCCTACCAGGGGGCGCCGGTGGCGGTGCGGCAGCAGTCGGCCCGGCCCCAGTACGGCCGGCCCAGCGGCAGCCTTGACGTGCTGACCCCGGTGTCCGCCGTCGCGGACAGCCTGCTGGCCGAGGTTCGGGCGCTCATGGAGGAGCGCAGCGTCTTCCGGGGCCAGGTGGTGACGTTCTCGGGCGACCCGTACGGGCACGAGCTCGCCGGTGTGACGTTCCTGGAGCGGCCGGGGCTGTCCGCGGACGACGTGGTGCTGCCGGAGGGGCTGGTCGAGCGGGTTCACCACCACGTGGTGGGCATCGCGGAGCAGCGGGACCGGCTCCGCCACCACGGGCAGCACCTGAAGCGCGGCGTGCTTCTCTACGGCCCGCCGGGCACGGGCAAGACGCACACCATGCGGTACCTGCTCAGCGCCACCCGGGGAACCACCGCGGTGCTGCTGAGCGGCGGGTCATTGCAGCACATCCACACCGCGGCCAAGGTGGCGCGTGCGCACCAGCCCGCGCTGGTCGTCCTGGAGGACTGCGACCTGGTCGCCGAGGACCGCTCGATCGGCATGGGCGGCAAGCCGTTGCTGTTCGAGGTGCTCGACGCCCTGGACGGGATCGACGGCGATGCCGACGTGGCCTTCCTGCTCACCACGAACCGCGTGACCGACCTCGAACGCGCCTTGACGCAGCGTCCCGGCCGGGTGGATCTGGCGGTGGAGATTCCCTTGCCGGACGAAGCCGGGCGGGTGCGGTTGCTGCGCCTCTATGCCGGCGAGCTGTTCAGCGACGAGGCGGTTGCCGCAGCCGCGGAGCGGTCCGCCGGTACGACGGCGTCGTTTGCCAAGGAACTGGTCCGCCGGGCGGTCCTCAAGGCGGCACTGGAGTGGCAGGACCCGCAGGACGGGCACCTGACCGCCGCCATGGACGACCTGCTCGCCGACTCCGAGACCCTGACGCGCAGCCTGCTCGGAGCCGGCACCGGCGGCCCCTCAGGACCCGCAGTCGCCGGCCCGATGGCCGAGTTTCGGATGTGGCCGGGATCGGCCGGAGAGGTCGGCCCGAGCACGACGCGATGAGGCAGACCCTGGACGGCGCGGTGTGCGAGGTCGCGTTCGCCGGAGAGGTCCGCCCGAGCACGACGCGATGAGGGAGACCCTGGACGGCGCGGTGTGCGAGGTCCCGTCGCCGGAGAGGTCGGCCCGAGCACAACGCGATGAGGGAGGGCGGCTCACGGCGGTCAGGTCCGCCCAAGGCCCGTCCCCGTGGACGGTCATTGGTCGGGGCCGAGGAAGATCTGTGAGCAGAGCATCGCCGCGTCGTCGACGACGCAGCCGACGCCGATCTCCTTCAGCTCGGGGTCGAGCAGATTAGCGCGGTGGCCGGGTGAGCCCAGCCACGCGTCGATCACCTCGCGGGGACTCACGGAGGCCCGACTGAGGTTCTCGGCCGCCGTGCCCGCAGGTGGGCACCGGGCGATGACACCGGCCAGGGGCAGGTGTGTGAGCGTCGCGGTCCCGACCAGCTGCGCTGCGCGCGCTCGCGCAGCGGCCGCTGCGCACTGCG
>DASSLY010000016.1:0-52060 GCA_035689185.1 Dermatophilaceae bacterium
TGCTGATCATCGTCGGCTTTCTTGTCTTCAAGCCGGACCATCACCAGTCGTTCTCAACCGTCTTCGGACACACGCTCAACAACAGCGGCTGGGGCCACGGCTGGCTGTGGTTCGTGCTCCTGCTCGGCCTCCTGCAGGCCCAGTACACGTACACCGGTTACGACGCGTCCGCGCACGTGGCCGAGGAGACGCACGACGCGTCCCGGGCGGCGCCGCGCGGCCTCGTGATGTCCGTGGTGGTGTCGGTGGTCGCCGGCTTCGTGCTGCTCTTCGCGATCACCTGGTCGATCCAGGACTACGAGGCGGAGCGCACCACCGCCCTCGGCCTGCCCCCGGCGCAGATCTTCATCGACGCGGCCGGTCACAACGCCGGAACACTGCTGGTGTTCATCTGCATGGTGGCCCAGTGGTTCTGCGGGATGGCCTCGGTCACCGCCAACTCCCGGATGTCCTATGCCTTCTCCCGTGACGGGGCGCTGCCGGGGTCGCAGCTGTGGGCCCGGGTCAACCCGCGCACAGGGACGCCGACGAACTCCATCTGGCTCTGTGTGGTCTGCTCGGTCGCGCTGGCCAGCCCGGCGCTGAAGAGCGTCATCGCCTACGGTGCGGTGACCTCGATTGCCGTGATCGGGCTCTACATCGCCTATGTGGTGCCGGTGCTGCTGCGGCGGCTGAACCCGCACTTCAAAGCAGGCCCCTGGACGTTGGGCAGGTGGAGCCCACTGATCGGCTGGGTCGCCGTGGTGTGGGTGGCCTTCATCGTCATCCTGTTCATGCTGCCGCAGTACGCCCCGGGGACCGGCGACACGTTCAACTACGCCCCCGTCGCGGTCCTGGTGGTCCTGCTCTTCGCCACGGCGACGTGGCTGGCCGTCGGCCGGCACCACTTCATGCGCGACGTGCCTGCCGGGCACGACACCAAGCCGCCGGAGCAGCTGCTCGACGACGCCGTAGCGGACCTGTGACCGTCGCGACCCTCGTCCCGCCCGGCGCGGACCTGCGCGATGCGGTCCTCCGCCCGGTCCGCGACGGGCTTGCCTTCGAGTCCGCAGTCGAGCAGCTGGCGACCTCGATCCGGTTGGGAGTGTTCGGATTCGGCGAGCGCCTGCCGGCAGAGCGGGACCTGGCCGAGCGCCTCGGCGTCAGCCGGATGACCCTGCGCGAGGCGATTGCGGCGCTGCGCCAGGCGGGCATGGTGACGACCCGGCCCGGCCGTGGCGGCGGCACGGTGGTCACCTACCGCGGTGTCGAGCCGGGCTCGTTGCCACCGGAGCGGGTGCAGCAGGCCGGCCGCCGCGGGGCCGACCTGCGCGACGCTCTGTCGTTCCGGCGCGTGGTCGAGCCCGGCGCGGCATACCTGGCCGCCGCACGGCCGCTGTCCGGTGACCAGCGGGCCTGGCTCAGTGACTCGCTGCGCGCGGTCGAGGAAGCGGCCGACAACGCCGCCCACCGCACTGCAGACTCGCGGCTGCACCTGACCCTCGCCGCGCTGTGCGGGTCGCCGATGCTGGTCGAGGCGGTGACGCGGGCCCAGGCGGCGCTGCACGAGCTGCTGAGCGCGATTCCCGTGCTGCCCCGCAACATCGAGCACTCCAACCGCCAGCACCGGGCCGTCGTCGACGCGGTGCTGCGCGGTGACCGGGCCGGTGCCCGGGCGCGGATGGAAGAGCACTGTGACACCACGTCCGCGCTTCTGCGCGGCCTGTTGGGCTGAGGAGGCCGGGTGACCGCGCCGGTGCTCACCGTGGAGCAGCTGCGTGCCGACATCGAGTCCGGTGCGGTCGACACGGTCGTCGTCGCCTTCACCGACATGCAAGGACGGTTGCAGGGCAAGCGGATTCACGGGCACTACTTCCTCGACACGGTGCTCGGCCACGGCACCGAGGGCTGCAACTACCTGCTCGCCGTCGACGTGGACATGAACACCGTCGGCGGCTACTCCATCTCCTCCTGGGAGCGCGGCTACGGCGACATGATGTTCGACCTCGACCTGGCCACGCTTCGCCGCACGCCCGGCCAGCCCGGGTCCGCGACCGTGCAGTGCGACCTGTCCTGGCTGGACGGTAGCGGCCCGGTGCGCCAGTCGCCCCGCTCGGTGCTGCGGTCCCAGGTTCGCCGGGCGGCCGATCTGGGCTACGTCGCCTACGCCGGCACCGAGCTGGAGTTCATCGTCTTCGAGGACTCCTACGAGCGGGCCTGGGACCAGCGCTACGCCGGTCTCACCAGCGCGAACCGCTACAACGTCGACTACTCAATCCTCGGGGGCACCCGGGTCGAGCCGCTGCTTCGCGAGATTCGCAACCAGATGTATGCCGCAGGCGTCACCGTGGAGAGCGCCAAGGGCGAGTGCAACCCGGGCCAGCACGAGATCGAGTTCCGCTTCGACGAGGTCATCCGCACCTGCGACAACCACAGCGTCTACAAGAACGCGGCCAAGGAGATCGCGGCGGCGCACGGCCAGTCCCTGACCTTCATGGCCAAGTACGACCAACGGGAAGGCAACTCCTGCCACATCCACCTGTCGCTGCGCGGCATCGACGGCGCCACCGCCTTCGCCGACGAGCAACGACCGGGCGGGCAGAGCGAGCTGTTCGACGCCTTCGTCGCTGGAGTGCAGGAGACACTGCGCGAGCTGACGCTGCTCTACGCGCCGAACATCAACTCATACAAGCGGTTCCAACCGGGATCGTTCGCTCCGACCGCGGTGGCGTGGGGGAGGGACAACCGCACCTGCGCCCTGCGGGTGGTCGGTCAGGGCACCGGGCTCCGGGTGGAGAACCGCGTCCCCGGCGGCGACGTCAACCCCTACCTCGCGGTCGCCGGCATGCTCGCCGGCGGCCTGCGCGGCATAGAGCAGGGCCTGGAGCTGGAGCCCGCCTTCGAGGGCAACGCCTACGCCTCGGACAAGCAACGGGTGCCGACGACGCTGCGCGAGGCGCGCGACCTGTTCGCCCGGTCCGCCGTCGCGCGAGCCGCTTTCGGGGACGACGTCGTCGACCACTACGTCAACGCCGCCGACGTCGAGATCGCCGCGTTCGAGGCGGCGGTGACCGACTGGGAGCGGGTGCGGGGGTTCGAGCGGTTATGAGCCGTTACGCCGTGCTGAACCCGGCCACCGAGCAGGTCGTCACCGAGGTCGCGCAGTCGTCCGTCGACGACGCAGACGCCGCCATCGCCGCCGCCGAACAGGCCTGGCAGACGTGGCGCTTGGTGACCCCCGCCGACCGCGGACTGCTGCTGCGCCGGTTCGCCGACCAGGTCGACGCGCAGCTGGAGGAGCTGGCCCGGCTCGAGGTCGCCGGCGCCGGGCACACCGTCGGCAACGCGCGGTGGGAGGCGGGCAACGTCCGCGACGTGCTCACCTACTACGCGGCCGCGCCGGAACGGCTGTTCGGCCGCCAGATCCCGGTCGCCGGCGGACTGGACGTGACCTTCAAGGAGCCGATCGGCGTCGTCGGGGTGATCGTCCCGTGGAACTTCCCGATGCCTATCGCCGGCTGGGGGCTCGCCCCGGCACTGGCGGCCGGCAACACGGTCGTGGTCAAGCCGGCCGAGCTCACCCCGCTGACGGCCCTACGGATCGGCGAGCTGGCGCGGGAGGCGGGTCTGCCGGAGGGCGTCCTCACCGTCCTCCCGGGCAAGGGGTCGGTGGTCGGGAAGCGGCTGGTGGCGCACCCGGCGGTGCGCAAGCTCTGCTTCACGGGGTCCACCGAGGTGGGCAAGCAGGTGATGCGCGCCGCGGCTGACCAAGTCAAGCGGGTGACGCTGGAGCTCGGCGGGAAGAGCGCGAACATCGTGTTCGCCGACTCCGACCTGCCGGCCGCGGCTGCCTCGGCGCCGATGAGCGTCTTCGACAACGCCGGGCAGGACTGCTGCGCCCGTAGCCGGATCCTCGTGCAGCGCAGCGTGCTGGACCGGTTCCTGGGGTTGTTCGAGGAGGCGGTGGGCGCGGTGACCGTCGGAGACCCCAGTGACGACGCGACCCAGATGGGTCCGCTCATCAGTGCCGGCCAGCGGCGGGCCGTCCGGTCGTTCGTGGAGGACGCCGAGGAACCGGTGGAGGTCGCCTTTCGCGGGATGGGTGTCAGCGGACCGGGGTTCTGGTACCCCCCGACCGTGGTGCTGCCCCGTTCCACGCAGGACCGGGTCTGGCGCGAGGAGGTGTTCGGGCCGGTGGTGGCCGTGCTGCCGTTCGAGGACGAGGCGGACGCGGTCGCGAAGGCCAACGACACGGCATACGGGCTGTCGGGCTCGATCTGGACCCGCGACGTCGGGCGCGCCCTGCGTGTCGCGCGCGGCGTCCAGGCCGGCAACCTGTCGGTGAACTCGCACAGCAGCGTGCGCTACTCGACCCCGTTCGGCGGGTTCAAGCAGTCCGGGCTCGGACGGGAGCTCGGACCGGACGCGCTGGACGGGTTCACCGAAGTGAAGAACGTGTTTATCGCTCACTGAAGGGAGCTCGATGGCTGGCAGACTTGACGGACGGGTGGCCGTCGTCACGGGCGGGTGCAGCGGAATCGGGCTGGCCACGGTGCGGCGGTTCGCGGCCGAGGGAGCGCGCGTCGTGATCGGCGACGTGGACCACGCGGCGGGGGAGGCGGCCGCGGCCGAGGTGGGCGGCGCGTACGCGCGCTGCGACGTGACCGACCAGGCTGCGGTGGAGGCCCTGTTCGCCCGGGCCAAGTCCGAGTTCGGGGCCGTGGACATCGCGTTCAACAACGCCGGGATCTCCCCGCCCGAGGACGACTCCATCCTCACCACCAGCCTCCAGGCCTGGCAGCGGGTCCAGGCGGTCAATCTCACCAGCGTCTACCTCTGCTGCCAGGCGGCCTTGCCCTACATGCTGGAGCAGCAGCGGGGCTCGATCATCAACACGGCGTCCTTCGTGGCGGTGATGGGTGCGGCCACCTCCCAGATCTCCTACACCGCGAGCAAGGGCGGTGTGCTCGCGATGAGCCGTGAGCTGGGAGTCCAGTTCGCCCGCAACGGCATTCGGGTCAACGCCCTGTGCCCCGGACCGGTGAACACCCCGCTGCTGCAAGAGCTGTTCGCCCAGGATCCTCAGCGGGCAGCCCGGCGGCTAGTGCACATCCCCCTCGGCCGGTTCGCCGAGCCGGAGGAGATCGCGGCGGCGGTACTGTTCCTCGCCAGCGACGACGCGAGCTTCGTCACGGCGTCCACGTTCCTGGTCGACGGAGGGATATCCGGGGCCTACGTCACTCCGCTGTAGGGTCGCCGGGTGAGCCGACCGGTCATCGGGATCAGCGCCTACCTCGAGCCGTCGTCCTGGGGTGCGTGGGACAGCGTGCCAGCGGTCGTCCTGCAGCACGACTATGTCCGGCAGGTCGAGCAGGCCGGCGGGATCGCGCTGCTCATCCCACCTCGGCTGGACGCGGACACCGACCTCGTGCACGAGATCCTTGCCCGGGTGGACGGGGTGATGATCGCGGGGGGCGCTGACGTGGACCCGGACCGCTACGGCGCGGAGCGGCACCGCTTCGCCCAGGCATCCCGGCCGGACCGGGACGCCACCGAGATCGCCCTGGCGCAGGCCACGGCGGAGCGGGACCTGCCGATTCTCGGGATCTGCCGGGGGATGCAGGTGATGGCCGTGGCCGCCGGCGGGACTCTGGAGCAGCATCTGCCGGACCGGGTGGGCCACGGCGAGCACGCCCCCTTCTCCGGCAGGCACGGCAGCCATCCGGTGACCACGGTCGAGGGCAGCGCGGTCCGCGCGCTGCTGGGGGAGCGGCTCGCCGTGCCGACATACCACCACCAGGCGGTGCATACCCACCCGGGGTACGAGGCCGCGGCGTGGGCCGACGACGGGACGCTGGAGGCGATGGAGCAGCCGCGTGCCCGGTTCCGGCTCGCGGTGCAGTGGCATCCCGAGGCCGGGGTCGAGGCGGCGCTGTTCCACGCCCTGGTCGACGCCTGCCGCTGACCGACGGCCTGGGCGGGCTCCACCCGCTGAGCGGCCTACACCCCGCTGGGCGGGCTACATCCCGCTGCGCGGCCTACACCTGGCTGGCCGGGCTACACCCCGCTGGGCCTGGGCACACCGCCTACGGTGTCATCGGGGCCAGCGGGGTGTCGCCGGCCCAGACATGTGTCATCGGCGGGCGGGCCGACGCTCGGTGGGGCTACACCGCGCTGGGCGGGCTACACCGCGCTGGGCCCGGGCACACCGCATCCGGTGTCATCGGGGCCAGCGGGGTGTCATCGGCCCAGGCATGTGTCATCGGCGCCAGCGGGCCGACGCCCGGTGGGCGGGCCACCGCGCTGGGCGGGCTACACCGCGCTGGGCGGGCTACACCTCGCCGGGCGGCCTACACCCGGCTGGGCCCGGGCACACCGCCTACGGTGGCACCGGGGCCAGCGGGGTGTCATCGGCCCAGGCATGTGTCATCGGACGGGCCGGCCGGACCACACCGGCGGACACGAAGGTCAGGGTGGTCCGGATGGCGAGACGTCTGGCCACTGAGTGGGTGCGCGTGGGACAGTGCCGAGCGTGACCGGCTGGACCGAAGTGGCGACCGCCACCCTCATTATCGAGTAGCGCGACGGCTCACCCCGTCGCGCAGGCCTCCCGCACCCCGGGGGGTCTTTTTGTTGGGCCGCCCGGTGTCACGAGCGCCGGGGGCACGCGCGGAGGGGAGGATGGAGCGGTCCCGCGGTCACCAGACACGCGCGGGCGTTGACCGGATGGGATGCAACATGACTGACCTGCACGTCTACGACACCACGTTGCGCGACGGCGCGCAGCAAGAGGGACTGAACCTCTCGGTGGCGGACAAGCTGGCGATCGCTGCCTACCTGGACGAGCTGGGCGTCGGCTTCGTCGAGGGCGGCTGGCCCGGGGCGAACCCGAAGGACACCGAGTTCTTCGCCCAGGCCCGGACCGGGCTGCACCTGAAGAACGCGGTGCTGGCGGCGTTCGGCTCCACCCGCCGGCCCGGCGGCCGCGCGTCGGAGGACCTGCAGGTGCTGGCGCTGCTCGCCGCAGCCACCCCCGTGGTCACCCTGGTCGCCAAGTCCCATGTGGGGCATGTGAAGTCGGCGCTGCGGACCACGCCGGAGGAGAACCTGGCGATGATCCGCGACACCGTGGCGTTCCTGCGCGGGGAGGGACGGCGCGTGTTCCTGGACGCCGAGCACTTCTTCGACGGGTACCTGCTGGACCGCGACTACGCGCTAGAAGTGGTGCGCACTGCGGCCGAGGCGGGTGCCGAGGTTGTCGCCCTGTGCGACACCAACGGGGGGATGCTCCCGCCGCAGGTGCAGGACACCGTGGCGGCCGTGCTGGCCGCGACCAGCGCCCGGCTGGGCATCCACTGCCACAACGACACCGGCTGCGCCGTCGCCAACTCCCTGGCAGCGGTGGAGGCGGGCGCCACCCACCTGCAGGGCACCATCAACGGCTACGGCGAGCGCACCGGGAACGCCGACCTCATCACCGTGGTGAGCAACCTGCAGCTGAAACAGGGGATGCAGCTGCTGGCGCCCGAACGGCTGGAGGAGTCCACCCGGCTCGCGCACGCCATCAGCGAGGTCACCAACATCCCGCCCTACTCGCGGCAGCCGTATGTCGGTGCGAGCGCCTTCGCGCACAAGGCTGGCCTGCACGCCAGCGCCATCCGGGTGGATCCGGACCTGTACCAGCACATCGACCCGGTCCGCGTCGGCAACGACATGCGGATGCTGGTCTCGGACATGGCCGGGCGCGCGAGCATCGAGCTGAAGGGCAAGGAGCTGGGCTACGACCTGGCCCACGACACCGCGCTGCTGAGCCGGGTGGTCGCGCGGGTCAAGGAGATGGAGCTGCGCGGCTACACCTTCGACGCCGCCGACGCCTCGTTCGCGCTGCTGCTGCGTGAGGAGGTGGAGGGCCAGCGGCTGTCCTACTTCGGCACAGAGTCCTGGCGGGTGATCACCGACTTCCGCGGCGCCGGCGCGGCACTGTCGGAGGCCACCGTCAAGCTCACCGCGGCGGGACAACGCGTCGTCGCCACCGGGGAGGGCAACGGCCCGGTCAACGCGCTGGACCACGCGCTGCGACAGGCGTTGCAGGGGGCCTACCCGGAGATGGACAAGCTTGAGCTGATCGACTTCCGGGTGCGCATCCTGGACGCGTCCCACGGCACCGACGCGGTGACGCGCGTGCTGATCGAGACCTCGGACGGCCAGACGTCGTGGCAGACCGTGGGGGTCGCGCCGAACATCGTCGAGGCCAGCTGGATCGCACTAGTGGACGGGATCACCTTCGGCCTGCTGCGGCACGAGGTGCCGGTGCGCTGAGCACCGCTTCGCAGACCGCCAGCAGCCAGGACCGCAGCGGCTTCGCGCGCTCGGCGAACTCCCGCTGCGCGGCGACATACTGCGCCTTGCCGTCGGCCGTCTCGATCGGGATCGGCTGGTAGCCCAGCGCGCTCAGGTCGTACGGCGAGGCGCGCATGTCCACCGCCCGGACGTCCCGGGCGAGCTCGAAGCACGCCAGCGTCAGCTCGCTGGGCGTCGCGGGTGAGATCCGGAACGCATGCTGGTAGAGGTCCATCGTCGCGTGCAGGCACCCCGGCTGCTCGATGGCGACCCTGGTCTGCGGGGTGGGCTGCAGCCGGTTGAGGGGCCGCGCCGGCGCGGTGAAGAACCGGAACGCGTCGAAGTGTGAGCAGCGGAGCTGGTGCGACTCGACGATTGCGTCCGTGGCCGCCGGTCCCAGCCGTAGCGGGTATGCCGGGTGGCGCCGGTCCGAGGCGCGGTAGACCATCGCCCACTCGTGCAGCCCGAAGCAGCCCAGGTGCGCCGGACGGGCCTTCGTGGCGGCAAGCAGGTCCCGCAAGGAGCGGACGGTGGCACCCCGGGCGGCGGCGAAGGCTGAGCTGTCCAAACCCACTGCGCCGCCTTCCGCCCGGTAGAAGCGCCACGACTCGCGCTCGGATGCGGCGCCGCCCAGCAGCACCCGGCCGACGCCGGGGTGCCAGCGGCGCAGCTGCGCCGGGCGGTGCTGGTAGTAGGTGAAGAGGAAGTCCTCGACCGGGTGGCCTCGATGCGTGGCCTGGCGCTGCAGGTGCGCAGCCAGCAGCGCGTCCACCCGAGCCTCGTGTTCCGCCTGGGCCGCCACCCAGTCCTGCTCGGCCAGTGCTGTCGGCACGACGCAGTAGCCTACGGTCAGCCGCGGTCGCACCGTCGAGACCGCGCCCGCCAGCGCCCGGCAGCGCCCGGCAGTCAGGAGTGTCCGATGAGCATCCGGTCGAGGGCGGCAACCCTGTTCGGGACCCTGACCCTGGCCGCCCTCAGCGCCTGGGGGCCGGCGGCGCCGGCGCAGGCGGCGAGCGTGACACCCGCCACGGCAGCCGCCACGGCGTCCCCAGCGACGCTGGACCCGTCGAGCGCCCACGCTCGGACGCGCTACCTCGCGCTCGGCGACTCGCTGGCCGCCGGCCACCAGCCCGACCGGGCCGACCGCGGCCACGGCGGCTACGTCGGCCACGTGCTGGACGCCCTCCGGGACTCACGACGGACCCGGTTGACCAACCTCGCCTGCTCGGGGGAGACCAGCGTGACGTTGGTGGAGGGCGGGGTCTGCAGCTACCCTCACGGCAGCCAGCTGGCCGAGGCAGTCGACCGCCTGCGCCGGCATCCTGGCACGTTTCGCCTGATCACCCTCGACATCGGGGCCAACGACGTGGTCAGCTGCGCGAGCGGATCAGAGATCGACCTGCGCTGCATCCAGGCCGGGCTCACCAACGTGTCCGTCCGGCTGCGGGCCGCGCTGGCGGCGCTGCGGCTGGCCGCGCCAGGTGTGCCCATCGTGGTGCTGAACTACTACGACCCCATCCTCGCCGCCTGGTTGCTCGGGCCGACCGGCCAGGCCGTGGCGGCCAAGTCGGTCGAGCTGCTCCAAACCCTGAACGGCATCATCGCGGTCAGCGCTGCCGCGGCCGGGGCCACCACCGCGGACGTCGCCACCGCCTTCGCCAGCACCGACGTCTCCGTCGTCTGGCTGCCCGGGTTCGGCCGGGTCCCCCTGAACGTCAAGCGCATCTGCGGCTGGACCTGGATTTGCGACCGCGGCGACATCCACGCCAATGCCCGGGGGTATGCCGTGATGGGAGCCGCCGTGGTCGCGGTGCTGCCCTCGGCCACCAGGGTGGCGTCGAGCCGCGCTGCCGCCTAGCCTCGGCCGGCCCCCTTCGACGGCGACTAGGCTCGCCGGGTGCGGATCGCCAGGTACACCGAAGGTGACGACCCGGCATACGGGATCGTCACGGGGCAGCCGGGCCAGGAGGTGATCGCCCGGCTGCATGGCGACCCGCTGTACGCCCCGGTCGTGCCGACCGGGGCGACGGTGCGGCTCGGCGACGTGCGGCTGCTCGCGCCGGTGATCCCGCGCAGCAAGGTGATCGGGATCGGCAGGAACTACGCCGACCATGCGCGCGAGATGGGCGGCCAGGCGCCGGCCGAGCCGCTGATGTTCCTGGTCCCGAACACGGCCGTGGTCGGACCGGGCGACCCGGTGGTGCTCCCGCCGGCGACCCGGGAGGTGCACTACGAGGGGGAGCTGGCGGTCGTCATCGGCAGGATGTGCAAGGACGTCCCGGCGGCGCGCGTGCCCGAGGTCGTCTACGGGTACACGTGCGCCAACGACGTGACCGCCCGGGACCTGCAGCGCTCCGACGGGCAGTGGGCCCGGGCCAAGGGGTTCGACACGTTCTGCCCGCTCGGGCCGTGGATCGAGACCGAGCTGGACGTGAGCAACCTGTCGATCGTGACCCGCCGGGACGGGCGGGTGGTCCAGCACGGGACGACGGCGGACATGGTGCACGACGTGACCGCGCTCGTGGTGCACGCGTCGGCCGCGTTCACCCTGCTGCCCGGGGACGTCATCCTGACCGGCACGCCGGCCGGGGTGGGTCCGGTCGAGGCGGGGCAGCGGGTGGAGGTGCAG
This sequence comes from Dermatophilaceae bacterium, assembly GCA_035689185.1. Taxonomy (GTDB): domain Bacteria; phylum Actinomycetota; class Actinomycetes; order Actinomycetales; family Dermatophilaceae; genus DASSLY01. The sequence goes on from DASSLY010000016.1 coordinate 10,949, forward strand.
ATCGAGGGGATCGGCACGCTCAGCAACCCGTTCGTGCGTCGGTAGGCTGCCCGAATGCCCACGAGCACCGGTCCGGTCCGCCTGCGGGTCGCGCCGTCGCCGACCGGCGACCCGCACGTCGGCACGGCATACGTCTCGCTGTTCGACCTGGCCTTCGTCCGCCAGCAGGGCGGGCAGTTCGTCCTGCGGATCGAAGACACCGATCGCGCGCGCTACCGGGAGGACAGCGAGCAGCAGATCTTCGCCACGCTGCGCTGGCTCGGGCTGAGCTGGGACGAGGGGCCCGACATCGGCGGCCCGTTCGCGCCGTACCGGCAGTCCGAGCGGCTGGACCGCTACACCCCGTATGCCGAGCGGTTGCTGGCCGAGGGGCACGCCTACCACTGCTGGTGCACCCCGCAGCGGCTGGCGGCGATGCGAGAGGAACAGCAGCGGGCCAAGCTGCCCACCGGCTACGACCGGATGTGCCTGGGCAAGTCGCGGGAGGAGCGAGCCGTGCTGCCCGGGTTCGCCGAGGTCCCCGTGGTGCGGATGCTCATCCCGGACGACCCGCCGCTGCGGTTCGTCGACCTGGTCCGCGGTGAGCTGAACGCGCCCAGGCCGGACGACCAGGTCATCGTCAAGGCGGACGGCTTCCCCACCTACCACCTCGCGGTGGTCGTCGACGACCACGAGATGGGCATCACCCACGTCGTCCGCGGCGAGGAGTGGATCAGCTCCACGCCGAAGCACCTGCTGCTCTACTCCTGGCTGGGGCTGCCGGTTCCGGCGTTCGCGCACATGCCGCTGCTGCGCAACGCCGACAAGTCGAAGATCTCCAAGCGGAAGAACCCGGCGGCCCGGCTCACCTGGTTCCGGGAGCAGGGCTATCTGCCCGAGGCGCTGGTGAACTTCCTCGCCCTCGTCGGCTACCCGCCACCCGGTGACGGGCGGGAGGTGTTCACCTTCGAGGAGTTCTCCGCGGGGTTCGACTGGGCCAAGGTGAACGCGGTGGGCCCGATCTTCGACCTGGACAAGCTGAACTGGCTCAACGGGCACTACATCCGCTCAATCGCGCCGGACGACCTGGCCAGCCGGATCGTGACCCACCTGTCTTTCGCCGGGGTGCTGCCGGATGGGCCCACCGACCGCCAGCGGGCGCTGGTGCGGGCCGCCACGCCGCTGGTGCAGGAACGGATGGCGCTGCTCAGCGAGGCGGAGTCGTTGCTGGGCTTTCTGTTCGTCCTGGACGAGGCGCTCGTCGTCGACGACGACGCGCGAGCGGCGCTGAGCGAGACCGCCGGACCGGTGCTCGACACCTCGGCCGGGGTGCTCTCGCAGCTGCCGTCCTGGTCCGCCGCCGAGATCGAGACGGCGCTGCGGACGGCGGTTGTCGACGGACTCGGGCTCAAGGCGCGGTTCGCGTTCACGCCGTTGCGGGTGGCGGTCACCGGGCGCCGGGTCAGCCCGCCGTTGTTCGAGTCGATGGAGATCCTCGGCCGGGAGTCCTCGCTGTCCCGGATCGCGGCGTTGCGCACGACGCTGTGACGCGCCGGGGCGCCGGGAAGGCGTGACGCCGGGCGCGCCGCGCCCGCTCCATCCAGACCCCGCGAGGCGTCCGGATACAAGGCGGGAGGCGCCCCGGCGTGCAGGCGGCGCGCTACGCGATGCGGGTGATGTCCACGTCGACGAACATGGCGGCGGTCGGGCCGCCCGCGTAGACCCCGGACAGCGGCGCCACGTCGCGGTAGTCGCGGCCGCGCGCGACGACGACGTGCCGGTCGCTGTAGGGGATGGCGTTGGTCGGGTCGAAGCCGTACCAGTCACCGGCCCACCACTCGACCCAGGCGTGCGACTCGCCGGTCACCGCCAGGTTGATCGGCGGATCGGCCTGCGGGTGGAGGTACCCGGAGACGTAGCGGGCGGGCATGCCGACGGTGCGAAGGGCACCGGCGACGAGGTGGGCCATGTCCTGGCAGACGCCCTCCCGCGCCCGCCAGGCATCCTCGGCCCTGGTGTGCACCGCCGTCGCGCCGACGACATAGCGGACCTCGCGCTCGACCAGCCCGGCCAGCGCCAGCGCGGTCTCGTGCGGTGACAGCTGGCCGCGCAGCCGCCCGGCCTCGGCACGCAGGTCGCCGCCCGGTTCGGTGAGAGGGGAGATCTCGAGGAACTCCGAGAGGTCGTCGGCGATCCGCTGCGACGCGATGTCCGCCCACGTGGCGCGGAGGGCGTCCGGGGCGGGGGAGGTAACGTGCGTCTCCACGGTGCACTCCGCGGTCAGGGCCAGCCGGGTGTGGCCCTGGTGCAACGAGAAGCCGGTGACGGTGGCGCCCCAGTAGTCGCGGTAGGTGATCTGCCACGGGTTCGGGTTCACCTTGAGCGTGGCCGCGAACGTGGTCTGGTTGGCGTCGGTGAGCGGGGTCATCCGAGCCTCGTTGAACGAACTGGCGACCTTGGAGTCATAGAGGTAGCCGGTCCGGTGAACGACCTTCAGCCGCATCGTCATTGCTGGCCAGCCCTCCATGCCACGGTCTCGGTTCGTGAGAAGTACTGCCCAGCGATGGAGTCGCTCGCCTGGGCGCACGCGTCCTGGACCTCGGCCATCTCCGCCGGGAGCGTCTCGATGAGCTCGCCCGGCCGGCGGTACTCGAGGTCGGCCCGCACCCGTCCGAGCACCCGCTGCGCCTCGCTGTTGCCCGCGCCGGTGGACTCCCGACCCACCGAGCGCAGGCACTCCTCGGCCTGGGTGAGGGAGTAGACCACCGACCGGGGGAACAGGTGGTCCAAAACCAGGAACTGCGCCGCCTGCGCGTCGGCCATCAGCCCGCTGTGGGCCCGCACGAACGCCTCCTGCGCGCCGCACGAGCGCATGACACTCTGCCAGCCGGTGATCGAGCCCCCGGGGGTCGAGCCCCCGGCCGTCGCCGCCGAGGAGACCAACCGGGCGGTCATGTCGGCTCGTTCGAGGGCGCCTCCGAGGGTGAGGAACTGCCAGCCGAGGTCGCGGTTCATCGTGGCGTCGGTGATCGCGGACAGCAGAAGCGTGCGGTCGCGGACCCAGCGGAAGAAGCGGTAGCTGTCCGCGGCGCGGAACTTCCCCGCCGGCAGCGCCACCCAGGTGGCATTGAGGCACTCCCACAGGTCGGAGGAGATGACCTCCCGGGCCGATCGGGCGTTGGACCGGGCGGCGGTGATGCCGTAGACGATCGACCACGGGGAGCGCGGGTCATAGGCCATGGTGTCCAGCACTGCGTCCAGGGTTGGCGGGGTGGACTCCGGGCAGCCCATCAGCCGGATGAGGCTGGTGCAGGCGCTCTCCTCGGTGACGTACGGGTCCTCGATGACCAGCTGCTGGTGCACGCTCAGCAGCCGCGCCGTGCCCTGCGCGCGCTCGACGTAGCGGCCGATCCAGAACAGCGACTCCGCGATCCGGCTCAACATGCGGGCTCCCCTGGCCGGCCGCGCCGGCCGCGCCGGCCGCGGTGAGCGGGCGGCATACCGGCGGCCTGTTGCTGTTGCTGCTGCTGGGTATGCCGCGCGCCCAGGGCGTCCGCGTCGACCGGGCCGTGCGGACCGGAGGGCGGCACGGTCGGGATGATCACCGACGGGGCCATGGCCGGCTGGGTCTCCCGGCTCAGGCTGTCCGGGTCGGCGAGGACCCAGGTGTCCTTGGAGCCGCCGCCCTGGCTGCTGTTGACGATCATCTCCCCGGCCGGCAGCGCGACCCTGGTCAGCCCTCCGGGCAGCACCCACACCTTGGCGCCGTCGTTGACGGCGAACGGGCGGAGGTCCACGTGGCGCGGTTCGATCCGCTGGTCGACCAGCGTGGGGACGGTGGACAGCTGTACGAGCGGCTGGGCGATCCAGCCGCGCGGGTCCAGCTGAATCCTCTGGCGCGCGGCGTCCAGCTCCTCCCGGCTGGCGGCGGGGCCCATCACGATGCCCTTGCCGCCCGAGCCGTCGACCGGCTTCAGCACCAGTTCGTCCAGCCGGTCCATCACCTCCTCACGGGCGGCCGGGTCCTCCAGCCGCCAGGTGGACACGTTGGGCAGGATGGCCAGCTCGCCGAGGTAGTACTCGATCAGGGCCGGGACGTAGGTGTAGATCAGCTTGTCGTCGGCGACCCCGTTGCCGACGGCGTTGGCTATGGTCACCGCGCCGGCGCGGGCCGCCGAAAGCACTCCCGGGCAGCCGAGCATCGAGTCGTGGCGGAAGTGCACCGGGTCCAGGAAGTCGTCGTCGATCCGGCGGTAGATGACGTCCACCGGCTGCAGGCCCGCCGTGGTGCGCATGAACACCTTGCCACCCCGGCAGGTGAGGTCGCCGCCCTCGACCAGCTCCACCCCCATCGAGCCGGCGAGCAGCGCGTGCTCGAAGTACGCGCTGTTGAAGACCCCGGGAGTGAGGACCACCACGGTGGGGTCCTCCACGCCGGCCGGTGCAGCGGCGCGCAGCGCGGCGAGAAGCTGGCGGGGGTAGGTCGAGACCGGGCGGACGTTCTGGGCGGCGAAGACCTCCGGGAACGCCGTGGCCATCGCCACCCTGTTCTTGATGACATAGGAGACCCCGCTGGGGACCCGGACGTTGTCCTCCAGGACCCGCAACTGGCCCGCCTGGTCGCGGATCAGGTCGATCCCGGCAACGTGGATGCGCACCCCGTTCGGCGGGGTGATCCCCCACGCCGCCCGCAGGTAGTGCGGGGAGGAGGTGAGGATGCGGCGCGGCACGATCCGGTCCCTGACCACCTCGCAGCCGCTGTATACGTCGTGGAGAAACGCTTCCAGGGCGCGGACGCGCTGCGCCACTCCCTTCTCGATGGTGTGCCACTCCTCGACGTCGAGTACCCGCGGGATCAGGTCGAGCGGGAACGGCCGCTCCTCGCCGCCGATGTCGAACGTCACTCCCTGGTCGACGTAGGCCGAGGCGGCCAGCTCGTGCCGGGCGGCCAGGTCCGCGGGGCTCAGCCGGCGCAGCGCGCCGTGGATGGAGGCATAGGAGGGGCGGACCTCCTGCCGGGTGGCGAACATCTCGTCGTAGGCCTGGGCAAGGGGGTAGTCGTCCAGGATGTTCCGCACTTGTGGATTGTAGGAGCGGGAGCGGTTCCTGGAGTCGCGCGCGAGGTTGCTACCGCGTTACCCAGCGCGCACGCCTGAGATTTGGGAGGCTCCGGCCCGACCGGTAGGGTGACTGCCCGGGTCGCGAGCCGGTCACACCGGGGAGCGATACCCCCATGGGGTATGGTGTAATTGGCAGCACGACTGATTCTGGTTCAGTTAGTCTAGGTTCGAGTCCTGGTACCCCAGCGTCGAGGTGCATGCGTGCGCCGCGTCCCGCCGATTCGGAGATCGCCCTGAGGTGCCGGTAAGGTTGCGGGCGCTGCCGGCTGGGGTGACCGTCCCGACCGGCCGGCCAGCTAGGGCCCCGTTGTGTAGCGGCCTAGCACGCCGCCCTCTCAAGGCGGTAGCGCGGGTTCGAATCCCGTCGGGGCTACCACCGGCTTTCCTGCTCCGCAATCCCGGCACGGCGGCTCCCGCCACTCGCGGACCGGGTGTTCGAGGGACACAATGGGCCCTGACGCCCCGGGATCCCCAGACTGCGCCGCTCGCGAACATCAACGCCAATCCTTTGCCCCGGGCGCGTCGAATGCGTCATGGGACAAGGCCGTTCAGAGGGCTGTGAGTCGGCAGTGCCCCCCGCCAGCGGGACGGTTTCGCCGACCCCGCGCTCTCCAGAAGGGATCTTTCGCATGACCGATGCCACACGGCGCGGTTTCCTGGCCGCAGCCGGAGCCGGAACCGTCACCGCCGCAGCCGTCGCCGCAGGAGGGGCCGCCGCCGCTGCCCCCACTGCTGGACGTGGCGACACCGCGGCCGGACATGATCTCGTCGCCCACGTGGCCGACGCCAGGTCCGGGAAGGTGTCCTTGCTCATCGGCGAGCACGAGGTCGTAGTGCACGACCGTGACCTGGTCGCCCGCTTGACCCGCGCAGCGGGGCGGTGACCATGTCCTCCCACCGCGAGGCCCCGGAGATCTCCAAGGATCCGGTCGCCGACAACACCGATCTCTACGCGTTCGTCAGCCCGGACAAGCCGGACACCGTCACGATCATCGCCAACTTCATCCCGTTCCAGAACCCCCAGGGCGGCCCCAACTTCTACGAGTTCGGCGACGACGTGCTGTACACCATCAACATCAGCAACACCGAGGACATCCTGCCCAACGTCTCCTACCAGTTCCGGTTCACCACCAAAGTCCGCAACGAGGACACCTACCTCTACAACACCGGTCCGATCAGTTCCGTCGCGGACCCGGAGCGCAACTGGAACCGGCCGCAGTTCTACTCGGTCACCCGGACCGAACTGGGCATGCCTGGGCAGGTGCTGGGCCGGAACCTGACCTGCCCGCCGGTCAACGTCGGGCCGCGCAGCACACCGAACTACGCGCACTTCACCGCTCAGGCGGTGCATCGCCTCACGGGCGGCCGCAAGGTCTTCGCCGGCCAGCGCTCGGATGCCTTCCACGTCGACCTCGGCAGCGTTTTCGACCTGGGCACGTTGCGCCCGTTCCAGAACCTGCACCTCATCCCCTCCGCGGCTGCGGCCGGGGTCAACGGAACCCAGGGCCTGAACGTGCACAGCATCGCGATCCAGGTGCCCAAGACCGACCTCACCCGAGGTGGGGTCATGCCCACAGACGCCATGGCCGCCAGGTCGGTGGTCGGCGTGTGGGCGACCGCCAGCCGGCGCAAGTCGCGGATCTACGACGAGGAAACCGGAGCCAGCCGCTGGCAGGGTCCGTTCCAGCAGGTGTCCCGCCTGGGCAACCCGCTGGTCAACGAAGTCGTCATCCCGATGGGCGACAAGGACCCGTGGAACGCCCGGCGGCCGCGCTTCGACGAGTTCTTCGGTCACTACCTCGCCCATCCGGAACTGGCCAAGCTGCTGCCGGTGCTCTACCCCGGGGTGTTCCCCCACCTCGCGGCATACACCAAGGTCCGCGCCGACCTGCTCGCGATCTTGCACACCGGCATACCCGCCGGCATCATCCCCGGCTTCCAGAACTTCACCGGGCCGCGACAGGCGGACATGCTCCGGCTGAACCTGGCTATCCCCCCGACCGCGAAACCCAACAGGCTAGGCCTGGTCGGCGGCGACCCCGCCGGGTTCCCCAACGGCCGCCGCATCAAGGACGACGCCGTCACCGTGGAGCTGCGGGCGATCGCCGGGCTCACCATCCCGCTCGTCGACCCGTCGTTCACCCCCGACGGTGCGGCCAACATCGTGAAGGACGGCACGAAGGACACCAACCTGCCGTTGCTCGACACCTTCCCGTACCTGGGCAACCCCGCCGGTGGGTACCAGACCAAGCCGGGCGTCCCGGCGGCCTGACATGGTGTCTCTCGGTGGCTCTCTCGGTGGCTCGAACCTGAGCGCCCCTCGCGCGGCGGAGAACCCGTATGCCGGGCAGGGCCCGGTCCTGCTCGACGTCGGCGACGACATCGGGGCGCTCGTGGTCAACACCCCGGCCGAGATGGAAGGGGTAGAGGTGCAGCTGCGCCCGGCGGGAACCACGGCCGGCGCGCAGGCCCACCAGCGCGACCACCCCCACGAGAACCACCCTCAGGGTGACCACAAACACGGGCCGGGCCCGCACGACCACGACGGCCACGTGCACTACCCGCACGTGGGCGTGGTGGCCCGCCCGGTCCGGGACCGGCTGGTCTACTCGCTGGTGTACCCGGGTGTGACCCAGGGGGAGTACGAGCTGTTCGTGCTTCCCGACGGCCCGGTCGCCATGCGGGTCACGGCCGTCGGCGGCACGGTGAGCATCCTGGACTGGCCCCGGTAGCCACGGCCAGCAGAGCAGGGCCCGGTCACGCCTCGCGCGGCCGGGCCCTCCTGCTGCCCACACGGTTGCTGACGTCTTCCTGTGCCAGCCGGCGCAATGCGGTGACGACCGGTTCGGTGACGACCAGGCTGGTCACGAACAGCCTGGCCTGCCGTGCCGCCTCGGCTGGGGCAGCACCGCGGGTGCCGACCACCTCGGCCAGGTCGATCTCGGCCAGGGTGTGCGCCGCCTCGGCGTAGCGGTCAAGGGTCTCGGAGCCCAGCCGCAGTCCGGCCGCCTCGGCTCGTTGCAGCGCCTCCTCCAGGTCCAGCCGGAGGCTGGAGCTGCCCCGAACCCGCCAGCCCTGACTGCGGACCAACCGGTCGGCGCGGGGCGTGCGGCTGCCTGGCCCCCGTTGCGGGCCCCCCGGGCCGCCGCGTGTGGCCGCCCGGTGGGCCCGGGCCAGCACCTCCGGCCAGGGTCCGGCGACGTCGTCGAGGACGGCGAGCACGCGCGCGACGTCGGCGACCCTCAGGCCGGCACTGTCCGCCAGGGCACGGACCAGGCGCACCCGGGCGACGTGGGAGTCGTCGTACTCCGAGGTCGTGGCTGTGACGGGAACGCCTGGGGGCACCAGGCCTTCGCGAAGGTAGTACTTCACCGTCGACAGCGTCACGCCGGACCGCGCGGCCAGCTCGGTCACCTTCATGGCGGGCCCCGTCAGGAGGACTGCAGCTGGGCCCGGCGCAGCACCTCGGTCAGCTTGTTCGCGCCCGCCACCACGGTGGCCGCGTGCAGCCGACCCGGCTGGCGGCTGACGCGCTCGATCGGGCCGGATATCGACACGGCCGCGACGACGCGCCCGGACGGGCCGCGGACCGGGGCGGACACGGAGGCGACCCCGACCTCGCGCTCGCCGACACTTTGGGCCCAACCGCGCCGGCGCACCCCGGACAGCATGGTCGCGGTGAACTTGGCCCCCTGCAGGCCGCGGTGCAGGCGGTCCGGCTCCTCCCACGCGAGCAGGATCTGGGCGGCCGAACCGGCCAGCATGGACAGGCTCGCCCCCACCGGGATGGAGTCGCGCAGTCCCATCGGCCGCTCCGCGGCGGCGACGCAGATCCGCTGGTCGCCCTGGCGGCGAAACAACTGGGCGCTCTCGTGGGTGTGGTCGCGCAGGGCGTTCAGCACCGGCCCGGCCGCGGCGAGCAGCCGGTCCTCGCCCGCCGAGGAAGCGAGCTCGGCCAGGCGGGGGCCGAGAACGAACCGGCCCTGCATGTCGCGGGAGACCAGCCGATGGTGCTCCAGCGCCACGGCGAGCCGGTGCGCGGTCGGCCGGGCCAGGCCGGTGGCCCCGACCAGCTGGGCCAGGGTGGACGGCCCGGCCTCGAGGGCGCCGAGCACGATCGCGGCCTTGTCAAGGACGCCGACGCCGCTAGAGTTGTCCATGAGTTGATACTGAAGTCTCAGAGCCTGAGACGCAAGTCCGTCGTGCCGACATCTGCGCGACTCTCGTCGTGACAAAGGAGTGACGATGGCTGCAACGCTGGCAGAGAAGGTCTGGGACGCGCACGTCGTGCGCAGCGCCGAGGGTGAGCCGGACCTGCTCTACATCGACCTGCACCTGCTGCACGAGGTCACCAGCCCGCAGGCGTTCGACGGCCTGCGGTTGTCGGGCCGGCGCGTGCGACGGCCCGACCTGACCCTGGCAACGGAGGACCACAACGTCCCGACGACGCCCGGGCCGATCACGGACCTGGTCAGCCGGACCCAGGTGGAGACGCTGCGGCGAAACTGCGCGGAGTTCGGCGTCAAGCTGTTCCCGATGGGCGACGCGGACCAGGGCATCGTGCATGTCGTCGGGCCGCAGCTCGGCCTGACCCAACCCGGAATGACCATCGTGTGCGGGGACAGCCACACGTCGACGCACGGCGCGTTCGGCGCGCTGGCGTTCGGGATCGGCACCAGCGAGGTCGAGCACGTCCTGGCGACCCAGACCTTGCCGCTCAAGCCCTTCCGGACCCTGGCGGTCAACGTTAACGGCACGCTCGCCGACGGTGTCACGGCAAAGGACGTCGTGCTGGCGGTGATCGCGAAGATCGGCACCGGCGGTGGCCAGGGGTACGTCATCGAGTACCGGGGCAGCGCGATCGAGGCCCTGTCCATGGAAGCCCGGATGACCATCTGCAACATGTCGATCGAGGCGGGCGCCCGGGCCGGCATGATCGCCCCGGACCAGACCACGTTCGAGTACCTGCAAGGCCGCCCGCACGCGCCGGCCGGCGCCGACTGGCATACGGCGGTGAGCGACTGGCGCCAGCTGCGCAGCGACGACGACGCGGTCTTCGACGCCGAGGTGGACCTGGACGCCTCCGCGCTGGCTCCGTACGTCACCTGGGGCACGAACCCCGCCCAGGGACTGCCGCTGAGCGAGTCGGTGCCGGACCCGGCCAGCTTCGCCGAGGAGACCGACCGCGTAGCGGCCGCGCGGGCGCTGGAGTACATGGGGCTCACCGCGGGGACCCGGCTGCGGGACATCGCCGTGGACACGGTGTTCGTGGGGTCCTGCACGAACGGGCGGATCGAGGACCTGCGCGCGGTGGCCGAGATCGTCAAGGGACGCCAGGTGGCAGCCGGGGTGCGGCTGCTCGTCGTGCCCGGTTCGGCAAAGGTCCGGTTGCAGGCCGAGTCCGAGGGTCTCGACGTCGTGTTCAAACAGGCGGGTGCGGAGTGGCGGCTGGCCGGCTGTTCGATGTGTCTGGGGATGAACCCCGACCAGCTGGCGCCCGGGGAGAGAAGCGCGTCGACGTCGAACCGCAACTTCGAAGGACGTCAGGGTAAGGGCGGTCGCACCCATCTGGTGAGCCCGCTGGTGGCCGCGGCCACCGCGCTGCGCGGCACCCTGTCCAGCCCGGCCGACCTGTAGGAGGAGGACACGATGGAGGCCTTCGTCACTCACACCGGGATCGGCGTCCCGCTGCGCCGCGGCAACGTCGACACGGACCAGATCATCCCGGCCGAGTACCTCAAGCGGGTCACACGGACAGGCTTCGAGGACGGCCTGTTCGCCGCGTGGCGCAAGGATTCCACCTTCGTCCTCAACAATCCGGCGTATGCCGGCGGGTCGGTCCTCGTCGCGGGTCCGGACTTCGGCACGGGCTCCTCCCGGGAGCACGCCGTCTGGGCCCTGATGAACTACGGCTTCCGCGTGGTGATCTCCTCGCGCTTCGCCGACATCTTCCGGGGGAACAGCGGCAAGCAAGGGCTGCTCACCGCCCAGGCGGACCAGTCCGACGTCGAGCTGCTGTGGAAGCTGCTGGAGAACGAGCCAGGGACCCAGGTAACGGTGGACCTGCCGAGCCGCACCATCACCGCGAAGGACCTCGTCGCGCCGTTCCAGGTCGACGACTACACCCGCTGGCGACTGTTGGAGGGGCTGGACGACATCGGGCTGACGCTGCGACACGAGCGTGAGGTCAGCGATTTCGAGCGTCGCCGCCCGTCGTACAAGCCGGTGACGCTGCCGCGCTGAGCCGGCCTTGGCATCCGAACCTTCTTGCGGCTGAAGCGATTTCATCCTCGGCGTGGTTGACCAGAGCACGCTTGCGGGGCGCCCGTCCTTTACCTTCCCTTCAAAGTCGTTGCGACACAAGGCAACCGATGCCCGGATGTGGTGGACGGCAGGCCCAAGTGGGCATAGCGTCAGCCATGTCGGGTATGTGCCCGTCAGCCCAGCTCGTCGGTGCCATGACCGGCGACCATCCCTTATGGAGGGGAATGACGTGAACAAGGGAGATCTGGTCAACGCCCTTGAAGGGCGGCTCGGCGGGCGAAAAGCCGCGACCGACGCCCTCGAGGCCGTCCTGGACGTGATCATCCGCGAGGTCGCCAAGGGCGGGAAGGTCGGCATCACCGGCTTCGGCACCTTCGAGCGGGTCGCCCGCGCTGCACGCACGGGCCGCAACCCGCGTACCGGTGAGACGGTGAAGATCAAGAAGACCGCGGTGCCGAAGTTCAAGGCTGGCACCGGCTTCAAGACCGTCGTCGCCGATCCCCGCAGGCTGCCCAAGAGCGCGCTTGCCGGCGCCCGGGCGGCCGCCGGCTCGGTCGGCAAGACCGCCGCCACGGTAGCCAAGTCGACGGCGAAGTCCGCCGCGAAGGCGACCTCGGCGGCCTCGGCGGCCCGGACGTCGGCGGCCAAGACCACGGCGGCCAAGCGGGCGGGGAGCAAGGCGGCGGCGCCGGCGAAGTCGGCCGTGAAGAGCGCGACCGCCAAGAGCACCACCGCAAAAAGGGCGCCGGCTTCCAGGACAGCCAAGACGGCGCCGGCCAAGACGGTCGCCTCCAGCACGGCGGCTGCCGCGCCCGCGACCAGGTCGGCAGCGAAGGCGGCACCGGCCAAGGCCGCCGGCGCGGCCAGCACCGCTCGCAAGGCGGCAGCCAAGGGCACGACCGCGGCCCGGACCACTGTGCGCCGGACGGCCAAGAAGGCCTGAGCGGTAAGCACGTGCACCGGTCGGGCCGGGAGGCGGTGCGCCTCCGCCCGCCCGGTGCAGGTGCAGCGACCCAGCCGGGTCAGCCGATCCGCTCGTCCGCTCCGATCCCCCGGATCCACAGCCGGGTCAGCGTGCCTGCTTCGGCGACCACGCTGAGCCGCTGACCTACCCGCACGTGGCGCAACCCGCTGCGGTCGAAGACCTCCCCGGTGAAGGCCAGTTCTTCCCCGGTGTCGAGCAGGACGCTGCCGTCACCGGTCTGGTCGTCGAAGCGGTGGACCGTCGCCTGCACCCCGGCAACGCTAGCGGACCTCAGCCGGCCGCGGCCCGCAGCAGCTCGGCAGTGCGCCGCCCCAGTCCTAGCGTTGCGGCGGCGGCCAGCGCGGCGTCGTCGTCGACATCGGTGCGAAGGGTTGGCAGGTCGAGCTCGAGCCGCACCGAGTCGCGCTCGTGCGCCGCGGCGGAGTCGGGCCCGAAGGCAGGACGCAACGGCCATCCCGGCAACGCGGTCAGCAGCACGGTGCCGGTGCCTGGCGCATCCGGCACGAAGGCCCGTGGATGGCCCGTCGCGACGCGGAGGGCGGTCGCCAGCTCCTCCGGGCGCAGCGCCGGAAGGTCGCCGAGCAGCACCCCGACCGCAGGCATGGGCGTCGCCGCCAGGCTGGCAACACCGGCGGCGATCGCCGCAGCCAGTCCGGCACCCGGATCGGGTAGGAGCCGGGCGCCGATCGCGTGGACGTGGGCGCTGGTCGCCCGGTCGGAGGTGACCACCGTCAACCTGGTCGGCGGCAGGGCCGCGGCGACCGCGTCGAGAGTGTCCAGCGCGACCGCCTCGGCCAGGTCCGCCCGGGACACGCCCGGCGGCGGGTGGAGCCGGCTCTTGGCCAACGGGCCGCCTTTGACCGGCACCACGAGATGCCAGCTGGCGACGGCATACCGGCTCATCGGCCTCATGGTGTCAGGCCGGCGCGGCGCCTGCTCGACACGACCCGCATGGACGGCGAGGATGACGGCACGCCGCCGCCGGATGGCCGCGTGGAGAGGACGTGACGGTGCCACTGACGCAGCGAGGGAGGCTCCCCCGCTCCTACCGGTTCGTGGCCGGTCTGATCCGGCCTCTGCTCAAGGCCACCACGAAGCAGCAGTGGTCCGGAGCCGAGCACCTGCCCAAGGACGGCGGGTTCGTCGTCTGCCCGAACCACCTGTCCTACATCGACCCGCTGACCTTCGCCCACTTCCTCTACGACAACGGTGCCCCGCCGTTCTTCCTGGCCAAGGAGGGCCTGTTCCGGATTCCCGTCGTGGGCCGGCTGATCACCGCGGCCCAGCAGATCCCGGTCTATCGCGAAGGCCGTCGCGCCGGCGACGCGTTCCAAGCGGCGGTGGCCGCGGTCCAGGAGGGCAAGTGCGTGCCCATCTTCCCCGAGGGCACGCTCACCAGAGACCCTGGCCTGTGGCCGATGACCGGCAAGACCGGAGCCGCGCGAGTGGCGCTGGCGACCAGGTGCCCGGTGATTCCCGTGGCCCAGTGGGGCCCGCAACGGTTGCTGCCGCCGTACGCCAAGGCGCCAAAACTGTTCCCCCGCAAGACGATGCGCGTCGTCGCCGGTCCACCGGTCGACCTGTCCGACCTGTATGCCGCGAACCGGTCGGACGCCCGGGCCAGGCACGAGGCCACCGACCGGATCATGGCGGCGATCACGACGTTGCTGGAAGACATCCGGCAGGAGCAGGCGCCGGCAACCCGGTTCGACCCCCGCTCGGCCGGGCTGCCGGCCACCGGCAACCCGCGAAAGCGGCGCCGCATACCACCCCCACCGCCGGCGGACGCCGCCGGCGGCCAGCGGGCCGGGTGACCCGGTCGTGACCCAGGTCGCGGTGTTCGGCACCGGCAGCTGGGGGACCGCGTTCACGGCCGTGCTCGCCGACGCCGGGTGCACGGTCCGGATGTGGGGCCGCCGTCCCGAGCTGGTCGAGCGGATCAACGTCGACCGGGTCAACCTCGACTATTTGCCGGACCTGGTGCTGCCGCCGTCGGTGTCGGCCACCGTCGAGCCCGCGGAGGCGGTCGACGGCGCGCACATCGTGGTCCTGGCCATCCCGTCGCAGTTGCTGCGCGCCAACCTGGCCGACTGGGCCCACCTGCTTCCCGGCGAGGCGGCCGTCGTGTCGCTGATGAAGGGCGTGGAGTTGGGCACGGCCAAGCGGATGAGCGAGGTCGTCGCCGAGGTGGGCAAGGTCGAGCCGGAACGCATCGCCGTGCTGTCCGGGCCGAACCTGGCCCGCGAGATCGCGGCGAAGCAGCCGGCGGCCAGCGTGGTGGCCTGCGTGGACCGGGCCACGGCGGAGCGCGTCGCGGAGGCGTGTGCCACGGCGTACTTCCGCCCCTACACCGGAACCGACGTCGTGGGCACCGAGCTCGGGGGGGCGGTGAAGAACGTCATCGCCCTCGCGGTCGGCATCGCCGAGGGGATGGGGTTGGGCGACAACACGAAGGCCACCATCATCACTCGTGGCCTGGCCGAGACGGTCCGGCTCGGAACGGCGCTCGGCGCGGACGCGGTCACCTTCTCCGGGCTGGCGGGGGTGGGTGACCTCATCGCGACCTGCATGTCACCCCTGTCGCGCAACCATGGGTTCGGCGTGAAGCTCGGCCGCGGGATGACCGTCGCCGAGGTGGTCGCCTCGACCAGCCAGACGGCCGAGGGCGTGAAGTCGTGCCAGTCCATCCTCGACCTGGCCAACCGGCACGGGATCGACGTCCCGATCGTGGCGGCGATCGCCGCGCTCGTGCACGGCGGCCGACGGGTCGAGGACGTCGCGAGCGACCTGCTGTCGCGGCCGCTGAAGGCGGAGAGGGGCTAGCGCGGGCTAGCTGATCCCGGTCGTCGCCCGCCGCAGGGCGTCGTCGAGGTCGCGCCACAGATCCTCGACGTCCTCGATGCCGACCGAGAGCCGCAGCAGCTGCTCGGGCACCACGGCGGGTTCCGCCGGGTTGCGTCGGCGACGCTCCAGCAGCGACTCCACGCCGCCCAGCGAGGTGGCGTGGGTCCAGACCTGGACCCCGCTCGCGACGGCCTCGGCGCCGGGCGCGCCGCCGCGCACCTCGATGGCGACCACGGCGCCCCAACCGGGGTAGCGGACCCGTTCCACGGCCGGGTGCGCGCGCAGCCGGGCGGCCAGCTCCGCCGCGTTGGTGGTAGCCCGCTCCACCCGCAGGTGCAGGGTCCGCAGCCCGCGTAGCGCCAGCCAGGTCTCCGCCGGCCCGGCGACGGCTCCGTGCAGCAACCGGTAGGTCGACAGCGCCTGGTATGCCGCGCGGCCGGCTGGCGTGTCGGCCGTCACCGCCGCGCCGAGCAGGACGTCGGAGTGCCCGGCGAGGTACTTGGTGACGCTGTGCACCACCACGTCGGCACCGAGGTCCAGCGGGCGCTGCACCAGCGGGGTGGCGAAGGTGTTGTCGCACACCACCAGCGCTCCCTGCGCGTGCGCGGCGGCGGTGATCACGGGCAGGTCGGCCAGCTCGAGCAGCGGGTTGGTCGGCGATTCCGCCCAGAGCAGCGCTGCCCCCTCCAGCGCGGCGACCACTCGTGCCGTGTCGGCGATGGCGACCGGTCGCACCGACACCCGCCCGGACCCGGCGAGCTCCCGCAGCAGCACGCCGGTGAGGCTGTACGGGCTGTCGGGCACGACGACGGCGCCTCCGTGCGGTGTGAGGGACACTGCGGCCGCGATCGCCGCCATCCCGGAGGCGAAGACCAGCGCCTGGCCGCCCTCCAGCTGTCCCAGCACGTCCTCGAATGCGTCCCAGGTGGCGTTGCCGGCACGCCCGTAGTTGACCGGGCCGTCCGCGACATACGTGCTGGTCAGCTCCAGCGGCGGGCTCAGCCCGGCACCGGGCGCCCGGGCCGGGCGGCCGCCCGCCACCAGCAGCGTGGCCGGTGCGAGGTGCGGATGGTCCATCCGGTCAGCGTAGGTGGCTGGTGGCGGTACTGCCGCGGGATAGGGTCGCTGCCGATGAGTGCGCACCCAGGACAGCCCGAGGGCCACAAGCCGCGCGTCGCCGTCGTCTTCGGCGGCCGTTCCTCCGAGCACGCCGTGTCCTGCGCTACCGCGGCGGGGGTCATCCGGGCGATCGACCGGTCCCGTTACGACGTCGTGCCGATCGGCATCGCCACCGACGGGCGGTGGGTGCTGGTGACCGAGGACCCGGCCGAGCTCACCCTGGGCCCCGGCCACGTGCCGGCGGTGGACGGCTCCGGGGCCGGGGTCCTCCTGTCCCTGTCGACCCGGGACCGGGAGCTGACCGTGCTCGAGCCGGGCGCGCCGCCGAGGGCGCTCGGCGAGGTCGACGTCGTCTTTCCCCTGCTGCACGGGCCGTTCGGCGAGGACGGCACCATCCAGGGCCTGCTGGAGTTGTCCGACACCCGCTACGTGGGCTCCGGGGTGCTCGCGTCCGCGGTGATGATGGACAAGCACTACATGAAGCTGGTCTTCGCCGGCCACGGCCTTCCGGTCGGGCCGTATGTCGTGATCACCGACCGGGAGTGGCGCGCGGACCGGGCCGCCTGCCTGGACGCCGCGGCGGCGCTGCCGCTGCCGGTGTTCGTCAAGCCGGCCCGGGCCGGGTCCAGCATGGGCATCACCAAGGTCGCCTCCGTCGCGGACCTGCCTGCCGCGGTGGAGGCCGCGCGCGAGCACGACCCGAAGGTGCTGGTCGAGGCCGGCATCGACGGCCGGGAGCTCGAATGCGGCGTGCTGCAGGCTCGAGACGGCGGCCCGCCGCGGGTCAGCGAGGTCGGGGAGATCGAGGTCGTCCGCGGGCACGACTTCTACGACTACGAGGCCAAGTACCTGGCCGAAGCCGATATCACGCTCACCTGCCCGGCGAAGATCCCGGACGAGGTCAGGGACCAGGTGCGGCAGCTGGCTGCGCAGGCGTTCGAGGCCGCCGGGTGCGAGGGGCTGGCCCGGGCGGACTTCTTCTACACCAGCCGCGGCGAGGTGCTGGTGAACGAGATCAACACCATGCCCGGGTTCACCCCCCTGTCGATGTTCCCGCTGGCCTGGGCGGCCAGCGGGATGGGATACGAGGAGCTGGTGGACGAGCTGCTGCAGCTGGCCCTGGCCCGGCGGACCGGGCTGCGCTGAGCCCTCACCTGCACCGCCGTGAGCCGCGGGGCAGCTGCCCGGCCGCCGCGGTGAAGGCGGGCAGCAGCAGCGGTTCAGGGCGGTAAGCGCCAGGCACCAGCACCTCGATCGCGGGGGTGCGCCCGTAGCTGGTGAAGCGGACCCCGTCGGTCAGCGGTTCCACCACCCAGTCGATGCCGGAGACGTCGATGCAGTCCAGGGTCGTGGGTCCCGGCGGGGAGACGCCACAGCGGGCGATGATGGCAGGGTCGCCCCAAGCGGCGACCGCGGGGGGGCCGGCGCTGACTTGGACTCGATGCTGGTTCCCGACGGTGGCCGGCCAGCTGGCGGCCGCGGCCCGGCACGCCGGGGAGCCGGCGCCCGCGGGGACGGCGACCTCGACCGTGCCGCCGCAGCCGGTCACGACGAGCAGGGCCAACGAAACGAGCGGGACGAGCGGGCCGGGACCCGCTCTCAGACGTGCACCACCGTGCAGGTCAGGGTGCGGGTGATGCCCGTGACGTCCTGGATCTTGGCGATGACCAGCTTGCCGAGCTCGTCGACGTTGCGCGCCTCGACCCGCGCGATCACGTCATACGGGCCGGTCACGTCCTCGGCCATCGTCACCCCGCTGATGTTGGCGATGTCCTTGGCGACGCTGGCCGCCTTGCCGACCTCGGTCTGAATGAGGATGTAGGCCTGGACCACCACGGCGCCTCCACGGCTGGGATCGGTCGAGGGTCTGCCTCGAACGGTGCGGAACGGTGCTTGAGCTGGGCTGCCGGTCGCCGGGACGACGGACCCGGCCGCGAAGCGCCACGAGCCAATCATCGGCGCCACCGGCCACCGTAGCCCGGTGGCGCAGACGCTACCGTGCCGCCCAGCGGGACGCGCCATCGGGAGGCCACGGATGTTGAGCTCGGACGCCAGCGACGGTGTGGCGGAGACGGCGCTGACCTTGGCCGACGTCGGCGAGGACGGCCTGCTGGACCGGATCCTGCCGCGGCTGCGCAGTAGCGCCCCGGACCTGGTCGTCGGCCCCGGGGACGACACCGCGTTGCTGGCGACCGGCCCGACCACGCTGGTGACGACCGACGCCATGGTGCGCGGCCAGGACTGGCTGGACGAGTGGTCCACCGGCGTCGACGTCGGCTGCAAGGCGGTCGCCCAGAACCTCGCCGACATCGCGGCGATGGGCGGGCGCCCGACCGGCATCGTCGTCGTGCTGCTGGCCGATCCGGCGACCACGGTCGGCTGGGCCGAGGACCTGGCCGACGGTCTGGCGCTGGCGACCGGCGAGCTGGGCGTGGCAGTGCTCGGAGGCGACCTGTCGTCCGCGGCGCCGGGCATGCTGGCGGTCGCGGTCACCGCGCTGGGTGAGCTGGACGGGTTGGCGCCGGTGCGCCGCGGCGGCGCGCGCCCCGGGGACCAGGTGGCTGTGGCCGGTGGCCTGGGCCGCGCCGCCGCCGGCTGGACGCTGCTGAGCACCGGCCGTGGCGAGGCGGCACCAGAGCTGGTCGGGTGGCAGCTACGGCCGCGGCCGCCCTACGAGGCGGGTCCGGTCGCCGCACGGGCCGGGGCGACGGCGATGATCGACCTCAGCGACGGGCTGGGCCGAGACGCCGACCGGGTCGCCCGGGCGAGCGGGGTCCGGGTAGAGCTGTTCGAGGAGCGGCTAGCCCCGTATGCCGCTGCCCTCGCCGAGGCTGTCGGTGCGCGCACCGCCTGGGAGTGCGTGCTCGGCGGGGGGGAGGACCACTCGCTGCTGGCGTGCTTCCCGGCCGAGAGCGTCGTGCCGGGCCCGTTCGCGGTCGTCGGCCAGATCCGGGCCGGGGAGGGGGCGTGGTGTGCAGGAAAGCGCCTGCGGCGGTCCGGGTGGGACCACTTCGGCGGCTGAGGGCGCTAGCGCTGGACCTTGCCGGCCTTGATGCAGGAGGTGCAGACGTTCAACCGCTTCGGCGTGACCCCGGCGGCCCCCACCTTGGCCCGGACCCGCTGGATGTTGGGGTTCCACCGGCGCTTGGTGCGGCGGTGCGAGTGCGAGACGCTATACCCGAAACCGGGTCCCTTGCCGCAGACGTCGCAGGTGGCAGCCACGGAGATCTCCTACTTGACGCTCAGTCCAGCCGTGCCCAGGCGGTGGCTGGTCGGGCGGGGGTGGGATGGCGACCGACCGAGGCGCACGGAACGTGCGTTGGTCGGACAACCGCTCAAGCCTAGCGGAGGCGTCATGGACCACCAAACCACCCGCGTCGCCGGTCCGCGCAAGAACCCCGGCCCGTCCAGGGCCGCACGGCTTGCCATGGCCAGCGCGGCTTGCCATGGCTCGACATGGCTCGACACGGCTCGACACGGCTCGACACGGCTCGACACCGCTCGACACCGCTCGACGCCGCTCGACGCCGCTCGACACGGCTCGACACGGGTCGACAGGGCAAGCCCGGCTCGTCCAGGGCGACTCGGATCGGGCGACAGCGGCGATGGGGTGCGCCGTGTTCGCCGCGCTGCGTCGGCGGCACGCGCTAGCCTCACGCCAGCCGGGCAGCCGGCCGGTCGCGAGCCTCGCCTACTGGACCCGGTCGCGCCGGCCGGCGGTTGACGGCGACCGAGACGGACGCAGAAAGGTCGTGCCCCGCCATGACCTCCGAAGCACTGGAGCGGATGGATGCCTCGGCCGTCCGCCGCTTCGTCGTGCTGACCAGAGCGGCGCTGGCCGCGCACCGCACCGAGATCGACGCGCTCAACGTCTTCCCGGTCCCCGACGGCGACACCGGGACCAACCTCTACCTCACCCTGGACACCGCGCTGGACAGCGTGCTGGACAGCGAGCAGTGGCGCGACGAGCCGAGCGATCTGGGCCGGTCGGCCACCGCGCTCGCCCAGGCGACGTTGCTTGCGGCCCGCGGGAACTCCGGGGTGATCTTGAGCCAGCTGGTGCGCGGCTTCGCCGAGGTGGTGGCGGCGGCACCGGACGCCGGCCTCGGACCCCCCGAGCTGGCCCGGGCGGTCCGCCGGGCCGCCGACCTGGCCCGGGCGAGCGTCACCCGGCCCGCCGAGGGCACCATCCTCAGCGTCGCCGACGCCGCCGCCGCCGCCGCGGAACGCCTGGCCGCGCAGCCCGAGCCCACTTTGATGGCGGTGACCGAGGCCGCGTTGCACGCCGGCCGGGCCGCCCTGGCGGCCACGACCGGGCAGCTCGCGGCGCTGGCCGAGGCCGGGGTCGTCGACGCCGGCGGCGCCGGGTTCGTTCTCGTCCTGGAGTCGCTGCAGCGGGTGGTCGCCGGAGAGGTCCCCGACGAGCCGCGCCGAGCCTCCCGACCCCAGTGGCGCCCACAGGCCGGCACCACGTCGCTGCCCGGCGGCCCGACCCGCGACGTGCTCACCGAGCACGCCCCGCAGCCGGGCGGCCCCGCATACGAGGTGATGTACCTGCTCGACCAGTCGACCCCGCAGGCCGCGCGGCGGCTGCGAGCCCGGCTGGACGCTCTCGGCGACAGCGTGCTGGTCGTCGGCGGCCCGCAGCTGTGGAACGTCCACGCCCACGTCGACGACCCGGGCGCGGCCATCGAGGCGGGCGTCGCCGCCGGACGGCCGCGACGGATCGTGGTGAGCAGTTTCGACGAACGGCTGCCACCGCACGGCGAGCGGCCGGCGCCAACGGCGAGCACGGCAGTGGTGGCGTGCCCCCCAGGACCGGGGCTGGCGAGGCTGTTCGCCCTCGCCGGTGCCACGGTGGTGCTGAGCGCGCCAGGCCGGCGCGCCTCCGCCGGCGAGCTGCTCGACGCGGTCCGCAGCGCCTGCGCCCAGACCGTCGTGCTGCTGCCGGACGACCCGGACCTGCTGCTCGCGGCGCGGGCCGCGGCCGACCTGGCCGACGCCGAGCAGGTTGTGGTCGAGGTGCTTCCCACCCGCTCGCCGGCGCAGGGGATCGCGGCGATGGCGGTGTTCGACCCCGCCGACAGCCCGGCGGACAACTTGCGGCGGATGGCCGAGGCCGCCGCGGCGACCCGGTACGGCGCGGTGGCGGTCGCGGTCCGCGCGGCGGTGACCGAGGCGGGCGCCTGCGCAGCCGGTGACGCGCTGGCGTCGGTGGAGGACCGGGTGGTGGCCGTCGAAGGCGACGTGGTCGCGGCGGCCGGCCACGTGGTGGCTGCCCTGCTCGGCGGAACCAGCGAGCTGGTGACCCTGGTGCTGGGGCAGGGTGCGCCGGCGGGGCTGGCGGACGCGGTGGCCGCCAGCCTGCCCGAGCGGGTCGAGGTGAACGTGGTCGACGGCGGCCAACCGCACTACCAGCTACTGCTCGGGGTGGAGTGAGCGTGGGGTACCACCTGGACACCGCGCTGCAGAAGGTGGACAAGCGGGCGGGGGACGCCCTCGCCAGGCAGCGTGGCTTGCGCACGGTGGGCGACCTGCTGTGGTTCCTGCCCCGGCGCTACCTGCCCCGGCACGCCGACCTTGGCCGGCTGGTGCCGGGCGCCCAGGTCGTCGTGGTCGGCGAGGTGCTGTCGGCCACGACGCGCCCCATGCGCGCCCGCAAGGGCCGGCTGCTGAATGCCACCATCACCGACGGGGCCCACCAGCTGCAGCTGACCTTCTTCAAGCCGTACGGCCACGAGGGCCGGCTCGTCCCGGGAGCGCGCGGGGTGTTCGCCGGGGAGGTGAGCCGGTACGGCACGTCGTGGCAGCTGGCGCACCCGGCATACGAGCTGTTCGACGGTGAGCCGGCCGGGCAGGACGGCGCGGAGGGGGACGTCGACCTGGACGCGCCGCTGCTGCCGGTGTACCTGCCGGTCAAGGGCGTCCCCTCGTGGACCATCGGCCGGATGGCCAGGGTGGCGCTCGATCTGCTCGACGACGTGCCCGACCCGCTGCCGGAGCGCCTGCGTGCCGAGCGGGGCCTGCCCGAGCTGCGCGACGCCTTCCGGCTGGCGCACCACCCGCGGACGGCGGGGGAGTGGCGGGCGGCGCACCGGCGGTTCCGGTACGAGGAGGCGCTGACCATCCAGCTGGTGCTGGCCCAGCGCCGGCGGCTGGCCGAACGGTCGGTGGCAACACCCCGTCTGCCGACCCGGGGCGGGCTGCGGGACGCCTTCGACCGGCGGCTCCCGTTCGAGCTCACCGCCGGGCAGACCGCGATCGGAGCGCAGCTGGACTCCGACCTGGCCAGTGACCGGCCGATGAACCGGTTGCTCCAGGGTGAGGTCGGCTCCGGCAAGACGGTCGTCGCGCTGCGGGCGATGCTCAGCGTGGTCGACGCGGGCGCCCAGGCGGCCCTGCTGGCCCCGACCGAGGTTCTGGCCGTGCAGCACCACCGCACGATCACCGAGATGATGGGCGACCTGGCCCAGGGCGGCCAGCTCGGGGGCAGCGACGTGGGCACCCAGGTGGCCTTGCTCACCGGCAGCCAGTCCGCCGGCAGCCGCCGCCGGGCACGCGACCAGGCCAGCACCGGGGCGGCCGGCATCGTGGTCGGAACGCACGCCCTCATCCAGGAGCACGTCGAGTTCCGCGACCTGGGGCTGGTGGTGGTGGACGAGCAGCACCGTTTCGGGGTGCAGCAGCGGGATGCCCTGCGCGGCAAGGCCGAGCGCCCGCCGCACGTGCTGGTGATGACCGCCACGCCGATCCCGCGCACCGTGGCGATGACCGTCTTCGGCGACATGGAGGTCTCCACCCTGGCCGAGCTGCCCCTGGGCCGCTCCCCGATCGCCTCGCACGTGGTGGCCAACCCGCGCTGGCTGGCCCGGGCGTGGCAGCGGGTCGCCGAGGAGGTCGCGGCCGGGCACCAGGCGTATGTCGTGTGCCCGCGCATCGGCGACGGCGAGGACGCCGACGACGCCGAGCACGCCGGGCAGGACGCCGGGCAGGACGCCGGGCAGGACACGGACGAGGACCTGCCGGCGGACGACGCGGCGGAAGCGGACTGGGAGGGCGAGCCGGCGGCGCCCCGGCAGCTGCGGTCGGTGGTGGCCGTGCTGGAGCAGCTGCGGGCCGAGCCGGCCCTGGCCGGGCTGCGGGTCGAGGCCCTGCACGGGCGCCAGCCGCCGGAGCAGAAGGACGCCACGATGCGCGCCTTCGGCGCGGGCGAGATCGACGTGCTGGTCTGCACCACGGTGATCGAGGTCGGGGTCGACGTCCCGAACGCGACCGCGATGGTCGTCCTGGACGCGGACCGGTTCGGCGTGTCGCAGCTGCACCAGCTGCGCGGCCGGGTCGGTCGTGGCAGCGCTGCCGGCCTGTGCCTGCTCGTGGCCGAGCAGGCAGCGCCAGCGGGCGTCGAGCGACTCACCGCCGTGGCAGCCACGACCGACGGGTTCGAGCTGGCCCGGCTGGACCTGGAGCAGCGCCGCGAGGGAGACGTGCTCGGCGCCCGGCAGAGCGGCGCTCGCTCGCAGCTGCAGCTGCTGCGCCTGCTCCGCGACGAGGAGCTCATCGTGGCAGCCCGCCAGGACGCGCAGGAGATCGTCGCGCAGGACCCGGCACTGGCCGCCCACGACGCCCTGCGCGAGCGGGTCGCGTCCGCGCTCGACGAAGAGCAGGCCGCCTACCTGGAGCGCGGCTGACCATGACGCGGATCATCTCCGGGCTGGTCGGCGGGAGGCGGCTCCAGGTGCCTCCGGGCGCGGCCACCCGGCCGACCAGTGACCGGGTGCGGGAAGGGCTGTTCTCCCGGCTGGAGCACCTGGACGCCCTGCGCGCGGCGCACGTGCTGGACCTGTATGCCGGATCGGGCGCCCTGGGGCTGGAGGCGGCCAGCCGCGGCGCCGCGGAGGTGCTGCTCGTCGACAGCAGCCCGGCGGCCACGGGCGCCGCCGCGGCCAACGTCGCCGCGCTCGGGCTGTCCTGCGTGCAGGTCCGCCGCGACGTGGTGGAGGTGTTCCTGGCCGAGGCGACCGGCGCGGCATACGACCTGGTGCTGGCCGACCCGCCGTACTCCGTCGGCGAGGCGGCACTGGCCCGCGTCCTTGCCCTGCTGGTCGCGCGGGGCTGGCTGGCACCCAGCGGGCTGGTCGTGGTCGAACGGTCGGCCCGGTCCCCGGCACCGGGCTGGCCGAGCGGGCTGGAGCTGCTGGACGAGCGGCGGTACGGCGAGACCCGGCTGTGGTTCGCCGAGCGCGGCATCCCGGCGGTGGCCTGACTCCGGGCCTGGGCGGCATGGGCGGGCATGAGCCTGCCGTATGTTGCCAGCGTGCGCCGCTGCGTCTGCCCTGGCTCCTACGACCCCGTGACGAACGGGCACCTCGACGTCATCACCCGGGCCTGCGGCCTGCACGACGAGGTGGTCGTCGCCGTGCTGCACAACCCGGCCAAGCAGGGCAGGTTCAGCGTCGCGCACCGAGTGTCGCTGCTGACCGCGGCGCTGGCCGGGCTCGACAACGTCGTGGTCCGCACCTTCCACGGCCGGCTGCTGGTCGACATCTGCCGCGAGCTGGACGCCCAGGCCATCGTGAAGGGGCTGCGCAGCGACACCGACTACGCCTACGAGCTGCCGATGGCACAGATGAACCGGCACCTCAGCGGCGTGGAGACGGTGTTCCTCCCCGGCAACCCGGCGTGGGCCCACGTGTCCAGCTCGCTGGTCTGCGAGGTGGCCGGCCTCGGCGGCGACGTCACCGGGCTGGTCCCCGACGCCGTCCGGGAGGCTCTCGCCCGGGGGTAGGGACGGTCGGGATGACCTGACCACCGGCGGAGGTCGCCGGCGTGATTTTGGCGGCCACGGCGACTCCGGTAACCTTGTCGGTCGGTCTCGTCTGCGGACGTGGCCGAGTTTGCTGCGCAGGACCCCACCCGTACCAACTCCTCAGATGTGGCCGTCATGACCCGCCTCAACCCGGCAGCCCAGCTCGTGCTGGACCTGCGGGACCTCAGTCGCCGGCCGGGCAGCATGATCAGGCTGCACCGGGTGGCAGCCGCCGATGCCGCCATCGGGACCGACGTCGTCGCGATCCCCGCCGGCGCGCCGCTGGAGGTCGACACCCGGGCGGAGTCGGTGGTCGAGGGCGTCCTGCTCACCGGCTCGGTGCGGGCCAGCGCGACCGGGGCCTGCGTGCGGTGCCTGGACCCGCTCACCCACGAGGTGGATGCGCAGTTCCAGGAGTTGTTCGCCTACACCGACCGGGCGGCGCACCACCACGAGGTGGGAGCACAGGACGACGAGGACGAGGTGCGCGAGCTCGACGGCGACCTGCTCGACCTCGAGCCCGTGCTCCGGGACGCGGTGGTGCCCACGCTGCCGTTCCAACCGGTGTGCCGGGACGACTGTCCCGGCCTGTGCCCCGACTGCGGGGCACGGCTGGGCGACGACCCGGACCACCGCCATGACCGGGTCGACCCCAGGTGGGCGGCCCTGGAGGGGCTGTCCGCGACCGGCGACGCGACCAGCTAGCCCCACCAGAGCCCGACCACAGCCCGACCAGAGGCCCGCACCCCGGGCCGCCCGAGACGAAGGAACACACGTGGCCGTCCCGAAGCGGAAGATGTCGCGCTCCAACACCCGCTCGCGCCGGGCGCAGTGGAAGACGACGGCCACCCCGCTGTCGACCTGCCCCCAGTGCAAGTCGCCGAAGCAGAACCACCAGGCCTGCCCGACCTGCGGCATCTATGCCGGGCGCTACTACGGCGCCGCGGAGCGCAGCGAGCACCAGGACTGACCGGCTGGTGCCTGGGAGCCCAGCCGCCACGAAACGGCCGCGGCCGACCGAACGCCCCGTCAGCGAGCTGATGGCCCGACTCGCTGACGTCGTCGCCTCCGCCCCGCAGGAGGAGCTGCTCGTCCGCGCGCTCACCCATCGCTCCTACGCCTACGAGCACGGCGGGACCCCGCACAACGAGCGGCTGGAGTTCCTCGGCGACGCCGTCCTCGGGCTGGTCGTCACCGACACCCTGTATGCCGCCCACCCGGACCTGCCCGAGGGGCAGCTGGCCAAGCTGCGCGCGGCGGTGGTGAACATGCGGGCCCTGGCCGAGGTAGCCCGCAGCATCGAGCTCGGCGACTACCTGCGGCTGGGGCGCGGGGAGGAGAGCACCGGCGGTCGCAAC
The DNA here is from genome assembly GCA_035689185.1 of Dermatophilaceae bacterium. Classification (GTDB taxonomy): domain Bacteria; phylum Actinomycetota; class Actinomycetes; order Actinomycetales; family Dermatophilaceae; genus DASSLY01. The sequence goes on from DASSLY010000016.1 coordinate 37,424, forward strand.
AAAGCGTCGATCCTGGCCGACACGCTGGAAGCGGTCATCGGGACGGTGTACCTGACCGGCGGACTGGACCAGTCCAGGTCCCTGGTGCTGTACCTGCTGGGCCCGGTGATGCGCTCGACCGCGTCCCTGGGTGCGGGCCTGGACTGGAAGACCAGCCTGCAGGAGCTCACCGCCGCCGGAGCCCTGGGCGTCCCCGAGTACCGAGTCGCCGAGAGCGGCCCCGACCACCAGAAGCTGTTCACCGCGGTCGTCGTCGTCGGTGCCGACGAGCTCGGCGAGGGAGTGGGTCGCAGCAAGAAGGAGGCCGAGCAGTTGGCAGCCGCCCAGGCATGGAAGGCGCTCTCGGCGTCCGGCGTCGACTGACCGCCCGTGCCTGAGCTGCCCGAGGTCGAGGTCGTCCGGCGTGCCTGAGCTGCCCGAGGTCGAGGTCGTGCGGCGCGGGCTGGCGCGGCACGTCGTCGGCCGCCAGGTCTCCGGCGCCTGGTTCGGCTCCCCCCGGGTCTCCCGTCGCCACCTGCCCGGGCCGGAGGATCTCGCCGCCCGGCTCGCCGGCACGCGGGTGCTCGCCGCGGAGCGACGGGGCAAGTACCTGTGGCTGGTGCTGCGGGCGGCGACCGGGCACCAGCAGGCGCTGCTCATGCACCTGGGGATGAGCGGCCAGCTGCTCGTCCGGCCGGCGGCCGCACCGGCCGAGCGACACCTGCATGCGCGGTTCGACTTCGCCGACCGGGGACCCCAGCTGCGCTTCGTGGACCAGCGCACCTTCGGCGGGATGGCCCTGGCCGACCTCGTGCCCGACACCCAGGCAAGCGGCCCGCAGGCCAAGCCGCACGGCATACCGCACCCGATCGTGCACATCGCGGCCGACCCGTTCGAACCGGCCTTCGACCTCGAGCAGGTCGTGCGACGACTCAAGGCTCGCCGGACCGAGGTCAAGCGGGCACTGCTGGACCAAGGGCTGGTGTCCGGGATCGGCAACATCTACGCCGACGAGGCGCTGTGGCGCGCCCAGGTGCACCCGCGGCGGGCGGCGACGGCGCTGTCCGGGCCGCGGCTGCGGCTGCTGGTCACCCATGCAGCGGCAGTCATGGCGGAGGCGCTGGACCAGGGCGGCACCAGCTTCGACGCGCTGTACGTGAACGTCAACGGTGCCAGCGGGTACTTCGACCGGTCCTTGCGCGCCTACGGCCAGGCCGGCCGCCCGTGCGATCGCTGCGGGCGACCCATCCTGCGCGAGGCATTCCAGAATCGCTCCTCGTTCTTCTGCCCCCGATGCCAGCCGGCACCGCGGAAGGCGGCTGTGACGACGGTCCGCCGCCTCGCTTAGGGTCGGTCCGTGACCGACTTTGACGACCTGACCGCTTTGCAGTACCCCACCGCCGGCGAGGGCCGTGACGCCTGGGTCACCTGGCTGCACGAGCACTGCCAGGCCAAGCTGGACCAGGCCCGGGCGGTCGTGCTGGAGCTGAAGACCTCGCCACCGGGGGGCCCTGACGCGCTCGGGGTCCTGCACCGCTGGAACGAGGTCACCATCGCCCTGTCCGGGGCGTTCTCCGCCTCCTCGGGCATAGCCAACATCCACCCCGACCCTACGGTGCAGAGCGTCGCCGAGGCTGCCGAGCAGGAGGCTCAGAAGGTCGACACCGACCTGTCCCTGGACGGTGAGCTCTACCAGGTGTTCGCCCGGCTGGACCCGGCCGGCCTGGACGCCGAGGCCACCCGGCTGCTCCAGCACACCCTGCGCGACTTCCGCCGGGCCGGCGTCGACCGTGACGAGGCGACCCGCACCAGGCTGCGGGAGATCTCCGAGCGGCTCACCGCCCTGACCCAGGAGTTCGCCCGCAACATCCGCGAGGACGTCCGCAGCATCCGGGTGCCCGCCGCGTCGCTGGCGGGACTGCCGCAGGACTATGTCGAAAGCCACCCGGCGGACGAGCAGGGGCTGGTGACGATCACCACGGACTACCCCGACTCGATCCCCTTCCGCACCTTCGCCCACGACGCGGCGGCCCGCCGGGAGCTCACGCTCGCCTCGGCCAACCGGGCCTGGCCGGCCAACGACGCCATCCTGCGGGAGATCCTGCAGCTGCGTGGGGAGCAGGCCCGGCTGCTGGGCTACCCGAGTTGGCCGGACTACGACACCGAAGTCAAGATGATCGGCTCGGGGGCGGCCGTGGCCGAGTTCGTAGACCGGATCGCCGAGGTCGCGGCGGCGCCCGGGCAGCGCGACCTGCAGGTGCTCGTGGACCGCAAGCGCCGCGACGACCCGGACGCGACCTACATCGACGCCTCGGACGCGACCTACTACGCCGAGGCGGTACGCCGGGAGCAGTATGACGTCGACGCGCAACAGGTCCGCCGGTACTTCGACTTCCCGAAGGTCCGCGACGGACTGCTCGCGGTGACCGGCCGGCTCTTCGGCCTGGAGTACCAGCCGGTGGACGTCCCCACCTGGCACCCGGACGTGACCTCCTACGACGTGGTCGCCGATGACCAGCGGATCGGCCGGATCCACCTGGACCTGCACCCACGAGAGGGCAAGTACAAGCACGCCGCCCAGTTCGACCTGGCCCGCGGCGTCGTCGGCCGCCAGCTGCCGGAAGGGGCGCTGATCTGCAACTTCTCCCGTGGCCTGATGGAGCACGACGAGGTGGTGACGCTGTTCCACGAGTTCGGCCACCTGGTCCACCACGTGCTCGGGGGCCGGCAGCGGTGGATCCGGTTCTCCGGGGTGGCCACCGAGTGGGACTTCGTCGAGGCGCCGTCGCAGATGTTGGAGGAGTGGGCCTGGGACCCCGAGGTGCTCCGGTCGTTCGCCTCGGACACCGCCGGAGAGCCCATCCCGGTGGCGCTGGTGGAGCGGATGCGCGCGGGCCGGGACTTCGGCGAGGGCCTGCAGGCGCGGCGCCAGATGTCGTATGCGGCCATCTCCTACTGGCTGCACCAGTCGCCGCAGGAGGACCTCACCGAGCAGGTCCGGGCCCTGGAGCAGCGGTACAGCCTGTACCGCCCGATGGACGGGACCCACATGCACGCCAGCTTCGGTCACCTCGACGGGTACACCAGCGGGTACTACACCTACATGTGGAGCCTGGTCATCGCCAAGGACCTGTTCTCGGCGTTCGACCCGGCCGACTTGTTCGACCCCACGGTCGCTGGGCGCTACCGCGACCGGATCCTCGCCCAGGGCGGCCGGCGGGACGCCGCGGAGCTGGTGCGGGACTTCCTCGGCCGGCCGTACTCCTTCGACGCCTTCGGCGCCTGGCTGACCGGCGCTGACCGGCGCTGACCGGCGCTGAACCGGCGCTGACCGGAGCCCACCGGAGCCCACCGGAGCCCACCGGCGCCCCCGGCCCGGCCGGGCGTCATACCCGTCGTCCGGCGTCGCGCCTAGCATGAGCCGGGTGAGCGGGCAGTCTCGCCGGGTGACCCTGTTCGTGGGCGGTGACGTGCAGGGAGTGGGGTTCCGGTGGTGGACCCGGGCCCGGGCGTTGGAGCTGGGCCTGGTCGGCTACGCGCGCAACCTGGACGACGGCCGGGTCGAGGTCTGCGCCCAGGGCGAGGGGGAGGACGTGACCCGGTTCGAGGCGCTGCTGTCCGAGCCGTCGAGCACGAGCCGTCGGCCCGGGCGGGTGGACTCCGTGGTGAGCCGTCCCGGGGCGGTGCGCGAGGACCTGGTCGGCTTCGACGCGTACTGACCCCGGTTCGGACGCCGGCGCGGCGGCTGCCCCCTGGGCGCCGCGTTGACCGCGGATATGCCAAAATGAGACATTGGACGTTGCCCGGATGCGAAGCTGCCTCTGATCGCCTCGCGCTGCGGCGGGTCCACGAGCACGCCCCGGCACCTGACGCGGGGCACACGAGCAGCACGAGCAGTCCGGTGACGACGGCCGGCCTGGTGACAGGCCGCGAAGGCAGGTTCGGAGAAGGTATGGCCAAGGCGCTGCTAGGTCAGCGAGAGTTCCGCGACGACCGGCTCCTCCTGGAGACCGCACGGCTGCGGACGCGGGTACGCGATCTGGAAACCCTCATCGACCGGCTCCAGCGGGACAACGACCGGCTCCGAGCCGGTATGCCGCGGGAGTCGGTTCGGGAGTCCGTCCGGGAGACGGTGCGCGTCCCCGAGCCGGTCAGCTAGACCCAGCCAGACCGGCCCAGAGCCGTCGGCGACGCCGGCGGAGCGGGACCGAACGTCCCCGGCGCGGCGTCGGCCGCATCGGCTGACCCCGCCGCTACAGTGAGCCGACGACTGGTCGCCGAGCCCGCTGGAGCCCGAACCGCCTTGTTCCTCAAGAGCCTGACCCTGCGGGGGTTCAAGTCGTTCGCCTCGGCGACCACGCTGCGGCTCGAACCCGGGATCACCTGCATCGTCGGGCCCAACGGGTCCGGCAAGTCCAACGTCGTCGACGCCCTGGCCTGGGTGATGGGCGAGCAGGGGGCCAAGAGCCTGCGCGGGGGCAAGATGGAGGACGTCATCTTCGCCGGCACCGCGGGCCGGCCGCCGCTGGGCCGGGCCGAGGTGGCGCTGACCATCGACAACACCGACGGCGCCCTGCCGATCGAGTACGCCGAGGTGACCATCTCCCGGACCATGTTCCGCGCCGGGGTGTCCGAGTACGCCATCAACGGCACCACCTGTCGGCTGCTGGACGTCCAGGAGCTGCTCTCCGACTCCGGTATCGGCCGCGAGATGCACGTCATCGTCGGTCAGGGCCAGCTCGACGCGGTGCTGCGCGCCACGCCCGAAGAGCGGCGCGGGTTCATCGAGGAGGCTGCCGGAGTACTCAAGCACCGCAAGCGCAAGGAGCGCGCGCTGCGCAAGCTCGAGGCGATGGACGCCAACCTGACCCGGGTCGCCGACCTGGTGGGGGAGATCCGCCGGCAGCTCGGGCCGCTGGGCCGCCAGGCGGAGGCGGCCCGACAGGCCGCCGTGATCCAGGCCGACGCCCGGGACGCCCGGCTGCGGCTGCTCGCTGACGACCTGGTCGGGCTGACCAGCACCCTGGAGCAGGAGGTGGCCGACGAGACCGCGCTGCTCGCGCGCCGAGCCCAGGTGGAGTCCGAGCTCGAGCAGGGGCAGGCGCGGCTGGCTCAGCTGGAGCTGGCGGCGGCGGACGCGGCGCCCGCGCTCAGTGCGGCGGCGGAGCGGTGGTACGCGCTGTCCTCGCTGCAGGAGCGGGTGTCGGGCACGGCCTCGCTGGCCGCCGAGCGCGCCCGCCTGCTCGTCGAGGACGAGACGACCGGCATGGACCCCAGCCGCGACCCGGAGCTGCTGCTCGGCCAGGCCCGGCAGGAACGTCGCCACGAGCGCGACCTGGCCGCCGAGATCGAGCAGGCCCAGGCGGCCCTGGCGGCCGCCGTCGCCGAGCGCGAGGCGCTGGAGACCGCATACGGGGGCGAACGTGAGCGGCTGTCTCGGCTGGCCCGTGCCGCCGCGGACCGTCGGGAGGGGCTGGCCCGGCTGGCGGGCGAGGTCGGCGTGCACCGCAGCCGGATCGAGGCGGCCCAAGCCGAGCTGGCGCGGGTGGAGCAGGCCCGGGTCGCGGCAGTGGCCAGCGCCCAGCAGGCCGAGCGCGAGTTCGCCGCGCTCGAGGCGAGCATCGCAGTCGACGAGGAGGGCGAGGAGGGCCTCGACGCCGCGTACGAGAGCGCCGTGGAACGCCTCGCCGCAGCCCGGGTGGAGGTGGACCGTCGGGCCGCGCAGGGTCAGGCGGCCGAGCGTGAGCGAGCCGGCGCCGCTGCGCGCCTGGATGCCCTGGAGCCGGCGTTGCGCGCCACCGACGGCGCCGCGTACCTGCTCGCCAATGCCCCGACCGGCGTGCTCGGGCCGGTCTCCGGCCTGATCCAGGTCGAGGCGGGCTACGAGGTCGCGGTGGCCGCTGCGCTGGGTCTGGCCGCCGACGCCCTGGTCGTCGCGTCGCAGCGGGACGCCAGGGACGCGGTGGCGACACTGCGTGAGCGCCGGGGCGGCCGGGCGGCGTTGCTGCTCGCCGACCCCGCGGGCGGCGGGGCCTCGCATGACCGGGGTCCCCTGCCACCGGGGGTCCGCTGGGCCCACGACGTCGTGCGGGTGGAGCAGGCCGGGCACGCCGCGTCCCGGCTGCTGTCCCGGGTCGCGCTCGTCCCGGATGCCGAGGTCGCCGAGGCGCTGGTCGCCGCCGACCCGCGCGTCACGGCCGTGACCGCGGACGGCGACGTGTATGCCGTGGGGTACGTGCGCGGCGGCAGCCAGGGGGCGCCCAGCCTGATCGAGACCCAGGCCGAGGTCGAGCGCACCAAGGAGCGGCTGGACCAGGCCGAGCACCGGCTGGAGCAGGCCCGGTTCGCCCAGGCGGAGGCGGCCCAGCAGGTCGAGAGCGCGAGCCTGGACGTCGACCGGGCGCTGGAGCGGCTGCACGAGTCCGATGCCCGGATGGCGGCGCTGGCCGAGCGGCTCGGCCTGCTGGGGGCCACCCTGCGCGGCGCGCGGGGGGACCAGGAGCGGCTGACGCGGGCCGGTGCCGACATCCGGGCCCGGCTGGACGCGGACTCCTCCGCCTGCGCCGAGCTCGAGCAGCGCCTGGCCGAGGCCAGTCAGGTCCCCACCGAGGACGAACCGACCGAGGACGAGCTGGCCAGCCTCGCGGCGGCCGCCAGCACGGCCCGCGCGATGGAGACGGAGCAGCGGCTGCTGCTGCGCACCCGGGAGGAGCGGATGCAGGCGGTCTCAGAGCGCGCCGTCGCGCTGGAGGCGGCTGCCGCGGCCGAGGCGGAGCAGCGGGCCCGAGCTGCCGCGCGACGCGAGCGCCGTGCCCACGACGCGCGGGTCGCGGCCGCGGTGGAGCGCGGCGCGGCATACCTGGCCGTGACCGTGGCCGACGCCGTGGCCGAGGCGGCGCAGCTGCGGGCCGAGGCCGAACAGTCCCGGGCACGGCACGACGCCGAGCTCAGGCTGGCCCGGGACCGGCTGGTGGAGCTCGCAGCGCAGCTGCGGGAGCTGACCGACTCGGTCCACCAGGACGAGGTGGCCCGGGCCCAGCAGCGGCTGCGGATCGAGGAGCTGACCCGGCGGGCGGTGGAGGAGCTCGGGGTCGAGCCCGACGTCCTGGTGGCCGAGTTCGGCCCGGACCGGCCGGTGCCGGTCGCCGGCGGCGATGATGCGCAGCCGTTCCAGCGGGAGGTTCAGGAGAAGCGGCTCCGCGCGGCCGAGCGCAAGCTGGCCCAGCTGGGCCGGGTGAACCCGCTGGCGCTGGAGGAGTACGCCGCGCTGGAGGAGCGGCACAAGTTCCTGACCGAGCAGCTGGACGACCTCAGGCGCTCGAAACGGGACCTGCTGGACATCGTGAGCGAGGTCGACGAGCGGGTCCGTCAGGTGTTCGCCGAGGCATATGCCGACACCGCGGCCCAGTTCGAGGTGGTCTTCGAGCGGCTGTTCCCCGGCGGTGCCGGGCGATTGGTGCTCACCGATCCCGGGGACCTGCTCACCTCCGGCATCGAGGTGGAGGCGCGGCCACCCGGTAAGAAGATCAAGCGGTTGTCGCTGCTGTCCGGGGGCGAGCGGTCGCTGACGGCGGTCGCGCTGCTGGTGGCGATCTTCAAGGCGCGGCCCAGCCCGTTCTACATCATGGACGAGGTGGAGGCAGCCCTGGACGACACGAACCTGGGGCGCCTGCTGACCCTGTTCGAGGAGCTGCGTGACTCCTCCCAGCTGGTCGTCATCACCCATCAGAAGCGGACGATGGAGATCGCCGACGCGCTGTACGGGGTGAGCATGCGCGGCGACGGCATGAGCGCTGTCGTGTCGCAGCGGCTGCGGCAGAGCGCCTGATGAACGCGCGGTGGCGACAACGAATCGGTGAACTGGACGTGAGCATCGTCACCTTCCCGGCGGGTCTCGGGTGTGAACCCGCGTGCTGCGGTGCAGGCTAGGAGCATGGTTGCTGTTGTCCTCGGGATGCTGGTGTGCGTCGGCTGCGCGGTCTGGGTCGTCGGCCTGGTGGCCGTTCCCGCACGTCGTGAAGGCCGTGACGTGCTGACAGAGCGCGGCGAGCAGGTGCTCGACGCGATCGTCGAGCACGTGCCGGGACGGTTCCAGGAGGCCGCCAGGGGGGACGGCCGCACCCCGGTGCCGTCCCAGACACGCTGACCGGCGGCACCCGAACGACCTGACGCCAGGCTGATCCCAGGGTGATCCCGGTCTCGACCGTCGCTCCGGCCGCGATCACGGCGGTGGCGCTCTGGGAGGATGACTGCCCGTGAGCAACGTCGTCGAGTACATCCTCATCGCCGCAGGCATCATCGTGGTCGGCGTCGTCGCGGCGTTCGGCCTGGTGCGTGGCCGGCGCAGCGGGCAGCAGACCCTCCCGCCCCGGCAGGGACCGCCGAGGCCCGGCGTGGACTACGCCCCGGGCGTCGGCGACGACGCCAGCACTCCCCGCGACGCCCCCACCAGGACGGTCCAGACCGGGCCGTCGGTCGATGTCCTCGGCCCCGCCGAGCCGGCCGCGCCGGAACTGGAGGAGCTGCCGACCTTCGAGCGGCCCGCGCCCGCCGCGGGCCGGCTGCAGCGGCTGCGCGCCCGGCTGTCCCGCTCCAACTCCGCCATCGGGCAGGGGCTGCTGTCGCTGCTGTCCCGGGGTGGGCTGGACGAGGGGGCGTGGGAGGACGTGGAGGACACCCTGCTCAGCGCCGACCTCGGCGTCGAGGCGACCATGGAGCTGGTCGAGGCCTTGCGCACCAGGGTCAAGGTCGAGGGAAGCCGGGACGAGGCCACCGTCCGCGGGTGGCTGCGTGAGGACCTGCTGAGGCTGGTGGACCCCACGCTGGACCGGTCGATCGCCTCCGCACGGGTGGCGGGCCGGCCCGCCGTGGTCCTCGTGGTCGGCGTCAACGGCACCGGCAAGACGACCACCGTCGGCAAGCTGGCCCGCGTGCTGGTCGCGGAGGACAAGGACGTGTTGCTGGGCGCGGCCGACACCTTCCGGGCCGCTGCCGCAGACCAGCTGCAGACCTGGGGGGAGCGAGTCGGAGTGCCCACGGTGCGCTCGGACCGGGAGGGCGCGGACCCGGCGGCTGTCGCGTTCGACGCGGTGAAGAGCGGTGCCGAGATGGAGGTCGACGTGGTCATCATCGACACCGCCGGGCGGCTGCACAACAAGGTCGGCCTGATGGACGAGCTGGGCAAGATCAAGCGGGTGGTGGAGAAGCAGGGCCCGATCGACGAGGTGCTGCTCGTCCTGGACGCGACCACCGGCCAGAACGGCCTGCGCCAGGCCGAGGTCTTCCGCGAGGCCGTCGACGTCACCGGCATCGTGCTCACCAAGCTCGACGGCACCGCCAAGGGCGGGATCGTGGTAGCGGTGCAGCGCAAGCTCGGCGTGCCGGTGAAGCTGGTCGGTCTCGGCGAGGGACCCGACGACCTGGCCCCGTTCGACCCGGAGGCGTTCATCGACGCGCTCATTGCCTGATCTCGGTTGCTGAGCTGGTCATCGCCCAGCGGATCACCCGTGTCGCGGCGGCACCGATCGGCAGGAGCACGGCGTGCTCGGTCAGCGGCAGCCAGGGCAGCATCAGCGGCAGCCGGGCCCACCCCGGCAGCAGCGCCACCGCGGCGCCCGCCAGCGCGGCATACCCGGGCCTGGCCGCGAGCGGCAGCGGCGGGTTGAGCAGCAGGAACCGCGCGGCCGCCCGCGCGGCCGGCGTGCCCGCCAGTTCTGGCCGGTATGCCGCGAGCGTCGCCGCCAGCTCGGCGACCGTCTGTGGCGGTCCCACCACGCCGAGGCGGGCGGCCACCTGACCCGACTGGGCGACATACTGGTCGGCTTCCGCCGCGCTGAGGCGGCGGGCGCCGAACCGCTGGTAGGCGCGCAGGAAGCTGTCGACCTCGGCGGCGTGGACCCAGCCGAGCAGGTGCGGGTCGCTCGCCGCGTACGGCCGGCCGTCCTGGGCCCGGCCGCGGACCCGCTGGTGGATGCGGCGGACCTGGGCGACGGCCGCCTCAGCCTGCGCCACCGGCGCGTAGGTCGTCGTGGCCAGATAGGTGCTGGTGCGCTGCAGCCGGCCCCACGGGTCGGCCTTGTAGCCGGAGTGGCCGGCGACCCCGGCCATCGCCAGCGGGTGCAGTGACTGCAACAGCAGGGCCCGGATGCCGCCGACGAACATCGACGCGTCGGCATGGACCACCCAGATCGGGTCCGTCGGGCTGAACCAGCGCGGCCCGGGCGTCTCCCAGATGACCCGCGCCTTGGCTTGGGCGTCCTCGCCGGCCACCTTGGCGCGCAACGTGGTTGCCAGGTGCCGACGCACTGTGTCCCTCATGTGGTGCTCCTTACCGGAAGCCGCTGACCCGCTCCGCAGGACAATTCGCCGACCGGGTCTCAGCGGTTACCTGATCCTTACTCAGGCGCGAGAGTGCTAACACCGGCGTAACACGACACGCGACGTCCGGTAACAGGCCGTCGAGAGGGTGTGCGCCATGGAAATCAACGGCGGCGACACCGCTTGGGTTCTGGCAAGTGCCGCGCTGGTGCTGCTCATGACCCCGGGCCTCGCCTTCTTCTACGGTGGCATGGTCAGGGCCAAGAGCGTCCTGAACATGATGATGATGTCCTTCGGCGCGCTGGCGACGATCTCGGTCGTCTGGGTGCTCTGGGGCTACTCCGAGGCGTTCGGCGAGTCAGCCGGCGGCCTCATCGGCAACCCGTTCCAGCACTTCGGCCTGGGCGATCTGCTCGACCCCGAGAAGGCGGTCTTCGGCACGATCCCGGCGCTCGCGTTCGTCGCCTTCCAGGCGGTGTTCGCGATCATCACCGTCGCGCTCATCTCCGGCGCCATCGCCGACCGGGCGAAGTTCAGCACCTGGCTGGTCTTCACCGTGATCTGGGCGACACTGGTCTACTTCCCGGTGGCCCACTGGGTGTTCGCCTTCGACGGCTTCGCCGCCGACAAGGGGGGCTGGATCGCCAACCAGCTGAAGGCGATCGACTTCGCCGGGGGGACGGCGGTCCACATCAACGCAGGTGCCGCAGGACTTGCCCTGGCGCTCGTGCTCGGCAAGCGGGTCGGCTTCGGCAAGGAGCCGATGCGACCGCACAACCTCACCCTGGTCATGCTCGGCGCCGGGCTGCTGTGGTTCGGCTGGTTCGGGTTCAACGCCGGCTCGGCCCTGGCCGCCAACAACACCGCGGCCGTCACGTGGGTCAACACCATGGTCGCGACCGCGGCCGCCGCGCTGGGCTGGCTGCTGGTGGAGAAGCTTCGCGACGGGCACATGACCTCCCTGGGCGCCGCGTCCGGCATCGTGGCCGGCCTGGTCGCGATCACCCCCTCCTGTTCCTCCGTCACCCCGGTGGGGGCCGTCGCGGTGGGCGCCATCGCCGGCGCGCTGTGCGCCCTGGCGGTGAGCCTGAAGTACCGATTCGGCTACGACGACAGCCTGGACGTCGTGGGGGTGCACTTGGTCGGCGGCCTGACCGGCACCCTGCTCGTCGGGCTGTTCGCCTCGGCCGCCGCCCCGGCCGGCGTCGACGGGCTGTTCTACGGCGGTGGCCTCGACCAGCTGTGGCGCCAGGCCGTGGGTGCCTTCGCCGTGCTGACCTACAGCCTGATCATGAGCTTCATCCTCGGCGTCCTGCTGGACAAGACCCTGGGCTTCCGGGTGGACAAGGACACCGAGATCGCCGGTGTCGACCTGGAGCTGCACGCGGAGACCGGCTACGACCTGGGTAGCCTCGGCGGCGGCCATGGCCTGCGGGTCGGCGCCGGAGCCCCGGCCAGTGGGTACTTGGCCGAGTCCACCACCTCGACTCGACAGGGAGCCTCCGCATGAAGCTCGTCACCGCCATCATCAAGCCGTTCAAGCTCGACGAGGTGAAGGAGGCGCTGGAGGCTTTCGGCATCAGCGGCCTGACCATCAGCGAGGCCAGCGGCTACGGCCGGCAGCGGGGCCACAGCGAGGTCTACCGCGGTGCGGAGTACACCGTCGACTTCGTGCCCAAGGTTCGCATCGAGGTGGTCGTCGACGACAACGACGCGTCCAGCGTGGTCGACGTCATCCTCAAGGCCGCCCAGACCGGGCGGATCGGCGACGGCAAGATCTGGACCATCCCGGTGGACGACGTGGCCCGCGTACGCACCGGCGAGCGCGGCGCCGACGCGCTCTGAGCCACCTGCCGCCGGGCAGCCCCGCGCGGGGCTGCCCGGCGGCGACGGTCCGCCCACACCGGAACGCATCGCCCACCGGACTCCGTCAGGGGGAATCCAGCAGATGGCGACATCGACCTCGGACCTGTCCGGGAAGCGGCTCAACCTGGCGGACACCCGCAGGTTCACCACCGCGGGCGCCGGGCCCGCCCGGCGCGGCGCCATCGCCGCGCTCGGCCGGGAGTGGCTGACCGGCGTCTGGGACGAGGCCCTCCGCGCCGGCAAGCTGGCCCGCCCGGACGGGTTGGCCCTGGCCTGTGTCGGCAGTCTGGCGCGCGGCGACGGCGGCCCGCTCAGCGACTACGACCTGGTGCTGCTGCACAGCGGTCGCAGCCTGGGTGCGGAGGCGATCAACGCCCTCGCCGACCGGCTCTGGTACCCGATCTGGGACGGCGGGATCAAGCTCGACCACAGCGTGCGGACCGTGGCCCAGTGCCGCGCCGTCGCCGCGGACGACCTCTCGGCCGCGGTCGGCATGCTGGACCTGGACTGGGTGGCCGGGGACGTGGACCTGGTCGCCGCCGCCCGAGCCACCGTGGCCCACGACTGGCGGGCCAATGCCCGCCGCCGGTTGCCGCAGCTGATCGAGGCCCTTGACGCCAGGCATCGCCGCCACGGGGACCTGGCCCAGACGATCGAGCCCGACCTCAAGGAGGCCCGGGGTGGGCTGCGGGACATGTCCGCGCTCCGCGCGCTGACCGCCGCTTGGCTGGCCGACCGGCCGCACGGGCCGGTGGACGCGTCCTACGACGTCCTGCTCGATGTTCGCGACGCCCTCCACGTGGTCACCGGCCGGGGGCGGGACCGGCTCGCCAGGGACGACCACGACGCCGTCGCCGCGCTGCTGGGTCACCCCGACGGCGACGCGATGCTCACGGTGGTGGCCGGCGCGGCCCGCACCATCGCGTTCGCCCTGGACGGGACCGTCCGCCGGGCCGCCCAGTCCCAGCGGGCCCGCAGCCTGCGCGTCGGCCCGCGCCGTCCGGCGCTGAAGCCGTTGGGGTACGGCCTGTTCGAGAGCGACGGCGAGGTCGTGCTGGGCCCGCACCTGGACCCGGCACGCGACCCGCTGCTCATCCTGCGCGCCGCCGTGGTGGCCGCCCGCGGCTGCCTGCCGATCGCCCCGGCGACGCTGGCGAACCTGGGCGAGCGCTCCGCCGCCCTGCCCACGCCCTGGCCTGGGACCGCCCGGGACCTGTTCGTCGACCTGCTGGCCTCCGGGCCCGGCCTGATCCCCGTGTGGGAGGGCCTGGACCTCGCCGGGGTGATCCAGCGGTGGATCCCGGAGTGGGCCGCAGTGCGCAGCCGCCCGCAGCGCAGCCCGGTGCACCGGCACACGGTGGACCGTCACCTGGTCGAGACCGTCGTCCAGGCGACCGGGCTGCTGCGCCAGGTGGAGCGCCCCGACCTGCTGTTGCTGGCGGCGCTGCTGCACGACATCGGCAAGGTGGCCGCTGCCCACGACCACGCGGTCGTCGGAGCCCCGGTCGCGGCGACCGTGGCGACCCGGCTCGGCCTGGAGCCGGCCGAGGTGGACTTGGTCCGCCTGCTCACGCACGAGCACCTCACCCTGATTGACCTGGCGACCCGTCGCGACCCGGACGACCCGGCCACGGTCACTGCGGTCGCGGAGGCGGTCGAGGGCCGCCGGGACGTGCTGGAGCTGCTGCGCGCCCTCACCGAGGCCGACGCGTGCGCCGCCGGCCCGGCGGCCTGGACCGAGTGGCGGGCCCAGCTGCTGGAGCAGCTCACCGAGGGAGCCCGGGTCCGGCTGGGCGACAGCGCCGGGCCGGCCGACCACGCCGAGGTGGTGCAACCGGACCTGCTCACCGCTGAGATCGTCGGCCTGGTCGCCAGCGGCCAGCCGCACGTGCTGGTCCGGGCCGAGGGCGGAGCGCACCAGATCGAGGTGTTCGACCGGGACCGGCTCGGGCTGTTCGCCGACACGGCGGGGCTGATGGCGGCCAACGGGATCGTGGTGCGCTCGGCCCGGGTCCGCACCCAGGAGGGGGTCGCCGCGAACACGTGGGTCGTCGACATCCCCGGCGGCGACGCGCCCGACCCGGAGCTGCTCGTGCGGGGCCTGCGGCGGTTGGCCGAGGGCGACCGGACCCCGCTGCGCGCCCTGGAGCGCCGGTACTCCGCCGTCGGCCGCGGCTCGTCGATGCCCGGCCTGACGCGCGCGATGGTGGTGCCCCGGGGCTCCGACGACGCGACCGTCATCGAGATCCGCGCCAAGGACCGGCCCGGGCTGCTGCACGACATCGGGGTCACCTTTGCCCGGGCCGGCCTGTCGGTCCGCAGCGCCCACATCGCCACGTATGCCGGGCAGACGCTGGACACGTTCTACGTCACCGAGTTCGGCGGCCGGACGCTCGCGCCGCCGCGGGTCGCCCAGGCCGTGGCGATGCTCATGGACGCCTGCGACGACGGGCCCCGGGCCCGCTGAACTCCTCC
>DASSLY010000017.1:0-14061 GCA_035689185.1 Dermatophilaceae bacterium
CGGGTGCCTCCGTCTGGCCGGCTGCGGGGGGGGACGGCGCTGGGCGCGGCACCGGTGCGGGGCGCGGCGCGTCGCTGGTGCCAGCCGGTTCGGTCGCCGGCGGGGCGGGACGCGAAGCCGGCGCCGGACGGGAAGCCGAAACGGAACGCGCAGCCGGAGCGGGACGCGAAGCCGGCGGGGCGGGACGCGAAGCCGGAACGGGACGCGAAGCCGGGGGGGCGGGACGCGAGGCCGGCGCAGGACGGGGGGCCGGAGCGGCGGCCGCCGGGGCGGGGACCTCGGGGGCGGGCCGGGCAGGTGCCCGGGCGGGGGTCGCGTCGGCGCCCGGGGCGGGGCTGGCCGGTGGGCTCGCGGCAGCTGCGGCAGAAGGGTCCTCGGATCCGGCCGGCGGCGGCGGCGCAGCCGCGCCGACCAGAGCGGGCTGGAGTATCGCGGCTGGATCCTGCAGGGGCGCCGGGACCAGCTGGTCCACCTGCGAGTCCGGCGCGAGCTGCTCGTCACGCCGTCGACGCTGCTCGGCGCGGGCGTCGGCCTTCTTCCTCGTCGGCCCGAGGACCATGATCATGTTGCGGCCGTCCAACTTGGGCGAGGACTCGACGAAGCCAAGCTCGACGACGTCCTCGGCCAGCCGCTGCAGCAGGCGCAGGCCCAGTTCGGGGCGGGACTGCTCACGCCCCCGGAACATGATGGTCACCTTGACCTTGTCGCCGGCCTTGAGGAACCGCTCGACGTGGCCGCGCTTGGTGCCGTAGTCATGTGGGTCGATCTTGGGCCGGAGCTTGATCTCCTTGATGACCGTGTTGACCTGGTTCTTGCGCGCTTCACGTGCCTTGAGGGCGGCTTCGTACTTGAACTTGCCGAAGTCCATGAGCTTGGCGACGGGGGGCTTGGCCATCGGGGCCACCTCGACCAGGTCGAGGTCGGCTTCCGCGGCCAGACGCAGCGCGTCTTCGACGCGCACGATGCCGACCTGCTCTCCGTTGGGGCCAACCAGCCGCACTTCCGGGACCCGGATGCGGTCGTTGATACGAGGCTCGCTGATGTTTCCTGCTCCTTGCGTGGGGATCCGGACTGACCGCCGGCGGCGGGAAGGCTTCGCGCCGCCGTACGCAAGTGCTGGTGCCGGGCACCCCTCCCAAGCCCGGTCTGCCGCGCGGATCGCGCGTGCGACAAACCCTGCCGGCCGTCGGCACCAGGTGACGACGACCGAGCGGACCCGTTGGACCCGGCGGCCTCACGGTCGGCGCGGGTGGAAGCGGTGCTGCGGCTTCGCTTTGCGTGCTGCTCGCGCCGACCCTGTTGCGCAAGGCGGGCGGGGCACAGCCGGTCGGGAATCATGCTACCAGGGCGGACGGCCTCGTCCGGAACCGCAGGTGAGGTGGGCCGCCTGGCGGCCGACCGACTCAGGGCCGGACATCCTCCGCCACCCGCTGGCCCAGCGGCACCGTAGCCGGCACCGGCACCGGCACCGGCGGGTGCGCCGGGACCGGCCCCCGGCGCGCGAGCGACCAGCAGCCGACAGCGAGCGCCAGCCCCAGCACGCCGGCCAGGACGAACCCGCCGCCAAAACCCCACCGGTCGATCGCGGCGCCGGCAGCCGGCGCGCCGAGCGCCGAGCCGGTGGTCATGAACGAGCCGTGCCACCCCATCGCCTCCGAGCGGGCCGTGCCCGGCACCAGCGCCGACAGCTGGTCCACCGTCGCGGTGATGGTCGGCGCACACAGCAGCCCGGTGACAAACGCGAGCGCGCCCAGCGCCCAGGGGCCCGCGGCAAGCGCCAACGGCACTGTCGTGACGGCCAGCCCGGCCAGCAGGAGGAACGCGGACACCGGCCGGTGCAGCGAGCCGTAGACCAGGCCGCCCACCACCGAGCCCAGGCCCCACACCGCCAGCACCAGGCCGATGTGGTCGTAG
This sequence comes from Dermatophilaceae bacterium, assembly GCA_035689185.1. GTDB lineage: Bacteria > Actinomycetota > Actinomycetes > Actinomycetales > Dermatophilaceae > DASSLY01. The sequence continues at coordinate 1,915 of DASSLY010000017.1, forward strand.
CTGCCGTAGTCGCGCATCGCCGCCACGATGGCGATATCGCTGCCGGACAGGACCAGCGTGCCGGCTCCCGCGGCGACCAGGACCGCGAGCACCGCCGGGGCAAACCAGCTCCGCCCTGCCGTGCCCGGCTGCCTGTCGCCGTCGGCGTCGGCTGCGTCGGCGCGGATCGGGGGGTTGAGCAGCCAGAGCCCCAGGCCGGCCAGCGCGGCGGACATCTCGATGCCGAACAGCACCCACGAGGTGGACCATTTGGTGGCGGCCCAGATCCCCAGGACCGGCCCCGCGATGAAGGCGACCTCGACGAGGACCGAGTCCAGCGACAGGGCCGTGCGGCGAAGCTCGTCGCCGACCGCGGTGATCACGGCGGCGCGCACGATCGAGAACGTGGGGACCACGAAGAGCCCGGACACCCCTGCCAGGACCACCAGCACGGCATACCCGGCGAACGGCGCGACCGACCAGCAGGCGGCGACGACGAGCACCGAGGGAAGCACGACCCGGCGCAGCCCGAGCCGGTCCAGCAACCGGCCGCGCCACGGCCCGGAGACCGCGACGCAGACCGTGGCCACCGTCGTCACCAGGCCGGCCTCGGTGTAGCTGCGGCCCAGCGTCTGCACGACGTGGACGGTGAGCAGCACCATCCCGGCGAACATCGGGATGCGAACCAGCATGCCCAGCAGCAGCACGTCCCGCGCCGCGCGAACGGCGAGGACACGCTGGTAGCGCGCCAGCGGCATACCGAGGGACATCCCAGCAGGCTCGCACACCGCGCGACAAGCCACCACGGACTTTCCCGCTGATCTTGACTCGTTCCAGATCAGGTGGTGGGGTGGTGATGATGGACACGACGGCCACCCAGCACCTGCGCCGCGCCGGGCTGCGCGTGACCGGGCAGCGGGTGGCAGTGCTGGACGCGGTCGACGCGCAGCAGCACGCCGACGTCGACACCATCGTCACCGCGGTGCGCACCCGGCTCGGGTCGGTCTCGACGCAAGCTGTGTACGACGTCCTCCGGGCGCTCACCGAGGCGGGGTTGCTGCGCCGGATCGAGCCGGCAGGCTCCCCCGCCCGGTTCGAGACGCGCGCCGGCGACAACCACCACCACGTGGTATGCCGCTCGTGCGGCTCGGTCGCGGACGTGGACTGCGTGATCGGCGCGGCCCCTTGCCTGGAGCCGAGCGCCGCCGCGGGCTACCTGCTGGACGAGGCCGAGGTGACCTTCTGGGGGATCTGCCCGAACTGCCAGCAGCACGAGCGTTTACGACAGGGTTGACGACAAGGAGAAGGCGCATGACCATGCACGACGACACCCGACAGGCCCCGCAGGGGTCAACCACCGACACCGGCGCTCCGGCCGTCAGCGACCGCAACTCGCTGACCCTCGGCCCGAACGGGCCGATCCTGCTGCACGACGCGCACTTCCTGAACCAGATGGCGCACTTCAACCGCGAGCGCGTGCCCGAGCGCAACGTCCACGCGAAGGGCAGCGGGGCGTTCGGCGTGTTCGAGACCACCGAGGACGTCACGGCATACACCAAGGCCGCGCCCTTCCAGCCGGGGGCGAAGACCGACATGCTGGCCCGGTTCTCCACCGTCGCCGGGGAACAGGGCAGCCCGGACACCTGGCGCGACCCGCGCGGCTTCGCGCTGAAGTTCTACACGACCGAGGGCAACTACGACCTGGTCGGCAACAACACCCCGGTGTTCTTCATCAGGGACACGATGAAGTTCCCGCACTTCATCCGCAGCCAGAAGCGACGCGGCGGGTCGGGGCTGCGGGACAACCACATGCAGTGGGACTTCTGGACGTTGAACCCCGAGTCGGCGCACCAGGTCACCTACCTGATGGGGGACCGCGGCATCCCGCGGACGTGGCGGCACATGAACGGATACGGCTCGCACACCTACATGTGGATCAACGCCGCGGGGGAAAGGCATTGGGTCAAGTACCACTTCCACTCCGACCAGGGCGTGCAGGGGCTGACCGGCGAGCACGCGACCCGGATCGCCGGGGAGGACGCCGACTTCCACCGCCGTGACCTGCGGGACGCGATCGAGCGCGGGGAGTTTCCCAGCTGGACCCTGTCGGTGCAGGTGATGCCGTACGAGGACGCTCCCGGCTACCGGTTCAACCCGTTCGACCTGACCAAGGTGTGGCCGCACAGCGACTACCCGCTGATCAAGGTCGGCACCATGACGCTGAACAAGAACCCGGACAACTTCTTCGCCCAGATCGAGCAGGCCGCGTTCGAGCCCTCGGCGCTGGTCCCGGGCATCGGGTTCTCACCGGACAAGATGCTGCTCGGGCGCGCCTTCGCCTACGCCGACACCCACCGGTACCGTATCGGGCCGAACTACCTGCAGCTGCCGGTGAACCAACCGCGGGTGGAGGTGAACACGTACACGTTCGACGGGCCGATGGCCTACTTCCACAGCGGCGACGGCGCGGTTCACGCGCCGAACACCCAGGGGCGCGGCTTCGCCGACGTGACCGGCACCGTCGAGGACGGCTGGGCCGCCGACGGGGAGATGGTCCGCACGGCATACGAGCTGCACGCCGAAGACGACGACTTCGGCCAGCCCGGAACGCTCGTGCGCGAGGTGTGGACCGACGAGCAGCGGGCCGAGTTCGTCAAGACCGTCGCCGGGCACCTGCTCGGCGGGGTGCACGGCGAGGTCCTGGAGCGGGCCTTCGAGTACTGGAAGAACGTCGACAGCGACACCGGGAAGCAGATCGAGGAGCTGGTCCGCTCCGGCAACGGCGGCGACAACCCCGGTGGCCTGCCCGGCGACGCCCGCGCCGAGGCCGCCGACCCGATCGTGGAGTCCCACACCAACGCCGGGAAGTAGGCCCTCGGGCACCCCTTGCCCGCTTGCTGCCTGTGACGGAACGGAACGGAGCCGAACGCGACGGCTCGACGGGCGCTGGCGCCGGCAGTGCGTCCGAACCGGGCAGCAAGCGGCGAGCGACGGCACGCGGCGCAGCCCCGCCCCGGCGGGTCCGCCCCTCACCGGAGGCGGATGTGCAGGATGACCGAATCCACCGCCGGGGGCGGGTTGAACGCGCGCCGAGGCAGTGGCTGGCCCACCCTTAGCTGGTGGGATCGGCCGGCGCCCTGACGCGCCAGCCGTCGAGCCGCCGAGCCCTGCACCACCAGGTCCGCGGAGCGCAGCTCGGGGCTGGCGAGCAGGCGCCGCACGAGCATCGAGGTCAGCGCAAACGGCGGGCTCGCCACAACCCGATAGGGCTGGTGTGGCAGGCGGAACCGGTCAAGGTCGGCACGAACGACGCGGAGCCGGGGACAGGCGCACCGCGCGGCGAGCGTGTCAGCGCGCCCGGGATGGAGCTCGACCGCGAGCACCCGGGCACCGGCGGCCAGCAGCGGCGCCGTCAGCGCGCCGGTACCCGCTCCCAGGTCCAGGACAAGGTCCCCCGGCTGCACCGGTGACTGGGCGACGACGCGGGCCGCCCATTCCGGGTGAAGCGGATGCCAGCCCCAGCGGCGGCCCCCACCGCGTTCCCCGGGCACGGCGAACCATCAGCATCGTCGGCATGCGCAGACGGTAGGCCCGGGGGCAGCGCGAGCGCACGCCATTTTCCCGACGACCGGCCTGCGGACCCCCACCGGTGGGGATGCCTCGCACGGCACCAGAAGACCCCGCCCACGCGGCCCCGCTCTCGACGTCCCGCGGTGGCAGCATGACGCTGTGGGCGGACTGGAGCTGGACCACCGGGAACTGGCGGCGGCGCTGGGGGCGAGCTACCGGCGCGTGACCGCTGCGCTGGGCTCGCTGGACGACCTGGCCTACTACGAGCCCACGCGGGCCCGCGGCTTCGCCGTCGGTGACCTGGTGGTACACGTTCGGCTGGACGCGGAGCGGGCGCTGGTCGCCTTCGCCAGCCCGACGGACGCACTGCCTGACCGCGACTTCGCCAGCTACTGGTCCGACTTCGACGCGCGTGCTCCGGTCAGGCCGGACGGGTTCGCGGCGGTGCGGTGGTGCAGGGCGATGAGCAGCGCCTACGAGCGCCCGAGCCGGGGGCTACGAGCGCACTGGGCGGACGTCGCCGCAGCGGCGGCCCGGGCCGCGGCGCTGTCGCGACCCGAGGGCGCGGTGCAGACGCAGGGACACGTCCTGCGCGTCACCGACTTCGTCGCGACCTTGGCGCTGGAGGCCTGCGTGCACACGCTGGACCTGCAACGCAGCGTGGCGGTCGAACCGGACCCGACCGCGATCGCCGTGTCGGTCGCGACGTTGGACGCGCTGGCCGGCGTGGATGTCCGCGCCCTGACCGGATGGGACGATGTCGAGTACCTGCTCAAGGGCTGCGGCCGCACGCCGGTGACGGCGGCCGAAAGCCGGGCGCTCGGGCCCCTCTCGCTGCCGCTGCTCGGTTAGGTTAGGCCAGGGTCAGGCCCGTTCCAGCCGGAACGACAGGCCGTCCACCCGGGCCCGGGTCTCCCCGTCGGTGGCCAGCCGCTCGGCGACCCGGGTCGCCAGCTCCCGCACCGCCTCGCCGTGCAGTCCGGGCACGACCCGAAGCGTGACCGTGAGCGTGGCCGGAGCGTCAAGCGGCCCGGGACCGCATGCGGCCGACACCACCTCCGGCTCGGCCGCCGCCGCCCGGCCCACGGCCTCCGCGACGAACGGGTCCTCGTGCGCCGGGAGCCACTCCCGGCGTTGGGCGAGGGCCCACACCATGCTGGTGCGCAGCACGTGGGCGTGCGGGCTGCCCAGGTCGAGCAGCAGCACGTCGCAGCCCTCGGCGATGACGGCTTGGGCGGCGTGGGCGCTGGTGACCGGGACCGGGCGCGCATCCGCGTTCCAGCTGGCAAGGGCCGAGAGCGAGGAGAACACCGGCATTCCCCGCCGCCCGTCCGGCGCGGTCAGCGTGATGACCGCCATCTCGGTGGACTTCTCCACCGCCAGCCCACCGCCGTCGTCCACCTCCGCCGGCTCGGCGACGACCGGCACCAGCACTCTGGCGTCCGCCAGGGCTCGCATCAGCGCCCGGTCGTCCTCGCCGGCGAGCTGCCGCGCCAGGGCCGGGTCCGCGGCGCCGAGGTCGCCGGCGAACCCGCTGTCGGGCAGGCCCCGGCCCGCCCAGGGCTGCCCCGCACTGTCGCTCACTCGGCTCCCCCCGCCCGCCGGGCGGTGCCGACCCTGGCCTCCAGCTCGACCTCGACCAGCATGAGCGGGTCGAGCAGCCCGGCCACCAGCACCATCGTGGCCGCCGGCCGGACCTGGGCGAACCGTTCACCGTGGACCCGGCCCACCGCGTCCGTGTCCGCGCGGTCCACGACATACATCCTGGTTTGCACCGCGTCGCCGAGACCGCTCCCGAGGGCCCGCAGCGCCATCACCGCGGTGTCCAGCGCCACCCGCATCTGGCCGGCCGCGTCGCCGGGGCAGGTGACGACCCCGTCGACGACGGAGGTGCAGCCGGAGACGAGGATCCGGTCACCGGTCCGGACAGCCCGGGAGTACCCGTACCGCTCCTCCCAGGGCCCCCCGCCGGACAGCAACCGCCGGGCGGGCGATGCCGAGGTCACGGCCGCCCGGCCAGGTCCAGCGCCTCGGCCAGCGTGAACGCCCCGCGGTAGAGCGCGGACCCGACGATGGCCCCTTCGACGCCGAGCGGCACCAGCTTGCGCAGCGCGTCGATGTCGGCCAGCGTCGACACCCCGCCCGAGGCGACGACCGGCCGGTCCGTGCGGGCGCAGACGTCGGTGAGCAACGCCAGGTTCGGCCCGGCGAGCATGCCGTCCTTGGTGACGTCGGTGACCACGTACCGCGCGCAGCCCTCCCGGTCCAGCCGGGCCAGGGTCTGCCACAGGTCGCCCCCCTCCCGCGTCCACCCCCGGGCGGCGAGCGTCGTCCCGCGCACGTCCAGCCCGACCGCGATCCGGTCGCCGAACTGCGCGATCGCCGCCACCGTCCAGGCCGGGTCCTCCAGCGCCGCGGTGCCCAGGTTGACCCGCCGGCAGCCGGTGGCCAGCGCGGCGGTGAGCGACTCCTGGTCGCGGATGCCGCCCGACATCTCCACGCGGATGTCCAGCCGGCCCACGATCTCGGCGAGCAGCTCACGGTTGGAGCCGCGCCCGAACGCCGCGTCGAGGTCGACCAGGTGCAGCCACTGCGCGCCCTGCTGCTGCCAGGCCAGCGCGGCCTGGACCGGGTCGCCGTACCGCCCTCCGGTGCCCGCGACACCCTGCACCAGTTGGACCGCCTGGCCGTCGGCGACGTCGACGGCGGGCAGCAGCTCCAGCCGCGGCGGGGTCGCCGTCACAGCGCCGCGACCCAGTTGCCCAGCACCCGGGCGCCCGCCGCACCGGACTTCTCCGGATGGAACTGGGACGCCCACAGCGGACCGTTCTCCACCGCGGCGACGAACCGGTGCCCATGCGTGGCCCAGGTCACCTTCGGGGTCACGACCGCCATCGGCCCCTGCGGGTGCAGCGTCCAGTCGCGCGCGGCGTAGGAGTGGACGAAGTAGAACCGCTCCCCCCCCACACCGGCGAACATCGCCGACCCGGCCGGGGCCTCCACCCGGCTCCAACCCATGTGCGGCACGACATCGGCGTCCAGCCGCTCGACCAGACCCGGCCACTCCCCAAGGCCGTCGACCCGGCCGGCCAGGTTGGGCTCGGTGGACCCGTCGAACATCACCTGCATCCCGACGCAGATGGCGAGCACCGGCCGCCCCCCGGCCAGCCGCTGCTCAATCAGTCGGGGACCGCCCACGCCGGTCAGCCCGCGCATGCAGGCGTGGAAGTTGCCGACCCCCGGGACGAACAGACCGTCCGCCGCGGCCACGGCCCGCGGATCCGCGGTGAGCCGCACCGCCGCGCCGACTCGCTCGAGCATGCGCACGGCGGAGTGCACGTTCCCGCTGCCGTAGTCGAGCACCACCACCGACGGTGCCATGTCAGCGACCCTCCAGCTCTGCCCGCTGCCGGGCGTCCTGGGCGATGGTGTCGTCGAAGCGCCGCACTGACTTCACCGACGGCTCGACGATCCGGTGTTCCCCCAGCGCGGCCGGGCTGGTGGTGTGGTCCAGCAACGGTCCGGCCGGAAGGTCCAGCGCCGCCGCGAGCCGCTGCAGGACCGTGGTGGCGTCGGACAGCCCGTCCCGCAGGATGTCCCGCAGCGCGCCCGCCCGGGTCCGGTCCTTCACCCCGGCGCAGCGCAGCAGGTCCCGGGGCCGGGCAAGCCGCAGCTCCGCCGAGGTGGCTACCCCGCTGCCGGGGACCCACACGGCATACCGCTGGATCGCCCGCCAGCCGCTGGGGACCGCCACGACGACCGCCTTGCCGTCGACCGCGTAGAGGCCCAGCGCGGCACGCAGCCGGCCCGGAACCGGCCGCGCGGCGAGCAGCCGCAGCGGGTCGTCGTACGGCGGGGCCGCCTGCGACCCGCCCGCGGGCATCACGACGGTCCAGTCGCCGAGCCGGCCGACATGGACCGGCACCACGCCCCGGCCCGCCCAGGACGCGGCGGCCGCCACGCTCCCGCGAAGGAGCAGCACGCCGTGCCCGCTGCCGGCGGTCCGTGGGCGGGCTCCCGGCCCCCAGGGCAGGGCCACGCCTAGAGGCTGCCCTTCGCGCTGGGAACGCCGACGACCCTCGGGTCGAGCGCGACCGCGGCCCGCAACGCGCGGGCCACCGCCTTGAACTGTGCCTCGACCACGTGGTGGGGGTCCCGGCCGGCCAGCACCCGGACGTGCAGGGCGATGCCGGCGTGGTGGGCGAAGGTCTGCAGGACATGCCGCGTCAGCGACCCGGTGAAGTGGCCGCCGATGAGCACGTGCTCCTGCCCGGGCGGCTCCCCCTCGTGCACGCAGTAGGGCCGGCCCGCGACGTCGACGACCGCGAGCACCAGTGCCTCATCCAGCGGCACGGTCGCGTCGCCGAACCGGGCGATGCCCGACTTGTCGCCGAGTGCCTGCCGCACCGCCTCGCCCAGCACGATCGCGACGTCCTCCACCGTGTGGTGCACGTCGACGTCGATGTCACCGGTGGCCTCGACCCGCAGGTCGATCAGGCTGTGCCGGGCCAGGCTGGTGAGCATGTGGTCGTAGAACCGGACCCCCGTGCTCACCTGGCCGACGCCGGTGCCGTCGAGGTCCAGCTCCAGTTCGACAGTGCTCTCCGAGGTCGACCGCGTCAGCTGGGCGGTGCGGGCGGTCATGCTGGCTGCTCCTGCGGGCTGGGGGAAGGCGCCGGTATGACGTCGCGCACCGCGGCGAGGAACGCGTCCGTCTCGGCCGGGGTCCCGGCCGTCACCCGAAGATAGTGCGCCAGCCCCACGTCGCGGACCAGCACGCCACGGTCCAGCAGCGCCCGCCAGGTCTCGGCCTCGTCGGCAAGGCCGCCGAACAGCACGAAGTTGGCGTCGCTGGGCACCGGGTCCAGGCCCAGCGCGGCAAGCCCGGACACGATCCGGTCCCGCTGGGCCTTGGTCGCCTCCACCGTGGCCAGCATCGTGTCGGCGTGGGCGAGCGCTGCCCGGGCGATCGCCTGCGTCGGCGCGGACAGGTGGTAGGGCAGCCGCACCAGCCGCAACGCCGCGGCGAGCGCCGGGTCGGCCGCGAGGTAGCCGACCCTCCCACCGGCGAGGGCAAACGCCTTGCTCATCGTCCGGGTGACCGCCAGCCGCGGCCGGCCGGCCAGCAGGGTCAGCGCGCTCGGCGTCCCCGGCCGGGCGAACTCGGCGTACGCCTCGTCGACCACGACCACGGCGCGCTCGGCAGCGTCATAGACCGCCTCCACCACGTCGAGCCCCAGGGCGGTGCCGGTGGGGTTGTTCGGCGAGCACAGGAACACCAGGTGCGGCCGGTGCTCGCGTACCTGACGGGCGGCGGACTCGGCGGTCAGGTCGAACCGCTGCCCGCGCACGCCGTCGAGCCAGGCCGTGCCGGCCCCGCGACAGATGAGCGGGTGCATGGAATAGGAGGGGGTGAACCCGAGCGCCGTACGGCCGGGTCCGCCGAAGGCCTGGACCAGGTGCTGCAGCACCTCGTTGGAGCCGTTGGCCGCCCACACCTGGTCGGCGATGACCGGCACGCCGCTGGTGCGGGTCAGGTATGCCGCGAGGTCGGCCCGCAGTTCGGTGAGCTCCCGGTCCGGGTACCTGTTCAGACTCGCGGCAACGCCGGCGACCGCGGCGACCATGGCGTCGGCGACCTCGGGCGGCACTGGGTAGGAGCTCTCGTTGGTGTTCAGCGCCACCGGCACGTCCAGCTGGGGGGCGCCGTAGGGGATGCGGCCGCGCAGGTCAGCGCGCAGCAGCGAGTCGATCTCGGTCATCGTCAGTCTTCCAGGGGTCAGCGGGGGGCGAGTCGGGCGGTGACGGCCTCGCCGTGCGCCGGCAGGTCCTCGGCGTTCGCGAGCGCGACCACGTGCCCGGCAGCCTCGGCGAGCGCCTCCCGGCTGTAGTCGACGACGTGGATGTTGCGCAGGAAGGACTGCACGGCCAGCCCGCCGCTGTGGCAGGCGCAGCCGCCGGTGGGCAGCACGTGGTTGGACCCGGCCAGGTAGTCGCCCAGGCTCACCGGCGCGAACGGGCCCACGAAGACGGCGCCGGCGGCGGTGACCCGGGCCGCGACGGCGGCGGCGTCGACGGTCTGGATCTCCAGGTGCTCCGCGGCGTAGGCGTTGACCACGGCCAGACCGGCGTCCAGGTCGTCGACCAGGACCACACCGGACTGGCGTGCCTGGATGGCGGTACGCACCCGCTCGTGGTGCTTGGTCGCGGCGACCCGGGCCTGCAGGGCGTCGACGACGCGGTCGGCGAGGTCAGCGCTGTCGGTGACCAGCACGGCGGCGGCCATGGTGTCGTGCTCGGCCTGGCTGACCAGGTCGGCGGCCACGTGCTCCGGGTCGGCGGTGGCATCGGCCAGGACGGCGACCTCGGTCGGGCCGGCCTCGGAGTCGATCCCGATGCGGCCCTTGAGCAGCCGTTTGGCCGCGACCACGTAGATGTTGCCGGGACCGGTGACCAGGTCGACGGGGGGGCACAGCTGCTGCCCGGCCCGGTCCCGGGCGCCGAAGGCGAACATGGCGATGGCCTGCGCCCCGCCGACCGCGTACACCTCGTCCACGCCGAGCAGCGCGCACGCGGCGAGCACGGTCGGGTCGGGGTAGCCCTGGAAGTCGGTGCCGCTGTTGTCCCTTTGCGGCGGCGAGGCGACGGCCAGCGACGCCACCCCGGCGACCTGGGCCGGGACGACGTTCATCACCACGCTGCTGGCCAGCACCGCGACCCCGCCGGGCACGTAAAGACCCACGCGGCGCACCGGGACCCATCGCTCGGTGACGGTGCCGCCCGGGACGACCTCGGTGGTCCGGTGCTGCCTCCGCTGCGTCTGCGCGACGAGCCGGACCCGGCGGGCGGACTCCTCCAGCGCGGCCCGGACGTCGGGATCCAGCCGCTCCAGGGCCACCGCCAGGAGCTGCGTGGGCACCCGCAGGCTGGCCGGGCGCACCCCGTCGAGCCGCTCGGACAGCTCCGCCACCGCGGTGGCCCCCCGGCGGCGGACGTCCTCGCAGATGGGCCGCACGGCGGCCAGCGCACCCTCGACGTCGAGCTCGGCTCGCGGCAGGACGTCGCGCAGGCTGCTCGGGTCCAGCGGGGCGCCCCGCAGGTCGATCCGGCGAATCACGCACCTCAGTCTAGGTGGCGGCAGCGCGGGCTAGGGTGCGCCCATGGAGGTCGGGGACGTCGAGGACCTCGTGGACATCGCGGGCGCCGCGGCTCGGCTGGGCAGCCGGGTCCGGCGCACCCCGGTGATGACCGTGGAGGGGGCGGCGCTCGGTGTCGACGCGCCGGTCGTGCTCAAGCTGGAGCAGGTGCAGCACACCGGGTCGTTCAAGGTCCGCGGCGCCTTCAACAGGCTGCTGGCGGCGGGTGGCCGGGGGGAGCTCGGCCCGGCCGGGGTCGTCGCCGCGTCCGGGGGGAACCACGGGCTGGGCGTGGCGCACGCGGCCCACGCCCTGGCATACCGGTGGAGATCTTCGTGCCCGAGTCGGCGTCGCCGGTGAAGGTCCGCGCGATCCGGGCCTATGCCGCCCGGGTCACCGTCGGCGGCGCCTTCTACGCGGACGCGTATGCCGCCGCGCAAGCCCGCGCTGTGGCCACCACGGCGCTGCTGGTGCACGCCTACGACCACCCCGACGTGGTGTCCGGCCAGGGCACGGTCGGGGCCGAGCTGCCGGATCTCGACACGGTGCTGGTGGCGGTGGGTGGCGGCGGCCTGGCCGCGGGGATCGCGACGGCCCTGGCCGGGCGGGCCCGGGTGGTCGGGGTGGAGCCGGAACTGATCCCCACCTGGCATGCGGCGCTGGCCGGAGGAGCGCCGGTGGACGTGCCGGTCAGCGGCGTCGCGGCCGACTCTCTCGGCGCCCGGCGCCTCGGGGAGCTGCCGTTCCAGCTGCTCACCCGGCACGACGTGGCAAGCGTGCTCGTCAGCGAGGCGGCCATCCTGGCCGCCCGGCGCGCGCTGTGGCAACGGCTGCGGCTGGTCGCCGAGCCCGCCGGCGCCACCGCCGCCGCGGCGCTGCTGTCCGGCGCCTACCGCCCGGCACCGGAGGAACGGGTCGGTGTCGTGATCTGCGGCGCCAACACCGACCCGGGGGACCTGGGCCAGGTCGACGACGTGACCGGCTAGGCCACGGTCAGGCGCGGTCAGGCGCGGTCAGGCGCGGTCAGGCGACGGTCGGGGACAGCAGCAGGTACGCCTCCAGGCCGACCATCCCCGCGGCCGCCGCCCAGTGTCCCGGCGGAACCGACCCCGGCCGCTCTACCACGGCCATCACCAGCAGGCCCGCCTGGAGCAGGACCACCCAGCCGAAAGTGACCGGGACGAGTTCGGCGTAGCTGAGGCTCTTGGCGTAGACGAGGAACATCACGACGAAGGTCAGCGCGCCGAGCAGCAGGAAGACCGCGTTCCCGCTCACCGCCCACCGCCTGGCCAGCATCGCTCCCAGCAGGTCCAACCCGGCCAACGCGGTCATTGCCAGCGTGGCAAGCAGGCCATGGCGCACGCCCTCAGGAGGACACCAGCTCCCAGGCTGATACCTGGTCGATGAGGAAGGCCAGCTCCCAGGCGTGCTCGCGCCACACGTCATACCGGCCGCTGCGACC
>DASSLY010000018.1:0-48484 GCA_035689185.1 Dermatophilaceae bacterium
GCCCGATGAGCCGCGACACGGCCACGGCCTCGTCGCGTCGGAACCACCGCACCACGATGGGTGGCGGCGAACTGCCCGCCGGTTCGGCATTGACCTGAGAGGAGTTCATGGACGTAACCTCACGGCGGGCCGGTTCGGCCCCGGCGGCTCGGGTGCCATGCCACGGTAGCCGCAGCCGGCTGCCAAGAGCAGGACCGCGGCCGCGCCGAAGACACCGTCGGCGCGTGCAGGCTGCAGAGGAGCCCAGAGGAGCCCGATGAGCGACGTCGACCCCGCCGCCGTCCTCCGCGACGTGAACCGCGACCACGGGACCAACTTCGAGCTCGACGGGACGTTCGAGACGGGACGCCAGGGCGGCGCCCATCGGGTGAGCTCACACGTAGGCGAGGTGGCGGTGTTCAAGTGCACCCGCAACCCGGGCGTGATCAGGCGCCTACCACAGGCCAAGTCGGACGTCGCCAGGCTCCGGCGACGCGGCTATCCAACGCCGGCCTGGCTGATCAGTGGGGTGACGAACGGCGGTGTCGGCTTCGTCGTCCAAGAGCTGGCAACCGGCGTTCCGGGAACCTGGGCGACCGTGGGCCTGGCAGCGCTGTGCGAGACGATCGAGCAGCAGGCCGGGCTCGGTCACCCGAGCAACGAGTCCTGGTCCTCCTACGTCGAGTGGGCTGCTCGCGATCCGGCCGGGCCTCGACGCCAGCTGGCCTCCACCCCCTCCGGGCGGCGGCTGGTCGCCCACTTCGACGCCGTCCTCCGGGGTCACCCGCCGAGCGTCCCGACGACGGAGGACCTGGTGCACGGCGACATGAACACCTCGAACGTCCTGGTCGCGGCGGGACGGATCTCGGCCGTCATCGACATCGAGGCGATCGGACCGGGAACGCGCGCCGTCGACTACGCCTGGCTGTTGCGGGAGGGCTTCACGGTTGGTGCCCCGGCTGCCGACCTGGAGATGATCCGACGTGGCGGGGTCGGCGCAGCGGGACCGGCGGTCTTCGCCACCTGCTGCGCAGCAACGGCGTTCGACATCACCCTGTTCGAGGGTAACCAGGGATCGCCAACATCAGCCTCCGCGCTTGCGGACGCCATGCACGCCCTGGCGGACTTCATCCGCGCCTGACCGGACTTGCAGCGTGCACGCGGCTACTCGGGGCTCAACCGAGCACGCGGAGCACCTCGAACGCGCAGCGGGGGCCGGTGGACCGGGCCAGCCGGCGGTCTCCGATCAGCAGCGGCAGGTCGAGGAGCTCCGCGAGAGCGACGTATGCGGCGTCGCTGACCGAGAGATTGTCCCGCAGCTCCCAGCAGCGACCCAGCAGAGCGTCTCCCAGCGGAGCCGTCTACGCGCCGCGTCGCCGTCCGGACCGTCATCGGCCAGTGCGACGACGAGCACACCGGCGTCAACGACGATCACCGTCGTCTCGCACCGCCTCGACCGCCGCGGCGAAGGTCAGCGACCCGCCGTCGCTCATGCCAGCCCGCGCGAGCACCTCCTCGCCGGAGGGGCGGCCGGCTTCCTCGATCGGCCGTGACCGCAGGTACTCCTCGAGGGACTGGCGGGCCTCGGCGGCGCGCCGACGCAGCACTCGGTGCGTCTCCTCCGGGACGTCCTTGACCTGGCTGCTGGTAATGGCGCCATTGTGCAGCGCCTAGCGCCGCATTGGCGCCAGCGATGGATCGGGGCAGGCCTCGACGAGATGGGTGCTCTCAGGCTTCGACCAGGGTTCCGTTGGGCCCGATCCGCACCGGGACCGGGTCGATGATCTCGAAGGAGTGGATGCCCTCCGGCTCCTGGTTGAGGAAGCCGACGAAGACCCACCGGCCGGCGCGGTCGCGCACCAGCGGGGCGGCGAAGAGCCGGGGCACCGCCCGGAACGGCTCGGCCCGCCCCATGTCCCACGGCCCCACCAGGGTCTCCCCCGGCGCCGACCAGGTCGAGTAGTCCCCGTCCGCCGCGATGCGCTGCGGGGTCATCTCCTGCGGGTGGCAGGTGAAGGCCACCACCGGGGCACCGTCGACGACTCGCGGCTGCAGCACTTCGAGCTGGCCGAAACCGTGCCCCGGCTCGCAGGCGGGCGGGCCCAGCTCCCAAGTCACCAGGTCGTGGCTGCGGGCATGCGCGATGACGCCGTCGTCGTTGGGTGCGGCGCCCACCGCCCGGGCGGTGACGAACAGGTGCCAGCCGTCGCCACCGGGATCGCGGACGACCGTCGGGTCCCGCCAGGTCTCGCTCGCCTCCGGGAACTCCGCCAACGTCTTGTACCAGCGCGGGTCGGGACGGATCACGGGCCCCTCCCCCACCCGGCGCCACGTGTGCAGGTCCTCCGACACCGCTACCCCGAGCCGCTGGTCCTTCACCCCGCGGCCCTGGCTGTTCACGGCCGTGTAGAACATCCGCCAGAGCCCGTCGTCATCCCGGATCACCGAGCCGGTCCACACCGCCAGGTCGTCCCAGTCGGCGGTGCCCGCGCCGAACGCCTCACCGAGGTAGGTCCACTCCACCAGGTCGCTGGACGTGGCGTGTCCCACGGTGGCCGCGACGTGCCGCAGCCCGGGGTCCGCCAGCGCCCGGGGAGCCTTGAGGAAGAACAGGTGGTAGAGCAGCCCGTCATCGGCCATCCAGCTGTCCCAGATCCACTCGTGCTCAAGTCGCAGCATGCGCCGATTTTGCTCAACCCGGCCGGCCCGCGCGCGCCCAAGGCCCCCGGACACGCGGGCGGGGCCGGTTCAGCACCGGCCCCACCAGGGCAGACACGCAGGTATGCCGCTCGGCCCGCCGGCCGCTCGGCGCTCCCGGGCCCGGCGTCAGTTCTTGAAGGCGTCCTTCACGTTCTCCCCGGCCTGCTTCAGGTCCGACGAGCTCTGGTCAACCTGCCCCTCGGCCTCCAGCTGCTCGTCGTCGGTCGCCTTGCCGGCGGCCTCCTTCATCTTGCCCTTCGCGTCCTCGGCGGCATTCTGGATCTTGTCTGACAGTCCCATGAGGTCTTCCCTTCCTGGTTTGCGGGCCTGGCGGCCCGGCATCGGTGCGCTACCCGGTGACGGCAGCGGCAAACCCGCAACTCCGCCACCAACGGGTAGCTGACAACTTATGCTCGTTTCGGCGGGGACAGCGAGGGATGGCGGCGATGACGGCGATCGGCACGGGGCGGCGGACGCCCCTGACCGCTCGCTGCCGACCCTTGGTGCTGTTGATCGCGATCGGCGTTGCCCTGGCAGCCGGCCTCCCCCACGCGAGCGCCCCCGCAGCCGCAGCAGCCGCAGCAGCCGCAGGGTTCGAGCAGCCGTCCGATCCGGCCGAGCTGACGCCGGCCGAGGTCGCCCGGCAGGTCGCTGCCGGCCAGCAGCTGCAGGCCCAGCTGACCAGCACCAGCGCGGCCGTCGTGGCGGCCACAGCGAACCTGAGCGCGCTCGCCGACCGGGCCAACCTGTTCCTGCAGCGCCTGGCCGAGGCCGACGCGGCCCAGCAGGCGGCGCGGGCGGCCCAGGCCACGGCACGTGCGCAGTCCCGGCGACTGGCGGCCGACCTGGCCGGGCGGCAGGCCGAGATCGGCCGGTGGGCGCGCGACAGCTATGTCAGCGGGGACGGCCGGCTGCAGGAGCTCGCGGCGTTCGCATCCGTGCTGACCAATCCCGACCCGGCCAAGGGCGCCGACCTGGTCGGGCTGCTGCAGTACCTCGCTGACGAGCGCGCCCTGCGGTTCGCCGCACTGACCACGACGGCCAACCGCCAGGTCGCGGCCGAGCGCGATGCCGCGGCAGCGGCCGTCCAGGCCGCCGCCGCCGCCAGGGACGCCAAGGCGGCCCGGGCCGTGCTGCTGCCGGTGGTGGACCAGCAGCGCAGCGCCCTGGCCCGGCTGCGGGACGCCGAGCGCAGCGAGCTGTCCACCTTGACCGAGGCGCTCCGCCGCTCGCAGGCCGGGCGGGACCCTGCCCTGACCGCCGCGCTGAGCGCCGCGGCGGTGCCGGTCGTCGGCACCTGCCGGGCCGACAACGCGGCATACCCGAACGGCCTGCTACCCGCCTCGGCGCTGTGCCCGCTCTACCAGGCCCCCGGCGAGTACCTGCGGGAGCAGCCGGCGCGCAACTTCAATGCGCTCAGCCGTGCCTACGAGCGCGACACCGGGCGGCCCCTGTGCGTCACCGACGGCTACCGGTCGTATGCCGAGCAGGTGGCCGTCTACGCTGCCCGGCCCCAGCTGGCGGCCCGCCCCGGGACCAGCCAGCACGGGCTGGGGCTGGCCGTCGACCTCTGCGGCGGCGTGCAGAGCTTCGGCGAGGCGGCGTACCTGTGGATGAAGCGGTACGCCCCGCTGTACGGCTGGTTCCATCCCTCGTGGGCCGAGCCTGTCGGGTCCAAGCCGGAGCCCTGGCACTGGGAGTTCGCCGGCTGACGCGCGTGCGTCCTGGTCGTGGCGTGGCCGGGGCCCGGTGGAGGCGTGTGGAATGCTGCGCCCATGGCCGGCCGGGAGGGTGTCACCGCTGCGGCGTCGGCCCGTCGCGACACCCCGCACCAGCGGGCCTGGTACTGGTACGACTGGGCCAACTCGGCCTACGTGACCACCACCACGACGGTGCTCTTCGCGCCGTACCTGACTGCTCTCGCCGAGGCGGACGCCTGCCCGTCACTGCCCGACGGGGCGTCCTGCACCTCGACGCTGGACGTGCTCGGCATCCCGGTCTCCCCCGGCTCGCTGGTCCCGTACACCCTGACGCTGTCGACGATCGTCTCGGCGCTCGTGTTGGTCTTCGTGGGCGCCGTCGCCGACCGGTCGCCTCGCCCGACCAGCCTGTTCGCGGGGTTCGCCTGGACCGGTTCCGCGGCTGCCGCCGCGATGTTCGCCGTCGCGGGGACGAACTGGCGGCTGGGTGTCCTGCTGCTGGTGCTGGCCAACCTGTGCCTCGGGGCATCCCTGGTCATCTACGACTCGCTGCTGTGCCGGATCGCCGGCCCGGACGAGCGGGACCGGGTGTCCAGCCGCGGCTGGGCGCTGGGCTACCTGGGCGGTGGCCTGCTGCTCGTCCTGAACCTCGGGCTGCTGCAGCTGCACACGACATTCGGGCTGTCCCGCCCGGACGCGGTGCGGGTCAGCCTGCTGTCGGCGGGACTGTGGTGGGCGGGGTTCACCCTCATCCCGGTGCTGGGGCTGCGCGACCTGCGGGGCACGACGGCCACGCCGGTGCAGCGCGGCGCCGGCGTCGTCGGGGGCAGCATGGCCCAGCTCCGCAGCACCTTCCAGGAGTTGCGGGCCTTCCCGCAGACCATGCTGTTCCTGCTGGCCTACCTGTTCTACAACGACGGCATCCAGACGGTGATCGGGTCGGCCAGCCTGTACGGGGCACGCGAACTGCGCCTGGGAGAGACCCAGCTGGTGACGACCGTGCTGCTGGTTCAGTTCGTGGCGTTCGCCGGGGCCCTGCTGTTCGGCCGGCTCGCACTGGTCTTCGGCGCGTGGCGGGTGGTGCTGGCCAGCCTGGGGCTGTGGCTGCTGGTGGTGGCGCTGGCGCTGTTCGTGCCCGCCGGGGCGTTCGGGCAGTTCCTTGCCCTCGCGGTCCTCATCGGGATCGTGCTCGGCGGCAGCCAGGCCCTGTCCAGGTCGCTCTACAGCCAGCTGGTCCCCCGCGGCAAGGAGGCCGAGTTCTTCAGCCTGTACCAGGCGATGGAGCGCGGAACCAGCTGGCTGGGCACGTTGATCTTCGGCCTGGTACACCAGCTCACCGGGTCCTACCGCGAGGCGATCGCGGCTCTGGTGGTGTTCTTCCTCGTCGGCGGGGTCCTGCTCGCGCGGGTGCGGATGGCTGAGGGCATCGTCGCGGCCGGCAACACCGTGCCGCGCGTCGTGTAGCGCGGCCGTGCAGCGCAGTCGTGCAGCGCAGTCGTGCAGCGGTCTTGCAGCGCGGCCGGCGGCACAGCCTGGCACCACCCAGCACGGGGCCCCTTGCCCGCCGCGGCACGACGCCGGGGCGGCACCACACCCAACCAAACGCAGGCCTATGGCGTCGTAACGGGCGTCAGGGCCTGGGTGGAGGCATCCGGCTCTCGCGGTGACACCGAACACGTGGATGGAACATTTGCCTGCTCGGTCGCGTTGGCCCAGGTGACATGGACGAGACGTTGGGAGATCCCTGATGGCAGAACGAACCCTGCGAGGCACGAACCTGAGTGCGCTCAGCATGGAAAGCGACGAGAATGTGGTGCTCAGCGAACGTCAGCTGGTGCGCTACGTCTGCCCGCAGGGCCACGTCATCGAGCTGCCGTTCTCGGTCGAGGCGGAGATCCCACCAGCTTGGGAGTGCCGCTGCGGCCTGGAGGCCGTGCTGGACGGCGGTGGGGAGATCCAGCACAAGCCGCTGAAGCACACCCGCACCCACTGGGACATGCTGTTGGAGCGACGATCCCTGCCGGAGCTGGAGGAATTGCTCGAAGAGCGGCTGACCCTGCTGCGGCAGGCCCGCGGACAGCTGCCCACGGACAAGCGGACGGCCTAGACCACCTCCCCCTGCACCACGTCTCCCTCGCCCGGACGCCGCTGGCCCAGTAGCCGCCGAGCCAGCGTCCGTTCGACGGCGCGCCGGGCCACCGGGCGGGTGATCGGCAGGACGGCGAGCAGACCCACGGCGGCGGTGACGAACCCGGGCACCACCAGCAGGATGCCCCCGATCAGCACCGCGATCGCGTCGCCGCGGTCTCGGGCGGGCAGGGTCCCCGTCGCGACCGCCTGGCGCAGCGCGGTCCAGCTGCGCCGCCCCTCCCGCGCCAGCAGCAGCAGGCCCAGCGTGCTGCACGCCAGCAGGAGCAGGATGGTCCACCAGGCCCCGATCCGGTTCCCCACGGCAACGACGACCGCCACCTCGACGACCGGCACGGCCAGCAGCGCCGCCAACGGCAGCCGGCCCCTCCACCCCCGGCCGGCTACAGGCGATGCCATGTCCCCCTCCGGTGGGCGCCGGGGGTCCGCGCGGAGTCGCTGCGCGCCGCCGGGCGGAGCTGCCTGCCCAGCCGCCGCAGCTGTCCCAGCCGGTGCCGCAGTCCCCAGTCGGTGATCCGCAGCAGCGACTCGCGCACGATGGCCCCGCTCATCTTCGAGTCACCGATCTCCCGCTCGACGAAGGTGATGGGCACCTCAGTGACGGTGAGGCCCCTGCGGATGGCACGCCAGGCCAGGTCCACCTGGAAGCAGTACCCCTGCGAAGCGACGTCGTGCAGGTCCAGCTCCTTCAGCGCGGTCGACCGGTAGACCCGGTAGCCCCCCGTAGCGTCACCGACCGGGATGCCGAGGAGCACCCGGGTGTAGAGGTTCCCCCCGACGCTGAGCGCCTTGCGGTGCAGCGGCCAGTTCAGCACCGACCCGCCCGGAACCCACCGCGAGCCCAGCACGACGTCCGCCCCGGCCAGCTCGGCCAGCAGCGACCGGAGTGACTCCGGCTGATGCGACCCGTCGGCGTCCATCTCCACCAGCGCGTCATACCCGCGCTCCAGGCCCCAGGCGAACCCGGCCAGGTAGGCCGCGCCGAGGCCCTCCTTGCGGGACCGGTGCAGGACGTGGACCGCTGCGTCCGCCGCGGCGAGCCGGTCCGCGACCTCCCCGGTGCCGTCGGGAGAGCTGTCGTCGAGCACAAGCACCTCCGCCTCCGGCACGGCGGCGCGCAGCCGGGCAACGATCCGGGGTAGGTTCTCCCGCTCGTTGAAGGTCGGGACGCAGACCAGGATGCGCTCCACCGGGCCGCGGTCACGGTCAGCCACGGGCCGGGGTGCTCGATCGCTCATCCGCGTCCTTCGTCCGGTCCGCCGCGCCGGTCCTCGGTGATGGGCTTCCGACCATACCCGCGGGCCTGTCCTGCCTCCTGCCCCGGACCGCGGCGAGGACCAGCACACCAGCCAGGAGCCCAGCCAGGCGTTCCGGCCAGGGCCCCACCCGGTCGGCTGGCGTCAGCTCATCGCGCATGGGCAGCGCGGCGCTGAGCGCCGCTGCGGTGAACAGCCGGCTTCGGTGCAGCACCGTGCCGTCGGGGCCGATCAACGCGCTGACGCCCACGGTGGAGACGTGGACCACCGCACGGCCGTGCTCGATCGCCCGCAGCCGGCTGATCGCCAGCTGCTGCACGGACTCGTCGGAGTAGCCGAAGGTCGCGTTGTTCGTCTGAACGACGAGCAGGTTCGCGCCGGACCGGACCGCGTCGCGGACCAGCCCGTCGTAGGCGACCTCGAAGCAGATGACGGTCCCCGCCGCGAGGCGGCCACCGGCGGCCACCGGGAGGCGGAACACCCCGGCGCCGTGACCCGGGGCGAAGTCGGTCCGCAGCAGGTCCACCTTGTCGCTGAACAACCGGAAGAACGAGCGGTAGGGCATGTACTCCGCGAACGGCACCGGGTGCTGCTTCAGGTAGCGTTGCTGCACCCCGACACTGCCCGGCCGGTACAGCAGCGCGGCGTTCGACAGTCTGGGCAGCGGCTCCTCCAGCACTGCGCCCAGCAGCAGCGGCGCCCCCACGTCGTCGCGCGCCCTGGTGATGACCGCCTCGGCGTCGGGGTTGCGCAGCGGGTCGATGTCGGCGGAGTTCTCGGGCCAGACGACCAGGTCCGGCCGCGGGCGAGACCCCTCGCGCACCTGCTGCGCGGCCGCTGCGGTCACCCGGGCGTGGTTGTCCAGCACCGCCCGGCGCTCCTGGTTGAACTCCAGCCCGGGCCGCGCCACGTTGCCCTGCACCGCCATCACCTGGACCGGGCGTCCCCGCACGGGCAGGTCGACCAGCAGCGGCAGTCCCAGCAGCACGGCGGCCAGCGCGGCGCCGGGGACGAAACGGACCAGCCGGGACACCCGGACCGGTATGCGGTGCGGTTGCCTGCCCGCCAGGCTCGGGTGCGGATCCCGGTGCGGTGTGGTGGTCACCGAGGTGCGCCAGACACGGCTCACGCCCGCAGCCAGGGTCCCCCCGACCACGGCCACGCCGAACGTCACCGCCGGTGCCCCGGCCAGCGCCGCCAGCCTGGCCAGCGGCCCGTCGGCCTGGCTGAACGCCAGGCGGGCCCACGGGAACCCACCGAACGGAGTCGTCGCCCGCAGCGCCTCGGTGGCGACCCAGAGGACGGCAAGAGCCACCGGTCGGACCCGTCCCTGCCCGGCGAGCGACGTCGCCCGCTGGACCAGTGCGCTGGCCCAGCCGAGCAGCGCCAGGTAGAGCGCCTCCAGGACGCACAGGGCGCCCCATGGCGTCGCCCCGACGTAGATACCGGACCATCGCAGCAGCGGCAGGAAGAACACCAGGCCGCAGACGAAGCCGAGGAGCGCGCCATACCGGGCCGGGACCCCGCGGGTCGCGAGGGCGAGCAGCGCGACCCCCGCGATCGCCAGCGGCCAGAGGCCGGGTGCGGGGAAGGACAGCCACAGGCAGGCGCCGGCGCCAGCGGCCAGGGCAAGCCGAGCCGGAGGCATCCACGCTGGCATGGCCGCCAGGGTAGGTCACCCGGCTGGACGCCGCGTGGAGGGTCAGCCTCGGGAGCCGGCCGACGACGAGGCCCGCTGCGCCGTTGGGACCACCGCTCCGCCGACAGGGTGCCGGACTCGCCGTGTTGTCTACTAAGCGCGCGGGCCGCGTCGCCGGCCGCCGCCTGCTGCCCGCTGAACGGTCACTGGCGGGTGCTCCGCGGATCTGGTCTGCATGGCGGCTGCGCGCGCGAGCCGCCCGTGCGGGATCCCGGGTCGCCCTCTCACCTGTGACCGCCGGAAGGACACGCTCTCCGTCGACCGACCCGGTGAAACCTACTCGTCGGTCGGAGCCTGTCAACCCTGCCGTAACCTGCGGTTTTCCGGGAAGTAGCAGGTCAGCGGGACGCGCGAATCCCGTTGCTGAGCAAAGTTTTCCCTGCCTCTCGGCGTGTCTTTACCGACACGCCGAGGGTCGTGCGGTGGCGGCCCGCCCCGCAGCCACAAACGGGACGCGCGGGCCGCCGTCAGCCCAGGGCGCCGTCCAGGTCGTGAACGATGACCCCGTCGACGACGGTGCGCAGGCACGCCGGGACCGGGGCGTCGGCGGACAGGTCCGGCAGCCCGGGAGTGCCGGACCGGGGGTCGGTGCTCCAGGTCTGGACCCGGTCGTCGGGAGCCTGGACGACCAGGTCGCCGACCTCCCAGACCGCGAACGTCGCCGGTTGACCCGGACCCAGGACCCCTCGGTCGTCGACGCCGGCCGCGCGCCAGCCGCCCCGGGTGTGGGCCAGGAACGCCGACCTGGCCGAGATGCGCTGCGCCTCCTGGTGGTGGCGCACGCAGGCCCGGACCGCCTCCCACGGGGCGAACGGGGTCACCGGGGTGTCCGACCCGAGGGCGAGCAGCACCCCCGCCGCGGCCATGGCGGCGAACGGGTTCATCGTGGCGGCTCGGCGCGGACCAAGCCGTGCGGCATACATGCCGGCGTCGCCGCCCCAGGCGGCGTCGAAGGCCGGCTGGACGCTGGCGACCACGCCCAGACCGGCCAGCGTCGCGATCGCGTCGGCGTCGGCCATCTCGACGTGCTCCAGCCGATGCCTGGCGGCCCGGATCGCCGGGGCGCCCACGACCCACGCGGCGGCCCGCAGGCCCGCGACCGCGGTGTCGACGCCGGCGTCGCCGATGACGTGGAACCCGGCCTGGACCCCGGCGAGGGTGCAGGCGACCACGTGGTTGCGGACCTGCTCCACATTCAGGTAGGCACTTCCGCGGCCGGTCGCGTCGGCATACGGCTCGCGCAGGCTGGCGGTACGCGAGCCCAGTGACCCGTCCACGACCAGGTCACCCGCCAGGCCGCGCGCCCCGGTCTGGCCGACCAGCCTGGTCGCCTCGGCCGGGTCGGACACCAGCTCCGCCCAATAGCCCACGGTTCGCGGTCCTTGGCCCCCCTGCCCCGCGGCCAGCACGTCGGCTAGATCCTCCCGGGAGCTGAGCAGCGGGCCTGCGTGCTCGTGGACCAGGCCGATCCCGGCAGCGGCCGCCGCCGCCAGGGCTGTGGCGATGTCCTCCCGCCGCGACGCCGGGGGCACTCCTGCGTGGAACGCCGCCCGCACGGCGTGGTGGGCCGCCCGGGTGACCAGGCCGGTGTCGGTCCAGCCGTCCAGCCCTCGCGCCCCGCTGGCGGCGAGCAGCGCGGACGACGCCGCGGCGCAGTGGCCGTCGATGCGGGGCATGTACACCGAGCCGCCGTAGGCGGCCCGGTCCAGTTCGGCCGCCGTCGGCGGGCGTCGCTCCGGCCAGCGCGACTCCTCCCAGGAGTGCACGTACAACGGCCTGCCCCGACCTGCCCGCGCGGCCCGCTCCACCCGGTCCAGCGCCTCGGCCAGGCTCGACGTGCGGCTCACGTCGAGCCCCCGCAGCGCCAGGCCGGTCTGCGACAGGTGGGCATGCGCGTCCACGAACGCCGGTGTGACCAGGGCCCCGTCCAGGTCCACCACCTGGTCCCCCGTGTCCGCGTGGGTCCCCGCCGCCTCGTCCGACCCGACCCAGGCCACCACGCCGTCGCGGACCAGCATCGCGGTGGCGAAGGGGTCCGCCGGGCTGTAGACGAACCCCCCGCGGTACAGCGTGCCCATGGCGACCCAGTCTGCCGGTATGCCGCGGGGCCGGGCCCGCGGGGACCGGCCGGCGTGAAACGAGGCGACACTGGGCGCAAGCGGCGGCTAGCCTGGCCGCATGACCCGCGCGCTGCGCAGCTGGTGGCCCGCCTGACGGCGGTCCCCCATCGTGTGTGCGCACACATCCACCAGGCCGCCCCTCTCGGCGGCCTTCGTCATCTCCGGGTGTGCTGTCCCGGTGCGGGCGGCGCCGGCCGGGTCGGGCGTTGAGGAAAGGCCCCGACCATGACTTCCATGACTTCCGTGTCCGGCATCACCCCCTCGGGCATGCTGACCCTCGGCAACTACCTGGGACCCACCCCGGCCGTCGGGGCAGCCCGTGCCCGCAC
This sequence comes from Dermatophilaceae bacterium, assembly GCA_035689185.1. Lineage (GTDB taxonomy): Bacteria > Actinomycetota > Actinomycetes > Actinomycetales > Dermatophilaceae > DASSLY01. The sequence continues at coordinate 11,932 of DASSLY010000018.1, forward strand.
CGTCATCGACAGCGTGCACAGCTGCCCGATCCCCGAGATCGCCCGACTCGGACGCACCCTGCGCGCCTGGCAGCCCGAGCTGCTCGCCTATTCGACACCGACGGCGCGTCCAACGGATCAACCGAAGCGACGAACCTTGTCATCGAAAAGGGCCGGCGAACCGCCCACGGCTACCGCAACTTCGCCAACTACCGGCTCAGGCTCCTGCTGCGCTCAGGGGTCAGGGCCTCGGCATTGTTTATGGGCCCGTTACCCGATCAGTGAGAGGACCCGTTCGGGGTACCGGTTGACACGGCGGCAGGCGGCGGCGATGTTCGTCTGGCCGGCGAGGCGGTGGAGGCTGACCGCGAGGTTACGTAGTCCGGCCATGACCTGGGGGCCGGCTCCGGTGCGGATCTGGGACAGGTCCTCCGCGAACGTCACGTCCCGGATCCAGTGCAGCACCTCTATCGACCAGTGGCCGCGGATCGCGTCGGCGAGCTGGGTAGCGGTGGCGTCGTCATGACTGAGGCTGGTGATCGCGTACACGGTCTCTTTGGTGGCGCGGACTTGGCCGGGGCGGTTGCGGGTACGGATGACCTGGATCGCCAGCCTCGCGCCGGGGAAGTCGATCCCGGCACGGACCTCGGTGAGCTTCACGGTCCGGCTCTCGCGGCGGCCGTGGCCTTTGCCGGTGGTGGTGTCGGCGGCGGGGATGTCCTTCCAGGGTATCGACCGCAGCTGGTCGTACAGGGTTGGCTGGTTGGCCTTGGCCACGAGAATGTAGTGCGCGCCGCGACCGGTCAGGTAGTCGACGTGCCCACGCTGGGTGTGCAGGGCATCGGCGGTGATGACGGCGCCGGTAATGTCGATCCGGTCCAGCAACGGCCCAAAGGCGTTGATTTCGTTGGTTTTCGCGTCTACCGCGACCTGGCCCAGCACGGTCCCGGTGTGCTGGTCCAACGCGGCGAACAGGTGCACCGCCCGGCCCTGCCCGCACCGGGAGCCGCGGGCGCTCTTGCCGTCCACCGCGAACACCTTCCGGGCTGGCACCCTCACCGGCACCCGCGCTGTCGGGATGGCAGCGGTAGGGGCGGGGTGCTGGGCCAGCAGCCAGCCGCTGATCACCTGGTCCAGATGGTCGGGGTCGACCTGCTGCAGCATCCGCCGGATGGTGGACTCGCTCGGCGGGACCCGCCCGATCCCCAGACTCGCCCGCACCCCCGGCGGCAGGTCGTGGGCCCAGTCCGCGATCGCCGCGAACGACTTCGCGCCGGCCAGGACCGCGCAGATCCCGACCGCCAGGACCGAGACGAACCGGTGCCGCACACCCCGGGTCTTGCGCGGGTCAGACACAGCACCCAACGCGCTCAACAGACCCGTCGACGTGCTCGTGGCCATCGCCGGGAACCGGCCACCCTGGCGCGTCGGAACAGGGATCAGCAAAGATACGGATGCGGACACGGCGAGGCTCCAAGGGGTCGGATCGGACGTCAAGAACCCTTGATGATCCCCAGCAGCGCCGTGTCCGCGCTGCTTCTACACCACTCCCGGCGTGTCGCCGCGCGACACGCCGTCAACGACGACTTTGCCGGGGCCCTGGCTCAGGGGTAGCCTGGCGCAGCGACCAAACGCTACGAATCAGGACCCGCCGTCCACGCATCGTGGCGTAGAGCCCGATAAGGTCGTCGCGAGTGTTTGGGCGCCCGTTCTGGATTGCGTCAATGGTGACCAAGAGGCGATAGCGATGCTGGGCGGATACGGCTTCTTTGGCCGACCGAATCGTCGCGTCCAAAGGATCTGCGAGGACATGAATGAATTACTGCTTTGCAGACCAGCGTAATGGGAGAAGTAGAAGCACGCGACCCGCCGATCGGCCCGGCCCCACCCGAAGTGCGGTGGCCCCCGTTCCTGGCCGGACGCGTCGTGCACGTCGCGACCCGCTGGAACTCCCGCGCCACCCCGATCGCCGCCACCCCCGAACGCCCCGTGCCCGCCTGCGCCCTCAGGTATCGCATCATCACCGCGATCTTGCGTTCCCCCTTGACGAACCGCACCACCGGGATGTGGTTCAGCGCGGCGAGTCTGCGCACGTCCTCGCGGAACCGATCCCCGATCCGGCCTACCACCGCCGGCGAGGGAATCGGAAACCCCCGCTTCGCCAGGATCTGCACCACCTGCCCGCCGACCTGAAGGTTCGGCACGTACCCGTTAAGATAGATCCGATCCAGGCACTCGACATCAAGGGTCACATGCCCATCACGGACGTCGTCACCGGCCGCGTCACCATCGCACACCTCCACGGGCCACCCGGCCGTCGTGCACCACACTGAAACCCCCACACCGCGGAAGTCACCCAACCGGCGGGACCACCGCCCTCGGCGGTCCGAGGCGGAGCCTCGGAAAGCTGTCTCCGGTGCGAGAACTGTCGTCACCACGGCCAAGCGGTGGAAGCGCTATGCCCGCCTTGGCAAGGGGGCCTCGGGACGAATTCGTCTCTCGATTGGGCAGGCCAAGAAGCATTGGATAAAAGAACGGCATGCGCGGGCCTCAGTGGAACCTACATATCGAACGAAGGTATGGCGCCTTTAACCATTATGGTAGGGGCGCTTACAGAAAGTTCTGGGGAGAATAGCATGACAACTGACCCGTCTCAGGTGCTCGACGAACTTGTTGAGGAGCGGCTGGGCCGATCGTGGGACCTCCAGCGCGAGCAGGGTGGAGAGGTGCGCACCTACTACGTTTCGTCGCCCAGTGGTCGACGAATTGAACTTGGGCAGTCTTACGGCGTACACCTTTGGCTAGTTCTACCCCAGGGATGGCGCGTGGACACGCACGCCGATGACCTAGATAGTCTGGTATTTGAGTTCAGTCAGTTCATCAGCTTGGCCGAGGCGATCCTGCGCGATCAGGTCCGGGTTCCACATCCCGAGCCGGACTCTCGAAGCCGGCGGTGGGACATACCTGAATTCGGCATCGTCATGAGAACCGCATGAGAGGTCTCCGACTTTCCGCGTGATGGCTCCGCGGTCGACCGGGTCGGTCACGCTCCCATCCGGACGTAACCATTCAGGTGGTGCCTGTGTTACGGGTGGGTCTCGTGTGACGGGCGGTGTGGTGTGTCGGCTTGATCCGAGCCGGCTGAGGACCACCATCGTGGTGTGTCCGAGTGGGAGTCGATGTCGCGGGAGCAGCTGCTCGCCGTGGTGGTCGAGCAGCAGGCTCGGATCGAGGCGACGGCGGTGCAGGTCGCGGAGCTGACAGCTCGGTTGGGGGCAGAACTCGGGGAACTCCTCGTTGCCGCCGTCCTCGGACCGGTTCGTCAAGCCCCGCCGGGACCGGCGGGCGCCGACAATCCGGAAGCCGGGGCCTGTTTGCCCGGGGATCCGTGGGTGGTCGGCCAGTCGGAGCGGAGCCACCGGGCATTCCGTTATCCCGTTTGGAAGGCATTCCTGTGACAGAACCAATCCCCATCGGCGATTTAGATGGCCGTTTGCACGACGCGGAAATCGAGACGGAGTCGGTTCGCCTTGGCGACGGAACCATGACGTGTCGAGGAGTGTTGTTCGATCTCGAACGGGGGAGAACAGTCCGCCGTCGCTTCGAGCTGCGCATAGAGCACGTGGATGCCTTTGAGATCGCGGACCAGGCCGAGGTTGGAGTGATTCCCGTCGAATCTGTGACGCAACACGCCACCGGAGTGGTTGAGTTTGTCGGCTCGATTCCAGTCCGCCTAATCGTCATGCCCCATGCGACTATGTGCTACCTCCTCACCAACGACATCACGTGCTGACGGACTTCGGCGTCCTGGATCTGCGCGAGGTCATTCTCCGGCCTCGGGGGGGCTTGGGTGTGGACGTGCCGGCCGATCCAATGCGGGACCGCGGCGCCCATCGAGCGGGCCGTCTGCGACGCCGGGGACCGGCCGGCGTGAAACGAGGCGACACGGGGCGCGAGCGGCGGCTAGCCTGGCCGCATGACCCGCGCGCTGCGCAGCTGGTGGCCCGCCTGACGGCGGTCCCCCATCGTGTGTGCGCACACATCCACCAGGCCGCCCTCTCGGCGGCCTTCGTCACCTCCGGGTGTGCTGTCCCGGTGCGGGCGGCGCCGGTCGGGTCGGGCGTTGAGGAAAGGCCCCGACCATGACTTCCACGACTTCCGTGTCCGGCATCACCCCATCGGGCATGCTGACCCTCGGCAACTACCTGGGGGCGCTGCGGCGCTTCGGCGCCGAGGAACAGCGCCCCGGGCTGCCCCCGCAGGACGGCTTCTACTTCGTGGCCGACCTGCACGCCATGACCACCGCGCACCAACCGGCCCGGCTGGCCCGGCTGCGCCAGCAGACCGCGCTGCTGCTGCTGGCCGCCGGCCTGGCACCCGGGACGGTGTTCGTCCAGTCCGAGGTCCCCGCGCACGCCCAGCTCGGCTACCTGCTGGAGTGCACCGCATACGTCGGTGAGCTGTCCCGGATGGTGCAGTACAAGGAGAAGGGCCGCGGCCGGCCGATGACCCGCGCCTCGCTGTTCACCTACCCGTGCCTGATGGCCGCCGACATCCTGCTGTACGGCGCCCGCACCGTGCCGGTCGGCGGCGACCAGGACCAGCACGTGGAGCTGGCCCGCGACCTGGCGCTGCGGTTCAACCGGGAGTACGGCCAGACCTTCGTGGTCCCCGAGCTGCACCGGGCGCCGGCGGCGGCCCGGGTCCGGGACCTGCAGGACCCGACGGCGAAGATGAGCAAGTCGGCGCCGGACGACGCGGCCGGGGTGATCCGGCTGCTCGACCCGCCGGACCTGGTCCGGCGCAAGATAGCCCGGGCAGTCACCGACTCGCAGACGGCGGTCCGCTACGACCCCGCGGCCAAGCCCGGGGTGAGCAACCTGCTGGAGATCCTCGGCGCCTGCCTGGGACGGCCGCCAGCCGAGCTCGCGGCGGGCTACGCGGCATACGGCCGGCTCAAGGCGGACGTGGCCGAGGCGGTGGTCGCCGTGCTCTCTCCGCTCCAAGCCCGGTATGCCGCGCTGGCGGCCGACCCGGACGCCGTGGCGGAGATGCTGCGGCTGGGCCGGGACCGGGCCGCCGCGTACGCCCAGCCGAGGCTGGACGCGGCGATGGCCGCGGTCGGGCTCGGCCCGGCATGACCGGCGCTGATTGCCGCTGACTGTCAGGAGAACGCCGGGCGGTTCTCCCACGGCGTGGACAGGACCACCGTCGTGCGGGTGGAGACGTTGGCCTTGCTGCGGATTCGGGCCAGCAACTCCTCCAGCGCGCCCGGCGAGGCCACCCGAGCCTTGAGGATGTAGCTCTCCTCGCCGGCGACGGAATGGCAGGCCTCGACGTCGACGATATCCCGCAGCCGTTCCGGGATGTCGTCTGGCGCGGCCGGGTCCAGCGGCGTCACGGACACGAAGGCGATGAGCGGCAGCTCCAAGGCGTCCTGGTCGACGTCGGCGCGGTAGCCGCGGATGACCCCCCGCTCCTCCAACCGGCGGACCCGCTGGTGCACCGCGGACGTCGACAGTCCGGTCGCCTTGCCGAGGTCGGTGAAACTCATCCGTCCCTGGACCGACAGCAGCCGCACGATCTCACGGTCCAGCTCCTCCATGGCGAAAGGCTACTGACCGAAAGACGCGGTTGCCGGGCCTCAACCCTGGATGGCCGGAAGGTGTCCGGTCCCGACGAGTGGCGATGGCACGATGGCCGACATGACCACGCGGCTGATGCTGCTCGACAGTGCGTCGCTGTACTTCCGGGCGTTCTTCGGGGTGCCGGACCGGCGGCGGTTCCCGGGTGAGCCGAACACCAACGCGGTCCGCGGCTTCCTCGACATGGTGGCCGCGCTGGTCACGGCGTACGCGCCGACGCACCTTGTGGCGTGCTGGGACAACGACTGGCGGCCGGCATTCCGGGTGGCGGCGATCCCCACCTACAAGACGCACCGGCTGAGCGCCGGCAGCGAGGTGGAGGAGGAGAGCCCGGAGGAGCTGACACCGCAGGTGCCGATGATCGTGAACGCCCTGGCGGCGATTGGCATCGCCCGGGTGGGCTGCGACGGGTTCGAGGCGGACGATGTCATCGGCACGCTGGCGCACCGTGCCGCCGGACGGTACCCGGTGGACGTGGTGACCGGGGACCGCGACCTGTTCCAGCTGGTCGACGACGCGCGGGGGGTGCGGGTGGTCTACACCGCCCGGGGCGGGGTGCGCGACGCCGACCTGGTGACCCAGGAGTACCTGCAGGGCAAGTACGGGATCCGGACCGGGTCCGCCTACGCGGACTTGGCCGTGTTGCGGGGAGACACCAGCGACGGGCTGCCCGGGGTGGCCGGGATCGGGGAGAAGACCGCGGCAGCGCTGGTGAACCGGTATGGCGACCTGGCTGGGCTACGAGCGGCGGTCGCCGGAGGCGACCCGCAGCTGAGGGGGGCCCAGCGGGCCCGGCTCGAAGCGGCGGCGGCCTACCTCGATGTGGCGCCGTTGGTGGTGCAGGTGGCGCGGGACGCCCCGGTGACCGAGGTCGACGGCGCACTGCCCACCGAGGTCGCCGACCTGGTGCTGCTGTCGCGCTTGGCCAGCGAGCTCGGGCTCGATGCCAACATCAACCGGGTGCTCGCGGCGCTGCGAATCGGCTCGACTTAGGCGGCCAGCTCGGTGGAGTGGCGCAGCGCCCCGATCAGGGCGCGGCGCCACGTCGTGGGGGTGGCGGGTATGCGCGCCGCGGCTGCCCCGCAGGGGCAGACCCAGGCCCAGCCGTCGGCACTGCGGACCACGCCCGGGTGGTGGTGGGCGACGTCGGTGTGGCGTCGGCCGGTGGGTTGGACCGCGACGACGGACATGGCTTCTCCTGCTGGTCCCGACCGCAGATCTTGCGGTCAACTGCCACAAAGAGCCGCACTCCGTGGCAGGTGATACCTGCGGGTCCAGGGTGGCAAACCACCGGCCGTCGTGTCCCAGGAATGGGCACGACACGCCGATGCGGTGGACGACGTTCAGTCGATCCGGTCGGCCGCGACCACGCCGCGCACGACGGCGTCCATCGCCAGCCTGGCGGTCGCACCGACGTGACCGACGTGCCCGACGTGCCCGTTCACGGCGGCGTCGGCGATCTGGCCGAGCAGGTCGGCTACCTGCTTGCAGCGGCGGACGAAGTCACCCGGAGCCAGGTCGGCGTCGCGCAGCACTGCGTCCAGCCGCCCGCCGCTGGCCCAGCGGTGCATCACCTCGGCCAGGCCAGGGTCCGGGTCACCCGGCGCGGCCAGCCCGTGCGCGGCCGCGCGGGCGGCCAGCTCGTGCGCGAGCCGCACCATCGCGTCATACGCCCGTTCCACCGCGGCGGTGGGCAACCGGGCGGCCACCCGCAGGTCCTCCCCGCGCGGTTCGTGCACCAGGGTGGACACGGCGGCGGCCAGGTCAGCGGGGCCCAGGTCGCGCCAGACGCCGTGGCGCAGGCACTGCGCGGCGAGCAGGTCCCGCTCGGTGTAGAGCCGGGCCAGCGTTCGCCCCGCCGGGGTGACCCGGGTGCCGCCGTCGGCCAGGTAGCCGAGCTCGTCGAGAACGTCGCAGATCCGGTCGAAGGCCCGGGCCACGGTGTTGGCGCGACCCTCGACCCGCTGCGCCAGCCCGTCGGTCTCCCGCCGCAGCCGCCACCACCGCTCGGCCCAGCGGGCATGCTCCTCCCGGTCGGGGCAGCCGTGGCAGGGGTGCTGGCGCAGCTCGGCCCGAAGCTGCTCCACCGCGCCCGATCCCGCCTCGCGCGGCGCGCGGCGGCGCGGCGGTTCGTGCGGCACCTTCACCCGCAAGGTGGCGGCCAAGTCGCGGCGGGCCCGGGGGCTGCGCGCATTGAACGACTTCGGGATGGCGACCCGGGTGGCCGGCTCGACCGGGCCGGGCACGTCCACCAGGGTGATTCGGCGGACCTGGCCGTCCGCGGTCAGGACGGTGGGCGCGGAGTCGGCGTCCCGCCCGCCCTTGCCGGTGCGGGTGCCGTGCAGCACCACGGCGTAGCCGGACCGGCGTCCGGCCGGGATCTTGATGACGTCGCCCGGCTTGAGCCGCTCCAGGGACAGCGCAGCCTCCGCCCGACGCGCTGCCGACCGGGCCCGCGCCTCCTCCCGCTCCAGCTCGCGGATCTGGTTGCGGATGGCCGCGTACTCGGCGAAGTCGCCCAGGTCGCAGGCCATCGCCTCGGCATAGGCGGTCAGCGCCTCCTCGTTTCGTCGCACCGACTGAACCAGGCCGACCACCGCCCGGTCGGCCTGGAACTGGGCGAACGAGGTCTCCAGCACCTCCCGCGCCGTGTCCCGCCCCACCTTGCCGACCAGGTTGACCGCCATGTTCGAGGTCGGCTGGAAGCTCGAGCGCAGCGGGTAGGTCCTGGTGGAGGCCAGGCCGCCCACCGCGATCGGGTCCAGCCCGCGGGCGTAGAGCACCACCGCGTGCCCCTCGACGTCGATGCCCCGCCGCCCCGCGCGGCCGGTCAGCTGGGTGTACTCAGCGGGGGTGATGTCGGCGTGCGCCTCGCCGTTGAACTTCACCAGCCGCTCGATAACCACCGTGCGGGCCGGCATGTTGATGCCCAGCGCCAGGGTCTCGGTGGCGAAGACCACCTGGATGCGGCCGGCGGTGAACAGCTCCTCGACCACCTCCCGGAACGTCGGCAGCATCCCGGCGTGATGGGCGGCGAACCCCCGGGACAGGCCCTCCAGGAAGTCGGCATACCCCAGAACCGCGAGGTCCTCGCCGGCGATTCCGGCCACCCGCTCCTGCACGGTGCGACGGATCGCCATCCCGTCGTCGTGGGTGACCAGCCTGGTCCCGGCTCGCAGCAGCTGGCCAACCGCGGCGTCGCAGCCGGCACGGCTGAAGATGAACGTGATCGCCGGCAGCAGCCCGGAACGGTCCAGCCGCTGCACCGTCTCGGCCCGGGTCGCGCCGCCGCCGGGCCGCCCCCCGCGGGCCAGGCCCACCGCCCGGCTGCGGCCCCGGCGGTACCGCGCGTCGTGCTCGTAGCGCGCCGGCCGCTCGAACGCCTTGATCCGTTCCAGCAGCTGCGGGTTCACCCGAGCGCCGGGGCGGCCGGCCGAGAACTCGTCCACGAACAGGTCGACCAGCTCCTGGCCGACCATCATGTGCTGCCACAGCGGCACCGGGCGGTGCTCCTCCACGATCACCTCGGTGTCGCCGCGGACCGCCTTCAGCCAGGCGCCGAACTCCTCGGCGTTGCTGACCGTCGCGGACAGCGAGGCCACCTGGACCGCGGCCGGCAGGTGGATGATGACCTCCTCCCACACCGCACCGCGGAACCTGTCGGCGAGGTAGTGCACCTCGTCCATCACCACGAACCCCAGCCCCGAGACGGTGGGCGACCCGGCATACATCATGTTGCGGAGCACTTCGGTGGTCATCACCACGATCGGTGCCTCGCCGTTGACGGTCGAGTCGCCGGTGAGCAGGCCGACCCGCTCGGGACCGTACCGGCGGACCAGGTCCGCGTACTTCTGGTTCGACAGCGCCTTGATCGGAGTGGTGTAGAACGCCTTGCGTCCGGTGGCCAGGCCCAGGTGGACCGCGAACTCGCCCACCACTGTCTTGCCCGCGCCGGTGGGCGCCGCGACGAGCACCCCCCGGCCGTCGGCGAGCGCCCGGCAGGCCCGGCGCTGGAAGTCGTCGAGCGGGAAGCCCAACCCCTGCGCGAACTGCTCCAGCAACGCAGCAGCGGCCATGTCGCGAGGGTACGTCAGCGGCGGCGCGCCCCGATCACTCGCGACACCACTTCTGCCGGCGTCACAGCGCGGACGCCTGGTCGTCCGAGGTGCTCAGCCAGGCCGGGTCGTGCCGGCGCCGGCGCCGGTCGAGGACGAAGGCGACGCCCACGGCGCCGTAGAACAGGCCGACCATCGGCAGCGCCAGGGCGAGCATCGTCCACGGATCGGGGGTCGGTGTCATCACCGCGGCGAAGACGAAGATGACGATGACCGCGACCCGCCAGCCCTTCAGCATCAGCCGGGCGGGGAGCACGTGGGCGACGTTGAGCGCCACCAGGAACACGGGCAGCAGGAAGGCCAGCCCGAAGGCGAGGATGAACCTGGTGACGAAGCCGAGGTAGTCCGAGGCGTTGATCAGGTTGACCGCGCCCGCCGGGGTGAACCCGAGCAGGATGATGACGGCCTTGGGGAAGACCAGGTATGCCGCGTAGCAGCCGGCCACGAACAGCGGGGCCGCGGTGAGGATGAAAGCGGCCGCTGTGCGCTTCTCCTTCGTCGTCAGCCCCGGGACGACGAATCCCCAGATCTGCCAGAGCCAGACGGGGCTGGAGATGATCACCCCGACGAACAGGGCCACCATGGCCTGGACCGAGAAGGCGTCGGTCAACCCACCGAGGTTGATGGTGACCAGCTCGCCCCGCTCCTTGCTGATCTCCTGCAACGGGGCGATCAGCCGCTGCAGCAGCCAGTCATAGGCCAGCCAGCCGACGACCGCGCCGGCCACGATAGACAGCACCGCGATGACGAACCGGCGTCGCAGTTCCCGCAGGTGGTCGCCCAAGGACATCCGGCCCTCGGGGTTGCGGCGGCCCCGCAGGAACGGCAGGGCGCGCCGGGACCGGGCGCGGCTGGGCATGGTCGTGGCGACGGAACGGCCTGGGCGGACGGTTTCGGGTCAGACCGGCGGTCGGTCGGCGGGCTGGGCCGGCTGGGTGGGGTGCGCGGGTTGAACCGGCGGGGCGGGTTGGACCGGCTGAACCGGCTGTGCCTGCGGCGGCGGCGAGGGAGCCGGGCTGAACGCATCCTGCGAACGGGGGTCGACGATGCTGCCGGGAACGGTGTCCCGGCTGCCCTTGGCCTTGCCGTCGTCCCTCATCTGCTCGACCTCGGACTTGAAGATCCGCATCGACCGGCCGACGCTGCGCGCCGCGTCCGGCAACTTCTTCCAGCCGAGCACGATGACCAGCAGCAGTACCAGCACGAGGATCTCGCCGGGTCCGAACTGTCTGAACATGGGGTCCTCTTCCTTGACGGGGTGGCAACCATTGCATCATGCCTGGGAGGGCGCCGGACCGAGTCAGCCCCGGTCAGCCCCGAGTCAGCCCCGAGTCGACCCCGGTCAACCCCGGTCGACCCCGGATGCGCCCGGCCCGTGAGCCATTCGGCCCGGACCGCGGGCTCGATTGGTCGGCTGCTGCGTCAGCCGCGGCCCCGGGCCCAGCCGGGCCGGAAGCGGTCACGGCGGGCCCGTCGCGCCGCTATGGCCCGCAACCGGTCGCGTCGGCGTTGCGCACGCAGCCGCGCCGGGTCCGCGAACACGGCCAGCTCGCCGGCGGAGCTCACCGGCTCCTGCAGCCGCTCCACCTGCCCGGCGAGGGCGTCCGCGCGCTGCTGGGCGATCTGCAGCTCGGCGCCGAACTGCCTCAGCCGGCCCCACAGCCCCCAGCCGCGCACGGCCAGGTAGCCCGCCGATGCCAGCAGCAGCACCACCCAGATGACCAACCAGCGCCAGAACACCGTCCGACCCTAGCCCTCGTACCGCGCCAGCGCCGCCACCGCGCCGCGGACCACCTCCTGCGCGAGGGCCTCCGGCTCCAGCACGGTGGCCCCTCCCCCTAGGCGCCAGACCAGCCGGCGCACCCAGGCCGTGTCCGGGGTCCGCAGCACCACCTCCTGGCTGCCGTCGGGCAGCCGCAGCAGGGACTCGACCGGGTAGTAGTCGCTGACCCAGGTCGACCCCCGGCGCAGCAGCAGCCGGACCCCGATGTCGTCCTCCGCCGGGCGGTACAGGCCGCTTCCCAGGTCCCGGGGGGCCGCGTCCGGCGGCGGCGTGCCGTCCCGGTCCAGCACGGTGAGCCGGTCGATCCGGTCGAACCGGAACAGCCGGGTCGCCTGCGCCCGGTGGCACCAGCCTTCGAGGTACCACTGGCCGTCCAGGTTCACCACCCGCATCGGGTCGACGTCGCGCTCGGTCGCCTCGTCCCGGCCCGGCACCAGGTAGGACAGGTGCACCCGTCGGTGGCCGACCAGCGCACGCTGGGCCATCGTCAGCATGTCCTGCCCGGTGTACCCGTCCAGGGCGTACTGGATGCGGGCGCTGGCGTCGGCCCGGCTGCCGGTGGCCTGCTCCAGCTTGGTCAGCGCCCGGGCTATCGCCTCGTGCCCGGCCAGCTCGGGGACGGCGGCCAGGGCGCGGAGCCCGACGATGAGCGCGAGGGCCTCGTCCACGCCCAGCCGCAACGGCCGGGCGATGGTGTCGGCGTTGCCGAGGTAGACCCTGCCGTCCTCCCAGTCCGCCTCGATCAGGTCGTCCGGCAGGTGCCCGGGTGTGCCGCATACGAACAGCAGCTGCAGGTCCGCCTCGACCTGGGCCGGTGAGACGCCGAACTCCCGGGCCGCCTCGCCGATGTCGACTCCCTGCCGGTTGAGCAGCCACGGCACCATGGCCAGCAGCCGGGTCAGCCGCGACGTGGCCGACTCCATCCCGGGCGCAGACTTCGCGCTCACCCCGCCGCCGGCCCCTTCTGCGCGGCGCCGCGCAACCTGGCCGTCACGGCGTCCCGCAGCGCCGGCGGAGCGAGCACGACCGCGTCCGGCCCGAACCCGGCCACCTCGTCGGCGATGTACTCCGGCTCGGCGAACAGCACCTCCAGCCGGGTCCAGCCCGGCTCGGCCGCCTCGACCGTGACCGCCCGGCGGCGCAGCGTGTGCCCTGCGCCGTCGCGGACCAGCAGGGTCGCCGGCGTCGGCTCCCCGGGCGGCATCATGGTGCGGATCATCTGCCGGGGCTGGTGGCCCGGCGGCACGGCATACGAGCCGGCGGCCCCGACCGGCCGCACCCGCCCCTCGACCCGGCTCAGCCGGAAGACCCGCGCGTCGTCGCGGTCGACGTCGAAGCCGGTGAGGTACCACCGGCCGCGCCAGGACGCCAGCCCCCACGGCCGCACGTGGCGCACCGCGACCTGGCCGGTGCTGGACGCTCGATAGCTGAACTGGATCGGCTGCAGGGCCTGCACCGCGGCCCGGACCGCCTCGAACGCGGGCTCCACGGTCTGCACCCGCGGCTCCAGTCCGGCCAGGGCGGTCTCGTCCCGAACCACGCCCGCGGCCTCCAGCTTGCGCAGCGCGAGGGCGGCCGGCCCGGCCAGGCTGGCCGAGGACCAGACCCGGCTGGCCAGGGCGAGGGCGGCCATCTCCTGCGGAGCGAACGCGATCTCGGGCAGGGCATACTCACGGCGGTCGATCCGGTAGCCCGGTTCGTCGTCGAACACCGGGTCCAGCGGCTCGGTCACCAGGGGGATACCGAGCGCGCGCAGCTCGTCCTTGTCCCGCTCGAACATCCGGTCGAACGCCTCGGTCGTGCTCGCAGCGGCGTACTGCGGCACGGCGTCCCGGATGCGCGACTTGGCCAGCGGCCGCCGGGTGTAGAGCAGCGCGATCACCAGGTTCAGCAGCCGCTCGGTCTTGGCGGCGGCCGCGGTCGGCGCGCTCACGGTGCGACGCTACCCGACCGGTGCCCCGTAGGGTTCCAGCGTGATCCAGTGGCGCGCGGGCACGGTCGTGCGCGAACGCGCAGCCTGGTCGGGCGCGGTCGAGTATGCCGTGCAGGTCGCCGATACCGAGGTCCGGGCGCTGGCCTACCCCGAGCTGGTCGGCCTGCCGCAGCCGGGCGACCGGGTGCTGCTCAACGTCAGCGCGCTGGCCCGGGGCCTGGGCACCGGCGGCCTGGCCATGGTGGTCGCGGTCCCGGACCGGTTGCCGCCCGACCCGGCGCCCGGCCCCGGGCACCTGGTCAAGGCGCGGTACACCCCGCAGCAGGCCATGGTGCTGGGGGTCGACGAGCAGGACTCGCCGCACCACCCGGTGCTGGCCGAGGCCGACGACCTGGCCCGGATGCCGGTCGTCGTGGCGGACCTGCACTCGGCCGTGCCGGCGGTGCTGGCCGGGCTGCGGGACGCGCTGCCGGAGGCGCGGGTGGCGTACGTGATGACCGACGGCGCCGCGCTGCCGCTGGGGTTCTCCCGCACGGTGGCGGGGCTGCGCGAGGCCGGCTGGCTGGCCGCGGCGGTCACGGTCGGCCAGTCCTTCGGCGGCGACCTGGAGGCGGTCAACGTGCACACGGGGCTGCTGGCCGCCCGGCTGGTCGTCCGGGCCGACGTGGCCGTGGTGGCCCAGGGGCCGGGCAACCTCGGCACGGGGACGAGGTGGGGGTTCTCCGGGACCTCCGCGGGCGAGGCGGTCAACGCCGCGGTGACCCTAGGCGGCCGGGCGGTGGCCTCGCTTCGGGTCTCCCAGGCCGATCCGCGGCAGCGGCACCGAGGTGTGTCCCACCACAGCCGAACGGCCTACGCGCGGGTGGCGCTCGTGCCGGCGGACCTGCCGGTGCCGGTGCTTCCCGGCCCCATCGGGGCCCTGGTCCGGCGGCAGGCGGAGGAGGTGGCGGCGGCCAGCGGCGGCCGGCTCACGGCATACCAGGTCGAGGTCGAGGGGCTGCTGGACGCGTTGGCGGCGAGCCCGGTCCGGCTGTCGACCATGGGTCGCGGCCTGGCCGAGGACCCGGCCGCGTTCCTGGCCGCCGCCGTGGCCGGCAGGCACGCCGCCCGGCTGCTCTCCAGCGGGCGTGGAGGCCCATAAGCGCAAACTCCCCTCTCGAAGTTGCGAGAAGGGAGTTTGCGTTGGGTTCGGTCAGAAGCAGTTGATCTTGATCGGCTTCGTCTTGAACAGGGTGGCGCCGAAGCCGTTCAGGTAGAAGCCCTGCCAGACCACTCGGTACGAGGCCCCGTCCGCGGCGTGGGTGGCGCTCCAGTCCCGGGTGAACGAGAAGTTGCGGAAGTCGTTCGGGAACTTCGCCGACTTGACCACCGCCTTCGCGGTGATGTTCACCCAGTTCAGGCCGTTGAAGCGCTGCTCGACAGCCGTCTGCTTGAACTGCTGGACGCCGGAGCGACCGTTCTCCTGAGTCTTGGCCGTGAACGTGATCGCGTTGGAGAAGCACTGCGCGTTCGTGATGCTGAAGCTGACGGACGCCGCCGGCGCCACGTTGCTGGGCGCGGCCACCGCGCTGGTGCCAAGCTGCCCTCGCGGGCTGGTGATCGAGGACCGGGACTCCGCGGCCGATGCGGGCAGGGCGGTCGTGACGACAGCGAGGGCAGCCGCTGCAGCGCCCACGGCGGCAATGCGAATCTTCATCGATGCTCCTTTGCTGGTGGGGCTGGCTCAAGGCCAGACGACCAGCATTTTATGGGGGCGCGGACGGCTTGCCTAGAGGATATTTGCGGCGATTCCTCCGCGCGCTCGAAAACGTCTGGGCGGAATGTCTGTCATGAGCAAATGCCGCGCAAACAGCGGGCTAATGTGCTCTTGCCGGCTGGTGTCGCCAGGTGGTAGTGGGCATCGCAAAACCGGCAAACCGCCCGCCGCCGGACAAGCCGAGCTGCTCAAACCGGTGCCAGCGAGGTGTCAGCGGACGGCGACGAGGTCGACCACGAAGATGAGCGTCTCGCCAGGTTTGATCGCCGACCCGGCGCCGCGGTTGCCATAGGCCAGTGAGGCGGGGATGACCAGCTTGCGCCGGCCACCCTCCTTCATCCCGACGATCCCCTTGTCCCACCCTTGGATCACCTGGCCGGCGCCGAGCTTGAAGTCCAGCGGAGCGCCGCGGTTCCAGGAGGAGTCGAACTCCTCCCCGGTCGAGTAGGCCACCCCGACGTAGTGCGCGCTCACCGTCTTGCCGGCGCTGGCCTCGGCGCCGTCGCCGACGGTGATGTCTTCGACCTCGAGCCCGACCGGCGCCTCGGTGCCGGGGAAGTCGATCTCGGGCTTGGTGGTGGCGGGGTCGAACGGCATGGTGGCTCCAGGTTGTCTAGACGGTGTTGTGACGGTGTGGTCAGGGCGGGGGCAGGTCAGCTGGCGGCGAGGAGGTCGACGACGAACACCAGCGTGTCGGTGCCGGTGATGCCGGCGTTCGGCTGCCCGGCGCTGCCGTAGCCGTCGCCGGGCGGGACGACGAGCAGCAGCCGGCTGCCGACGGGCCGACCAACCAGCGCCTTGTCCCAGCCCTTGATCACCTGGCCGACGCCGATCGGGAACTGGGCCCAGCCGTTGGCGGTGGTGGCCGAGGAGTCGAACTGCCTGCCGTCCTTCCAGATGACCCCGGTGTAGGCGACCCGTAGCGTCTGGCCGGCCACCACCTTGGCCCCCTTGCCGTTGACCAGCGGCTGCACGACCAGAGCCTTGGGCGGGTCCGCCTTCGGGACGGTGATCTTCGCGGGAGTCTTGGGGTCCTTGCCGGGCACGACCGTGGGCAGACCGGCCTTGGGCGCGACCGGGTCGCCTTGAGCGCTGGTCAGCGGGGTGGTGGCGGTGACGATGTCGACGAGGAAGAGGACCGTGTCCGTGGCGCCGACCCCGATCTGGCTGTTCCCGGCGTCACCGAACGCCTCCTTCGGCGGCACCGCCACCAGCACCCGGGAGCCGACCTGCTGACCGAGCAGCCCCTTGCGCAGCCCCGGCAGCAGCTTGCCGTCGGCCAGGTCCAGGCCGGCCTTGGCCTTGCCGAAGCTGCTCTCGATCTGCTTGCCGTCCTTGCCGTTGACGATGAGGTAGTTCACTGTCAACGCGAGCTTGTCGGTGAGCATGGCCCCCGTGCCCCGGGTGACCAGCTTGGTCGTGGTCTCCGAGACGGTCAGCGGCTTGCTCGGCAGGTCCAGCGTGGGCGCCGCCGCCGTGCCCTTGATCAGCACCTTGTCCAAGGCGGTCCGTGACGCTGCCGACGCTGCCGACGCAGCCGACGCCGATGCCTTCGCGTCGGAGCCGGAGGAGCTGGCACAGCCGCCGGCCACGAGTGCCAGGCTCAGGGCGGCGCCGATCAGGGCGGGGCGGGCAGGACGCACGGGTGTAGGCCTCTGGTTCGTGAACGGTTGAGGATCAGTTCAAGGTCAGCGCACCGCGATGGCGGTGCCGGAAGCAGCCCACACCATAACCCGGGGTGCTGAGAGCCTCGGCCGGCTCACATGCTCTCGATCAACCGTTCCACCCGGGCGTCGGTGGCCGCGAACGGGTCCTTGCACAGCACCGTGCGCTGCGCCTGGTCGTTGAGCTTGAGATGCACCCAGTCGACCGTGAAGTCGCGCCGGTGATCCTGGGCGGCCTTGATGAAGTCCCCCCGCAGCTTGGCCCGGGTGCTCTGCGGCGGCCGGGTCTTCGCCTCGAAGATCTCCACGTCCGAGCACACCCGTGCCGCCTGGCCGTGCCGCTGCAACAGGTAGAACAGGCCCCGCTGCCGGTGGATGTCGTGGTAGGCAAGGTCGATCTGGGAGATCCGCGGGGACGACAGCGACAAGTCGTGCTTCGCGGCATACCGGGTTATGAGGTGGTACTTGATGACCCAGTCGATCTCGGTGGCGATGGCGTCCAGCCGCTCGGTCTCGATGGCCCGCAGGGTACGGGCCCACAGGTCCAGTACCTGCTTGTGCATCGGGTCGGACAGGCCGAAGCGGTCGGCGAAGGTGGCAGCCCGCTCGAAGTACTCGGTCTGGATCTGCAGTGCGGACAGCTCACGGCCGTTGGCCAGCCGGACCGCGCGGCGCCCGGTCATGTCGTGGCTGATCTCCCGGATCGCGCGAATCGGGTTCTCCAGGGTCATGTCCCGCAGCACCACGCCGGCCTCGATCATCCGCAGCACCAAGTCGGCCGACCCCACCTTGAGCATCGTGGTGGTCTCGGACATGTTCGAGTCCCCGACGATGACGTGAAGCCGCCGGTACTTCTCGGCGTCGGAGTGCGGCTCGTCCCTGGTGTTGATGATCGGCCGGGACCGGGTGGTGGCGCTGGACACGCCCTCCCAGATGTGGTCCGCGCGCTGGCTGACGCAGTACGTGGCGCCGCGGCTGCTGGTGACCACCTTGCCCGCGCCGCAGGTGATCTGCCGGCTCACCAGGAACGGGATGAGCACGTCGGACAGCTTCTGGAACTCCCCGGCCCGGCCCACCAGGTAGTTCTCGTGGCAGCCGTAGGAGTTGCCGGCGGAGTCGGTGTTGTTCTTGAAGACGTAGATCTCTCCGGCGATGCCCTCGTCGACGATCCGCTGCTGTGCGTCGGCCACCAGCCCCTCGACGATCCGCTCCCCCGCCTTGTCGTGGGTCACCAACTGGCGCACGTCGTCGCACTCCGGGGTGGCGTACTCGGGGTGGCTGCCCACGTCGAGGTAGAGCCGGGACCCGTTGGACAGGAACACGTTCGAGCTCCGGCCCCAGGACACCACCTTGCGGAACAAGTACCTGGCCACCTCGTCCGGGGTGAGCCGGCGCTGCCCGTCGAACGTGCAGGTCACGCCGTACTCGTTCTCGATCCCGAAGATCCTGCGGTCCACCACCCAACTGTATGCCGGGTCGTCGGCTGGGGTTCGTGAAGTTCCTAGCGCTGGGCGGCTCAGCCGGTGCCGCCACCACGCCTGCCGGGCGGGTCACCCGCTGCCGCCACCACGCCTGCCGGGCGGCCGGCGCGTGGCGCCACCATGCCTGCCGGCGGGTCACCCGCTGCCGCCATTACGCCTGCCGGGCGGCCGGCGTGTGGCGCCACCATGCCTCCCGGGCGGCCTGCGCCTGCCATACCCGCGGCACCGGTGCGCATCAGGTGCAGCCGCTCACCGACCCCCCACCCTCGGACCGGACACCTCGAAAGTCCCGTCTTACGGCGTATGCCGCTCCCAAACGGGACTTGCGGGGTGTCCGGTCGTGCGGTGGGGAGGGCGGGGCGTCCGGTCGTGCGGTGGGGAGGGCGGGGCGTCGGGTCGCGACAGGGGGACGACCTCGGTCGAGCACCGTGCCGCAACCCTCGTCGTTGCCGTTCCGGCAGAAGCCGTCGACGTCGGCGATGCGCTTGCTTCAGGCACACCATTGGGTCATCAGGCGCACCCCCGGGGATGCGCCTCTTGACCCGCTGGTGCGTCCGGTCGTGCGGTGGGGAGGGCGGGGCGTCCAGTCGTGCGGTGGGGAGGGCGGGGCGTCAGGTCGCGACAGGGAGACGACCTCGGGGTCGAGCACCGTGCCGCCCCCTCGGCGTTGCCGTTCGGGCAGAAGCGGTCGACGTTGGCGATGCGCTGCCTCAGGCACACCATTGGGTCATCAGGCGCACCCCCGGGGATGCGCCTCTTGACCCGCCAGTGCGTCCAGCCGCCGTTGCGTCCACCCTAAGGTGCGTCCACTCGGGGGTGCGTCCAGCCGCCGTTGCGTCCGGCCGGCGTTGCGTCCGGCCGGCGTTGCGTCCGGCCGCCAGTGCGTCCGGCCGGCGGTGCGTCCGGTCGCCGGTGCATCCAGCAGCCGGGCACTCGCCGACTTCGCCACCCGCGGCTGGATCCGGCTGGAGGCCCGCGCCGTTGTGCTGCTGGCGGTGGACCGGCTCAAGCGCCCGCGCGTAGCGCCCGGGCGATCACGGCGTTGCTGCGGCCCTCGGCGAGCAGGGCGAAGCACCTAGACCTGCTGCGGGGTGAGCCGATCCAGGCTCGTGCCGGGGCCGGGTGAGCATGGCGGAGGGGGTCGTCAGGCCCCCCTCAGCGGACCAGGCGGAGCGCGAGCTGCGGGCAGGCCGCGACCGCCTCTCGCGCGGGTCGCAGCAACTCGGCGGTGACCTCCCCGGCGATGACCGGGTAGCCCCAGTCGTCGAGCTCGACCAGCTCGGGCAGCAGCTCGGCGCACAACCCGCGGGCCTTGCACGCCGGCCAGTCCACCCGCAGCCGGCGGGCGCTCACCACAGCCCGTCCCCCGTTCCGGCAAGGGCACAGCCCCCCGCTTCGTGGACGGCGACCTCGGCCGAGCATGCGGCGAGCAGCGACCGGACCAGCCGGACGGTGCCGTCCGGGTGGGCGCAGGCCCCGCGGCGCTCGACCATGAGCCCCAGCCGGTGTACCCGGGCGAGGTCCTGCCCGGCGTCGTCGCCGCGGCACACCGCCCGGAAGGCAGCGGCCAGGGCGGGCAGGCCGTGGCGGCAGGGACCGCACCGTCGTGCGGACTCACCGGCCAGGTAGTCCACGATCCGCTCGGTGAGGCTCACCGGACAGCCGCGCGCGCCCGGGAACAGCACGACCCCGGCGCCGAGCGCGAGCCCGCGTTCGGCCATCGCCACCCGGCTGACGGTGCCCGTGCGCAGGGCACCGGCCGCGGCCCAGGTGCCGTGGTAGCCCCCGGTCAGGACCGGCCGGTCCAGGTCCTCGCAGGCCAGCCCGTCGGCCTCGTCGGCCAGCCCGTCGGCCAGGTCGAGCCAGGGGGCGCCGAACGGCACCTCCACCACGCGTCGCCAGCGCCGCGTCGCGATGGTGAGCAGGACCGTGCCGGGCTCGCCCGGGGTACCCAGCGCGGCATACCCGGCCGGCCCGAGCCGGACCAGCGCGGCCACCTGAGCGAAGGTCTCGGCGTTGGCCAACAGGGTCGGCCTGCCTCGGACCCCGCTGACCGCCTCGGGCTGCCAGGCGGTCACCGGCAGCCCTTCCCGGCCGGACATCAGCTCGACGACCGCGCGGGCCTGGCCGCGCACGAACCCGGGCGCCGCTGTATGCAGCCGCCATTGGATTCGCTCACCGGCCCGGCGCCGCTCCGCCACGGCGACGCGCGCCGCGGCGCCGGCGGCCGGCCGGTCTGCGGGCGTGACCACGTGCACCGTGCGAGTGCGCAGCGCGTGGGCGGACAGCACGGCTCCGTCCAGCACTCGGTGTGGGGCCCGGACGAGCAGGGTGAAGTCCTTGGCGCTGGCGGGTTCGCCCTCGGCGGCATTGACCACCACAACCGGGCGGCGACCACCGCTGGCGGCGGCATCGAGCTTGACGGCGAACGGGAATCCTGCCCCGCCGCGACCGCGGACTGCGCTCCGATGAGCCGCCTGGGACAGCTCCCCGAGCGAGCAGAGGCGCAGCGGCCCGCTGCGCTCGCGGTGGGCGGATAGCCCCGGGCCGTCGTCGAGGTGCGCCAGCAACCGAGGTCCGGCCTGCACGGCGACCTCGTGCAGAGGGTGGCGCACCCAGTCGCTGGTGTCCCGGAGCAGGGGCTGGGCGCTCATGCCGGCCGGGCCCGACGAGAGACCATCGCCACTCGGGCGGTCGCGGCAACCAGCACGGCACCAGCACAGGCCGCCACCACGACCCGACCGAACGGGTCGGCGGCATCGGTACCGATGCCCACCGTGTGCACCACTGCCACCGCCCAGGCGAGGTAGGAGGTGAGGTGGACGGCACGCCATACAGCCGGGCCCAGCCTGGTTCGCACCAGGCTGGTCAGGGCGACCGCGACGGTGATGTCCAGCGCCAGGGTCCCCAGACCCAGGTAGAGGGGCCGGTAGGTGGCGCCGAACGGCACGAGGGCCTGCCACCAGCGGATGTCCACGTAGTCGTCGACCACCGCGCTGAGCACGTGGCCAAGGAGCAGTGCCGCGCTGACCAGGGACAGCCCGCGGTGCAGGCCCTGGGTCACGAACCGGGGCCACAGCCGCCGGCCGTTGCCCGTGGCGAGGACGCCCAGGACGACGGTGAGGGTGAACACGACGAGCAGGACCAGCCCGGAGCCCCGGTTGACGTACCACAGCAACGGCCCGTTCACGCCCGATCCCGGAACCGCGCCTCGACAGTGTCCGCCCAGGCCCGCGTCGGGTGGCGCCCGCCGTCCCGGTCGACCAGGACGGCGGCGACGCGGTGCCGGTCGAGCCAGTCCATCGCGCCCTCGCCCAGGACCAGGGCGGCGGTGGTGGCGGTGTTGGCGGCGGTGCAGGTATGGCCCAGAGCGGTGGCCGAGCGCCACGGGCCGTCCACCGGGAGGCCGTTGCGGGGGTCGATCACGTGGTGCCACTCACGCCCGCCGCGTCGCCAGCGTCGGGCCCGCACGGTGGAGGTGGCAAGCCCGCCGGCGGACAGGGTCACCAACGTGACGTCGTCGGAGCTGGTCTGCAGGTCCTCGAAGGTCTCCGCGACCGCGACCGGCCAGACTCTGGCCTGGCGGCGAGGTGCCGCCACCGCCACGTCGCCGCCGACACTGATCGCCGTCGGGGTGTCCAGCCTGTCGCAGACCTGCGCGGCGGCCAGGTCGGCGGCGAATGCCTTGCCCGTGGCGCCGAGGTCCAGCCGGACCCCGTGCGGCACGAACACCGCCCGCCGGGTCGCCCGGATCTCCTGCCAGGCACCCGGCCGCACCGGGATCGGCAGTGCTGCCGGTTCGGCGGTGTCGGCGGTGAGCAGGTCGAAGGTGCGGTCATAGCCGGCGGCCACCATCACCGCCCCCAGGGCGGGGTCGACCAGGCCGCCGGTGTGCCGGGCCGCCTCCAGGGCCACCTGGACCGCGGCCGCCAGGACCGGCGACACCGGGGTCCACAGGCCGGGGCGCCCATTGGCACGCGTGAGGTCGGAGTCCAGGCGGAACCTGCTGCACGAGCGGTCCACCTCCTCCAGCACGGCCTCGGCGAGGACTCGTCCCTCGTCCAGCCGGGCAGCGTCGGCCAGCTGGAGGTGGACGTAGCTGCCCAGCGCCTTCCAGCCGACCGACTGGGGCGGGGGCTCGAAGGCGGCGGCTGCCGCGCTCATGAGCCAGAGCTGGGCAGAGGTGGCGGCGGAGGCGGAGGCGCGGGTGCCCGCCGCCCGGCAGGCGCCGGGGCGGCCGCGGCGCGCACCGCCGGACCCGACCCCGCCGATCTGACCACCCGCGCCGATCCCCCACCGGCGGCGGCCACACCCGGCCGCGCCACGGCGTAGACCACGCGTGTGGTGACGATGGTTCGGGAAGGCCGCGCCCGCAGGAGGATCACCGGCTGTGCAGCGGAGCCCTGCCGCGCCGCCACCGCCGCCTGGTAGTCCGCGTAGGCCTGGCGCCAAGCCGCGGTCTGCGCCGACCGTCGGGCGTCACGATCCGCCTTGGCGGCCTGCTCCTGCTCGGTCGCTCGGGCCGCAACGCCGGAGGCGAGACCGACCGCGGCCACGGAAGCCGCGGCGGTGAGGCCGGTCATCGCCGTGACCAGGGTCCGGTACCGGTCCCGGCGGCGCGGGTGGAGCGACTGGGCCGTGCCGGGCGTGCGCCGCATCGGGACTCCTCGTCGGACTCTGCCGTTCGGCCAGGTGCGGCCGAGGTGGTCGGGTCGACAGCAACGCTGCGACATTACGCCCCAAGCGGTCATCAGCCGCGCGTTAAGACAACCTCATGGCGGTGCGTCGCTACCAGGGCCGGCGGCTCCTTAGGACGGACTTGAGGTCGGGAAGATCCTGGCTTGAGCCGCCCCGAGTGAGCCTGTCGCCTAGAGCCGGCGCCGGCTGGGCGCCCGCCCAGCGCGCGAGGAGTCCCTGATGGACCTCACCCGTCCCATCGTCGTCGGTCTTGGTCTGGCTGGCGGGCTGGTCGCCGCCGTGGCCCTGTATGCCGGGGTGGCGCCGGACGGT
This sequence comes from Dermatophilaceae bacterium, assembly GCA_035689185.1. GTDB lineage: Bacteria > Actinomycetota > Actinomycetes > Actinomycetales > Dermatophilaceae > DASSLY01. The sequence continues at coordinate 35,298 of DASSLY010000018.1, forward strand.
CGTGCGCCGGGCGCCACGCGGATGCTGTCGGTGGAGTCCCCGGCGAGGGCGCCCGGGTCCCGGGCGGTGCCGGCACCCAGGGTTTCCGTGGGCTTCGCTGCATGCATCCCACCGGCCACGCTGCGCCGGGGCGTGTGCGTGACCCACAAGGTGGTGATCAAGGTCGTTCCGGCCGCGCAGCTGAGCGCCGTCGCGGCGCAGCCGAGCCGGGCAGTGGGGCCAGGTGCGACTGGGCCAGCCGCGTCACCCGTCGCGCCTGCCGGTCCCGGCCAGAGCCGGGCGCAGACGCGCGAACGCGCCGACGACGCCGACGAGCACGGCGAGGACCCTGCTGAGGAGCAGGGGGAGGACGGCCACGACGGCTGATCCGGTCAACGAGGCGGACCGAGGACGACGGTGACCATGGCGCCGCCCCCAGGCGAGGCACCCAGGGTGGCCTCTCCGCCGGAGTCGCGGGCGATCCGCCGGACGATGTCCAGCCCTAGCCCGGTCGAGCCGCTGCCGGTGGCGCCGCGCCGGCCGACCAAGGCGTGCTCGGGAAGGCCCGGGCCGGAGTCCGCCACCGTCAGGGTGGCAGTGCCGTCCGCGCTGCTGCTGACGGCCACGTCGATCGCGACGCCCTCCGGCGTGTGCGCGAAGACGTTGTCGACCAGGTTGTCGACCAGGTCGCGCAGGTCGTCGGCCGCCAGCCCCACCGGCACGGGCGTCGACGGCACGCGCAACGACATTCGGCGACCCTGGTCCTCGGCGAGCGGACGCCAGAAACCCACCCGCTCGGCGGCGATCCGCGCGGCGTCACAGGAGCCGTGCAGGGGGCCGCGCACCGGGCGCCGGGCCTCCCGCACGATGGCGTCGACACTGCGCTGGAGCTGGTCTACGTGAGCGCGCAGCCGCCCGGCGACCTCGGGCTCGGCCACCGCCTCGGCGTCCAGGCGCAGCGCCGTGACCGGAGTGCGCAGCCGGTGCGACAGGTCGGCCACGAACTCCCGCTCGGCCGCGACCAGCTCGCCGATGCGGTCCGCCAGCTGGTTGAACGCCACGCCCACCTCGGCCACCTCCACCGGTCCGGCCGGCTCCACCCGGGCGTCGAAGTCGCCGGAGCGCAGCCGGTGGGCGACGGCGGCGAGGTCGCTGACGGGGGTCCCGATGCGCCCAGCCAGTTGCCGTGCGACGAGCAGGGCCACCAGGAACAGTGCGAGTCCCAGCACGCCGATGGCGCCCCACGCCATACCCACCCCGCGATGCATGCCCGAGGAGAGGACCCGGGTGCGCACGACGGCGGTGCCGACGTCCAGCGCAACCGGCACCAGCACCTCGATGCCGCCACTGGTCACCTGGGTGAAGGCGCTCCGATGGTCACGGGCCCGGCGGACCAGCGGGTCCTGGGCCAGCCCGGCGTCCTGGTAGCCGACCACCGCACCCGAGGGCAGCACCACGCTGGTGTGCGTGGTGGGGGTGCGCTGGGTCTGGTCGACCGCCTCGGCGAGGCCGGCCAGGCCATCCAGGCTGGACACGATGACCGCGACGCCCTGGGCCTGTTGCTGGGCCGCCGCCACGGCACGGTCCTCGGCCAGTGTGCGCACCAGCAGGCCCATCGGGATGACGAACGCCAGGATGATGGCCGAGCTGGTGGCGGCGACCAGCAGGCTGATCCTGGTCCGCATCAGCCGGGCCAGCCGGGAGCGGCCAGCCGCACACCGACCCCCCTGACGTTATGGAGGTAGACCGGTTGCGCCGCCGTCTCGCCCAGCTTGCGCCGAAGCCAGGACAGGTGGACGTCCAGGGTGTCCGGTCCCCGCCGCCGTAGGGCTGTTGCCACACCTCGCCCAGGATGTCGCGCCGGCTCACCACCTCACCGGCATGCTGGGCCAGCAGCAGCAGCAGGTCGAACTCCTTGCGCGACAGGTTTACCGGCTCGCCGCGAAGCGTGGCCGCCCGTCTGGCCGGGTCCACGACCAGCTCGCCGACGGCGATCGGCGGGCCGGGCGCGCCGGCGCCGGACGTACGCCGCAACACCGCCCGGATGCGGGCCTCCAGCTGGTCGGAGCTGAACGGCTTGGTGACGTAGTCGTCCGCCCCCGCGTCCAGCGACCGGACCAGCGCCTGCCGCTCGTCGCGTGCGGTCACGACGATCACCGGCACCTGGCTGACCCCCCGCAACATGGACAGCACCGCCAGCCCGTCCACGTCGGGCAGGCCGAGGTCCAGGACGACCAGGTCGGGTCGCTCGTCCAGCGTCTGCTGCAACCCCGTCATCCCCGACAGGCAGCTGCTCACCACGTGACCGCGTTGGCGAAGTGCCCGTGTCAGCGCCGCTCGGATGGCGGCGTCGTCCTCCACGACAAGGATCCGCGCCACGAGCGTTACCGTACGCTCGGGCAGCCGCGGCCGGCCGGGAAAGACCCGAGCCATCGCGCTTCGGGGAGGAGGCCGACGTGACCGGCTCGCGGTGGCGGCAGACCCGGGCCTGGCCCGCCGGCCAGCGGCGGGCCGCGCTCCTGGCGGTCGCTGCCTGGCTGGTCGTCGTCGCGGGGGCCTCGAGCGCGACGTGGCTGGTCATCGACCATGCCGGGCGTGAGGTTGTCCTGGCCGACCCGGTCGCAGCCGTGCCCTCTCCCACGGTGATCGCGCCGCCGGCTGCGCCGGCACCGGCCTCCGGTGTCTCGCCGCCGACCCGCACACCGCGGCCTGGCCCGACGCCCGTGTCCCCGGGAGGCAGGGTCAGGCCGACTCCCGCGGCCTCACGCCCGTCGCACCAGCAGCGCGCGCAACCACCCCCCGCCGCGGGAGCTTCCACTCCCGCGGTCCAGGACTCGGTGACGGTGGCGGGAGGAACGGTGGGTGTGTCCTGTCGCGCGGACTCCATCACGCTGCGCCACGCCACACCGCGGGACGGCTGGTCGTTCCAGGTGCAGCGGCAGCAGCACGAGATCCAGGTCCACTTCGTCCGCCAGGGCGGCAACGGCGAGTCCGAGGTCCACGCCGTATGCCGCGCCGGCGCGCCGGTGTTCGAACTGTCCTGACCGGCCGGCCCGGCTACCGAGCGATCCTTCCGTCCGGGCACCCCCGCAGCAGGCCGGCGTGACCGTTGCCCATACCGGCGCAGTGCTGCGTGCTCGTCAGTGCGGGCCTGGCTGGTCCTCGCCGCGCTGGGTCTGCGGGTTGGTGGTCTCCTCGCGCGGGGTGGACGGACCGGACTGTCCGGCCGACTCGTCCGCAGCCTGTCCGGTCAGGGTGTCGTGCGAGCCCGGTGTCGGGTCGTCCTGCAGCGGCACGTCGGTGGTCGGGTCCTCAGAGGACAGCAACGCCTCCAGCAGCGGGCCGGCCAGGCGGCGGAAGGTACGCCGGGGGCGCTGCCGGTCCAGCACCGCAACCTCCAGCTGCGCGGCGGTCAGCTGACGCGCCGGCGCGCCGGGCGTCTCCTGGCCGAGCAGGTCCACCGCCAGCCGCAGCACGTCGGCCAGCGTCATCCCCGGCTGCCACCGCTGCTGCAGGGCGGAGGTGATCTGCTCCCCCGCGCCGCCCATCGCCACGAAGCCGTGCTCGTCGGCGACGGAGCCGTCGTAGGTGAGCCGGTAGATCTGGTCCCGGCCGGCGTCGGCGCCGACCTCGGCGACGACGATCTCCACCTCGTACGGCTTGGACTCCTGGGTGAAGACCGCTCCCAGGGTCTGCGCGTAGGCGTTGGCCAGCCCGCGGGCCGTGACGTCGGCGCGGTCGTAGGAGTAGCCGCGCAGGTCGGCGTAACGGACTCCGGCCACCCGCAGGTTCTCGAACTCGTTGTACTTGCCTACCGCCGCGAACGCGATCCGGTCATAGATCTCCGAGACCTTGTGCAGCGCCCGCGACGGGTTGTCCGCGACGAACGCGACCCCGCCGTCGTACTCCAGCACAACCACGGACCGGCCCCGTGCGATCCCCTTCCGCGCGTAGTCCGCCCGGTCCTTCATGAGCTGCTCGGGTGAGACGTAGAACGGCATCGTCATGTCTGACCACCAACCCGTCCGCCTGCGTTGTCCCGCCGCCCCGCCACGACCTGGGCGCCGACCTCGGCGAGCTCGGCCTCCGGCAGGAAGCGCAGCCCCTCGACGTCCACGATCGCCACCGTGGGGAAGATCCGCCGCGCCAGGTCCGGGCCGCCGGTCGCGGAGTCGTCGTCCGCGGCGTCATACAGGGCCTCCAGTGCCAGCCGGACCGCCTCGGCCGCCGACAGCCCGGGCCGCCACAGCTTCTTCATCGCCCCGCGTGCGAACAGCGAGCCCGAGCCGACGCTGTGGTGGTTGTGCTCCTCGTAGCAGCCGCCGGTCACGTCGTAGGAGAAGATCCGCCCCCCGCGCCTGTCCAGGTCGTAGCCGGCGAACAGCGGCACCACAGCAAGGCCCTGCATCGCCAGCCCGAGGTTGCCGCGGATCATCGTGGCAAGCCGGTTCGCCTTGCCCTCCAGGGACAGCAACGTGCCCTCGATCTTCTCGTAGTGCTCCAGCTCGACCTGGAACAGCTTCACCAGCTCGATCGCCACGCCGGCCGTGCCCGCGATGCCCACCGCGGAGTAGTCGTCGGCTTCGAACACCTTCTCCATGTCGCGGTTGGCGATCAGGTTGCCCATCGTGGCGCGCCGGTCCCCCGCCAGGAGCACCCCGGCGGCGAACTCGACGGCGACGATGGTCGTCCCGTGCGGTGCCTCCAGCGACGACCCGGCCGGCAGCGTTCGCCGGGACGGCAGCAGGTGCGGCGCGTGCGCGCCCACGAACTCGGTGAACGAGGACGACCCGTTGGCCAGATACGCCCCGGACAGGCCGGAGCGCCCACCCGGTCCGCTCACTGGCCGCCCTTCTGGACGAACCCGCGGACGAACTCCTCGGCGTTGGACTCCAGCACCTCGTCGATCTCGTCCAGGACGCTGTCGATGTCCTCGTCGAGGGCGTCCTTGCGCGCGGTGGCCTCGGCGGCGCCGGCTGGGTCCGGCCCGTCGTCGGGCGCGTCGTCGCGGCGCTGTGGTCGGCTTTGCTCCTGGCTGGGCATGGATCCTCCCACGTGCTGGTCGGGTACACGGCGAGCCTAGTCGTGCCCACCTGGCCGGCCACGCGGCATACCAGGGCGGTGGTATGTCGCCGCGGCTCGGGGACCTCAGGAGGTCGCGGCGGCGAGCTCCCGCAGCAGCGTCGCCGCGTCCGGGCTGCGGTCCAGCAGCGCCCCGACGCTGGCCTTCGTGCCCCGAAGCGGCTCCAATGTCGGCACCCGTTGCAGCGAGGAGTGGCCGGGAACGTCGAAGATCACCGAGTCCCAGGAGGCGGCAGCGACCTCGGCCGGGTACTTGGCCAGGCAGCGGCCGCGGAAGTAGGCCCGGGTGTCCTCCGGCGGGTGGTCCATGGCGTGCTCGACGGCTGCCTCGTCCACCAGCCGCTCCACCCGGCCGCGGTCCTGCAGCAGCCCGAAGATGCCCTTGTCGGCGCGGACGTCGGACCACTGGATGTCGATGGCCTTCAGCCGAGGGGAGCTCCAGGCCAGGTTGTCCCGGTCCCGGTAGCCCTGCAGCAACGCCAGCTTGGCGACCCAGTCCAGTTCCCGCTCGCAGCTCATCGGGTCCCGCTCGAGCTTGGTGAGCACCTCGGCCCAGCGTGCCATCACCTCGGAAGTGTCCGGGTCGACCTCGCCGGCGTAGCGGTCGTGCAGGTACTTCTCGGCCCGCTCGTGGTAGGCCCAGAGAATCTGCACCGGGGTGATCGTGGTGCCGTCGCGCAGCTCGACCGTGGTCTGCAGGGTCGGGTCGTGGGACACCTCGTGCAGGGCGGCGACCGGCTTGCGGATGCTCAGGTCGAGGTCGATCACCTTGTCCTCGATCATCGCCAGTACCAGGGCGGTGGTGCCGAGCTTGAGCAGGTTGGCGACGTCGCTGTGGTTGGCGTCGCCGATGATGACGTGTAGCCGGCGGTAGAGGTCGGCCACGGCGTGCGGCTCGTCGCGGGTGTTGATGATCGGCCGCTTGAGGGTGGTCTCCAGCCCGACTTCGACCTCGAAGAAGTCAGAGCGCTGGGCGATCTGGTAGCCGCTCTGGCCCGAGTCCTGGCCGATGCCGACCCTGCCGGCGCCGCAGATGACCTGCCGGGCGACGAAGAACGGCACCAGGTGGCGGACCACGTCGGCGAACGGGGTCTCCCGGCGCATCAGGTAGTTCTCGTGGGTGCCGTACGAGGCGCCCTTGCCGTCGGTGTTGTTCTTGTAGAGGTTGACCCCGGCGGATCCGCGGCTGAGCTGGCGGACCGCCTCGCGCATCACCCGCTCGCCGGCCTTGTCCCACTGGATCGCGGCGCGGGGTGAGGTCACCTCCGGGGAGGAGTACTCCGGATGGGCGTGGTCGACGTAGAGCCGGGCCCCGTTGGTGAGGACGACGTTGGCCAGTGTCGGGTCCTCCTCGTCGGTCAACTGGGACGGGTCGGCGTACTGCCGCCCGACCTCGAACCCCCGCGCGTCCCGCAACGGGGCCTCGTCCTCGTAGTCCCAGCCGGCCCGCTTGGCCCGCATGCCCCGGGTGCTGGCGTAGGCGTTGACGACGTGCCCGGACAGCAGCATCGGGTTGGCGGTGGGGTCGCCCGGGACCGAGATGCCGTACTCGGTCTCGATGCCCATCACCCGGCGCACTGTCACGCCCGCCAGCCTATGCCGCCTGGAGGGTCAGGCGGTGAGCATCTCCAGCTCGCCACGGTCGGCCTCGGAGGTCTCAAGCTGCCGCCGCAGCCGGTGCAGGGCCCGCTGCCGGGTCGGTCCGATGCTGCCCACCGGTATCCCCAGCCGCGTGCTCACCTCGACGTAGGAGACGGATGCCTCGCCGAACAGCAGGCCCAGCAGCTCACGCTGGACCGGCGGGAGCGTGTGCAAAGCCCGCCGCACGACGCCGGCGAGCTGCCGTGCCACCAGCGCATCCTCCAACGGGATCGGCTCGGCCTGCTCGCCGGCCAGGTCCTCCACCGTGGGGTGCAGGACCACCCGGCTGCGGCCACGCAGCACGCGGAACGCCTCGTGGCGCGCGGTCGTCGCTACCCAGCCGGCCAGCCGTTCCGGCTCGCGGATCTGCTCGGCGTGGCGGAACAGGAGCAGCCAGGTGCGCTGGGCCACGTCCTCACAGTCCTGGGGGCGCAGCCGGTGCCGCCCGCACACCGCCCGGATGACCGGGGTGTATGCGGTGACCAAGGCGGACCACGCGGTGTCGTCGCCCTGTCGGGCACGTCGGAGCAGGTCTTCGGTGGTGCTGGCGTGGTGCGCGTCGATACTGCGTAAGGCCATGACGGGTTTCCTTCGGGTCCAGGCGCCACGGGCGCAGCGCCGTCGACCCAAGCCTCATCCGCGGCAACCGGCGCCACATCGGTGCGACCACGGCACCCGGCACGGGAAAACCCTTGCGCGCGCACGGATCCCAACCTGTTCGCCCGCTACGACTGTGCCGGCACGGGAAACCCTTGCGCGCGCACGGATCCCGACCTGTTCGCCCGCTGCGACTGTGCCGCCACGGGAAAACCCTTGCGCGCGCGGGGATCCCGACCTGCTCGTCCGGGACGACTGTGCCGGCACGGGAGAACCCTTACGCGCGCACGGATCCCCAGCTGTTCGCCCGCTACGACTGGGCCGACACAGAGAACCCTTACGCGCGCAGGGATCCCATCTCGTGCAGGTAGGACAGGACGCTCAGCACCCTCCGGTTCTGCGTGTTGTCCTCGGCCTGCAGGGGCAGCTTGGCGAAGATCGCCGCGATGTAGCTCTCGACCGTGCGGGCCGACAGGTGCAGGGCCTTGCCGATGCCGATGTTGGACCGTCCCTCGGCCATCAGCGCCAGAACGTCATGCTCGCGCTCGGTAAGCACGGCCAGTGCCGAAGTCCGGTTGGTGTTCTCCAGCAGCCGGACGACCACCTCCTGGTCCACGGCGGTGCCACCGCCGGCGATGCGCTCCATCGCGTCGACCAGCGCCGGCACGTCGTCGACCCGGTCCTTGAGCAGGTAGCCGAGACCGTTGGCGCCGTCGGCGAACAGCCGCCGGGCCCAGACCCCTTCGGCGTAGGTGCTGAGCACGAGCACCCCGACCCCGGGGAACGCCTGCTTCACCGACAGGGCCGCCCTGATCCCCTCGTCGGTGTGGGTCGGCGGCATCCGGATGTCCAGGATCACCAGATCCGGCCGAGCCGTGGCCAGCACCGCGTCCAGGGCCGCGGGGTCGGCCAGGTCGGCGACCACATCCAGCCCAGCTGCGGTGAGCAGACCGGCCAGCCCACGGCGGAACAGCACCGAGTCGTCCACGAGCACGACCCTCATGCGGGCTCCCCTGTCGGTTCGGCGAAGGCCACGGGGAACGAGGCGGTCACGGTCGTGCCCCGTCCGCCAGAGACCAGGGTGAGCCGTCCGCGCAGCGCCTCGACCCGGTCGCGCAGGCCGGCGAGCCCGCCGCCGGGCACGACGGAGGCGCCGCCCCGGCCGTCGTCGCGCACCGTCACCGCCACCCGGTCGCCGTCCAGGCCCACGGTGACCGTCGCCGAGGTGGCGGCGGCGTGCTTGGTCGCGTTGGCGAGCGCTTCGGCGACGAAGAAGTAGATGGCCCCTTCCAGTGCCGGTGCGAGCCGCTGCTGCTGCAGCCGGGCGTCGACGTCCAGGTCGAGCGGCAGCGACGAGGTCGCCCGCAGCGCGGGCAGCGCGGCCGGGAGCCCGCCCTGGGTCAGCGCGGCCGGGTGGATGCCGCGGGCCAGCCGGCGCAGGTCGGTCAGCGCATCGCCGAGCCGCCCCCGGGCCTCGCGCACCACTCCCCGGACGTCGCCGTCGCCCACCAGGTCCACCTTGGCCAGCGTGGCCGCGACCGCCAACAGCTGCTGCTGGGCACCGTCGTGCAGGTCCCGCTCGACCCGGCGCCGCTCGGCCATCCCGGCCTCCACGATGCGGGTGCGGGACTCGTCCAGCTCGGTCATCTTCACCAGCAGGTCCGAGGTCAGCCGGGAGTTCTCCAGCCCGAGGCGCAATGCCGAGACCGCCGACAGCAGCACCGACTCGTCGGAGACGGCCCGCTGGTCGTAGGTCATCGTGACCAGTGGGCGGCCGTCCTCGCGGCGGATCTCGACCTGGTGCTGCCGGTCGGTTGGGGATGGCGTCCGGTCGCCCGGCCAGGAGAGGGCCAGGCTGGGGTCACCGACCACTTGGCGCATCAGCTGCTGCGTGGCGCCGAGGTCCGCCGACGCGGCGGTCCGCAGCATCCGGTCGACTACCGCGGCTGCGGCCACCCGGCGTCGAAGCAGATCCGCGACCAGGGCGAGCGGGATCAGTCCCGCACTCACATTCCGGATGGTCGCGCCGTGGACGGCCCCCAGATCCACCGGCAGGTGGAGCCACACCGCCTGGTCGACTGCGGCACCGGCGCCGCAGACCGCGACGATGACGGCAAGCGGAGTGATGGACTGCCGGGCCAGCCCGGTAGCGGTGACCGCGCGACGCAGCAGCACGGCGGCCGTCGCCGCCAGCAGCACGACTCGCAACGCGACGACGCCGCGGTGGAGCACCCAGTCGTGCCACCACGGCAGCCCCAGCGACGGCCAGCCGTCCGGGCGGTAGAAGCCGTCGGCGAGCGCGCCCGCAGTGAGCATGGCCGGCACCCGCAGCGCGATGCAGGCGACCACGAGGGCCCACACCAGCCGTCGCTGAGGGGCGCTGAGCCGGTCGCGCGGGTACCGCAGGACCAGTGCCACCGTCGCGGGAAGGTAGCCCAGCTCGAAGGCGTAGCCCAGCGCGGACAGCTGCCCGACCTCCGCCCAGTGCGGCGTGTTCAGATCCCCTGGCACGGTGGCCCAGGCCACGGTCAGGCAAGCCCAGCCGTTGGCCGCGGGCAGCCGGGTGAGCAGCAGCGCGACCCCCACGACGACGAAGGAGGTCACCGAGACCCAGGTGATGGCGACCTCGGCGGCGTCCAGAGGCAGCCGCGGCGCCGACAGCACCACTTTGGCGGCAACCGCCGCCGTGCCGATCGACAACGCGAGCAGCGGCACACCAGGACGGGCCACACCTGATTGTGCTGCCGCGGTGACGCGCCGTGCCAGCCGGTTTGTCCTCACTGCACCGCGTCGATCGCCTGCCCGACCAGGTTCCACCCGAGCTGGCGGTACGCCTCGAAGTCGAACTCGTCGTAGACCTCCAGCTCGTTGGCCCAGGACGGGAACCCGGGATGGCGCAACCGGTAGGCCTGCACGTCCCACGGCAGCTCACCCGCGAGGACCGCCTTCACGTAGACGATCCGGCAACGGTGGCCGTCGGGGTAGCGCGCCGTGGCGAGGGTCCACGCGCGTCGGGCCGTCATGTCGCGACGCATCGGCGCGGGATCGAAGCTGACCTCCACGCCGAGGTCCATCCGCGCGGTGGCGATCGCGTCGCCCATGGCCGGGAACTCGTCCTCGGTGTCGCCGGAGCCGTCCATCATGAAGATGCTCGACGGCCGGCGGCGCAACGCCTCGACCAGGCCGAGGTTGTCGTAATGACCACCGTCGGTCACATACACGTACTGGTCGTAGATGCTGGGTGACCCCAAGGCTTCGCGCACGACCTGTAGGCCCGAGGCGTTGTCGAGCAGCCAGTTCGCCCCCGCGATCGGCCTGCGCCACCATCCGGGGAGCCGTTCAGCAGCGCTCGGGGTCCAGTAGGGGCTGCGGATCCAGACGCCGAGGCGGATGTTGGCCAGCGCCAGCAGCAGCCGGCTCGGGCCGAGCTGCTTGCCCTGCCGCCCGGCCAGCGGTGAGATGGCGGCCCCCGACATCGCCACGGCCTCGTCGATCGACAGCGACCCGCCGCCGAAACGGTCGTAGTCCTCGACCGCGAGCAGGCGCGACCCGCCGGGCAGCCGGGCATCGGTGAATCCCACCTGTTCGCCCAGAACGATCGGCGTGGCGCCACGGCCGGCGGGGACCATGGCGACGTCATTCATGCTTACCGTCGCGCAAAGCACGAGCGTCGGGGCGCGGTCCTTGTCCGACCACTTCAGGTCGGTCAGCGTCGGCATCGACTTCAACGGGACCTCGTTGCCAGAGAACCCGGCTTGGTTCTCCCAGCGCAGCACGCTCGGGGACTTCCCGCCGGGTGGGACCTGGAGGTACCCCCAGCCGAGCTGGCGGCGGTAGAACGGGAACAGTGACGTGCGGTCGGCGGCGACGCCGACCCGGATGACGAGCACGATCACCAGCGGCGCCAGCAGGTAGTCCAGACCCGGCATCCGGGGGGCGGACAACAGGTCGTTCACCATCACACTCATGAGCAGCAGGAAGGTCAGGGCGACGAGCAGCACACCCAAGGCCGGGACCAGAACTCGGCGGACCCGGCGGAGGACGACCTGGATCCACGGCGGCTCCCTGTCGGTTCCTGTCGGCGCAGCCCCGTCTCGGACCGTCTGGGTCACGAGCGCGACCACCGCAGCAAGGACCGCGGTGAGGATCTTGCCCTGGTTCTCGCTGATGCTCGGAAGCCGCAGCGACGGCCAGTTGGCGATGAACCACGGAAGGCCGACGACGAGCAGCGTGTAGACCAGGGCGAGTCCGACCAGTGCCGCAGGCAGTCGGTCCATGATCGTTGCCAGGGCGTCGAGCGGCTCGTTACGCCGCGCCGACTTCTCCACCGTCCGGTATGCCGCTACGCGTCGCCGCAGCGGGTCCGCCCCGCGGCCGAGAATGAAGACCGCCATTCCGCACAGGAGCGCGACAGTCGGCAACGCGAGCGGGAGCGAGACCTCGGTCGTCAAGGGTCCCCACCCGATCGAGACCTTGTGCCCACCGGGGTTGAACACCCAGGACCTGCCGATGGGGCTGAACTGGGCACCTCCGCGCGCGTTGCCGAGCATGGCGACGATGCCGACGTGCTGGGCCACCAACCACGACAGCGCCCGGGCCGCGGCCCAGCCGATCGCGAGGTTCACCAGGATCCCGTAGGCGAACGAGGCGAGCAGGCTGAAACGCACCAGGCGCGATGACGCGAGGTAGTTGGACCGCGTCCGCAGGGCCGCCTCCTCGTCCCCGCCTGGCTCGAACGGGCGGCCGTCGCGGAAGCCGGGGCCGCGGCGGTAGCGAAGGGTGGCGTAGGCGGCTGCGATGTAGCTGCCGCCGCTCACGCCGATGATGGCCTTGGCGTGCTCGTAGCGGCCGTCGTGGTCCAGTCGCTGCAGCCCGCCCAGGCAGAACGCCGCCGACTTGATGCCGCCACCGGAACAGACGATGAGCTCCCCTGCAACGGAGTCCAGTTGCGGCTTGGTCCGGCGCACCAGCGGCCTGGTGTTGCCGAGGGTCAGGGCGATCAGGGCGAGCAGTCGCAGCAGCAGCACGACCAGCACGAGCACGGTGACCGCTCGCAGCGCCGTCGTGAGGTCCGCAGGCATCTGCCGGCCGAACCGCCTGGACTCCCATTGCCAGCCCTCCATCAGCGCGAGCACGCCGATCAGGGTCGCCCCGCTGCCAGCGAACTGGCGGATGCGGGCGCGGAGCTGGACCCCGATCGGGGTCAGGCGGAGCAGGTCGTCACGCTCGTCCTGCGGGCCGGCCACGGGGACAGCCTGCTGCGGCGCGGCCGGTTTCGCCTCACCTGGCTCGGCTGGGGTGTTGCCCGCCGGGTCGAGCGCCGTCGCGGTCACTGAAGCCTCCTGTGCTGGGAAGAGCCGCACGTTCGCAGGCATCCTCGCGGGCGGCCACCGGCTCGGGTACCGGGAAAACCCGTGATCACCTGACAGGCTCTGGCCCATGCCTTCGACAGCAGCGGCGCTCCGGGAGGCGAGCACCGCCGACGTGCCGGCCATCGCCGCGATCTACGGCCACGCGGTGCGCCACGGCGTGGCCACCTTCGACGTCGACGACCCGCCGGCCGAGACCTGGCTGGGCAAGCTGGACGGGCCGATGCTGGTGGCCGAGCTCGCCGGTGGGATCGCGGGCTTCGCGTATGCCGTGCCGTTCCGGACCCGACCGGCCTACCGGCTGACCCGGGAGACCTCGGTGTACCTGCGCCCAGAGGCCAGAGGCCGCGGCTTGGGGACCCGGCTCTACGGCGAGCTGCTCGCCCGGCTGCGGGAGGACGGCATACACCTGGCGGTCGCGGTGGTCGCCCAGCCCAACCCGGCGAGCAACGCGCTGCATGAGCGGCTCGGGTTCACCGAGGCCGGCACCCTCACCCAGGTCGGGCGCAAGTTCGACCG
>DASSLY010000019.1:0-14356 GCA_035689185.1 Dermatophilaceae bacterium
GGCGCGGCGCGTCGATCGAGGCCACCGCGGCCGGCAGCTGGGACTGGGTCGAGGCCGCCACCGATGCGAACCCCGACGACCCGTGCCAGACCTCGGGCCCGCAGTCCGAGCCCATCGGGGTCGACGTCGTGGCCGCCCGCCAGGAGGCCACCGTGACCGTGACCAACACCCTGCCGGCCGTCGCGCCCCTGGTGGTGACCCCTCGCTTCACGGGCTGAGGCACGGGTCCTCGCCTGCGAGCGGATCGCCGACCACTGCTATCCTGGCCGTCCGGCCCGACCGCGCCCGGAGGGCAGTAGCTCAATTGGTAGAGCACCGGTCTCCAAAACCGGCGGTTGGGGGTTCGAGTCCCTCCTGCCCTGCTGATGGCGACCCACCACCCGGCACCAGCAGAACGGCGAGACGAGGACACCGTGACCGACACGAGCACGACCGGCACCCGCGACTCCGGGCACGTCGATCGTGAGCGTCCGCGGCGCGGCAACCTGTTCAGTCGGATGTTCGGGACCATCGCCCTGTTCGTCAACCAGATCCTGGACGAGCTTCGCAAGGTCGTGCGACCGACGAGGCAGGAGCTGCTGACCTACACCTCGGTGGTCATCGTCTTCGTCACGATTGTCATGTTGTTCGTCTTCGGGCTGGACAACGCCTTCACCCGGCTGGTCCTGTGGGTCTTCGGCGGGTAGCCGGGGAGCCGCCGCACCAACCGAGCAGCACACCTACGGAAGAGGTTCACCAGTCGTGTCCGAGCAGTCCACCACGTCCGCCGTCGACCTCGAGCACTACCTCGGGCACGACATCGAGGACCAGCGTGCCGACGACCTCGACCCCGCAACCGACGAGCAGGTCGGCAAGTCCGTGGAGCAGCCGGTCGCGGAGGAGGTCCTCGACCCGGTCGAGGAGTTCAAGCGCACCCTGCGGATGCAGGAGGGGGACTGGTATGTCGTCCACTCCTACGCCGGCTACGAGAACCGGGTGAAGGCCAACCTGGAGACCCGGGTCACCTCGCTCAACATGGAGCCCTACATCTTCCAGGTGGAGGTGCCCATGGAAGACGTCATCGAGATCAAGAACGGCCAGCGCAAGCAGGTCCGCCGGGTTCGCATGCCCGGCTACGTGCTGGTCCGGATGGACCTCACCGACGAGAGCTGGGGGGCCGTGCGGCACACCCCGGGCGTGACCGGCTTCGTCGGGCACACGCACCAGCCGGTGCCGCTGAACGCCGACGAGGTCTTCACCATGCTGGCCCCCCAACTGCGTGGCCAGGCCGACGTCGCCGGCCCGGCCACGGTGAAAGGCGCCGAGGTCAAGCTCGTCGACTTCGAGGTGGGGGAGTCCGTCACCGTCATGGAAGGCCCGTTCGAGACCCTTCCCGCGACCATCTCCGAGATCAACCCGGAAAGCCAGAAGCTCAAGGTGCTGGTGTCGATCTTCGGCCGGGAGACCCCGGTCGAGCTGTCGTTCAACCAGGTCGCCAAGATCTGACCGTCGTTTAGCGAAGGACCCGAGAAGCAGATGCCCCCCAAGAAGAAGAAGATCGCCGGCTTCGTCAAGCTGCAGATCCAGGCCGGTGCGGCGACGCCGGCACCGCCCGTCGGCCCCGCACTGGGCCAGCACGGCGTGAACATCATGGAGTTCGTCAAGGCGTACAACGCCGCGACGGAAGCCCAGCGCGGCAACGTCATCCCGGTCGAGATCACGGTGTACGAAGACCGCTCGTTCACCTTCGTCACCAAGACCCCGCCGGCCGCGGAGCTGATCAAGAAGGCTGCCGGCGTGGCCAAGGGCTCCGGCGAGCCGCACAAGACCAAGGTTGCCCGGCTCACCGCCGACCAGGTCCGCGAGATCGCGGCGGTCAAGATGGAGGACCTGAACGCCAACGACTTGGAGGCGGCCAGCAAGATCATTGCCGGGACCGCCCGGTCGATGGGCATCACCACCGAGTAGCACCAACGGGTATGCCGGGAAGCTCACCGCCGCGGGCGGCGAGCCCACTCGCCCTGGCGGGCAACCCGGCATACCGGCAGTGGTAGGGCGCAGCGCCGCCCGAGAGCACCACGACTCCAGTTCGACACCACAGGAGCAGTCATGAAGCGCAGCAAGTCCTACCGCGCCGCCGCGGAGAAGATCGACGCCGGGCGGTTCTACCCCCCGCTGGAGGCGGTCCGGCTGGCCCGGGAGACCTCGTCCACCAAGTACGACGCCACCGTTGAGGTCGCCCTGCGGCTGGGCGTCGACCCACGCAAGGCCGACCAGATGGTCCGCGGCACGGTCAACCTGCCGCACGGCACAGGTAAGACCGCCCGGGTCTTGGTCTTCGCCACCGGTGACCGTGCCGCGCAAGCCCAGGCTGCCGGCGCGGACTACGTGGGGTCCGACGACCTGATCGAGCGGATTACCGGGGGTTGGCTGGAGTTCGACGCCGTCGTGGCCACCCCGGACCTGATGGGCAAGGTCGGCCGGCTGGGCAAGGTACTCGGCCCGCGAGGGCTGATGCCCAACCCCAAGACCGGCACCGTGACCATGGACGTGGCCAAGGCGGTCACCGAGATCAAGGGCGGCAAAATCGAGTTCCGCGTCGACAAGCACGCGAACCTGCACTTCATCATCGGCAAGACCTCGTTCACCGACAAGGCGCTGGTGGAGAACTACGGGGCGGCGATGGAGGAGATCTTGCGGCTGAAGCCGGCCGCGTCGAAGGGCCGCTACGTGCTCAAGGCCACCATGGCCACCACCATGGGCCCCGGGATCGCGGTCGACGCCACCCGCACCCGCAACCTGCTGGCGGAGGACGAGTCCGCCTGACCAGTCCCAGCGACCCCGTTGCGCGGGCGCTTTTGACCGTGGCCGGCTCGGCCACGTAACCTTTCCCCGACCCAAGACCGCCGGTTGGATCGCGCCTGCCCCTCAGGTGCGACCCGAAGGTTCCGCGAGCAGCGGGCGACCAGCGCAGGCACCGTGAGCACCCGGCATACACGTTCGTATGCCATGAGTCCCCGCGCCCTGCGCTGGGGCTCTCCTGTTGTGCGGATCCTTACGGGCCGGTGGCTAACCGCACGAAGGGAGCCCGCGACGTGGCCAAGGCCGACAAGGGTGCCGCCATCGCCGAGCTGACCGACCGCTTCCGGACCTCGGGCGCGGCGGTGCTCACCGAGTACCGCGGCCTGACCGTCAAGCAGCTCGGTGAGCTGCGCGGCAGCATCCGCGCGCACGCGACCTTCGCGGTCGTGAAGAACACCCTGACCGAGATCGCGGCCCGCGACGCCGGGGTGACCGCCTTTGACGGGATGCTGGCCGGACCGTCGGCCATCGCTTTCGTCACCGGTGACCCGGTGGAGACCGCCAAGGGGCTGCGCGACTTCGCCAGGGCGCACCCGTTGCTGGTCATCAAGGGTGGCGTGCTGGACGGCAAGGCGCTGACCCCGGCCGAGATCACCCGACTTGCTGACCTGGAGTCCCGCGAGGTGCTGCTGGCCAAGCTGGCCGGCGCGATGAACGCCTCGCTGTCCAAGGCGGTCTACCTGTTCGCGGCGCCGCTGTCGCAGACGGCCCGGCTGGTCGAGGCGCTGCGCGCCAAGGTCGAGGAGCAGGGCGGGGTGCCGGTCGCCGACGCCGGGGGCGAGTCGGCCGACTCCGCCGACACTCAGGACGCCCCGGGCGACACTGCCGATTCCGCCGGGACTCAGGACGCCCCGGGCAACTCCGCCGACCCTGCCGACTCCGCGGGCACTCAGGACGCCGCGACCGACTCTGCCGACTCCGCCGACTCCGCCGGGTCTCAGGACGCCCCGGCCGATACCCCCGCGGTCTGACCGCAACTGTCAACCCGTTCCACCTGATCGAAGGAAGGACCGCCAGCCATGGCCAAGCTCAGCACCGACGAGCTGCTCGACGCGTTCAAGGAGATGACGCTGCTCGAGCTCTCGGAGTTCGTGAAGTCGTTCGAGGACACCTTCGGAGTCACCGCTGCCGCGCCGGTCGCGGTCGGCGCCCCGGCCGCAGCCGGCGGTGGCGCCGCTGCCGCCCCCGAGGTCGAGGAGCAGGACGAGTTCGACGTCGTCCTCGAGGCGGCCGGCGACAAGAAGATCCAGGTCATCAAGGAGGTGCGCACGCTGACCAGCCTGGGCCTGAAGGAGGCCAAGGATCTGGTCGACGGTGCGCCCAAGCCGGTCCTGGAGAAGGTCGCCAAGGACGTGGCCGACAAGGCAAAGGAGCAGCTGGAGGCTGCCGGCGCCAAGGTCACGTTGAAGTGACGCCGTCCCGGTGACTCACCGGGACCACCCAGCACGGTCTGACGGCCGGTGCGGACCCGAGGTCCGGACCGGCCGTCGTCGTCTCCGAGGGCTGGCGTCCTACCTGGCGGAGGTCCCGCAGAGGTTTGCGACTCTGTCGGCCCCGGCGGCGCTCCGCGCTGGTCGGTGCGAGGCGCGCGCCGCTGCTGGCGGCGTCTCAGCCGGCGGCTGGAAGGGACGAGGTCGTCACGGCGCCCCATGCGGGTTCGCCGGGCCGACTGAGGGTCGACCCGGGGTTGGCCCGGCGGTGCCGGGTTTGGCCGTGGTGAGGCGGTCGAGCTGAGCGACCGGGGACGAAAACGTTCCGGCGCGGCGGCGGGTCAGGCTGGATGGTGGTGCTCGGCCGCGCTGATTCGGCGGCCGGACATCTGGCTCGCCTCAAGGCGCACCCAGGCAGCCCGCTCTCCCGGAGCCCAGGGTTCCAGGGCGGTCCGGCGCAGCCGAGCGACGTCGGCGTCGTCCGTGACCTCACGTGCCATTCCCCGCACCAGAACGCTCCACCCGGTGCGGCTCGCCTGGTTCATGGCGTCCACCTCGAAAGCCACCGCGGCACCGAGCACGCCTGCGGCGACCGCGCCCTCCTTGCCCAGCCGGAAGACGACGGTGCCGCCCTCGACCACGTAGTTGATCGGGACCGCCGAAGGGCAGCCGTTCTCGACATAGGCAACCCGGCCCAGGTGGTGTTGCGCCAAGAGGTCGGCGCATTCCTTCTCGGTCAGGCGCTCGAGCTGGCGCTCCGTCATGACCGCACCCCACCAGCCACGGCGAACCGCCGACCGGTCAGGTTGTCCGGCGCCAGCCGGACGAAGCGGGGCTTCGGCGCGTTGTGCCACGGCAGGACCGGCAACTGGAGCGCCGCCAACGCCTCGTCGGCGGACAGGATCTCCCGGGCCGTTCCTTTGGCGACCACGCTCCACGCCGTGGCGGTGACCAGGTCGTACCCGTCGACCTCGAAGGCGACGGGGCGGCCCAGGCAGCCCGACAGCTTGGTTCCAGCGGCCGTTCGGAACACCACGCTGCCGTGGTCGACGACGTGGTTCACCGGGAAGATCTCCGGCTGACCGTCGACTGTCACTGCCAGCCGGCCGACCGGCGACTCCCGCATCAACGCCCAGCACTCGGACACCGACAGCTCGGCCATCAGCGGCGGGCCCTCGTGCTCGCTTCCGTGCGCAGCCATGCACCCACGGTCGTCCTCCGCGCCGTGCTGCACAAGGGGCCGAAGGTCCCAGGGGCCGACGCAACGATTTTCGCCGTTCCACTTGACGCCGTCGCGTGTTGGCGTCATTCTCGCTGGGACGAGGTCGTGCTGCAGGGCTGAGGTTGCGCCCGCCACACCCCGGGCTGGTCGACACCCAGCGGGTGCCGATTGGACGAGTCTGCCTTCCACCGGGTATGCTGTCGCGTTGCGCTGCCCATTTCCTGCCTCCTCGCCCCTTCACCGGCTGACCGGCCCCTGCGTGTGCCCGGTCCGCCGGGCGTCGTGGTGTCCGGGGGAGGATCGGGTCCGCGCCGACACCTGAACATGAGCTACCACCAGCTCGACGTCTCAACGGCCTGTGGAAGGACCATCCTTGGCTGCCTCGCGCACCGCGACCCAGACTGTCTCCACTGCTCGTACGGCCTCCGGCCGGCTCTCGTTCGCCAAGATCCGCGAACCCCTCGAAGTCCCTGACCTGCTGGCTCTGCAGACGGAGAGCTTCGACTGGCTGCTGGGCAACCAGCGCTGGCAGGAGCGGGTCGAGGCCGCCACCGCGGCGGGGCGCACCGACATCCCGGACCGGTCCGGTCTGGAGGAGATCTTCGAGGAGATCTCACCGATCGAGGACTTCTCCGGCTCCATGTCGCTGTCCTTCCGGGACCACCGGTTCGAGGACCGCAAGTACTCCATCGAGGAGTGCAAGGAGCGGGACATGACCTACTCGGCGCCGTTGTTCGTGACCGCCGAGTTCATGAACACCACCACAGGCGAGATCAAGAGCCAGACCGTGTTCATGGGGGACTTCCCGCTGATGACCGAGCGGGGCACCTTCATCATCAACGGCACCGAGCGGGTGGTGGTCTCCCAACTGGTGCGTAGCCCCGGCGTCTACTTCGAGCGCACTCCGGACAAGACCTCCGACAAGGACATCTTCACCGCCCGGGTGATCCCGAGCCGGGGCGCCTGGCTGGAGTTCGAGATCGACAAGCGCGACATGGTCGGCGTGCGGGTCGACCGCAAGCGCAAGCAGTCCGTCACCGTCCTGCTGAAGGCGCTGGGCTGGACCGAGGCGCAGATCCTGGACACCTTCGGCGACTACGAGTCGATGCGGCAGACGTTGGAGAAGGACCACACCTCCGGCCAGGACGACGCGCTGCTGGACATCTACCGCAAGCTGCGCCCTGGTGAGCCGCCGACCCGGGAGGCAGCGCAGAACCTGCTGGACAACCTCTACTTCAACCCCAAGCGCTACGACCTGGCCAAGGTCGGCCGCTACAAGATCAACAAGAAGCTGGGTGTCGAGGCCCCGCTGTCGGACTCGGTGCTGTCCGTCGCCGACGTGGTCGCCACGATCAAGTACATCGTGGCGCTGCACGCCGGGGAGGCCACCGTCGCCGGCCGTCGGGACGACAAAGAGGTGGAGCTGCGGGTCGAGACCGACGACATCGACCACTTCGGCAACCGCCGCCTGCGCAACGTCGGCGAGCTCATCCAGAACCAGGTCCGCACCGGTCTTTCCCGGATGGAGCGTGTCGTCCGCGAGCGGATGACCACCCAGGACGTCGAGGCCATCACGCCGCAGACGCTGATCAACATCCGCCCGGTCGTGGCCTCCATCAAGGAGTTCTTCGGCACCAGCCAGCTGTCCCAGTTCATGGACCAGAACAACCCGCTGGCGGGGCTGACGCACAAGCGGCGGCTCTCCGCGCTCGGCCCCGGTGGCCTGTCCCGTGACCGCGCCGGGATGGAGGTCCGCGACGTCCACCCCAGTCACTACGGCCGGATGTGCCCGATCGAGACCCCGGAGGGCCCGAACATCGGCCTGATCGGCTCGTTGGCCTCCTACGGGCGGATCAACGCGTTCGGCTTCGTCGAGACGCCCTACCGCAAGGTCGTGAACGGGCGGGTCACCGAGGACGTGGACTACCTGTCCGCGGACGAGGAGGACGAGCACGTCATCGCCCAGGCCAACTCCGCGCTGACCGAGGACGGCCACTTCGAGCAGGAGCGCGTCCTGGTCCGCACCAAGGGCGGGGAGGTCGAGTACGTCTCCGGCAACGAGGTCGACTACATGGACGTCGCCGCCCGGCAGATGGTCTCCGCGGCAACGGCGCTCATCCCGTTCCTGGAGCACGACGACGCGAACCGGGCCCTCATGGGCTCGAACATGATGCGCCAGGCGGTGCCGCTGGTCCGGTCCGAGGCGCCGCTGGTGGGGACCGCGATGGAGTACCGCGCCGCGCTGGACTCCGGGGACGTCGTCCGGGCCGAGGCGGCCGGCGTGGTCGCCGAGGTGTCCGCGGACATGGTCACGGTCGCGGCCGACGACGGCTCCTACCGCAGCTACCGGATCGCCAAGTTCACCCGGTCCAACCAGGGCACCTCCTACAACCAGCGGGTCACCGTCACCGAGGGCGACCGGCTGGAGGTGGGGGACGTCATCGCGGACGGCCCGGCGACCGATGGTGGCGAGATGGCTCTCGGGCGCAACCTCCTGGTGGCCTTCATGCCGTGGGAGGGGCACAACTACGAGGACGCGATCATCCTGTCCCAGCGGCTGGTCCAGGACGACGTGCTCTCCTCGATCCACATCGAGGAGCACGAGGTCGACGCACGGGACACCAAGCTGGGTCCGGAGGAGATCACACGGGACATCCCCAACGTCTCCGAGGAGGTGCTGGCCGACCTGGACGACCGCGGCATCATCCGCATCGGCGCCGAGGTCCGCGACGGCGACCTGCTCGTCGGCAAGGTCACCCCCAAGGGCGAGACCGAGCTGACGCCGGAGGAGCGGCTGCTGCGCGCGATCTTCGGCGAGAAGGCCCGCGAGGTCCGCGACACCTCCCTGAAGGTGCCGCACGGCGAGACCGGGACGGTGATCGGCGTCAAGGTGTTCGACCGTGAGGACGGCGACGAGCTGCCGCCCGGGGTCAACCAGCTGGTCCGGGTCTACGTCGCGAACAAGCGCAAGATCACCGACGGAGACAAGCTGGCCGGCCGCCACGGCAACAAGGGCGTCATCTCCAAGATCCTGCCGATCGAAGACATGCCGTTCCTGGAGGACGGCACGCCGGTCGACGTGGTGCTCAACCCGCTCGGCGTGCCCGGCCGGATGAACATCGGACAGATCCTGGAGATCCACCTCGGCTGGGCCGCGGCCCAGGGCTGGACGATCGACGGCAACCCGGAGTGGGCCAAGCTCATCCCGGGCGATGCCCGCACGGCGCCCCCGGGGACACGGGTCGCCAGCCCGGTCTTCGACGGTGCCCGCGAGGACGAGATCACCGGGCTGCTGGACTCGACCACGCCGACCCGGGACGGTCAGCGGCTGGTGGACTCCTCCGGCAAGGCACGGCTGTTCGACGGCCGCTCCGGCGAGCCGTTCCCCGAGCCGGTCGCGGTGGGCTACATGTACATCCTGAAGCTGCACCACCTGGTCGACGACAAGATCCATGCCCGCTCCACCGGCCCGTACTCGATGATCACCCAGCAGCCGCTCGGCGGTAAGGCCCAGTTCGGCGGGCAGCGGTTCGGTGAGATGGAGGTCTGGGCGCTGGAGGCCTACGGCGCGTCCTACGCGCTGCAGGAGCTGCTCACCATCAAGTCCGACGACGTCACCGGCCGGGTCAAGGTCTACGAGGCGATCGTCAAGGGCGAGAACATCCCCGAGCCGGGCATCCCCGAGTCGTTCAAGGTGCTGATCAAGGAGATGCAGTCGCTCTGCCTCAACGTCGAGGTCCTCTCCAGCGACGGCACCTCGATCGACATGAAGGACCCGGACGAGGACGTCTTCCGCGCCGCGGAGGAGCTCGGCATCGACCTGTCCCGCCGGGAGCCGAGCAGCGTCGAAGAGGTGTAACGACACGACAACGACAGGTGTATGCCGGGTGCCCGGCTCCCAGCCCGGCTGGGGGCGAGCTGCCCGGCATACACGACCAGCCTTGAGTAGTAAGCGAAGCGAGAGAAGGACTTAGGTGCTCGACGTCAACTTCTTCGACGAGTTGCGGATCGGCCTGGCCACCGCGGAGGACATCCGGCAGTGGAGCCATGGTGAGGTGAAGAAGCCCGAGACCATCAACTACCGGACCCTGAAGCCGGAGAAGGATGGCCTGTTCTGCGAGAAGATCTTCGGTCCGACCCGGGACTGGGAGTGCTACTGCGGCAAGTACAAGCGGGTGCGGTTCAAGGGCATCATCTGCGAGCGCTGCGGCGTCGAGGTCACCCGGGCCAAGGTGCGACGTGAGCGGATGGGGCACATCGAGCTCGCCGCGCCGGTCACCCACATCTGGTACTTCAAGGGCGTCCCCAGTCGGTTGGGCTACCTGCTGGACCTGGCCCCGAAGGACCTGGAGAAGGTCATCTACTTCGCGGCGTACATGATCACCGCGGTCGACACCGACCAGCGGCACGCCGACCTGCCTTCGCTTGAGGCGCAGATCGAGGTGGAGAAGAAGGAGCACGAGAACCGCCGCGACGCGGACCTGGACCTGCGGGCCAAGAAGCTGGAGGCCGACCTGGCCGAGCTCGAGGCCGAGGGCGCCAAGGCCGACGCCCGGCGCAAGGTGCGGGAGAGCGCCGACCGGGAGTTCAACGCCATCCGCCGGCGGGCCGACGCGCAGATCGAGCGGCTCGAGCAGGTGTGGGACCGGTTCAAGAACCTCAAGGTGCAGGACCTGGAGGGCGACGAGGTCCTCTACCGGGAGATGCGCGACCGGTTCGGCCTGTACTTCGAGGGCGGGATGGGCGCGGCGGCGCTGCAGAAGCGGTTGGAGACGTTCGACCTGGACGCCGAGGCCGAAGCGCTGCGCGAGACCATCGCCACCGGCAAGGGTCAGCGCAAGACCCGCGCCCTGAAGCGGCTGCGTGTCGTCACCGCCTTCCAGACCACGCGCAACAGCCCCAACGGGATGGTGCTGGACTGCGTCCCGGTCATCCCGCCGGACCTGCGCCCGATGGTGCAGCTGGACGGTGGCCGGTTCGCGACCAGCGACCTGAACGACCTGTACCGCCGGGTGATCAACCGGAACAACCGGCTCAAGCGGCTGCTGGACCTGGGCGCGCCCGAGATCATCGTGAACAACGAGAAGCGGATGCTGCAGGAGGCCGTCGACGCGCTGTTCGACAACGGCCGGCGTGGGCGTCCGGTCACCGGGCCGGGCAACCGGCCACTGAAGTCGCTGTCGGACATGCTCAAGGGCAAGCAGGGCCGGTTCCGCCAGAACCTGCTCGGCAAGCGGGTGGACTACTCCGGCCGTTCGGTCATCGTGGTCGGCCCGCAGCTCAAGCTGCACCAGTGCGGCCTGCCCAAGCAGATGGCGCTGGAGCTGTTCAAGCCGTTCGTGATGAAGCGGCTTGTCGACCTGGACCACGCCCAGAACATCAAGTCGGCCAAGCGGATGGTGGAGCGGGCCCGCCCGGTCGTGTGGGACGTGCTGGAGGAGGTCATCACCGAGCACCCGGTGCTGCTGAACCGGGCGCCGACCCTGCACCGGCTCGGCATCCAGGCCTTCGAGCCGCAACTGGTCGAGGGCAAGGCCATCCAGATCCACCCGCTGGTCTGCTCGGCGTTCAACGCCGACTTCGACGGCGACCAGATGGCGGTCCACGTGCCGCTGTCCGCCGAGGCGCAGGCCGAGGCCCGGATCCTGATGCTCTCGTCGAACAACATCCTCAAGCCGGCCGACGGCCGGCCGGTGACGATGCCCACCCAGGACATGATCATCGGCCTGTTCCACCTCACCTCCGAGGCGGAGGACGGCCGGGGCGCCGGTCGGGCGTTCTCCTCGGTCGCCGAGGCGCGGATGGCCTTCGATGCCGGTGAGCTGAGTCTCGGTTCGCGGATCAAGATCAGGCTGCTCGACGCGGTGCCGCCGGCCGGGTTCGCGCTGCCCGAGGGCGTCCAGGCGGGCGAGTCCGGCGTGGTGCCCTCGCTCATCGTCGAGACCACGTTGGGCCGGGCGATCTTCAACCAGACGCTGCCGACGGACTACCCGTTCGTCGACGTGGCGGTCGACCGCAAGCGGCTCTCGCTGATCGTCAACGACCTGGCCGAGCGCTACACCAAGGTGCAGGTCGCGGCGTCGCTGGACGCGCTGAAGGAAACCGGCTTCTACTGGGCCACCAGGTCCGGGTCGACCGTGTCCGTCAGCGACGTGGTGACCCCGCCGCGTAAGGCGGAGATTCTGGAGGGCTACGAGACCAAGGCGGCGAAGGTGCAGACCCAGTACGAGCGGGGTCTGATCACCGACGACGAGCGGCGTCAGGAGCTCATCGAGATCTGGACCCAGGCCACCAATGAGGTCGCCAAGGAGATGGAGACCAACCTGCCCACGTCGAACCCGATCTTCAAGATGGTCGACTCGGGCGCCCGGGGCAACTGGTTCCAGCTGCGCCAGATCGCCGGCATGCGCGGCCTGATGGCCAACCCCAAGGGCGAGATCATCCCCCGGCCGATCAAGGCCAACTTCCGCGAGGGCCTGTCCGTGGTGGAGTTCTTCATCTCCACCCACGGGGCCCGCAAGGGTCTGGCCGACACCGCGCTGCGCACCGCCGACTCCGGGTACCTCACCCGGCGCCTGGTCGACGTGAGCCAGGACGTCATCATCCGGGAGGACGACTGCGGCACCGAGCGCGGCGTCGTCATGCCGATCGCGGTCAAGGGTGCCGACGGGACGCTTCGCGAGCACGACGACGTGGAGACCAGCGTCTACGCCCGGACCCTGGCCGAGGACGTCGTGCACGACGGCCAGGTGCTCGCCAACGCCGGCATCGACCTCGGCGACGTGGTGATCGACGCGCTGGTCGCCGCCGGCGTGGAGCAGGTCAAGGTGCGCTCCGTGCTCACCTGCGACTCCAAGGTCGGCACCTGCGCCCGCTGCTACGGCCGGTCGCTGGCGACCGGCAAGCTGGTCGACATCGGCGAGGCGGTCGGCATCATCGCCGCGCAGTCCATCGGCGAGCCGGGCACCCAGCTGACGATGCGGACCTTCCACACCGGTGGTGTGGCCGGCGACGACATCACCCAGGGCCTGCCGCGCGTCGTCGAGCTGTTCGAGGCGCGCACCCCCAAGGGTGTCGCCCCGATCGCCGAGGCGACCGGCCGGGTCCGGATCGAGGAGACGGACAAGACCCGCCGGATCCTGCTCACCCCGGACGACGGTTCGGAGGAGCAGGCGTACCCGGTCAGCAAGCGCTCGCGGGTGCTCGTCGGCGACGGCGAGCACGTCGAGGTCGGCAGCAAGCTGGTCCAGGGCGCCATCGACCCCAAGCAGGTGCTGCGCATCCTCGGCCCCCGGGCGGTGCAGATGCACCTGGTGGACGAGGTCCAGCACGTCTACCGCCAGCAGGGCGTGTCGATCCACGACAAGCACATCGAGGTGATCGTCCGGCAGATGCTGCGCCGGGTGACGATCATCGAGGCGGGTGAGGCGGACCTGCTGCCCGGTGAGCTGGCCGAGCGCGGCCGGTTCGAGGCGGAGAACAAGCGGGTGGTGTCCGAGGGCGGCAAGCCGGCGAGCGGCCGGCCGGAGCTCATGGGCATCACCAAGGCATCGCTGGCCACCGAGTCGTGGCTGTCGGCGGCGTCCTTCCAGGAGACCACCCGGGTGCTCACCGACGCGGCGATCCACGCCAAGTCCGACCCGCTGCTCGGCTTGAAGGAGAACGTCATCCTGGGCAAGCTCATCCCGGCCGGGACCGGGCTGCCCCGGTACAACCTGATCTCGGTCGAGCCGACCGAGGAGGCCAAGGCGGCCATGTACTCGATGCCGAACTACGACGAGTTCGACTACCCGGTCTTCGGCCCGGGCTCGGGCGAGGCGGTCCGGCTAGACGACGCCTCGCTCGGTTTCGACCGCGACTAGCCTCGCGCAGCACGACGACGGCGGGTATGCCGCGGAGGTGACTCCGCGGCATACCCGCCGCTGCCGCACCCCGAGCGTGCGTCCGAGGCCCGCCGTCGGGCCGGCCCACACGTGCGAGCCGGCGGCGACATGGCCGGGTCGTGCGACCAGCGCAGGGGTGGCGTGACGGGGCGTGCCGGGCCGGGCGATTTGATCGGGTCAGCGCGCGCACGGTAGCCTTGCAGGCTGTGTCTGGGCTGCGCCCGGACGCGCAGCTCCTTCGGTTGGGCGGTCCGCCGTCTGACACGCAGGGGGACCACGCCCTCGCCGGGCAGTCCACCACCTTGACACCTCCTCCGGGAAGCCCCGGTGCGGGCCGTCGCGTGGCGGGAAGTGCGGGGGAGGGCAGCCGGTCCGACACACCCGACCCCGGGTGCGGGAGGCAGGCAGATGACAAGGAGTCCGTGGGGCCACCCGCGGGCGATCGACTCCAGCGACGTTCGGAGAATGTGTGCCCACGATCAACCAGCTGGTCCGCAAGGGCCGCCAGGACAAGGTCGCCAAGACCAAGACCCCGGCGCTCAAGGGCAGCCCGCAGCGGCGCGGTGTGTGCACCCGCGTCTACACGACCACTCCCAAGAAGCCGAACTCGGCCCTCCGCAAGGTCGCCCGGGTGCGCATCAGCGGTGGTGTCGAGGTCACTGCCTACATCCCCGGGGTGGGGCACAACCTGCAGGAGCACTCCATCGTGCTCGTGCGCGGCGGCCGGGTGAAGGACCTTCCGGGCGTCCGTTACAAGATCATCCGCGGCTCGCTGGACACCCAGGGCGTGCGGAACCGCAAGCAGGCGCGCAGCAAGTACGGCGCGAAGAAGGTGGGCTGACATGCCGCGCAAGGGACCGGCCCCCCGCCGGCCGCTCGTCGTCGACCCGGTGTACGGGTCCCAGCTGGTCACCCAGCTGGTGAACAAGATCCTGCTCGACGGCAAGAAGTCGATCGCCGAGTCGATCGTGTACGGCGCC
>DASSLY010000020.1:0-42309 GCA_035689185.1 Dermatophilaceae bacterium
CATGTGGCTGGTGCCCTCCACCATGACGGTGAAGTCGGTGATGGCCGGCGAGTAGACAGCACCCCCAGCGCAGGGCCCGAGCACCACCGAGATCTGCGGGACGACGCCGCTGGCGTGCACATTGCGCTTGAAGATCTCGGCGTAGAGGCCCAGCGACACCACCCCCTCCTGGATCCGGGCTCCGCCGGAGTCGTTGAAGCCCACTACCGGGCAGCCGAGCTTCATCGCCAGGTCCATCACCTTGACGATCTTCTCCCCGAAAACCTCCCCGAGCGAACCTCCGAAGACGGTGAAGTCCTGGGAGAAGACGCAGACCTGCCGGCCGTCGACGGTGCCGTATCCCGTGACGACGCCGTCGCCGTACGGGCGGTTCCGGTCCTGCCCGAACGCCGTGGACCGGTGGCGGGCCAGGGCGTCCAGTTCGACGAACGACCCTGGGTCGAGCAGCGCGTCGATCCGCTCCCGGGCGGTCTGCTTGCCCCGGGCGTGCTGCTTGTCGACGGCTCGCGCCGACCCGGCGTGGACCGCCTCGTCGATCCGCTGCCGCAGGTCGGCGAGCTTGCCGGCCGTGGTGTGCCGGTCGGCCATCAGAAGCTCTCCCTCGGCAGATAGCTCCCCCAGACCTGCCGGAGCGTGGCGGCCACCTCGCCACCCGTCGCCATGGCTGCCAGCGCAGCTCGCATCGGGACCAGCACGTTGGCCGCCCCTTCCGCGGCGGCACGCAGCTCGTCCAACGCCCGCGCCACGGCGTCGCCGTCCCGACCGGCGCGAAGGGCCGCCAGCCGCTCGCACTGGTCTGCCTCGATCTGCGGGTCCACCCGCAGCGGGTGGTATGGCTCCTCCTCCGCCAGCACGAAACGGTTCACCCCGACCACGGTCCGCGTGCCGTCGTCTATCTCCCGGGCCAACGCGTACGCAGATTGCTCGATCTCGCTCTTCTGGAAACCCGCCTCGATGGCGCCCACGGCGCCCCCCCGGTCCTCAACCGCCTGCATCAGGGCGACCGCCGCCTCCTCCAAGTCGTCGGTGAGCGACTCCACCGCATACGAACCGGCAAAGGGGTCAACGGTTTTGGTGACGTCGGACTCGAACGCGAGGACCTGTTGGGTGCGCAACGCCAGCCGAGCAGCCTTGGCTGTCGGCAGGGCGATGGCCTCGTCGAAGGAGTTCGTATGCAGCGACTGGGTGCCCCCGAGGACCGCCGCCAAGGCCTGCAGCGTGACCCGGACCAGGTTCACCTCTGGCTGCTGGGCAGTCAGCTGCACCCCGGCGGTCTGGGCGTGGAACCGCAACATCTGCGACTTGGGGTTGGTGGCGCCGAACTCCTGACGCATGACCCTGGCCCAGATGCGGCGTGCAGCACGGAACTTCGCCACCTCCTCCAGCAATGTCGTTCTCGCGACGAAGAAGAAGGACAGGCGCGGCGCGAAATCGTCAACAGCCAAGCCGGCTCGCAACGCCGCGCGAACGTACTCGCGCGCATTCGCCAGCGTGAAGGCGACCTCCTGCACCGGCGTGGCACCCGCCTCGGCCATGTGGTACCCGGATATGGAGATCGTGTTCCACCGCGGGATCTCCTTGTGGCAGTAAGCGAAGAGGTCGCCGACCAGGCGGAGGCTCTGCGCCGGAGGGTAGATGTAGGTGCCGCGGGCGATGTACTCCTTGAGCACGTCGTTCTGCACGGTGCCGGTCAACGACGTGCCCGGGATCCCGCGCCCGGCCGCGACGAGCTGGTAGAGAAGGAGCAGGGTGGACGCCGGCGCGTTGATGGTCATGGAGGTCGACACCTGGTCCAGGGGCAGGCCGCCGAACAGGGTGCGCATGTCGTCCAGGCTGTCGATGGCGACCCCGACCTTGCCGACCTCACCGCGCGCGCGTGGGTCGTCGGAGTCCAACCCCATCTGGGTCGGCAGGTCGAAGGCGACGCTCAGCCCGCCGGTGCCGGCCGCGACCAGCTGGTGGTATCGCTCGTTGGACTCCGCAGCGGTGCCGAACCCGGCATACTGCCGCATCGTCCACGGCCGTCCGGTGTACATGTTGGGGTACACGCCGCGGGTGAACGGGTAGCTGCCGGGCTCGCCGAGGCTGTGCTGCGGGTCGAAGTCGGCGTCGGGGCGGTACACCTCGGCGAACGGCAGGCCCGACTCGGTGCTCGCCACTCCGCCTCCCTGGTACCCGATCTTGTCGTCATGGTACTCAGTGCCGCATGCTGGTCAACATGGCGTCATCCACCCGTGAGCGGCTGACCGAGGCCGCCTTCGCGCTGTTCGCGGAACGCGGCTTCGAGCAGACCACGGTGGACGAGATCGCCGAGCGGGCCGGGGTCGGGCGGACCACGTTCTTCCGCCAGTTCGGCTCCAAGGAGGAGGTCGTCTTCCCCGATCACCCCGTCCTGCTCGAGGCGATCGCGGCCCGGCTGGCGACCTCCACCGACGAGACCGCGATCGTCGCGGTCACCGAGGCGGTCCGGCTCGTGCTGCTGCACTATCTCGCCGAGGGCGAGCTCGCCCGCCGCCGGTACGCGCTGACCTCCCGCGCGCCGGCACTGCGGGACCGCGAGATCGCCAGCGCCGCGCAGTACCAACGACTGTTCCGCGAGTACGTCGCCGGCTGGATGGCCCGCACCTGCCCCGGCGTCACCGACATCCAGCTCCGAGCCGAGCTCATGTCCGCGGCCGTCGTCGCCGCCCACAACCACGTGCTGCGCCGCTGGCTGCGGGCCGACACCGGCGACCCGCTGGGCGAGGTCGACGACGCGATGCGGCAGGTGATCGCCCTGTTCAGCCCGCCCGCGGGTATGCCGCCCACCGGCGGCACCACGGTCGTCGCCTTCCGCACGGAGACCGGGCTGGACGCCGTGGTCCGGTCCCTGCGCGAGCTGCTGGCCCGCGACCCGGCTCGGCCGTAACCCGGTAGCCGGTCCCGGCGCCCGGCAAGCGGGTCGGGGTGCGGGGTGCCTGAGCGGTCGGCGGCTCAGCGGGTGGTGTTGCGCACCTGTGCCGGGGTCTTGCTCGGCTTGGCGGAGTTGCCGAAGGCCCATGCCTCGATGCTGCCCGGCAACGGGTCGTAGGACAGGGGGCCGACGGTGCTGTACGTCCACGACGTCGCCGTGGCGCTGGCGTGGTAGTACGCCCAGTACGCCGTGGCGGGTGGTGTCGTGATGCACGGGTCCTGCTCCGGGGTGGGCTTGTTGTTGATCCGGCAGACGAACGCCAAGCCGTACCGCTGGGTGCCGGTCGGGGTGAAGCCGGCCCGCTTGAGAGCCGCGATCCCGGTAGCGGGGTCGCCTGGGGCGCACCGGACACGGACCCGGCCGCCGAACGCGGTGAAGTCGACCGCCACCGTGACCCCGGAGGTCCCCACGCAGGCACCGGGCGTCCCGGCCAGCAGTGAGGCCGAGGTCGCGCCCGCCCGCGACGAGGCCGCGTCGCAGCGCAGCCGGGGCAGCGCGTCCCGACTCGGGGCTCGGGTGACCGGCAGCGTCTGGCCGAGCAGCGCCGGAACGCCCTGGACCGTGGCGAAGGTGTTCGGCCCGTCTGTCCCGGGGAAGGTCAGCGCCCCCCGGTCGCCGGCGGGGGCCTGGCAGCCGAGCTGGTAGGACGCCAGCGCCCGGTAGGCCGTCCTGCCGCCGACGGTGAACCTCGCCGAGCCGGGGTTGCCCCCCGCCGCCAGGATCGCCTGGATCGACAGTGCCGTCGAGCTCGGGTCGGCCGGCTGACCGCCCACGGCCAGGAACGGGAAGCCGTCAACGGTCTGCAGCGCATCGAGCGCGGCCAGCAGCCGCCCCGGTCGGTTCAGCCGGTGGTAGGCCGCCAGGCCCTGGGCCGCCATACCCGTGCTGTTGGTGTCCGGGCCGGCGAACGTCGCCGGGTCCGCCGCAGGGCACGGCGCGCCCGGATCGGGCCGGTAGGCCGTCCACAACCCGTTGCCGCACTGCTGCCGTGCCAGCCAGGCCAGGGCCGGCGTCACCCGCGAGGACGGAACACCCGCCGCCTTCAGGGCGGCCAGCGCGACGCCCTGCCGGAACGCCCCGTCGAACTTGGGGTCGGCGGTGCCGAACAGCCCGGCGTCGGGGCCGGTCTGGCGCATGGTGGCCACCAACCGGGCCACCAGGTTGCGCGGGCCGGTGGCACCGCCGAACCGGCGCGGGTGGCTGCCGGTGGCGACCGCGGCCATCACCGCATACCCGAGCCGGGCCGGGTCGTCCAAGCCGTCGCTGCCGACGAAGCCGGTGGCGACCTGCCCCTTCAGGTAGCCGATCGCCTCCCGCGCCGCGTCGCGGCCCACGCCGGCGGCGCTGAGGCCGAGCACGGCATACGCGGTGTTCGACAGGTCGGGCACGCCGAAGGGGGCGAGGTACCCGCCGTTCGCGAGCAGCTGGCGGCCGAGGTATCCGGCGGCGAGCTGGCCGCTGTGCCGGGTCGCCGGTGCGGCCTGCGCCGGGGTGATGAGGCCGGTCGTCAGCAGCAGGGCCGAGACCACGCCGGTGAGGGTGACACGGGTTCTGAGCACGGGTTCCCTTTCGAGCAGGGCCCGCGAACGACAGGTCCGGACGGCACGGCTGACCGCGGCGTCCAGGCTCCCGACTCGCAGTCCACGACGGTCAGCAGGAGCCATCCCGGGCGGGCGGTCCGGCTCGCCCTTGCGGGCCTACGGTTGCGGGTCAGCGCCGGCATTGGACCGGCTTTCCCCACGCGGGATGTGCGAGCGGAACCTAGCACAGTGCGGGGCAGCTCCGCCCCTACCTTCTCCGGTAGGCTCCGTAGCCAGAACTGAAACGTCGTGTCGCGTTGGGGGAAGCCGGTCCAAGCCCGGCACTGACCCGCAGCCGTGGATCCCCGGTGCCGCCATCGGGGGTGAGTCGGAATGCCCACCGCGTCGCGTGCGGCTCCATCCACCTGTCGCGGTCTGCAGACGGAGCCCGTATGCCGCCCGCGCGCCTCCGTCGCCAGCTCGCCGCTGGCGCCTGGTCGGTGTGGGCAGCTCGCGGGACGTCATCGCCGGTCGCGCGCGAAAGGCCCCGTGTCCCACGTCAGCTCGACCCCCAGGCTCCCTGCCGTGCTGTGCACGCTGCTCTGCGCACTGGCGATGTCGGCGGCCGTCCTGGGGATCGGTGCTGCGACCGGGTCGACGGCCGGCGCGGCGACCTTGCCGACGGCCGACGCCGCGACCGGGCCGGACCCCGGTGGCCTCGCGGCCGGCTGGCTGGTCGACCGGCTGAGCGCCCGGGCCACGGTCGAGCCGTTCGGGCCGGGGGTGGTGGACTGGGGACTGACCATCGACACCCTCTGGGCGCTGGCCGCACAGGGCCAGCACGCGGACACGGTGGCCCGGATGGCCGAGCAGGTCGAGGCTCACGTCGCCGACTTCGCCACCGGGGACCGATGGACCCGGCCGGGCCGGGTCCGGTTCGCCGGTGCGATGGCCAAGGAGCTGCTCACGGCGGCAGTGCTGGGTGCCGACCCGGCCCGTTTCGGCGGGTACGACGTGCGGGGCGAGACCCTGGCCCTGGTCGCGGGACCGGCCGCGGGCGCCGACCGCGGCCGGCTGCGTGACAAGGGCAGTTCGGCGGACACCGGCAACGTGTTCGGGCAGGCACAAGCGGTCGTGGCCCTGGCCCGCACCGCGACGTGCGCACCCGGTGCTGCGGCGTGCGCCGGCCCGGCCGGGCTCCCGGCCAGCACTGTCGACTTCCTGCTGCGGCAGCAGTGTGCCGGGGGGTACTTCCGGCTGTTCTTCGACGACCGGCTGACCTGCAACCAGGCAGGTGGACAGCCCGACACCGACGCCACCGCGCTGGCCGTCGAGGCACTGCGGGCCGCCGGTTCCGTGCTGCCAACCGACGCCTCGACCAAGGCCGGCATCGGCGACGCTGCGGACCGGGCCGTGGCGTTCCTGGTGGGGGCGCAACGGCGGGACGGGTCGTTCGGCGGCGGGGTGACCACCCCCGGGTCCAACACCAACAGCACCGGGCTGGCCGCGATGACCCTGCGGGCCGAGGACCAACCCTGCGCGGCTGCCGACGCGGCGTCCTACGTCCGGTCCCTGCAGCTCGGCCCCGCACAGGCCACCGGCCGGCTCCGGGACGACCTCGGCGCGGTCGCCTACGACGCCGCCGACCTCGCGGCCGCACGGGCCGAAGGGCCGGAAGCACACCGAGGCACCTGGCAGCGGTCCACCCCGCAGGCGATCTTCGCGTTCCTGCCGACCACGCTGTGGCAGGTCGGGCTAGGTGCGGTCGCGACTCCAGCTGCGGCGGCACCGTCCTGCCCCACGCCGACGCCGACGCCGACGCCCACGCCGACGCCGACGCCCACGCCCACGCCGACGCCGACGCCCACGCCGCCACCGACACCGACGGCTTCCGGCGGCGCGGCTCGGGCACGACCGGCGGCCGAGCACGACCGGACCAGGCCCCCGCCGACCCCGCCGGCACCCACCCTGGTAACCACGCCTCCTTCCGCCCCCGGACCGGCCCGGACCCTGCCCGGCGCGGCAGCCACCCGGGCGGCCAGCAGGGCGGCCAGCAGGGTTGCCAGCACGGTGGCCGGCCAGACCGCGCCGGGCCGGGCGGCCGGAGCATCGGCCGCCGCAGGGCCACTCAGCGGCGGCCTGCTCGCCCTGATCGTCGCCATCGGCGCCGGCACGCTCGCCGGGGCCGCCGTCGTCGGCTGGCAGGTGCGCCGGCGATGACGGCGGCATCGCGGCGGTGGGTCGCGCTCACCCTGCTGCTGGCCGCGCTCTGCCTCGGCCCGGCTGCCGGCACCTCCGCCGCAGCGGCTGGCTACGCCGGGTACTGCCGGGACGGCGCCGGGGTGACGGTCGTCGTGGACTTCCACCAGATCGGTGGTGCCCCGCTGATCCGCTGCGCCGCGATCGGCGGCGGCACCGGGCTGGACGCCTTGCGCGCCGCCGGCATCCCGGTGGAGGGGGTGCGCCGGTGGGGCGACGCGTTCGTGTGCCGGCTTGGGGGCCTGCCTGCGCCGACCCAGCCGCTGCCGGTGCAGGGCCGCCCGGGGTA
This sequence comes from Dermatophilaceae bacterium, assembly GCA_035689185.1. Taxonomy (GTDB): domain Bacteria; phylum Actinomycetota; class Actinomycetes; order Actinomycetales; family Dermatophilaceae; genus DASSLY01. The sequence goes on from DASSLY010000020.1 coordinate 7,022, forward strand.
CCGGGAGCAGTGCGTCGACACCCCGCCCGCGACCGCCTACTGGTCCTACTGGTCCGCGAGCAACGGCGGCGGCTGGCGCTACAACCAGGCCGGGGTGAAGAACCGGCAGGTGGTGCCCGGCGGGTTCGAGGGCTGGTCGTTCGCGCTGAACAGCGCCGGCGGGGTGGCGCCCGGGGTGGCCCCCCGGCGCCCGGTCACCGCGCCGAGACCGGCTCCAACACGGGCACCGAGCCCGGCACCGGCACCGGGGGCCAGGAAGGCTCTGCCGGCGAGGTCCGCGACCACCGGGCGCCCGGTGGGACCGCAGCCCTCAAAGCGGGCGGGGACGGGATCGGCGGACACCGGGTCGGGCCGTCCCCCGGCCCCCTCCTCCCCGGCCGCCGCGCCGCTGCCGGGGAATGCGACCGGCGGCGCGACGACGCAGCCGCCCGGCGGAGTCCTCGCCGTCCGCGCGACCCGGCCCAGCGGCATACCGGTGGGAACCGTGCTCGGCGCGGGGCTGGTGGCGTTCTTCGTGACGGCCGGCGCGGGGACCGCCTGGGCGCGCCGGCGGATCCGGTGACCGGCGGATACTGGCTGCCCCGGTCACTGCACCCGGGCGCCTGGTGGGTGTGGGCGCTGGGGGCCGCGGCGGCAGCCACGTTCACCACGAACCCGCTGCTGCTGACACTCATCCTCACGGTCGCCGGGTATGTGGTGGTGTCCCGTCGGACCGAGGCGCCCTGGGCGCTGTCCTTCCGGCTCTACCTGATGCTCGGCGCGTTCATCGTCGGGATGCGGGTGGCCTACCGGCTGGTGTTCGGCGGCGGCGAGGGGCAGACGGTGCTGCTGCGGCTGCCCGAGGTGCCTCTGCCGGCGTGGGCGGCCGGCATCCGGCTGTTCGGGACGGTGTCCGCCGAGTCGCTGCTCGGCGGCCTGTATGACGGGCTGCGGCTGGCGACCATGGTCGCGTGCGTTGGCGCGGCCAACGCGCTGGCTAACCCGAAGCGGCTGCTGAAGGCGGTGCCGGGGGCGCTGGCCGAGGTGTGCACCGCGGTGGTCGTGTCGGTGACCGTGTTCCCCCAGCTGGTGGAGAGCCTGCAGCGGGTGCGCCGGGCCCGGAGGCTGCGAGGGGGGCCGACAGGCGGCCGCGGCGCCCTCCGATCGGTCGCCGTCCCCGTCCTCGCGGACGCCCTCGACCGGTCGTTGCTGCTGGCCGCGTCGATGGACTCGCGCGGCTACGGCCGGCACGGCCAGACGCCCCGACGATCCGTGCTGCTCACCAGCGGCCTGCTGCTTGGCGGGCTGGTTGGGATCTGCGCCGGGGTGTACGGCACGCTGGACGGGCAGGCCCCCGCCGAGCTCGGCGCGCCGATGCTGCTGCTCGGCGGCGCGGTCGCGGTGGCCGGCCTGGTGCTGGCGGGCCGCCGGGTGCGGCGCAGCCGGTACCGGCCGGACCGGTGGGGTCTTGCCGAGACCGTCGTCGGGCTCTGCGGCGCTGCGGCGGCGGCGGCGATGGCGGCGGCGGTCCGGCTGGAGCCCGCCGCGCTCCAGCCGCCCTTGTCGCCGCTGGGCTGGCCGACGCTGCCGTGGCCGGCCGTCGCGGGAATCCTGGCCGCGTCGCTGCCGGCGTGGCTGACACCTGCCCCGCTGCCCCGGCCCGGCCCGGGGGTCCACCGGTGATCAGCTTCGACCGGGTGGGCTTCGCCTACGAGGGCACGGCCGCCCCCGTGCTCCGCGACCTCGACCTGGTCGTCGACGAGGGCGAGCTCGCGGTCGTCGTCGGCCCGACCGGTGCGGGGAAGTCGACGCTGCTGGGTCTGGTGAACGGCCTGGTGCCGCGCTTCACCGGCGGCCGGCTGACCGGGCGGGTCAGCGTGGGCGGGTTGGACGTCCGCCACCACCCGCCCCGCGAGCTGGCCCATCTGGTCGGGGTGGTCGGACAGGACCCGCTGGCCGGGTTCGTCACCGACACGGTCGAGGAGGAGCTGGCCTACGGGATGGAGCAACTGGCCGTCCCACCGCCCGCGATGCGCAAGCGGGTCGAGGAGACCCTGGACCTGCTCGGCATCGCCGAGCTGCGGGACCGGCCGGTGCGCGAGCTGTCCGGCGGGCAGCAGCAGCGGGTGGCGATCGGCTCGGTCCTCACGGCGCACCCGCGGGTGCTGGTCCTGGACGAACCCACCTCGGCCCTGGACCCGACCGCCGCCGAGGAGGTGCTGGCCGCCGTCACCCGCCTCGTGCACGACCTCGGCATCACCGTCATGATGGCCGAGCACCGGCTGGAGCGAGTCGTGCAGCATGCCGACCGGGTGCTGCTGCTGGCCGGTGACGGGACACTGGCGGCCGGTCCGCCTGCCCACGTTCTCGCCGACAGCGAGCTGGCGCCACCGGTGATGCAGCTCGGCCGACTCGCCGGGTGGCAGCCGCAACCGGTCTCGGTGCGCGAAGCGCGCCGGCTGGCGGGGCCGCTGCGGGAGCGGCTGAACGGCGCGGTGCCCGCACCCCCCGCGCGGTCAGCGCCGGCAGCGCGGTCAGCGCCGGCAGCGCCGGCAGCGCCGGTGCTGACGGCACGCCGCGTCACGGTGCGGTACCACGACACGGTGGCCGTCGCGGGGGTGGATCTGGTCGTCCGCGCGGGTGAGGTGGTCGCGCTGATGGGGCGCAACGGGTCCGGCAAGTCCTCGCTGCTGTGGGCGCTGCAGGGGGCCGGTCCGCGCAGTGGCGGCCGGGTCGAGATCCGCGGCAGCCATGGCCCTGGCGGCCCCGACAACCCCGCTGGCGTCGACCCGGCAGCGCTGTCCAACCGGCAGGCGCGCCACCACGTTGCGCTCGTGCCGCAGACCCCGTCGGACCTGCTCTACCTGGACACGGTCGCGGGCGAGCTGGGCGCGGCCGACCGGGAGGCACGGCTGCCCCCGGGAAGCACCCGGGCCCGGCTGGACCGGCTGTTGCCGCCACCGGACGCGTTGGGCGACCACGCGCACCCCCGGGACCTGTCCGAGGGGCAGCGGCTGCTCCTGGTGCTGGCCATCCAGACGGTCGCCGCGCCGCCGGTCGTCCTGCTGGACGAGCCCACGCGGGGCCTGGACGTCGCCGCCAAGCACCGCTTCGTGGGCACGGTCGGCGAGCTGGCCGCGAACGGCCACGCGGTGGTCGTCGCGACCCACGACGTCGAGCTGGTCGCCACGCTGGCGCACCGGGTCGTCGTGCTCGCGCAGGGCGAGGTCATCGCGGACGGCCCGACGGCTCAGGTCGTGGCCGCCAGCCCGGCGTTCGCCCCCCAGGTGGCCAAGGTGATGGCCCCCCAACCCTGGCTGACCGTGGCCCAGGTCCGCGAAGCTCTGGCCGGCGCATGAGTGCCGACCCGCAGGTCGCCCGTCAGCTGCCGGTGCGGGTCGGACCGCGCTCGGCCGCCGTCCTGGCGGTGGCCTCCCTGGCCGGGCTGGCGATGTTCGCCTGGCCGCTGCTGGCACGGCCGGACCCGGGCGCCGGCCAGCACGCGCTCGACGCGCCGTTCGTGTTCCTGGCGGTGCTGCCCGTCCTCGTCGTCGTGGTGCTGGCGCAGCTGTCCGAGGGCGGGATGGACGCGAAGGCCCTGGCCATGCTCGGTGTGCTGTCGGCGGTGAACGCCGCCTTGCGGCCGGCACTGGGTGCCGGGACGGCCGGCATCGAGAGCGTCTTCTTCCTGCTCGTGCTGGCCGGGCGCGTCTTCGGCCCCGGGTTCGGGTTCGTCCTGGGCTGCACGTCGCTGTTCGCCTCGGCCCTGCTGACCGCAGGCGTCGGGCCATGGCTGCCGTTCCAGATGCTGAGCGCCGCATGGATCGGCCTCGGCGCCGGGCTGCTGCCTCGACGGGTGGCCGGGCGGTGGGAGATTGCGATGCTGGTCGGCTACGGCATCGTCGCGGCATACGCGTTCGGCCTGCTGATGAACCTGTGGTTCTGGCCCTTCGTCACCGACGTCTCGCTGCCGGACGCCAGCTCCGCGCTCTCTTACCGCCCCGGAGCAGCCCTCGGGGACAACCTGGCCCGCTTCCTGCGCTACACCGTGCTCACCTCCACCGGGGGCTGGGACACCGGCCGTGCCATCACCAACTCGGTGGCCATCCTGGCCATCGGGCCAGCCGTGCTCGCAGTGTTGCGGCGGGCGGCCCGCCGCGCTTCCTTCGGCTGACTCACGTGCCCGTGAGGGTTGATGGATGGGCCCAACGGGAGCAGTGTTAGGGCATCCGAGCCGGCGGGTTCGACTCGGATGCTGACCGCGGAGGACTGCCGTGTCCCAACCCGCTATCCGCACCGAACGGGCTCGCCGCGGTGTGGCCGGATCCCTGCCCCGAGTGCTGCCAGCTGTGCGGCGACTCCCGCTCACCACGACGCTGCTGGGGGCGCTGGTCGTGGTCGGCGTGTCCACCCGCGCCCTCTGGGAACCCCTGCAGGACCGACCGCTGGCCGACGCCTTCGGTTACGGGCTGCCGGCCTTCCAGGACGCGCGGCTCTGGACGCTGGCCACCGGAACGGTCATCGCCCTGCACCCGGGCCAGTACGTCCCGATCCTGCTCGGCCTGGCCGTGCTCGGCGGGTTCGCCGAGTGGCGGCTGGGAGCCGGCCGCGCCGCCGTGGCGCTGCTTGCCTGCCACGTCGCCGGTGTTGTGCTGGCCGCCGCCCTGATCTTCGTGCTGCGCGCGCACGCTTGGCTCTGGCCCAACGGGCTGGCCACCGACCTCGATGCCGGGCCCTCCGCGGGCTTCCTGGGGGCGGCGGCAGCGGCCACCGCGACGGTCTCCGCGCCGATGCGGGGCCGGATAAGGGTCGCGCTATCCACCTACGGCGTGCTGAGCCTGGTCCACATCGGGGCGCTCGCCGACCTGGAGCACGCGGTGGCGATCACGTTCGGACTCGCCCTCGGCCCTGTGCTGTGCGGCCGCCGGCCCCGGGTCTCGCTGCGTCCGCTGACCCGGCGCGACTACCGGCTGCTCGCCTCGGCCTTCTTCGTCGTCGCTGGCGTGGAGGGAATCTTCACCTCGATGTACCCCGTCAACGGCCCGTTGGCGCTCACCGTCTCCGCGCGGACACGGGCCGAGATGCTGGCGTCCAGCGACAGCCTGCTCACATCACTGGTGCAAGCCGCCCTCTGGTTCTGGCTGGCGCGGGCGCTGTACCAGGGACGGAGGTGGGCCTGGCGGTGGGCGGTCGGCCTGCTGGCACTGGCGATGCTGTCGCAAGTCGTCGTCACCATTGGGCTGACCGTCCAGCACGAGTCCGGGTACGCCCTGCAGGCCTACGAGCTGGCCGGCAACTCGCTGGGGATGGCGGTCCTGGTTGCCGGACGGCGGACCTTCGCCAACCCGACGAAACGCCGGGCGAGGCGGTTCCGGGGCAACATGCTCGGACCCGCAGACGAGGACCAGCGACGCGATGCGGTGGAGCTGCTCCAGCACGACGGCGGTGCGAACAACCTGTCCTGGATGACCACCTGGCCGGAGAACCGGTGGTGCTTCACCCCCGACCGTGCCGGGTACGTCGCCTACCGCGTCCACGCCGGCGTGGCGGTCGGGCTGTGCGACCCGGTCGCCGCGACACCGGCACTGCGCGCGGCCGTCCTGCGCTCCTTCGCCGACCAGGCCGGGTCGGCGGGGCTGGTGCCATGCCTGTTCTCGGTGACCGCCGAGGCCGCCGGCCACGCGGCCACCCTGGGATGGCGCAGCCTGCGGGTAGCCGAAGAAGCGGTCGTCGACCTGCCCTCGCTGCAGTTCACCGGCAAGGCCTGGCAGGACGTGCGGACGGGACTGAACCAGGCCGCCAAGCTGGGGATCACCTGGCGGCTAGGGCCGCTCTCCGGGATGCCCCGCGGCATCCAGCTGCAGATCTCGGCCATCTCCGCGGAATGGGTGGAGGACAAGGGGCTGCCCGAGCTCGGTTTCACCCTCGGCGGGGTGGACGAGGCGATGGACCCGCACGTGCAGGTGGGGCTGGCCGTGGACGCGGAGGGCACCGTCAACGGCATCACCAGCTGGATGCCCGTGCACGCCGGCGGCTCGGAGGAACCGGTGGGCTGGACCCTGGACGTGATGCGCCGGCTGCCGGGCGGGTTCCGGTATGCGATGGAGTTCCTCATCGCCTCGGCCTGCCTGTCCTTCAAGGAGCAGGGCTGCCGGTTCGTTTCGCTCTCCGGCGCCCCGCTGGCCACGGCCGAGACTGGCGAGGGCGGGAGCCACCCGCTCGACCCGTTCCTGGCCCAGCTGGGGGCGAGTCTGGAGCCGCACTACGGCTTCCGGTCCCTGCACGCGTTCAAGACCAAGTTCCAGCCCCGGTTCGAGCCGCTATACCTGATCTTTCCCGACGATGCGGCGTTGCCACGCATCGGTGTGGCGCTCACCCGCGCCTACCTGCCCGAGGCCGGCCTGCGCGACGTGCTGACGCTGGCCCGGTCGGGCAGCTAGCGGGGCTCGATCTCGCCCAACGCAGCGAACGCGCGGTCGACGAGCTCGACCAGGTCCTCCTGCCCGTTGCCCTCGGTCCATCTGGTGACGGCCGTGGTGAGCGCCGCCAGCGCCGCCGCGGCCAGCACCTCCTGGCGGTAGCTGGGTGCGTCGAGCCCGTCCCGGCGAGCGAGTGCGCTGGCGAACAGCACCCGGGTCTGGTGCTGGTTGTCGGCTTGCCGGGCCCGCAGCTGCGGCGTGGACAGGATCAGCCGGCTGCGCTCCAGCAGCGCCTCCCGGTCCTCCGGCAGGATCGCCCGCAGCCCCGTGCTGACCGCGCGGTGGATCGCCGCCACCTCGTCCTCAGCGGCCGGACGGCCTTCGATCAGGCCGGCGACCAGCGGGTCGTAGTCGTCGGTGTCGACGACGGACTCCTTGGTCGGGAAGTACCGGAAGAAGGTCATGTGCGACACCCCGGCGGCGGCGGCGATCTGCTCCACGGTGGTCGCGTCGTACCCGTCCGCGAGGAACAGCCGCAGCGCCTCCCGCTGGATCGAGCGCCGGGTCGCCGCCTTCTTCGCCGCCCTGTGCCCGCCCGGCTGGGTCATCCCACCCCGGCCAGGGCCCGCGACGGCGCGGTGCGCCCGGTGGCACTGGCCAGCCAGGCGGTCATCGCGTCCAGGTCGGTCCCCGACCAGGCCAGGTGCGCGTCCGGCCGGACCAGCTGTATGCCGTGCACCTCGCCTTCGCTTCGCCGCAGGCAGGTCACCTCGCCGAGCCACCCGGCGGCCACCTCGGCCGCCCTCGCGCACAGTGCGTCCGGCGAGCCGACGACGGCGAAGCCATGCCCGAGCTCGACGTGCAGCCGGGTGGCTGCGCCACCCCCGCGGTGCCCCTCCCCACCCTGCCCGCTGTGCTCACCGTGCCGGCTGTGCCCTGCGTCGACGGTGCGGCACGGCAGGTCGGCCACCCGGTCACCCGGGCGCGGCCCCGACCAGGTCAGCCGACGGGCAGCGAGCGGCCCTCCGCGGTAGCTGATCAACAGCTGTGAGGCACGCTCCCAGATGAGTCGCTGGACCAGGGGGCGGTTCATCAGCGGCACCATCAGGTGGTCCCGCACCAGCCGGGCGCCCAGGCTGCCGCCCAGCATCAGCTTGGTCATCCCGCTGGTGTTGGCGAGGACCTCCTCGGCGATCGGCCGGCGCTCTGCCTGGTAGGTGTCCAGGAGCCGTGGGTCCGCCCGCCCGGCCCATACCAGCGCCAGCTTCCAGGCCAGGTTCTCCGCGTCGCCGATGCCGGTGTTGAGCCCTTGCCCGCCGAACGGGCTGTGGATGTGGGCGGCATCTCCGGCCAGCAGCAGCCGACCGACGCGGTAGGTGTCGGCGAGCCGGCGGTGGAAGCTGAAGCTCGATGTCCAGAACGTCTCGCGTACCAGGTCCGGGGAGAGCCCGCACGCCGGCAGCGATGCCTTCAGCGCCTCGACCACGGACGCGTCGTCCACCGTGGCCGACGTGGCGGAGCTGGCGGAGGCGGGCGCCATGAGCCGCCACCGGTCCGGGCCGGGCAGCGGGAACGCGGCGAACATGTCCTGCCCGTCCAGCCAGACCTGCACGCAACCGCGGTCCAGGGCAAGGTCGGCCCGGACGTCGGCCAGCAGGAACCGCTCCGCCAGCGGGACCCCGGGGAAGCCGATGCCGGCCGCCTTGCGCACCCGGCTGTGCGCCCCGTCACAGCCCACCACCCAGCTCGCCTGGACGGTGCCGCCGCCGGCCAGCTGCACGGTGGCAGCCGAATCGGTCTGGGTGACCCCCGCGACCTCGGCCGCCCAGGTGACCTCACCGCCGAGCTCGGCGAGCCGTCCACGCAGCTGCGCCTCGATCCTGGCCTGGGAGACCAGCAGCCCGCGGCGCCGGACCCGCCGGGTGAGCCGGCCGACCTCGAGCCGGGCCAGCTCCCGGCCGCCCACGTGGACGACGACCTGGTGAACGCCCAGGCTATGCTCGGGCAGGTCGCCCAGCGCGCCGATGCGGTCCAGCACCTCGGTGCCCCGCGGCTGAAGGCCAAGGGCGCGCGAGGTCGTCGCCGGACCCGCTGCCTTGTCCAGGACGCGGACGGACACGCCGTGCAGCGCGAGGCTGCAGGCAAGCACCAGCCCGGTGGGGCCAGCACCGACGATGACCACGGGTTCGCTGTTCATGATGCCTCCTCTAGTGTTAGCAGATAACAGAAGTTACTCGCTAACAGTTCGGCAGACAAGGCCCATGGCCCAGCGGGCCGCCAGCCCGCGTCAGAGGTTGAACACCGCGAACTGGTGGTCGGCATGGCTGAAGGTCATGCGCGGCGAGCCGGACTCGGTCTGGGTGACCCGGGCGAGCACCTCACTGCCGTCCGGCAGCGCCCCGCGCAGGCTGGTCTCGGGCAGCCCGGCCGCCCGGTCCACGACCTCGCCCTCCACGCTCAGGCTCCACCCGCCGGAGGGCGATCCGGTCACGGTCACCGTCGTGGTGTCGATGACGACAGTGTGCTCGTACGACTCTTCCGCCATGGGCGGAACGCTACGTCAGGTGGACCTGGCGCGCAGCCGGCAACCAGGTCCGCCCCGCCCGGCCTGCGCCGTCCGCCGTGAGCGACGACGATGGGGGCATCCGCACCCGGCAGCGAGGACGAGGCCATGATCATCGACCGGCAGCATCTGGTGGACTACCTGCGGGCCCACGGCCGCGTCGACACCGTCGACCGCGTCGAGGCCGAGCTGCCGGAACAGGTCGACGTGCATGCCCAAGAGGCCCTCCTGCTGTCCCTGGGCGTCGACATCGACGCACTGCTCGACCATGAGCCGGACCACCTGGCCGAACGCACGGACCCGCACGGGATGCACCCCTACTGAGGCGGGCCCGCTGTAGCGGGGACTGCCGGTCAGCGCCCGCTGCGCGAGAAGTGCTGATAGTCCTTGACGCCGGTCCACCGACCGCCCCAACCCCAGTTCAGGGCGCCGAACGCCCGCGTCACCACGTCGCCCTCGTGGATGACGCCGGGACGCCTGGGCCGGCCGGTGTAGGAGCGGCCCAGCGGCGGCAGCACGGTTGCGCCGCGGACGTAGGGGTTCTCCCGCGGGTTGACGTCGACCGCCTCGCCATAGGAGTGCTGGGACCAGCCGCCGCCTCCGGTGGCAGGCCGGCAGTTGAACGCCGAGGTGTTGTCCGCGGCCATGGACGCGTCGTCGCTGCCGTCGAAGTCGTCCACCAGGCGCATGGACCGGATCGGATAGCCGGCATCGAAGAGCCGGTGGAAGACGCCGACCACGTCGGCCGCCACCCGCGCCGAAACCACCAGCTCACCCCGGTGGACCTGCCCGGCGAAGTCCACGTAACTCAGCCGCAGGTAACGCAGGTCCCGCAGCGGGGTAGGGCATCCCGCCCGGTAGGAGGTTGGCGTCATCCGCACGGCCAGCGCGTCGTCGATCGGCTGGACGCCTGCCGTGAACGGCGGCCGCCCCGGGGGACTCGCCGGCGGGCTCCCTGTGGTGCTGGTCGACGGCCGTGCGGGCTCGTCGGTCGGTGCCACCGCCGTGCGGGACGAGGTGACCGGGGACCGGGTCGTCGGGGCCGGGGACTCCACCGATGCCGGACCCGCGACCGGCGGCTCGTTGGTGCAGGCCGGCAGCGCCAGCAGGACCAGCAGGGCCATGGCAGTAGCGGGGACCGTCAGACCACCCACCTCTCCACGGTGGCACCTCCCGGTCGGGGATCCGAAACCAGGTCGACCCGGTCAGGCGGTGCCGCCGGTGTCGACGCCCACTCCGAGCCGGTAGGCCAGGTGCCCGCCCAGGAACGCGGCGGCGCCCATCACCGTCACCCCCGCCGCGCTGAGCAGCCGGCCGCGGGACGGCCGCCGGGCCCACGAGGCCGCGCAGAGGGCCAGACCCAGCACGTTGACCGCGGCGTGGGCCACCCCGACCCTCCTGGCGGCTCCCGTCGTCGAGCCCCAGTCGGCCCAGCCGGCCAGCGCCGTCGGGGGCGCCGCGAGTAGTCCGATGCCCAGCGCTCGCCTGGCCGCGGCGGGGTCGGCCCCGGTCAGGTCCAGCAGCACCGCGGTCGCGATCCCGCCGATCGGCAGGGCGACCAGAGCGGGATGCAGCGGGTGCCCCAGCGGCCCGCCGCGCAGGGCCTCCCCTAGCGCACCGCGGCCCACCGCCGCGGCCACCGGGTCGGCCCTGCTTGCCAGTTGGTCGAGCACCTCGGCCTGCTCGATCCGCGACACCAAGGACTCCACGCCGTTTCCTGCCGTCATGGCTGCTCTGGTACCCGCTTGCGGCTCGGAGCAACCGCTGCGAGCGGTATGCCGCTCGGCTCCGCCGCGGGTGGTCCAGTCAGGGCCGGACCAGGCCCGCGCACCGCAGTCTCTCCCAGCATGGCCTCGGTCGCCTCGGCCACGATCTGCCGCATGGCGTGCTCGGCGGCCACGCCGTCGCGCACCTGGACGGCCTGCGCCACGTCGGCGTGCAGGCGAATCGCCACCGGGTTCGGTGCGCTGGGCATCAAGCCGTGGTGGGTCCGCCCGGACAGGACCTCACCGACCAGGCCGGACAGTGCGGCCAGCATCTCGTTGCCGGACGCCTCGAGCAGGGTCGTGTGGAAGACCTGGTCCGCCTCCAGGTATGCCAGCAGGTCGCCGCCCCGGCCGTGAACCGCCATGGCCATGACCGCGCCGGTGAGCGCCCCGCACTGCTCCGGGGTGGCACGGCCGGCGGCCAGGGCCGCGGCCACCGGCTCGATGCCCTGCCGCAGCTCGGACAGCGACCGCAGCTGGGCCAGCCGTTCGTCTCCGTCGAGCCGCCAGCGGATCAGGTGCGGGTCGTAGACCTGCCAGCTCGCCCGGGGTCGAACGGTGACGCCCACCCGGCGTCGGCTCTCCACCATCCCCTTGGCCTCCAGGACCCGGATGGCCTCGCGGATGACCGAGCGGGACACGTCCAGGCTTGCCTCGAGGCGGTCGATGGACAGCACTGTCCCCGGCGCCAGCGAACCGCTGGCGATGAGCCGGCCGAGATAGTCCACGGCACGGCCGTGCAGGTCCCGGCTGGGCTCCCCCATGCGGGGCGCAGGTGGGGAAGGCATGAGTCAATCATCTCACGAGACACGCGTTTGGTGCCCGCCAGATCAGTCTGCGTTGTCGATTGACTAACAGCTCTTGAATAAATCTGATCTTTACGGCATCCTCGAAGCGTGTCGCGATCACGCGGCATACCACCCGGAAGAGTCTGGAGTCCCCATGTCCTTGCAGGCCCTTGCCAGCGCCCCGGTGCTGGCAGCCGCCGACCCGGCGCCCAGTGGGGGGCGCCTGGTCGTCGCCGCCCTCATCGGCATCGCCGTGATCGTCGTCCTGATCACCAAGTTCAAGCTGCACCCCTTCCTGTCCCTCACCATCGGCTCCCTGGGCGTGGCACTCATCGCCGGGCTCGCCGTCGATGCGGCGATCGACAGCTACACCAAGGGGTTCGGCAGCACCGCCGCCGGCGTCGGCGTGCTCATCGCCCTCGGTGCGATGTTCGGCAAGCTGCTCGCCGACTCCGGCGGGGCGGACGAGATCGTGGACACGATCGTCGGACGAGCCACCACGCGAACCCTGCCGTGGGCGATGGGGGGAGTGGGTGCGCTGATCGGCCTGCCCATGTTCTTCGAGATCGGCCTGGTGCTGCTCATGCCGGTGATCTTCCTGGTGGCCAAGCGGTCCGGGCTGTCGTTGATCGCCGTCGGCATCCCGGCGCTGGCCGGCCTGTCCGTCATGCACGGCCTGGTCCCCCCGCACCCCGGCCCGCTCGTGGCCATCCAGGCGCTGAACGCCGACCTCGGCGTGACCTTGGCGCTCGGCGTGCTCGTCGCCGTGCCCACCCTGACTCTGGCTGGTCCTGTCTTCGCCCGGTATGCGGCGCGGTGGGTGAACGTCCCCGCGCCGGACCTGTTCCAGACCGAGGAGCAGCTTCGGCTTCGCCGGCCATCCTTCCCGGTGACCCTGGCAACGGTTCTGCTCCCGGTCACCCTGATGATGGGCAAGGCGCTGGCCGACATCTTCGCCGCCGACGGCAGCCTGCCGCGCACCATCCTGGACGCCCTGGGCACTCCCCTGGTCGCGTTGCTGCTGGCGGTCGTGGTGGCGCTGTTCACCCTCGGCCGCGGCGCCGGGATGAGCCTGAAGCAGGTGATGACCTCACTGGAGCACTCCCTGCCGCCGATCGCGGGGATCCTGCTCATCGTGTCCGCCGGCGGAGGGTTCAAGCAGACCCTCATCGACACCGGGATCGGCAAGCTCGTCGCCTCCTGGGTTGCCGACTCCGGGCTTTCGGTGCTGCTGCTGGCCTGGGTGGTGGCGGTGCTGATCCGCCTGGCTACCGGGTCGGCCACCGTGGCCACCGTCACCGCGTCCGGCATCCTGGCTCCCCTGGTGGGCAGCCTCAGCACCACGGAGACCTCGTTGCTGGTGCTGGCCATCGGCGCCGGCTCGCTCTTCTTCTCCCACGTCAACGACGCCGGCTTCTGGCTGGTGAAGGAGTACTTCGGGTTGTCCGTCGGCCAGAACCTCAGGACCTGGTCGATCATGGAGACGCTCATCTCGGTCAGTGGCCTGGTCTTCGTCCTGCTGCTGAACCTGGTGCTCTGATGGCGGCGGCAACGGCCGACACGCGGGTCACGCCGGTGCTGGTCGTCATGGGCGTGTCCGGGTCCGGCAAGTCCACGGTGGCTGCGCTGCTGGCCGGCCACCTCGGCTGGGACCTGCAGGAGGGCGACGACCTCCACCCGCAGGCCAACATCGCCAAGATGGCTGCCGGCGAGCCCCTCACCGACGAGGACAGATGGCCCTGGCTCGACCGGGTCGCCGGCTGGATCGCGGCTCACGCGGAGGCGGGCCGGCCGGGCATCATCACCTGCTCAGCGCTGAAGCGGTCCTACCGCGACCGGTTGCGCGGCGGGTACCAGGACAGTGTGGTCTTCGTCCACCTGGCCGGCACCCGGCGTCAGCTCGCCGAGCGGCTCGGCGCTCGGCTGGACCACTTCATGCCGCCGGCCCTGCTGCAGTCGCAGCTGGGCACGTTGGAGGAGCTGGGGCCGGAGGAGCAGGGGGTCGTCGTCAACATCGGCGCCGGGCCCACCCAGGTCGCGGAGGAGGCGCTGGAGCGGCTGCTGCCGTGGATCGCCCGCTGAGCACCGTCACCGCGCGGGCGCCAGCTCGCCGGCCGAAGCCCGGCGCAGCACGTGCTGGCGGAACAGCTCCGCAGCCGGCAGCACGGCGACGCCGAGACCGGCGGCGACGAAGCCGGCCACGGTCGGCAGGTCCTCGACCTCGAACTCCACCCGCGGCTCGAATCCCGCGCCACGGCTCGGGCGGGCGTGGCAGGCTTCGGCCGTGCCTCGCTTCGAACCGTTTCGCGCCCTGCGCTACGCCCCTGGGGCCGACCTGGCCAAGGTGACCGCGCCGCCATACGACGTCCTCTCCGACGCGGACGTGACCGGCCTCGCCGCACGGGACCCGCACAACATCGTGCACGTTGACGTGCCGCGGGGCGGCGCGGACCGGTACGACGTCGCGGCGCGGCTGTTCCGGGCGTGGCTGGCGCAGGGTGTCCTGGTCGGCGACTCGGAGCCGTCGTTCACCATCTACCGGCGGCGATTCATCGACCAGAGCGCGGTCCCGCGTGACGTGGTCGGCGTCCTGGGCGCGCTGGAAGTCGTCGACCAGGGCGCTGGCGGCGTGCTGCCGCACGAGCGCACGACGCCGAAGGCGTCTACCGACCGGCTCGACCTCACCCGCACGACCGAGGCCAACCTGTCCCCCGTCTGGTGCCTGTCCCGGTCGGCCGGCCTGTCCGAGGTCCTCGCGGCCCCCGGCGAGCGGACCGGCTCGGCGACCGTCGACGGGGTCGAGCACGTGGTCGAACGGGTGACCGACCCCGGGCGCGTTGCCGCTATTGGCGACGTAGCCGGGCGGACCGCCGTCCTCATCGCCGACGGGCACCACCGGTATGCCGTGGCGCGCGACTACCGGGACGAGGTGCGGGCCGCAACGGGTCGGACCGACACCCCGGCCGAACTCACCCTGGCCTTCGTCGGGGAGCTGGTGGCCGACCAGCTCAGCATCGAGGCGATTCACCGCGTCTACCGCGGGGTCGGCCACGACGCGCTGCTACGGGCACTGTCCCGGTTCTTCCATGCGGAGCCAGGCTCCGGCGGCCGGCCGGGGCCGCCGATCCTTGCTCAGATGCAGGCGCAGGGTCGGCTCGGACTCGTCGGCCCGGCCGGCTGGCACTGGCTGGTCCCGCGCTCGGGTGCCTTCGACGGCATCCGCGCGCTGGACGGCGCCTGGCTGGAGCACGCGCTGCGGGACACCGCCGTGTCGGTCACCTACCAGCACGGCGTGGACGAGACGGTCGGCCTGGTGCAGGGCGGCTCGGCCACCGCGGCCGTGCTCATCCGCCCGGTGCCGATCCAGGAGATCGAGCGCACCGCCACCGAGGGACTGCTGATGCCGCCGAAGTCGACCTACTTCGCCCCCAAGTTGCGCACCGGCCTCGTTATGCGTGAGTTAGCCTAGCTTTGCCCTGAGACCCTCTCGTCCGCAGCGGTCCTTACGCGCTAAGGTGATCTGCGGCGCAGCCTCCGTCGTGGACCTGTGCTGGACCACGGGGAGGGAAGTCTGCTGTGAAGCGCATCGGGACGACCATGGCTGCGTTGACGCTGGCCTTGACGGTGGCGGTTCCGATTGCCGCCCCGAGCGCAGAGGCGCTGGGGGCCGGTCGGCCCAAGTTGTTCGCGCCGACGTACATGTCGAAGTCGGGGCTCTACTCAAGGGCCGACGCGGTGAAGATCGCCAGCCACTACGACTTCGTGGCGGCCAACTCCAAGCAGCTGACCGCGGACACGATCGCAGCGATGCGGGTGGCGAACCCGGCCGTCAAGATCGTCGTGTACCTGAACGGGACGTTCGATCTGGAAACGGTTCGGAGCTACCCGGCCGGCGAGTACGCGCGGGATGCCACAGGCAGCTTCATCCGGTCGGTCAAGTACGACAACTGGCTGATGGACCCGTCCCAGCCCACGTGGGGCGCCAGAGTGTCTCAGCTGTGCACCACGCTGATGGCCCCCGGCTACGACGGCTGCTTCGTCGACATGCTCGGCCAGAGCCTGCTGAACAAGAGCTACCTCACCGGCAAGCCGATCAACCCGGCCACCGGCGTGGAGTGGACGGTGCCCCAGTGGCAGCGGGCCGCAGCGATGATCGGGCAGAAGGTGCAGGAAGACCATCCGGGCAGCCTCATCATCGGCAACGGCCTAAGTCACGGGCAGAACTACTTCGCGCCCAGCGGGCCGTCGTCGCTGCTGTTCACCGGGCTGGACTACGCGCTCGCCGAGGTCTGGCTGCGGCAGGCGCAGTTCTCCCCCACCAAGTACAAGGCGCCGACGCAGTGGAAGCAGGATGTCGACATCCTGACTGACGCCGGCAGCCAGGGGAAGCACGCATCGGTGACCGTGAAGGTTTGGACCACCGCCACCGCCGCTCAGCGCGAGAGCCTGCATCGCTACGCCTTGGCAAGCTTCCTTCTCGGTACCAACGGTGGCAGCTACTTCAGCTTCACCAACGGCCAGACCGGCACCGAGTTCCAGGCCAACGCCGGAGACCCCCTGGACAACATCGCGGTAGGAACTCCCATGGAGGCCTACCGCGGCCTGGCGAACGGCGCCTACCGCAGGGCCTACTCCAACGCGCTCGTGGTGGTCAACCCCACGACATCGACGGTGACGGTGCCCACCCCTTCCTGCGTGACGTTGGACGGCAGGACGGTCACCTCCCTCACCATGACCGCGAACACCGGGGAGATCTGCCGCACCGCGTAGCGGCCCCGGCCACGCACCCCGGCCGCGGCCGGGGTAGGGGCGGACGTGGGTGAGTCGCGCCCGCAGCCGTCCGCGCGTCATGGGCAGCGTCTCAAACTCTGAGATCCAGCCCGCTGGCTGCGGTTGTTTGCCTGCGACTACCTGCGCTTGCTGCTTGCGCCGCTGAGCCCGTCAAACGAGCTCTTTTACGTTCAAACCGCTGCACTTCGGCACAAAATCTCGCAGTAGCCCTTGGACAGATGAGTCCATCAACAACCTAGGTCTAAGGCCCATGAAAGCGGGCTGCACTAGGTTGCGCTGGCTGGAATCGGTCAAACAGGGCAACTGGAGGCAAATGTGTGCGAGCAGCATGTCCAGGAGCAAGTCGAGCTTGAATCGGAGGGACCGTCCGGGTTCCGGCCGACCCGGCGATGGGCGCTCAAGCTCATCGGAGCCGCAACTGCAGCCGGTCTCCTGCCGACTTGGCGGACACCGTGGGCGGCGGCCAGCAACCGCCCCGCAGTCACGAACCCGGTGGGCGAGCGCAGCACCAGCCTGGCCGGACACCTGCACGGGGCCTTCTCGGAGAGCACGGGCTCGGCCGCGGCCCACTATTCGGAGGCGAGCCGGCTAGGCATCGACGCCGTGGCCATCACCGACCACGACTGGCGGCTGGCCAACCGCTGCTACCGACGGGCCTTCCACTTCTCGGCCATGTCGGAGCGTGGGCCGGATGGCGTCTGGCAGCTAGTGCCCACCCGTGACCCAGGCCTGACGTCAGCCTCGGGGGCCAGCATTGTCGGCACCGACGTCTGCCCGGGGGACACCACCGCGGGAGCCGGTTCGCTGCGGCTCACTGCGGCGAGCACATCCACCGCAGTGGCAACCCTGGCCGTCACCCTGGACGCCTCGGGGGCGACGAACAACTACAGCGGTCACGCCGGCGGACGCACGCTGCACCTGTGGGTGAAGCCGATCCATTCGGTGGCGGGCTCCTACCTGTCGTTGCGCTGCCTGTATTCGACGGACCCGGTTCACGGGACCAAGCAGGTCATCTACCAGTTCCGCACCGACGTCACCGCTCCCACGGTGCTGCGCGGTAACGGCACGATCGTCAACGTCCTGCTCCCGGTGAGTGCCGGAGCGTGGAACGAGGTCATCATCGTGCCCGCGGCAGATGTCGAGGCGCTGTGGCCGGACCAGGTCTCCGGAGACTCGTCGTTCAAGCGCATCACCTTCCAGGCCACCAGCAAGAACACTGTTTCCGCCGACGGCCTGTTCGGTGGCTTCAGCTGGGCGTTCCGCCCCGGGTGGGCTTTCGAGACCGGGTACGTTCCCGGCGCCGGCAACTACGACCCGCTCGCGGACTACATCGACATCGTGCGACGGGTGGCCGCCAAGCACCCGGGGATCCTCAGCTTGTACGGCCTTGAGCACTCGGTGGACCAGCACTTCTGCCAGATCGGCGGAACGCCCTTCCTCTACCCGTATGCCGACCGGTCCGGCGATCCGCACCCGGTGCTCAGTGACGCCGTGGGGCTCGACCAGGTGGCCGCCATCCGCCAGCGCGGTGGCATCGTGACCGCCAACCACCCGTTCGGGACGATCGCGACGCTGCCGACCGCCGGAAACCGGGCAAGCCTGCTGAGCTCCACCAAGAAGCGCTACCTGCAACTCGGGTTCTGGGATGCCGACGTGCTGGAGACGGGTTACGACAAGCGGGGCATGGACCTGCGCGGTCATCAGTCCCTGTTCGACTGCGGCGTCTCCAACGGGCACTTCATCACCGCCAACGGTGTGTCCGACGACCACGTGGGCAGCGACTGGTCGAAGCAGGTGAACCGCTTCCTCACCCACCTGTGGACCAGATCTCAAACCGAGGCCGGGATCCAGGCGGCGCTGCGCAACGGCCGGGCCACGGTGGGCCGGCTGGGCGACTGGCGCGGCGCTCTCGACCTGAACCTGAACGGCCGCGCCCGGATGGGCCAGGTCCTGGTGGACCCGGCCGCGGGCACCGACCGACTCGTGGTGGAGGCCAGCGGCCTGCCGGCCGGCAGCTCCGTGCACGTGCTCCGCGGCGTCGTCGACTACTCCGGCGCCGGCGCAGCCGACCCCGTCCCCGTCGCCACGCTGGCCGCCTCGGCCTTCGCCGGCGGCGCCGCAACGGCCAACCTTCCCTACTCGCGGCAGGCGAACTACTACCGGGTCGACGTGTTGGCCTCGGACGGGCGCACCATCGCCTTCAGCAACCCCGTGTGGCACCTGCCGGCGGCGCCGGCGCCGGGTCGGCCGCAGATCCCCCGTGGCCGGCTGGCTGTCTGAGGCTGGATTCGACGGCCGGTGGGCTTCACCACCTCACCCAGGTGAACCCCACCGGTCTGGCCGTCGTCCTCCCGATGATGATGAATGGCGCACCCCCGGGGCCGGGTTACGGTGTCAGCGTGTCCATTGCTGACCTCGTGCCGGTGGCGCGGACCAGGCTGCCCACGGACGCCGGCCAGTTCGACCTGCACGCCTTCGTCGACCCGGCCAGCGGAACGGAGCACCTCGCTCTGGTGATGGGCGACCTCGGTGGTGCGGTGCCGCCGCTGGTCCGAGTCCACTCGGAGTGCCTGACCGGCGACGCCCTCGGGTCCAACCGGTGCGACTGCGGCGACCAGCTCCGGGCCGCCCAGCACGCCATCGGCGCGGAGGGCCGCGGCGTCATCGTCTACCTGCGCGGCCACGAGGGGCGCGGCATCGGCTTGTCCGCGAAGCTGCGGGCCTACGAGCTGCAGGACGACGGACTGGACACCGTCGACGCGAACCTCGCCCTCGGTCTGGCCGCGGACCTGCGCAGCTACGACCGGGCCGCGGACGTGCTGCGCGCCCTGCACGTGCCCCGGGTCCGGCTGCTGTCCTCGAACCCGGCCAAGCAGGAGCAGCTCGGCCAGCACGGGATCGAGGTGGTCGAGCGGATCTCGCTGCCGGTTCCCGCGCGGCCGGAGAACCTGCGCTACCTGGAGACCAAGCGAGCCCGGATGCGGCACGTGCCGCCGCAGTCCGCGGGTTACGTGTGGGCGGAGCTGCTGGACGGGCGGGTCCCGGGTGGGCTGATGGACGCAGCCGACGCCGCGCTGGTCGCCCGGTACGGCCCGGTCGTGGCGGCCGGCCCTCGGCTGGTGCTGGGCCAGCTGGGGCTGAGCCTGGACGGGTTCATCGCGGCCCGCACCGGAGACGCGCTGTTCGTCACGGGTGCGGAGGACCGGACCCACCTGCACCGGCTGCGCGCGCTCGTGAACGCCGTGGTCGTCGGCGTCGGCACCGTCGTCGCCGACGACTGCCGGCTCACGGTCCGGGCGGTGCCCGGACGGTCCCCCGTGCGGGTCGTGCTCGACCCGCACGCCCGGATGCCCCGGACCGCGGCCCTGCTCACCGACGGCGCGGCGCCGGTTCTGTGGTGCGTCGCCGCCGGTGATCCGCCGCCCGCGCCGGCCCCTCACGTCGACGTCGTCCAGCTGCCCTCGCACGACGGTCGGTTCGGGCCGGCCGAGGTGCTGGCCGCGCTGGCGGCGCGCGGGCTGACCAGCGTGCTGGTTGAGGGCGGTGGCCGGACGGTGTCGGCGTTCCTGGCGGCCCGCGCGCTCGACCGGCTGTTCCTCACCACCGCGCCGCTGCTCATCGGCGACGGGGTGCCGGGCCTGCGGTTCCCCGGGACCGACCGGCTCGCCGACGCGCTGCGGGCACCGTCACGCCGGTTCGTGCTGGGCGACGACGTCTGCGTGGAGCTCGACCTGGCGGCGCTGCGCGGCGACCCGCCTGCCGCCGCGGCGGGCGTCGACGAGCACGACCAGGGCCCCCGGGGCGGCTGACAGCGCGACCAGCACTCCGTATGCCGCGGCCGTGGCCACCCCGGCGTCGGCCGTCAACCCCGCCGCGGCGAAGGCCAGGGCGGCCACCGCCTCCCGCGGTCCGAACCCGGCGACCCCGGACGGCAGCGACATGCCGGCCAGCACCACCAGGCCAAGCGGGGTGATGTCCGCCGCGTCCGGGACGGCGCCGAGCGTGGCGGCCGAGACCGCGAACAGGCCGGTGACGGCTGCCAGCAGCAGCAGCGACCAGCCGAGCACGGCGGCCAGCCCCGCCACGGACAGCCTGCGCAGCGTGGGAAGCGCCACCCCGGCGGCGACCGAGGCGGCGATAAGCAGACCCGCGGCGACCGCCGGCTGCACCCGGACCGCCGCGCCCGCCGCAGTCAGCAGCAGCAGCCCGGTCCCGACGGCCCGGTCGGCGACGACCAGGGCGGCGCTGCCGCCGGCCGCCCGCACCTGGTCCCGCAGGCCCGGCCCGCTCGGCTCCCGATGCCGCCAAGCCCGGACCGCGTCCCCGGCCATGCCGCCCGGCAGCACCGTGTTCAGCACGGCCCCTCGGTAGCACTCACGCACGGCCTGGGCCCGGGTCAGCGAGCCGCCGTGGGCCAGCACCAGCAGCCGCCACCGCATCGCCTGTGCCACGGTGGCCGAGGCCACCAGCACCAGCGCGGCCCCGACCGGCAGCGGGCTGACCACCCCCACGGCGCGGACGAACGGGTCGGCGCCTAGCCGGGTGAGCAGGGCGCCGAGCAGCAGCAGCGGCAGCACCGCGCGCAGCGCGCGGGCAACCGGGTGACACCAGAGCGCGGTCACGGCGTCCCAGCCCTGGCCGCCGGGCTGAACGCGGACAGGAACCGGTCCCGGAAGGCGTCCATGCGCCATACCGGAGCGGTGGGCTCCGGCCGGAGGCCGGCCGTCCAGTCCCACGAGGCGATCCGCTGCAGCACTGCCGGGTCGTGGGCGACCACCGTGACCGGCACGTCCCGGCTGGGCACCTTGCCGCTGATGATCGTGGCCGGCTGGTGGTCCCCGAGCAGGATCAGGACGGTGTCCTTGGTCCCGTAGCGGGTCAAGTAGCTCAGCAGGCTGTCCATCGAGTACTCGATCGAGCGCGCGTACGCCGCACGCACTCGGCCCTGGTCCGGCCAGATGTCGCCGGCCTGGACGCCCTGTGCCGGCATCGTGTCGTAGACCGACCCGTCGCCCAGTGCCGACCAGTCGAGCATCCGCGGGATCGGCGCCCACGGCCCGTGGCTGGAGACCAGGACCACCTCGGCCATCAGCGGCCGGTGCGGGGCCGCCAGCTCGCGCTGGTGGAACGCTGCCAGCGTGAACTGGTCCGGGATCGTGGCCCAGCCGAACTTCGGCCCGCGGTACCCCAGGTCGCTGCCGGTGTAGATCCGGTCGTAGCCGAAGAACGACCCCTCCGGCCATGGCTGCGTGGTCCCCGGAAGCACTGCCACCGTCCGCCAGCCGGCGGTGCGGAAGGCCCGGGTGAGCGTCAGCCGCGAGCTGCCCATCAAGGCGTCGTGCCGGCGCTGGTTGTCGACCCAGGTCCCGGACAGCAGCGAGGCGTGGCCCAGCCAGCTGCTGCCGCCGAAGGTCGAGGAGGTCAGGAAGCCGCTGCGGGCGGAATACCCGGCGGCGGCCAGCCGCCGGGTCCCGCCGTCCAGCGCCGCGGCCACACCGGGATCGGCCAGCGCCGACCGCCCGTAGCTTTCCACGAAGGTGAGGATGACGTCCTTGCCGTGCAGCGCGGTCAGCAGACGGCTCCCGGGAACGTCCCGGAACGCGTCCTTAGCCAGCTCCTGCCGGTATGCGGTCTGGTCGTGCAGGCTCGCCCCCACCTGGAGCGCGTGGCCGTAGGCCAGCCGGGCGGTGTCGCGGTCAGCGACCGGCGAGCCGAGCAGCGCGCCGGCCAGCCAGCCGGCGGTGAGCACCACCAGCGCCTGGCTGGTGCGCGTCCGCCACTGGCGGGCGACGCGGCCCAGGCGAAGGATCGCGAGCGGGATGAGCACGAGCAAGCCGACCGCGAGCAGCGCCGTCAGGGCGGCGGCGGCAACGGCAGCGGCAGGACCGTTGGAGGTGCGCAGGTAGTCCGTAGCGTTGCCGAGGTAGGACCAGTCCAGCACCGGGTCGAACGGCCGGCCCAGCACCGTGTAGAAGCCGAGGTCGAGCAGCCTCAGCACGGTCAGCAGGGCGAGGGTGATGCCCAGGACGGTGGCGACCGCCCGGCCCGGGCGGCGCGGCAGGGCCACCAGCAGGGCGGCCCCGGCCAGTGCCTCCACCGGCACCCGGAGGAAGTCGGCCGGCGCGATCCGGTCGGGCCGGTTCGGCAGCAGCAGCGCGAACAGGACGAGGGTCGCGGCCAGCACGGTGAGCAGCCAGCCGCGGCGTCGGTCGCGCCCGCGGGGGGGCGGAGCGGGCGGCGCGACCGCCGGGCCGGCGACGAGCGACCCGGACGGGGGCGGCACACCCGGGGAAACGGGGCGGGGGGTCTCGTGGTTCACCTCCTAGCCCTTGTTGCCCACCGCCGCCAGCACGTCCTGCGCCGTGTCCGCCCAGGTGCGCAAGGCGCTCCGTCGCTCCAGGGCGGCCCGGCGGGCCCGGTCGCGGTCAGGACCGAGCAGGCGCGCGATCGCGGCGGCCAGCGCCGGCGGATCGCCACTGGGGACGGTCGCGCCGGGCCTGCCGCTGGGTGCCAGCCCGAGCGCCTCGACCGCCCCCGTGCCTTCGCTGACCAGGGCCGGTATGCCGCGGGCCAGGGCCTCGGTGACGACCAGCCCCCACGTCTCGGCGCGGGACGGCAGCAGCAGCAGGTCGGTGCCGGCGAAGGCGGCCTCGAGCTCGGGGCCCGTCTTGGCGCCGGTGAGCCGCACCCGCGTGCCCAGCTCTCCTGCGGCAGCCCGCACCTTCTCGGCGTACCCGGGGTCGACATCGCGGGGACCGGTCAGTTCGGCGGTCCAGCGCAGGTCGGTGAGCAGGCGCAGGCCGGCGACCACGCTGAGCTGGTCCTTCAGCGGGGTCAGCGCGGCCAGGTGCAGCAGCTTGGGTGGGTCCGAGCCGGCGGCGACCGCCGCCGGGTCGGCGCCGGGTTGCGCAACCGCGACGGCGGCGCGGCCGTGGCGGCTGCGGACCTGCTCGGCACACCAGCGGCTGGTCGCGACGGTGCCGGTGGCTGCGGCGAGCGCCTGCCGCTCCAGGGCGTCCCGCGAGGCCGCGGTCCGCGCGTCCAGCCCGCTCTCCAGCGCCAGCGGCAGGTGGACCAGCACGTGGACCCGGGCGCCGGCAGCGGTCGCCTGCCGCACCGCGTCGGGGGCGCCACAGGCGAGCAGGCCGTCGACCAGGACCAGTTCGGCGCACAGGGCTGCGGCGAGCCGGTCCCGGGCGCCTGGGTCACCGACGGGCCAGCGTCCCTCCACCGGGATCAGGTCGACGTCGACCCCGGCGGAGAGCAGGGCCTGCGACAGGGCCTGGTCGTAGCGGTTGCCGCCGGTGGGCCTGGCCAGGTCCGGGACGACGAACCGCAGCCTCACTCCAGCTCCACGCTGTAGCCGGCCCAGGCGTCCGGGTGCTCGCGCAGGGTGACGTCCAGCCGGGCCAGGCCGGCGGTGAGCGGCCCGTCGAGCAACCGCTCGGCGATGTGCCTGGCCACCGTCTCGGTCGTGGACAGGGTGCCGCTGAAAGCCGGGTGCTCGTCCAGGTTGCGGTAGTTCAGGTCGTCCAGGACGGCCTTGAGGGCGGCTGCGGCGGCGCCGATGTCGACGACGGTGCCGTGCGCGTCCAGCTCGCGTCGGGCAAGGGTGACGTCGACGACATACGTGACACCGTGCAGCTGTTGCGCCGGCCCGAAGAACGGGTCAGCCAGCGAATGGGCGACCATGGCATGGCTTCGGACGGTCACGTGGTACATCAGGCCTCCGGTGGTTGAACGGTCGTCGGGCTGGCGTCGTAGTCCACCACGTGACACAGGCCGCGCAGCGACCCGGACGCCAGCCGGTCCATCGTGTCGGGCAGGTCCGCGAACGCCGTGTGACCGCTGATCAGGGCGTCGAAGCGCGGATCCGCCAGCAACCGCAGGGCCGTCGCGAGGCGCTCGGCATGGTCGCGCCGCGGGTGGCCCACTATGCCCACCTGACTGGCCTGGATGCGCAGCCGCCGGGCGTGGAAGTCGGCGCCGAGGTTCGCCGTCACGGGCCGGTCGCCGTACCAGGACAGCTCGACCAGGCTGCCTTGCTCACCGAGCAGCTCCAACCCCCGGTTGAGCCCCTCGCTGCTGGCCGAGCAGTGGAACACCAGGTCGCATCCGTCGGCGGCCTGCTCGGGCGCGCGGAACGGCACTGCCAGCGCGGCGGCCACAGCCGCGCGCTCCGGGTCCACGTCCACCAGCTCCAGCCGGTCCAGCGGGCAGGTGGCCAACAGCGCGGCGACGGAGCAGCCGACCATGCCGGCGCCGAGGACGGCGACCCGGTCCCCCAGGCGGGGCGGTGCGTCCCACAGCGCGTTCAGGGCGGTCTCCACCGTCCCGGCCAGCACCGCGCGTGCCGCCGGCACGCCGTCCGGGACCGGCGTCAGCGAGGCGACGGGCACGACATACCGGTCCTGGTGCGGGTACAGGCAGAAGACGGTGCGCCCGCGCAGGTCGGCCGGCCCCTGCTCGACCCGGCCAACGGACAGGTAGCCGTACTTGACCGGACCGGGCAGGTGCCCCTCCTGGAACGGCGCGCGCATCCGGGCGGCGACCCCGGACGGAACCTGACCGCGGTGGACGACCAGCTCGGTCCCGCGGCTGATGCCGGAATGCAGCGTGCTGATCAGCGCTTCCTCAGGTCCGGGCGCCATGATGGGCTCGTCGCGCAGCTCGCCGCGGCCCGGTGCGACCGT
The DNA here is from genome assembly GCA_035689185.1 of Dermatophilaceae bacterium. Taxonomy (GTDB): domain Bacteria; phylum Actinomycetota; class Actinomycetes; order Actinomycetales; family Dermatophilaceae; genus DASSLY01. The sequence continues at coordinate 32,021 of DASSLY010000020.1, forward strand.
CCAGTACGCGGTGGCACGCAGTGTCATGACAGTGGACGGTATCGGCGGAGGGCCCGTGACAGACATCAGCCCGAGGGCTCCCGCGCCTACCGCGGGCCGGTCGGTGGCGGCCGGGTATGTCGCGCAGCACACCCGCACGGCCTCGCCGCCCGGCGCGCGGCCGGACCTGGGGACGCGGCGCTGCTGCTGGTGCGGTCGGGGTCGGTTTGCTCCCCGGGCTGGCCGGTGATGGCGATGGGCGGCATGCGGTACGCGGTGTCGCCGCGCGCGTGGGGGCGAGGCGCCCGAGCGGCCGCGGTCGGGGTGTTCCTCGTGTCCGTCACCGGGCAGGTCTGGCAGATCGAGCGGTCGGCGCGGTGACGGCAGAGGTCGACGCGGTCCGGGCGTACTACGACCGCAACACCGCGGTGTTCGAACGGCTCGGCGAGGGCGGCGCCTCGATCCATCGGGCCGTCTGGCTGCCGGGGGTGGCCTCCCGAGCCGACGCGTTCCGGTCGGTAGACCGGTTGGTCGCGTCGGGGCTGTCGCTGCCGTCGGGGGGCGCTCGCGTGCTGGACCTGGGCTGCGGGCTCGGGGAGAGCCTGCGGTTCCTCTGCTCCGCGCGCCCGGGTCTCGCCGGGGTGGGCGTGACGCTGAGCGGGGTGCAGGCAGCATCGGCCGCCGCCCGCTCCCCGGCGCTGACCTTCGTCCAGGCGGACATCCAGCGGCTACCCGCGCTGGGCGTCTTCGACGGGGCGTACGCGATCGAGTCGTTCGTCCACTGCCCGGACACCGCAGGCTTCTTCGCCTCAGCCGCGGCGCAGTTGCGGCCAGGGGGACGGCTGGTCGTGGTGGACGACTTCTTGGCACGGCCCGCCCGGCCGGGTCGAGAGCGGCGGTGGCTGGATGACGTGCGCGACGGATGGTTGGGCTTCGGCCTGTGCGCGGTGTCCCACGCCGTCTCGGTCGCGTCGGCGCACGGGCTGTCACTGGTGGCGGAGGAGGACCTGACGCCCTGGCTGGAGCTGCGCCGGCCGCGCGACCATGCCGTGTCCCTGCTGCTGTCGATCACCCGGCCGCTGCGGCTTCGTGGCGCCTACCTCGGGTCCCTGGCCGGCGGGGACGCCCTCCAGCGGGCGCTGATCGCCGGCGTGCTGGGCTACCGAGTCCTCACCTTCCAGCGGTAGCCGGGTCTAGGCTGCGGTCATGGCCGAGGACACCTACACCGTGCAACGGTCAGCGACAGTGGACGCACCGCCGCAGCGGGTCTACGACCAGATCGCCGACTTCCACAACTGGCCCAACTGGTCACCGTGGGAGGGACTTGACCCGGCGATGAGACGCACCTTCGCCGGCCCGGCGTCCGGGGTCGGCTCGGTCTACTCCTGGTCCGGTAACCGGAAGGCCGGTCAGGGCCGGATGGAGATCATCCAGGCCACCGCGCCCTCATCGGTGCTGATCGACCTCCTCTTCGAGAAGCCGTGGAAGTCGCGAAACACCACGACGTTCACCATCGCGCCGGAAGGCCCCGGGTCGCGAGTCACCTGGACGACGACGGGCAAGAAGACCCTCGTCATCAAGATCATGGGTGTATTCAAGTCGATGGACGCGATGATCGGACCTGACTTTGAGAAAGGCCTCTCGCGGCTGAAGGAGTACCTGCGGCGCTAGGACTGCCGCGACGGGGCCCCAAAATGGTGCGCCAGGAGCTGGAAACCATTTTCCCTCTGTTCACCGTGTGGTCGCTGGGATTCGGCCGTCTCCGGTGACCGTCGATGGGTCGCCTTTGCAGCCGTAGACGCGGATGCCGCATTCCGGGGGTTTCTCCGGCGCGGGCCGGAGCATCCTCCGCATTCTGCGCATGCCCCTGCCCGGCGGGGAATACGCCGCCGCGGATCACCCACCGATCACCCAGTGGTGCCCGCGTCCGCCGGCAGAAGGCCCGCGCGTCCGGCCCGCACCAGGATGAACCGCGCCCGCCTACGCGGCGGTCGTGCGCGCGAGAGGAGACACGCGTCCGCATACGCGGCGCCCGCGCGTCCCGCGCCAGAAGAGGCCCGCGGCCGGAGACCGGCGCTGTTCCGCGCCACAAGGTGCGCGGCGACATACGCGGTGCCGCGCATCCCGGCCAGGAGAAGCCCCGCGTCCGCACGCATCGAGGCGCTGGGCGAGCCCATTCTGATCTTGTGGACACTTGTTCGATACGAGGGTGCCATGCTATTCTTGATCCATGGAACCGAGCACTGCGATTCACCCCGATGGGGATATCCGGGTGCTCGGTTCCGACCTGTTCTCACAATGGGTTACCGCGTTATCACTGATGCCGGTCGGCGACGATGACGTCGAACGGGTGGACCGGATCCGGGCCTTGGAGAAGGTGAAGGCGGCCTGTGCGGCGGCCCAGGCCCGAGAGACGGTGGCTCTCGTGGAATCCCAGCAGCGAGCACAGCGGGAGGCCGGCGTGCCCGCTGCGCGGGTGGGTGCAGGGGTGGCCGCACAAGTAGCGCTGGCTCGGCAGGAGTCCCCCCATCGGGGCAACCGGCTGGTCGGGTTGGCCAAGGCGCTGGTGTCGGAGCTGCCGCAGACGATGCGGGCGATGACGGCCGGAGCGTGCAGCGAGTGGCGAGCGGTACTCATCGCGAAGGAGACGGCCTGCCTGTCCCGCGAGCACCGGTCCCAGGCCGACGCGGAGCTGCACGCGGGGGACGGCCTGGCCGGGCTGGGAGACCGGCAGGTCGAGGCGCGGGCCCGGCAGGTCGCTTATCGGTTGGACCCGGCCGCGGTCGTAGATCGAGCTCGCAACGCGGTGACCGACCGGCGGGTCAGCATCCGCCCCGCACCGGACACGATGACCCGGCTGTCCGCCCTGCTGCCCATGGCCGACGGGGTGGCTGTGTATGCGGCCCTGGTCGGCGCGGCCGAATCGGCCCGTGCGCAGGGCGACCCACGCGGACGTGGGCAGGTGATGGCCGACACTCTGGTCACCCGCGTCACCGGCGCCGCAGCGACCACCGGCGCGACCAACCCCGCATCCTCCACCAGGTCCACGAGCGCGACCGGCGGCCGCGCGGCCGGCACCAGCGGGGCCACCGGCACCAGCGGGGCCACCGGCTCCGGCATCGGCGGCGCTGCCGGGTTCGGTGGCGGCTCCGCGACCGGCACTGACGCGACCTGCGCCGACAGGGCCGCAGGCGCGGCGGATGGGTCCGTCACCGCGGCGGGGGTCCCGATGGAACTGCTGGTGGTCATGACTGACCAGGCCCTGTTCGCGTTTGGCGAGGGCGCGGACGAACCGGCATGGGTGCACGGGCACGGCCCCATCCCAGCCGGAATAGCCCGAGATCTGCTGCGCGATACTGGTGCGGCCGTGTTCCTGCGCCGGCTGTACGCAGACCCCACCGGCCGGCTGGTGTCGATGGACTCCACTCGGCGCGTCTTCACCGGGGCGCTGCGCAAGCTCCTGATCGTGCGCGACCAGACGTGTCGCACCCCGTGGTGCGGGGCGCCGATCCGACACCTCGACCACATCAAGCCCGCCCGGGACGGCGGGCAGACCCGGTTTGGGAACGGGCAGGGGTTGTGTGAGGCGTGCAACCACGCGAAAGAGTCCCCCGGCTGGAAGACGACCGGTGACGGCCAGCACACCACCATCACCACCCCGACCGGGCACTCCTACGGGAGCCGACCACCAGACCTACCGGGTGTCCAAGAGTTCGAGCCGCTCAGCCACCTCGAGGAAGACCTCTGCTGCAGGCTTGCCGTCGTCGCGTAGCGCGGTGCCTTGGCGCGGCGCGTGGGTGCGGCTGCTTGTCAGCGGTCCTGGTCTTCTCAGCGGTTCTGGTCGCCGACGGCCCGGGCCAGCGCAGCGCTCAGCGCCGCCGGGTCAGGCAGCCCGGACAGCGCCCCCGACGGCGTCCGGTAGACCCGACATGCCATCCCGGCAGACCCGCCGGCCACCGGGAACACGTCCACGCCGTCGACATGGAACGACGGCGACCCGGCGAAACCGCGCGCCTCGGCCAGGACAGGATTGTCGACCACGACGGTGCCGAAGCCGGCGCCGGCCAGACCCACCCGGTCGAGCACCTCCCGCAGCAGCACCGCGGCCGCCGCCCCGTTCGGGCAGTCTGGGATGACGAGAAGCTCGACCTTCACCCGCTCATGGTCTCACCGCCAGGGCGGGGGCGGCGTGGTGCCGACCCCGCCGGGACGAGGCGGACTAGTCGTCCAGGTCGACGGCCGGACCGGAGCGGTGTACCGGTGCGGGCATGCTGCTGCTCGCCCCTCGGACGCTCTTCCAGATCGCCTCGTTCAGCACCTGCTGGGGTGCCCGGTCCTCCTTCGAGAAGTCCATCCGGCCCGACTCGGCCGCCATCGGCGCGCCCGCCGGGTTGGGCTCGGTCAAGGACTGCCGCGGCGTCACGGCGGTGTAGGGCCGCAGGTCGGCGGTGTCCGTGAAGCTGTTGAACATCGGGTTGGACGCCGCGTCGAACTGAGTCAGCGGCTGCAGGCCGAGGATCAGCTCCATCGTCCGCAGCATCGACACCGAGCTGTAGAACGTCGAGTCGACCTTGCCGGTGCGGGTGTAGGGGCTCATGACATGGCCGAGGGTGCGATGCGCGTCGACATGGTCGGGGCCGTCCTGCGCGTCGTCCTCGATCTGGAAGATCGCGGTGTCCTTCCAGAACTTCGACCGCGAGACCGTGTCGACCAACTGGCCCAGGGCCCAGTCGCTGTCGGCCATCATCGCCCGGGGGCTGGGGCAGGACGGGCTGGTGCCGCAGGTGTGGTCGCGGGGAAACTTGACGAACTCCACCGTCGGCAGCTGACCGGATCGCTCGTAGGCACGGAACTCCCGCAACCACTCCTGGTAGCGGACCTGGTCCGAGATCGCCATGTTGAAGCCGGGAAACCGGTGATCGGTGTGCTTGTCCAGCCCGGGCTCGTTGTAGACCTCGACCGGCGCCGTGCCGGTGGCCCAGAAACCGTAGTTGCGGTAGCTCAGGCCGGCAGCGTCGAGCCGGTCCCAGATGTAGGAGTTCTCCGGGTGGATGCCCGGCGCGGCGCCGAGGGTGCCGCCCTCCCCCACGTAGAAGTACCCGCGCCCGCCGTACAGCGTCGGCTGGGTCTTCACGTCCAGCGTGCTCGCGTTGGCGCCGGTCGACCACTCCCAGCCGTCATCGGAAACCTCGCCGGCGGCATACAGGTTGTCCAGCGTGGTGAACTGCTCGGCGAGCCGGTGGTGGTTGGGCGCGGACCGCCGGTCGAACAGCGTGATCGACGGGTCGCCGTTGCCCTTGCCGAGGTCGCCGAGCACCTGGTCGTAGGTGCGGTTCTCGTTCACGACGTAGATGACGTGCTTGATCGGCGAGGGTTGCCCGACCCGTCGTGGCACCACGTGCTGGGTCGTCGTCCCCGCCAGCCGCACCCGGTCCAAGTCGGCGAAGCCGTTGTTGCCGGTGACCTGACGGGTGAACCGCGACAGCTGGCTCGGCCCCGGGACCTCGACGGTGGACAGGGTGCCTTTGATCATCGAGCCGATGTACTGGCTGGGCGAGGACTCCGGGTCGCGACCGGGCTTGGGGCCGTTGGGGTTCGGGCCGGCGCCGAGCCCCTTCCCGTTCTCGACGTACAGGGTCTTGCCGTCCGGGGAGACGGCGACGCCGGTCGGGTACCAGCCGGTCGGCACCAGGCCGAGCACCCGGTCCGCCTGGCCGCCCCGGCTCAGGCGGATGACGTCGACGTCGTTGTTGCCGGCGTTCGCGGCATACAGGGTGTTGCCGTCGGGTGACAGGGCAAGCGCGTTCGGCTGGCTGCCGACCCGCGCCCCCGGGTACGGGCTCACCGAGAAGGTGCGGCTGCGCACGTTGCGGGCAGCGTCGATCACCGAGATCGAGTCGCCGTCGGTGTTGGCGACGTAGACCTCGTCGCGGACCCGGCTGACCACCATCGCCGTCGGATGCGTGCCCACCCGGATCGTCTTGGCGACCCGCATGGCGGCGACGTCGATCACCGACACGTAGTCCTTGCCCCAGTTGCTGACGTAGGCGTGGCGGCCGTCGCGGGACAGCACGACCGTGTAGGGGAAGTTGCAGGCGGCGCCGTTGGACGGGTCCGAGCCGAAACTGTTGAACGTGCAGGCCCGCCCGGACAGCGAGATGCGCCGCTCGGCACCGGTCCGAGTGTCCAGCACCGACACCGCGTTGGCCAGGTTGTCCGCGACGAACACGTGCCGACCGTCGGCGCTGAGCGCGAGCCCGGCGGTGAACTGCGGCACCGCGGTTCCGGTCGGTCTGTGCACCTTCAGCGGCGCCTGCTCGACCAGCTTGTCCCCGCGTATGTCGTACACGCGCACCTTGTCGTTCGCGCCGGCGGACACGTATGCCCGGCTCCCGTCCGGGCTGAAGGCGACGCCGAGGTAGACCGCCTCCGGCGCGCGGTAGGTGATCTCGGAGGTCACCCTGCGTGTCTTGGCGTCGACCAGCATCACCGACTGGGTGGAGACGCCGTCATTGCTGACGAGCAGGTGCGATCCGTCCGGGCTGATCGCCAGGCCGTACGGCCTTTCGCCGAGCTGGGTCTGCCGGCCGGCCGGGGTCACGTGCCAGCCGGTCGGCGTGACCGCCGTTCCGTCACCTTGGGGCCCCGGGTGCTTCAGCATCCCGAGGAGCGCGCTGGCGTTGGTGGCAGCGCCCAGCCCGACGATCGCGACGGCCGCGAGCGCGACCGGCCGCCGGGCGCGTCGCCATCGCCAGCGGAGGTGTCGGTGCGGGTCAGACGTGGGCGCCGGGCTGGGTGTGGGAGTTGACATGGCCATCCTTGGGTCCGAGGGGCGAAGAGAATCCGAGGCGGGGGGACGACCCCGACATTTCCACTCCGTCACCCGGCTGCGGCGACGGCCGAGTGAACTCCCCCCGAACCTTCCACCCGCCGGGCGTCGGTCACCGTCCCCGTGCCGTAGCCGGCTGACCGCCGTAGAGTCGAGCGACGCCGACCGGCAGCGGCTTGGCCGATCCGTGCGCTCAGGAGGACGCGGTGACCGTGGGCAGCGACCACTCGCCGAGCCTCGGGCCGGGCCGGGCCGGGACGTCGGTCGTGCCGGTGTTCTTCCTGTCCGACAGCACCGGCATCAGCGCCGAGACGATGGGCAACGCGCTGCTGATCCAGTTCCCGGACCTGGTGTTCGAGCGGAGGCTGATCCCGTTCATCTCCTCCGTGCAGGAGGCGCAGCGAGTCGTGGGGGTCCTGGACGCGGCGATGGACGGCCCGGTCACCCCGCTGGCATTCACCACCGCCGCGGTGGACGAGATCCGCGCCGTGCTGCACACCTCCCGCTGCCCCATCATCGACTTCTTCGAGATGCACATGGACCGGGTCGAGGCGATCCTCGGCGTCCGCGGGATGCACGTGGCCTCCCGGCTGCACGGGGTGGGCGACGTCCGCCGCTACAACAACCGGATGGCGGCGGTCGAGTTCGCGATCGAGCACGACGACGGCCAGAGCGTGCGCGCGCTGGAGAAGTCCGACGTCATCCTGCTGGCGCCGTCGCGGTGCGGCAAAACCCCGACCACGATGTACCTGGCCCTGCAGCATGCGGTGTTCGTGGCCAACTACCCGCTGGTGGAGGAGGACTTCGAGTCCGCCGACCTGCCCCGCCCGGTGCGCCGGCTGCGCGACAGGTGCTTCGGCATCATCAGCACCCCGCAGCGGTTGAGCCAGGTCCGCGCCGAACGCCGCGCGAACTCGAGATACGCCTCGCTGGAACAGTGCACGTACGAGCTGCGCAAGGCCGAGGCCATGTTCCGGGCCCACCGGGTCCCCTCCGTGAACTCCTCCGCCATGTCGGTGGAGGAGATGTCCACGGTCATCATGCAGCGGATGAACATCAAGAGCTGAGCAGCCGATCGTCACCAGGAGGAACAGATGAGCAGCGCCAACATCCGGTGGTTCTCCGAGCTCGGACTGGCCGACCTGGAGCAGGTCGGAGGCAAGAACGCCTCCCTGGGCGAGATGGTGAGCAACCTGGTTTCGGCCGGGGTCCGGGTGCCGGACGGCTTCGCCACCACCGCGGACGCGTTCCGCGCCTTCGCCTCCCAGACCTCGCTGGACGAGACGATCGACGCCGAACTGGCGGCCCTGGACGTGGAGGACGTGACCCAGCTGGCAGCGGTCGGCAAGCGGGTCCGGCAGGCGGTCCTGGACCAGCCCCTGCCCGCGGACCTGGAGGCGGACATCCGCACCGCATACGAGCAGCTGTCCGCGGGGGCCGAGGACGCCTCGTATGCGGTGCGGTCCAGTGCCACGGCGGAGGACCTGCCGGACGCCTCGTTCGCGGGGCAGCAGGAGACGTTCCTCAACGTGCGGGGCATCGACGCGGTCCTGGTGGCGATCAAGGAGGTGTTCGCCTCGCTGTACAACGACCGCGCGATCGCCTACCGGGTGCACCACAAGTTCGAGCACGCCGCGGTGGCGTTGTCGGCCGGCGTGCAACGGATGGTGCGCTCCGACGTCGGCGCGTCCGGGGTCATGTTCACCATGGACACGGAGTCAGGCTTCGACGACGCAGTGTTCATCACCTCCTCCTACGGGCTGGGGGAAGCGGTGGTCCAGGGCGCGGTGAACCCGGACGAGTTCTACGTCTACAAGCCGGGGCTGCGTGCGGGACGTCCGGCGATCCTCAAGCGCGGAGTGGGCGCCAAGGCGATCAAGATGGTCTACACCGCCGACGCGACGGTCGGGCGGACCACCGAGTTCGTCGACGTGGATCCGGCGGAGCGGTCGAGGCTGAGCCTGACCGACGCGGAGGTCGAGCAGCTGGCCCGGCACGCGCTGACCATCGAGGAGCACTACGGCCGGCCGATGGACATCGAGTGGGGCAAGGACGGGGTGGACGGGGGGCTGTACATCCTGCAGGCCCGCCCGGAGACCGTGAAGTCCCGGCAGGCCCCGGGCACGGTGCAGCGGTTCCGGCTGCAGCAGCCGGCGACCAGGCCCACGCCGCTGGCCGAGGGCCGCGCCATCGGGCAGAAGATCGGCGCCGGGGCAGTGCGGGTGCTGGAGTCGGCCGACCAGATGGCCTCCTTCGCCCCCGGCGAGGTCCTGGTCGCCGACATGACCGACCCCGACTGGGAGCCGATCATGAAGCGGGCCAGCGCGATCGTCACCAACCGGGGCGGCCGGACCTGCCACGCGGCGATCATCGCCCGCGAGCTCGGCATACCAGCCGTCGTCGGCACCGGCGACGCGACCCGGGTGCTGGACGAGGGGCGGCAGGTCACGGTGTCGTGCGCCGAGGGCGACACCGGCTACGTGTATGACGGGCTGCTCGCCTTCGCGGTCGAGGAGACCAGCACGGGAGCGATGCCCGACCTCGGCGTGAAGATCATGATGAACGTCGGCACGCCGGACCAGGCGTTCTCGTTCTCCCAGCTGCCCAACGACGGCGTGGGCCTGGCCCGGTTGGAGTTCATCATCAACCGCCAGATCGGCATCCACCCCAAGGCCCTGCTGGAGCTGGACCGGCTGGACCAGCCGCTGCGGGAGCAGATCCAGGGCCTGGTCGCCGGGTATGCCGGGCCGAGGGAGTACTTCGTCCAGCGGGTCGCCGAGGGGGTGTCGATGCTGGCGGCGGCGTTCGCGCCGAAGACGGTGATCGTGCGGATGAGCGACTTCAAGTCCAACGAGTACGCCAACCTGGTCGGCGGGGAGGTGTACGAGCCGCACGAGGAGAACCCGATGATCGGCTACCGGGGTGCGTCGCGGTACCTGTCGGCAGACTTCCAGGACTGCTTCGCGATGGAGTGCGAGGCGATGCGGTTCGTTCGCGACGACATGGGGCTGACCAACGTCAAGCTGATGATCCCGTTCGTCCGCACTCTTGCCGAGGCGGAGGGGGTCATCGAGCTGATGGGCCGCAACGGGCTGAGGCGGGGTGAGAACGGGCTCGAGGTCGTGATGATGTGCGAGCTGCCGTCCAACGCGGTCCTCGCCGACGCCTTCCTGGACCACTTCGACGGGTACTCCATCGGGAGCAACGACATGACCCAGCTGACCCTGGGGCTGGACCGGGACTCCGCGCTGATCGCCGCCCTGTTCGACGAGCGCGACCCCGCCGTGAAGCACATGATCAGCACTGCCATCCGGGCCTGCAAGGCGCGGGGCAAGTACGTCGGCATCTGCGGGCAGGGCCCCAGTGACCACCCCGACCTCGCCGACTGGCTGATGGAGCAGGGCATCGACTCGATCTCGCTGAACCCCGACACGGTCGTCGAGACCTGGCAGCGGCTCGGCTCCGTCCGGCCGGCCGGAGT
>DASSLY010000021.1:0-93646 GCA_035689185.1 Dermatophilaceae bacterium
GCGCCGCGGCGTACTGCAGCGCCGGCCAGCGAGCTTGAAGCAGCGGGCGCACAACGTCCGCGTGGTAGCCACACGCGAGCTCAAGCCCAAGGGACGGCACCCGACGACCGTAGGACGTGCCCGCCTGCTTCCCAAAGCCAACGCCACCTGATCGGCACCCGCTCGCCGACCTCGACAAACTCAGCGACGCCGACCGCGCCGCACTCCTGCACATCCTCGACGGCCTACTCGCCAACACCCGCATCCGAGCAGCCCTCGACAACGCAGGTCGAGTTCACTCAGCGGCGTCGCGAACCCGCCTTCGAGCGGCCTCCAGTTGCTCGCAGTAGTCGCTCTTGAGCGGCTCGGTCAGGTGCTTCTCCAGCGCCCGCCTCCAAGTCCCACAGCACGCTCTGCTCAGCCTGGTCCTCGAACGCGACAGGTTGCTCGCTGGCGCCGGTACGGGCGAGCCACTCGAACAGCACCAGCGCCCCGTCACGCGACAGACTGATGGCGATCTGCTCAGCCGTCATCAGACCCACCGAAAGGCACCGGAGCCGCCCCTGCGCTCGACCAACGACGGGCTGCCAGTTCGAGCGCATCTCGCTCTCCTGCGAGCACGACATGGAAGGGAATCGCTGGGCGGTCCCACCATTCGCCAAGTTCTACAGGCTGGCTCCACCTCGAGGCAGCCGATTCCAGCGAATCGGCAAGCAATCGCAGTTCCTCGGTCCCGGCATCCGCGAGGACCTGGTCCGGCTCGGTGATCGTCACCACGTACCCCTCGCCCGCTGGCAGGGTCTCCAAGTCAGCGATGCACTCGTCAAACGCTGCCCAGTTCTCGCCGAAGTAGAGCGGAAACTGGAGCGCGGCCGCGAACTCGTCGAAGAGACCGCCGAGGGTTCGCATCTTGCGGCCACGGACGACGCGGGCAGCCAGACCCGACTCGACCCAACCCGAGACCGCAGAGCCGACTGCCTGACGATCACCCTCCAACAGCAGGGGCCGAAACTCAGCCTCAACTTTCATGAGCGTTAAGGAGCCGGTCATCCGGTCGCTCCTCGGAACATCAGGAACGTGTCATAGTGATCACCTGTCCAGTAGGCCGAGCCGTCGCTGCCGGTGACAATCCGCTCGACTCCTCGGTCGACGCCCTTGGTGTACGGATTGACGTCCCAGTCGCGGTACGTGACCCCTGGCGTCTCAGGCAGCACGCCGTCCTTGTTCTTGAAGATCGAGCCGCCCTTGTACCCGGGCAGCGGGGCACCCTTCGCATCGACCCGGTTGAGGACGGTCCAGGCATTCTCCGACCCCGGGCCGATCGGCAGGACGTGGTCTGCTGTCTTTGCGGCAACTCCCGCGCCACCCAGGCTTCGTAGCGCTCGCGCGCCCGACAGCGCTTGACTTCCCAACGGTAGGAGTGCGGCTGTGTCAAGACCAGCGTTCAGAACGGCGGCTGCGCAGGAGCCCTTTCCGGTGTTGCAGGTGTCGTATGCCGTGTACGCGGCAGTTCCGGCCGCCACAACCCCGGCCGCAACGGCCACGCCGCCCAGCACGGCGCCCACGGGCGCCCCGATGCCACTGGCGCTGCAAACGAGGGCGCCCAAGCCCGCGACGCTGGCAATTCCAGCGGAAATGTCGTGGACCATTCCGATGTTGAAGTCGAACTGGCCCAGGGGGTCGACGCTGGTCATCGGGTTGCCGCCGGCGTAGGCGTAGCTGCCGCTGAACGATGTGGACGAGGCCGGGTCTGGCGCTGTGAAGAGTCCGGTCGTGGGGTCGTATTGCCGGGCGCGGAGGTGGTAGTCGGGCGCGTCCCCAGACGGCGTCTGGCCCTCGATGTACTGCCCCGCCCACTGCAAGGCGTTGACGGGTGCTGTGGGCTTGAAGGTGTTGAGCGTCTTCGTCGTGCCGTACGGCTCGAATGTGTAGCCGATCTGCGGGACGCCGGCGCTGTCCGTCAGAGCACGAACCGAGCCCAGCCGGTCAAGGTGGTACGCGTAGCGGGATCCATCGGGTGCGGTCAGCGCCGACAGAGCCGTGCCGTAGTCATAGCGGCGCTGACACGTGCCGCCCGAGTGTTCGCCGCCGTACTTGACGACGGTGTAATTCATCACTGACTGTGGCATCGTCGCGACCGTGCTCTGATCCCACGAGTCAAAATGAATGCTCATCCAGTCGTTGCGATGCGGGGTCGTCGCCGACCCGTCCCCATTGCTGTCGCCACCGTACGAGTCGTCAAAGCCGGATGTGAAGACAATTGGGTTCGCGGCAGTGCCGTTAGCGACCACCTGACCCCAAACAACCATCTGTGACACGTTGTAGGACTGTGACGGAATCGGCATGAACTTGACGACCGTTCCCGGCATAATGCGCAGAACGGCCCCCGGCATGATACGCAACCTTCCGGTGATGACGTAGGGCGACCCAGACGTGTCCCAGGTTGTGTTCTGCCCGATGTCGCCGCCGGGAATCATCGTCGGTCCAGACGACGTGACAGCGGAGCGAGCTACCGACGTATGGGGGGCTGCCAGCGTTTGGGGAGCTAGCGTTGCTGGCGCGGCTCCCGCGGAAGGGAGTCCTTGCGTGACCGCCAGCGCAGCGGTCAGCGCGGACACGACGCCGGACACACGCCACCGCCGACGAGGTTGACAGCCCTGCGGGCGAGAGTGAGTCTTGCTAAGCCTGTCCAGCCGGGACATCATCCTCCGAGTGCATGAACGCTCCTCCACCAGGAGCATCGCAAACCATGCCAGACACGACGGATGGTTGTCCCAACTATCGCGAAGACTTACCCAGCTCTCGTGCCGGCCCCCCTGTCGTCAGGAGGGTGCCTCGATCATTCACGTGGCTGGCCGGTCGAGGTCGGCGACGGGTCGGCGGGGTTTGGAAGTCGGTCGGAACCCTGCCAAGGCGGGCGGGGCGCGACCAGGTGGCCGTTCGGTCGGCGCGGCGTGCGGTATTCAACCCGGTCAGGTGCTTGATCAGGTCCTGGGAGGCGCCTGCCCCGTCGACGGTGACCAGCAGGTCGCCACGCCAACTGGCGGGCGCCTGCTCGACCGCGGCGGGAGACCGTCGCGGCGCACCTGCTATCGATGTTCGCCAGCCCATCGTGGACATTCGCCCATGCCGCCTCAGTCGCCGGAACGGTCATAAGCGCCTTGGCGTTCGGCGCTGCGGGCGTGCCTTCGGCTCATCGGTCCAGAAGCTGCTCACCGTCGCGGCCCTCGCACGCGTCGCCTGCCACCGGCATGGGACCGCTCTGAGCGATACTGGACACGGCCTCCGCCAGCGCGCGTCGGCGGCGCGACGATCAGGGCGGAGAACGGGATGACGACCCGCACCGACAAGCGCGTGCTGCGCCGGGCGCTGCTGGCCACTCGCGGCAACGTCGGGAAGACGCTTCCCGCGATCAGCAAGGTGGCCGACCGAGGACTGCTCTGGCCGATCCTCTGCAGCGTGATGTGCCTGCACCGGACAACCCGGCGCGCAGGTGCGGGTGGGCTGGGTGCGGTTCTGGTAACCAGCGCCTTAACTAACTGTACAGTCAGGCCATGACTCGAGCTGCGATCTATTGTCGCATCTCCTAAGACCGCGTCGGCGCAGGACTAGCCATCATCCGCCAACGTCTCGACTGCGAAGCCCTCGTCGCGCAACGCGGGTCATGACCTATCAGCTAGCGGGCAACCACCATGACGACCCTCGCGGTGACCTGGATACTTCAGCGATTCAGGCGAAAGTACGGGATGGGTCGCTATCGAACGCGCCCCCAGCTCGAGCCAACAGCGCGCCAGTTGGTTCTCCGTCGAACGTTTCTCGCATCTGCATCCGAAAAAAATCACGTTCACGGTAACGCACTAGTGGCCGACGAGTGCGCTAGGCGCAACAATTGTCAAAATCACTATCAACATGTTGGAGGCACCAAATAGCGCGATACCGCTTTGCCACACGACGTAACTCTTGGCCGCGCGGAATGCAGACATCCGCGGGCCACCTCGGGTCGACAGGATGTAATTCTTCCCTTCCCAGCCCCACCCGCGATCGCTCAACCTCGGAATGCCTAATACCCCCTCAAGTTGCGCCAGCATTTGACGGTCAATACCCTCAAGCATGCGGTGCTTCGCCATTAGCTGCATGGAGAGACACGCAACCACAAGCCCAAGGCTAGCGGCAAGTATCCTGGAAAAGAGCGTTGAACCTTGCGCAAGCGCAATCGTGAGCAGGAACGCCTGCGCGGTCAGCGCTATGATGGGCGTCTGCCATAGCATTGCGTCTTGCTCAAGCTCGCGGAGCAGCAACATCTCGTAAGTGAAAAGATGTCTGGCGTTCCTATCCGACCACTCTCCCTTACCCGAGGATACGACTATCCTACGTCTGCGGCGCACTGGGAGCACATCCGCAGGGTATGGGACACTCGCTGATCTCGGTCACGCCACGCCGAGCAGCGACCCTTGCTTGCCCCGTATGGCGTGTTGTGGGCCGTGTGGTCACTGGTCAGCGCCACGATGGGCGCCGGCCGGTCAACCGCGGCGCCCGGGCCGAGCTGCTCCGCGAAGGCCCTGACCAGCAGCCAGGTGGCCCGCGCGTTGACCGCGAAGTGCCGGTCCCAGGCCTCGACCGTGGTGCTGAGGATCGAGCTGTTCACCGACTCGCAGTGCGACAGCACAAGCCCGTCGAGGCGGCCCAGCCGCTGCGACGCCGCGGTCACCAGCGAGGCCGGCGTGTCCGGGTCGGCCAGGTCGCCTGGCAGCAGGACCACGGTGGCCCCCAGCGCGCGGCACTCCTGCGCCACATCCTGGGGGTCCGTGACGCCGCGCTGATAGCCCAGCCGCTCGTCATACAACTGCCAGAAGTTGAGGGCGAGGTTCCAGCCGTCTTCCGCCAGCCCCACGGCGATGCCGGACCCGATCGACCGGCGCCGACCGACACCGGTCACCAGGGCGCAGCGTCCCGGTCGCCTCACCGGGCAATGGTCGGGGGGGCGGGCGAGCGAGCGCAACCGCTCGCAACGCGCGGGCCTCGCATCCGCCGCGCCTGCGGGATGCGCGCGTGGGACGGGCGCCGAGGCGGGCGGCGCAGATCTTGATCGGATCTTCAGGATTTGCCCGCGAGACCGATACCTGCGCCGGGCAGCATTGATGGGGTGATGAGATGGACGCCCGACGCGGGCTGCTGGATATGGCCGACCGTCAGCACGAGGCCAGTGACATGACCGCCCTATCTCGACGAGCGGTGCTGTTGGGCGGTCTCGGACTGGCCGGGGCAGGCGTCCTGGCCGGATGCAGCGTCGGTTCAGGGGGCGCGGCGGCCACGGGCAGCCGGACGCTCGGGCAGGCGTCGGCGGCCACCCCGTCGCCTGGCCAGCGCGTCGTCACCGCCACGCTGACCCCCAAACCGGTGACCCTGGACCTCGGCGGCACCACCGTGCAGACGTGGGCCTACGGCGACAGCGCGCCGGGCCGGCTCTTGCGCGCCCGGGCCGGGGACATGCTGCGGGTCACGGTCGACAACCGGCTGCCCACCGAGACGTCCGTGCACTGGCACGGCATCCGGCTGGCCAACGCCGCCGACGGCGTCCCGGGGGTCACCCAGGACCCGATCGCCGCCGGCGCAAGGTACGTCTACGAGTTCACCGCGCCCGACCCCGGCACATACTTCTTCCACCCGCACACCGGCGTCCAGCTCGACCGCGGGCTGTACGCGCCGTTGATCATCGACGACCCGGCAGACCCGGGCCGGTATGACGCCGACTGGGTGGTCGTCCTCGACGACTGGGTCGACGGGACCGGCCGGACGCCGGACGACGTGCTGCGCGAGCTGACGGCGAGCGCCGGCTCGGGTTCCAGCGGCGGCATGGGCGGCATGGGGGGCATGGGCGGCATGGGCGGCATGGGCGGCATGGGCGGCATGGGCGGCGGCTCGATGGGCATGGGCCCAGCGCCGTTCGGAGACCCCGGCGACGTGGCGTACCCCCACTACCTGGTCAACGGGCGCACCCCTGCCGACCCGCCGTCGTTCGCGGCGAAGCCGGGCCAGCGGGTCCGCATCCGGTTCATCAACGCCGCCTCGGACACGATCTTCAGCGTCGCCCTCGGTGGGCACCGGATGACCCTCACCCACACCGACGGGTATGCCGTGCGGGCCAGCTCGGCTGCCGCGCTCTACATCGGCATGGGAGAGCGGTATGACGTGACCGTCACCCTGTCCGACGGGGTCTTCCCGCTCGTCGCGGCGCCGTTCGGCAAGGCTGGTCGAGCCCTGGCGGTCGTGCGGACGGGCTCCGGGAGCGCTCCGCCAGCCGACGCCCACCCGGCGGAGCTGGACGGTCCGGTGCTGCTGGGGTCTGAGCTGCGGCCCGCTTCGTCCGCGCTGCTGCCGGCCCGGTCGGTCGACGCCACCGCGCAGGTGGCCCTGAACGGGCAGATGCGGCCCTACCGGTGGGGCATCAACGGGGCTCCGTTCGGCGAGAACACCCCGATCACCGTCAAGGCCGGCCAGCGGCTGCGGCTGAACCTCAGGAACATGACGATGATGGCCCACCCGGTGCACCTGCACGGACACACCTTCGCCCTGGCCGACACCGGGCTGCGCAAGGATACTGTCCTGCTGCGCCCGATGGAGTCGCGTGCAGTTGACCTCGATGCCGACAACGCCGGCGACTGGGCGCTGCACTGCCACAACATCTACCACGCCGAGGCCGGGATGATGAGCTTGCTCAAGTACGCCTGATGACGCTTCGGCCGACAACCCCGGCCACGGGCCGGTCGATGAGCCGGCCGGCCCGACGCGCCGTGCTGGGCATGGGCCTGGCGGCAGGCGTTGCCGTCGTGCTCGATGCCTGCGCTTCCGGAACCGCCCTGCCCGGCCGGGCCCCGGCGGCCGCCGGCGGCGGTTCCGCTGGCCGGCAGGACGTGTCGATCAGCCACGTCCACGCCGTCAGCCGCGACCCTGCGGACGGGTCCGCCCTCTTCGCCACCCACGAAGGGCTGTTCCGGTTCGACCGAGGGGCCCTGACCGAGCTGGGACAGGGCATGGACCTGATGGGCTTCACCATCGCGCCGGACGGCACGTACTACGCGTCCGGGCACCCGGGACCGGGCACCGACCTGCCGCAACCCCTGGGCCTGGCGCGCTCCGTCGACCGCGGACGAAGCTGGACCGTGGTCTCCCGAGGGGGCCAGTCGGACTTCCACGCCTTGGCGGCTGGCCCTGCCACGATCATCGGGTTCGACGGAACGCTGCGAGTGAGCGCCGACGGGCGCACGTGGCGCGAGGCGCGCATCTTCTCCCCGCCCGCGGCCCTGGCCGCATCCCCGCGCACCGGCCGGATCCTGGCCACCACCGAGCGAGGACTTCTCCTGAGCACCGACCAGGCCGGCACGTGGCGGCCGCTACGCCCGCCGTCTGCCCCGCTGTTCGTGGCGTGGGCGGACGACGACACGATCGTCGGGTCCACGGCGGCCGGAGAACTGGTGCAGAGCCCGGACGCCGGAGCGACCTGGACCACCGGGCGGCGACCGCTGGGACAGGCTCATGCCCTGGGCGCGTCGCGGACCCGGGAGGGGAGGGTCGAGGTCCTGCTGGTGACCGCGGACGCGGCGATGCTCACCCTCGACCTGGGTGCGACGACCACAACACTGGGATAGGTGCGACCGGCGGGCCGGCGCCGCGGCAGATGCCGCACGACAGCAAGCAGAGAACGGCAGGGAACGGAGCAACGAGATGACCACGACCACCGTCCTGCACCTTGGTGGTCTGCACTGGGCGACCACAGCGACCCGCATCGAGTCCACCCTGCGGCAGCGTCCCGGGGTGGAGTCGGTCCAGGCCAACGCCGTGTCCCAGACAGCCACCGTCTCCTACGACCCGGGCGTGACCAGCCTCGAGCAGCTGGCCGGCTGGGTGCGCGAGTGTGGCGTGCACTGCGCGGGAGAGTCCGTGCCGACCCATGTCTGCCCAGCACCCGCCGACCACGCCGGGCACCCCTCACCCCAGGAGATGATGGGTCACGGGGGGCACGCCGGGATGTCGATGGCGGACATGGTGGCCGACATGCGCAACCGGTTCCTGGTCGCGGCGGTCCTCGCCGTGCCGATCACGTTGTTCTCGCCGATGGGGCGCGACATGCTCGGCTTCCGCTTGTCCGCCCCGTTCGGGCTCCGCGACGACGTGGTGGCCCTGGTCCTGTCCTTGCCGGTGGTGTTCTACTCGGGGTGGATCTTCTTCGACGGCGCCTGGCGGGCGCTGCGCAACCGCACGCTGGACATGATGGTCCTGGTCGCGGTCGCCATCGGCGCCGGGTGGCTGTACAGCGTCGGCGTCACGCTCTCCGGCGGCGGGGAGGTCTTCTACGAGGCGGCGGTGGTCCTCACCGCGTTCGTGCTCCTCGGCCACTGGTTCGAGATGCGCGCACGCGGGGGGGCCAACGACGCGATCCGCACCCTGCTCGACCTGGCGCCGCCCAAGGCGACGGTGCTCCGCGCCGGCGAGGAGGTCGAGCTGCCCACCGCCGAGGTCGTCGTCGGGGATCTGCTGCTCATCCGGCCCGGAGCCAAGATCCCGGTCGACGGCACAGTGGCGGACGGCGCCTCCGAGGTCGACGAGTCCATGGTCACCGGCGAGTCGCTTCCGGTGGCCAAGGGCATGGGCTCGCCGGTGATCGGGGCCTCGATCAATACGACGGGGACTCTGCGCGTGCGCGCCACGAAGGTCGGCGCGGAGACCGCCCTGGCCCAGATCGTCGCGCTGGTGCAACAGGCGCAGAACTCCAAGGCGCCGGGGCAGAGGCTGGCCGACCGGGCCGCGTTCTGGCTCGTGCTGGTCGCCCTCGTCGGCGGAACCGCCACCTTCCTGGCCTGGTGGCTGACCGGACACAGCCTGCAGGCCGCGCTGCTGTTCGCCATCACCGTGGTCGTCATCACCTGCCCGGACGCGCTGGGGCTGGCCACCCCAACCGCGATCATGGTCGGCACCGGGCTCGGCGCGCAGCGAGGGGTGCTGTTCAAGAACGCGACCGCGCTGGAGACCTCCGCCCGGATCGACACGGTGGTCCTGGACAAGACCGGCACCCTCACCCGGGGCGAACCCGAGGTCACCGCGGTCGTCCCGATAGGCGCCGAGCAGCCACAGCTGCTGGGTCTGGTGGCCGCGGTGGAACGCGAGTCCGAGCACCCGCTTGCCGCCGCTGTGGTCGCGCACGCCGTGCGCAGCGGCATACCGGCGATGACGGCGACCGGCTTCGAGAACGTGCCCGGCCACGGTGCCCGCGCCGACGTCGACGGCCGCCAGGTGGCGGTCGGCAACCGCCGGCTGATGCAGCGCCTGGGCATCGAGCTCGGCGCAGCCGAGCGGGCCCGTGACGAGCTCGCCGAGCAGGGCCAGACCGCCGTGCTGGCCGCGGTCGACGGGAGGGTCGCGGCGGTCATCGGGCTCGCCGACGCGGCCCGGGACACCTCGGCCACCGCGGTAGCCGCGTTGCACGAGCAGCGGGTCCAGGTGGTCATGCTCACCGGCGACAACCAGGCCACCGCGCAGCGGATCGCGGCGCAGCTGGGCATCGACACCGTCATTGCCGAGGTGCTGCCAGCGGACAAGGCGGGCCACGTCAGCGACCTGCAGCGGGCAGGGCGAAAGGTGGCCATGGTCGGCGACGGAGTCAATGACGCCCCCGCGCTTGCCCAGGCCGACCTCGGGATCGCCATCGGCGCGGGGACCGACGTGGCCATCGAGACCGCCGACGTGGTGCTGATGCGCTCCGACCCGCTCGACGTCCCGACGGCGCTCACGGTGGGCCGGGGCACGCTGCGCAAGATGCGGCAGAACCTGGGGTGGGCGGTGGGGTACAACACCGTCGCGCTGCCGATCGCGGCCGGGGTGTTCGCCGGTTGGGGGCTGACGCTGCGGCCCGAGGTCGCCGCCCTGTCGATGTCGGGCTCCAGCCTCATCGTGGCGGTCAACGCGCTGCTGCTGAAACGGCTGCGCCTGCCCGGACCTCACGCCGCAGCGCCAAGCGGTCCTTCGGCTCGACCGACCGAGCCGGCCGATCGGCTGGCCACGCAGGCCCTCGGGGACTGACCATCGTGCAGACGTCGATGCTGCTGGGGCTGCTCCTCACCCGGGCGGCATGGCGCCGGCGGGACCGATGGACGGCCGGGCAGATCGCCGGCCACCAGCAGGCCGAGCTGCAGCGGCTGCGCAGCTTCGCCTACCGCCGGTCACCGTTCTACCGCCGCCATCACGCGGGCCTGCTGACCGCCCCCCTGTCGGAGCTGCCGCCTGTCACCAAGACCGACCTGATGGAGCACTTCGGCGACGTCTCGACGGTGAAGGGCGTTCAGCTCGCCGCAGTCGAACGGCATCTTCTTGAGCTGGTCGAAAACGGCGGCGACCCGGGCGCACCGTGGCAGGGTAGGTGGTGGACCGCTGCCACCGCGGGCACGACCGGGCGGCGTGGTGTCTTCGTCTGGGGCCGGCGCGAGTGGCAGACGATTATCGCCTCCTACGCGCGGGCCAACGACTGGGCCGGCGTCGGCGTGGACCTGCGGCGCCCGCTGCGGGTGGCGGTCGTCAGCTCCCTGGTTCCCACCCACCAGTCCGCCGTGGTGGGAGCCACCCTGAGCTCGCGCCTGGTTCCCACCCTCAGGCTTGACGCCGCAGACCCCATCCGCGTCAACACCGCCCGCCTCGACGCCTTCCGGCCGGACGTGCTCGTCGGGTATGCCTCGTCTTTGCGAGCGCTCGCCGCCGAACAGCAGGACGGCCGCCTCCAGATCTCGCCGAAAGCCGTCTTCTCCGCGTCGGAGGCGCTGTCGCGCGAAGCCGAAGCCACCATGGACAGGGCGTGGGGCGCCCCGCCGTTCGACGTCTACGCGGCCACGGAGACCGCCGGAATCGCCTCCCCGTGCACCAACCGGACGCGTCACCTCTATGAGGACCTGCTGATCGCCGAGCCCGTCGACCAGGCCGACCACCCGGTCCCGGCCGGCACGGTGGGAGCCAAGCTCTTGGTCACGGTGCTGTTCTCGCGGACGCTGCCGTTGATCCGCTACGAGATCTCCGACCGTGTCGCCGTGGGCGCCCGAGGATGTCCCTGCGGGCGGGCGTTTTCGGCAGTCACGCAGATCGAGGGCCGTGCCGAGGACGTGCTGGACTTCTCGGGCTCCGGGGACGCCGTCTCGGTCCACCCCATCGTCTTCCACAACGCGCTTGACCCGCTCGCGCCGGCCGGCTGGCAGATCGTGCAGGAGCCGGGGCAACTCCGCCTGCTGGTCGTGGCCGAGGAGGGCGAGGTCACCCCCGCGGCGGGGGCTGCCGTGGAAGCCGCCCTGCGCCGGGCCGGAGTAGCGAACGTCCCGGTCGTCGTCGAGCAGATCCCGGCCCTGCGGCGCACACCGCTGGGCAAGGCGCCGCTCATCACCAGGCGAGTGGAGCCCCGATAGCCGCCGCCGGCGATCCCGGCCCTGCGGCGCGCACCGCCGGGCAAGGCGCCGCTCATCACCAGACGACCGGAGCATGGCCGCCGCCGGTCGCCGGACCCGAGCTGCCTTCCGCGGCGTCAGGTCGTCGAGCTGAGCATCTCGTTCACCCGGCCGGCCTGCGTCGCCGGGTTCACGAACGCCAGCCGGAGCACCGTGCGACCGCGCCACCGGGTCGGCAGGCACAGCATCTGGCCGGCGTGCGCCAACCGGTCGGACCAGGCGTGGTAGTCCGCTTCGGACCAGCCGGGCCGCTCGAACAGCAGCACCGAAAGCTCCGGCTCCTGCACCAGCCGCAGCGTCGGGCTGGCGCGGATGTGGTCGGCCACCGCCGCGGCTGTGGCCAGCGTCTGCTCGACCGCCGCGGCATACCGGTCCGTGCCGTGCACGGCCAGGCTGAACCAGAACGGCAGCCCGCGTGCCCGCCGCGACAGGTGCACGGCCAGGTCGGCCGGGTTCCACGCCTCCCGGTCGATGCGGTCCAGGTAGCTCGCGTGCTGACTGTGCGCCGCTCGGGCGACCTCGGGGTCGCGGTAGAGCAGGGCACAGCAGTCGTAGGGAGCGAACAGCCATTTGTGCGGGTCGACGATGAAGCTGTCCGCCCGCTCGATCCCAGCGAACCGGGCCCGGGCGCTGGGCGCGGCCAGCGCCGCGCCCCCGTAGGCGCCGTCCACGTGCAGCCAGACGTCGAAGTCCTCGCACACCTCGGCGACGTCGGCCAGGTCGTCGATGATGCCCGCGTTGGTCGTCCCGGCCGACGCCACCACGGCGAACACGTCGGGGTGGCGCTGCAGCGCGCCGCGCAGGGCCGGCCCGGTCAGGTGGCCGCGGTCGTCCTCCTCCACCACGACCACGTCGGCGTCCATCACCGACGCCGCCGACACGATCGAGGAGTGGGCGTCGGCGGAGCACGCCAGCTGCCATCGGCCACCGGCTGGGCCGCCCCGCCGGGCCCGGGCAGCCTGCCGGCCGGCCACCAGGGCGGAGAGGTTGCCGAGCGTGCCGCCGGACACGAAGCACCCGCCTGCCGACGCCGGCCAGCCGAGGAGTCCGACCAGCCAGGCCAGCGCCTGGTTCTCCGCGAAGACGGCCCCGGCGCCGGCCTCCCAGGTGCCGGCGAAGATGTTGTGGCTGCTGACGACGGCGTCGAAGGCCAGCGCGGCGCGAGTCGGTGCGGCCGGGATGTAGGCCAGGTTGTGCGGGTCGTCCTGGGCGCGTGTCGCCGGGGCGATGACCTCTTCGAAGACCCGCAGCGCGGCGTCGGCTCCGATGCCCGCCGGCGTGACCGTCGGCCCGGCCGCGGCCGCCAGCTCGGAGGCGGGCCGGGCGGTCGACTTCGGGTCGGAAGGCCGGCTGATCCGCCGCCCCGCCAGCGCGACCGCGTCCGCGGCGGCGTGGCTCTCGTCTCCCCAGATGCCGGCCGCCGCGACGCCCACCGCCGGTCGGGTCGACGAGTCCGCAGCCCTCACCGGTGACCTCCTGCCGCCTTCGCCGCCCCGTCGCGGCCAAGCCACGATGCTAGAGCCTGCGCCGCCCCAGGCAGCCCGTCGCGCACCCCCGGTGGCCCGTATGCCGGGCGCGCGCCACCCAGCCGCCCGTCCCGTCGCGGACGCCGCCGGGCTCTGTTCCGGGCTGGCATGTTAGAATGTATAGACAAACTGGAAGGGATCTGCCCGTATGCCACTTGTCCGGATCGACCTGATCGAGGGCCGCAGTGACGACCAGGTCGCCGCCATCATGCAGCAGGTCCACGAGGCCGTGGTGGCCTGCTTCGAGGTGCCGGAGCGGGACCGCTATCAGATCGTCAGTCAGCATCGGCCCAGCCATGTCGTGCTCGAGGACACCGGGCTGGGCTTCGAGCGCACCCGGGACGCCGTGGTGATCAGCGTGACCAGCCGTCGCCGGTCCACGGCCAGCAAGCAGGCGTTCTACCGGGACGTGACCGCGCGCCTCGGCCGGGTAGCCGGCGTCAAGCCGACCGACGTGCTCATCAGCATCGTGGAGAACGGCGACGCCGACTGGTCCTTCGCCGACGGCGAGGCGCAGTTCCTGACCGGCGCTCTCGACTGAGGCGGGCGCCGGGACGGCAACCGTGACGGCTAGGTGGTCGCCATGGCAGCCGACCCGCCGTCACGGTGGACGTCCCGGGCCGAGCAAGGCCCCCACGCAGCCGACCCACCGCCACGACAGCCCACCCAGGGAAGGCCGCAACCCCAGCGCTCGCACGACCCCCGCCGGGACGGCAACCGTGACGGCCAGCTGGTCGCCATGGCAGCCGTCCCGCCGTCACGACGGCCGTCCCGGGCCGAGCAGTGTCGCCGACGCAGCCGACCCGCCGTCACGACGGCCGTCCCGGGCCGGGCAAGGCCCCGACGCGGCCGACCCACCGCCACGACAGCTCACCCAGGGAAGGCCGCAACCCCAGCGCTCGCACGACCCCCACCGGGACGGCAACCGTGACGGCCAGCTGGTCGCCATGGCAGCCGACCCGCCGTCACGACGGCCGTCCCGGGCCGAGCAAGGCCCCGACGCGGCCGACCCGCCGCCACGACAGCTCACCCAAGAAAGGCCGCAACCCCCGGCTCGCACGACCCCCGCCGGGACGGCAACCGTGACGGCCAGCTGGTCGCCATGGCAGCCGACCCACCGCCACGGCGGCCGTCCCGGGCCGAGCAGGGGCCGGACGCAGGCGACTCACCGCCACGACAGCTCACCCGGGAAAGGCCGCAAACCCGGCGCCCGCACGACCCCCACCGGGACGGCAACCGTGACGGCCAACTGGTCGCCATGGCAGCCGACCCGCCGTCACGGCGGCCGTCCCGGGCCGGGCAGGGCCCCGACGCAGCCGACCCACCGCCACGACAGCTCACCCAGGGAAGGCCGCAAACCCAGCGCTCGCACGACCCCCACCGGGACGGCAACCGTGACGGCCAGCTGGTCGCCATGGCAGCCGTCCCGCCGTCACGACGGCCGTCCCGGGCCGAGCAGGGCCCCGACGCAGCCGACCCGCCGTCACGGCGGACGTCCCGGGCCGGGCAGGGCCCCGACGCAGCCGACCCACCGCCACAACAGCTCACCCGGGGAAGGCCGCAACCCCGGCGCCCGCACGACCCCCACCGGGACGTCAACCGTGACGGCCAGCTGGTCGCCATGGCAGCCGTCCCGCCGTCACGACGGCCGTCCCGGGCCGAGCAGTGTCGCCGACGCAGCCGACCCGCCGTCACGACGGCCGTCCCGGGCCGAGCAGGGCCCCGACGCAGCCGATCCGCCGCCACGACAGCTCACCCAGAGAAGGCCGCAACCCCAGCGCTCGCCCGACCCCCGCCGGGACGGCAACCGTGACGGCCAGCTGGTCGCCATGGCAGCCGACCCCGCCACGACGGCCGTCCCGGGCCGAGCAGGGCCCCGACGCAGCCGACCCACCGCCACGGTGGCCGTCGCGGGCTGATCAGGGTCGCCGGCCCGGGACGGCCAAGGCCCCGACGCAGCCCGAGGTCAGGAGAGACTGGTCAGGATCAGCGGTATGCCGCTGGTGGCGAGCCCCAGCGCGAGCAGCACGGTGTCGCCCCGGTGCCAGGGAGCCGGCTCCGCCCAGGTCCGGTGCCGGCCGGTGGTGGCGAAGCCGCGCGCGTCCATCGCCTCGGCCATCCGGGCGGCCCGGCGAAGGCCGGAGACGAGCAGGCCGAAGGTGAGTGCACCGCTCTGCCGCACCAGGCCGACCGGGGACCGGCGCGCACCGAGGCCGCGCACCCGGCGGGCGCGTTCCAGTGACCGCCAGTCGGCGGCCAGGTCGCCGAGCCGCCCAAGTGACGCGACGGAGGCCACCACCGGCCGGGCCGGCAGATGCAGCCGCTGGGCCAGGTGGTCGCCCAGAACGGTGGCCTCGACGTGGCCGAGCAGCAGCGCCCCAGGCAGGGTGAAGAAGACGATGCGCAGGAACGCGGTCGCCGCCGTTTGCGCCGACCGCGGCTCACCCAACAGCCAGGCCGACCAGGCGACGGTGAGACCCGCCAGCACCGCCACTCCCAACCGCACCAGGGTCGCCGGGTCGGGCCGAAACGCCAGCGGGGCCAGGCCTAGTTGGACCCCGACTGCGACCAGGCCGACCCGCAGGTCGTGTATCCACAGCGACCCCACCAGCGCCAGCAGGGTGACCGCCAGGATCGACAGCGGGCCACACCGCGAGACCGGCGGCCAACCGGTCACGTCGGGACCCGCGCAGTCGAGGCCGGCGCTGCCGAGGCCGTCGCGGTCGAGGCCGTCACGCGCGGCGCCGGCGCGGTCGAGCCCGGCACGCCGCCAACGGAGACCGGCGCGCCCGGCGCCGGCCCGCCAGTGACCCGGCCGGCGTCGAGCCGGACCACCTCGTCGGCCATGGCGGCCACCGCGAGCCGGTCGTGGGTCGCCAGCCCGACGGCGCAGCCGGCGTCGCGAGCCGCCCCGAGCAGCCCCGTCACCGCCGCCCACGTGAGCCGGTCCTGGCCGACCGTGGGCTCGTCGGCGAGCAGCACGTCCGGCCCGTGCGCGAGCGCGGTCACGACCGCCAGCCGTCTCTGCTCCCCGCCGGACAGGGTGTGCGGGTTGGC
Organism: Dermatophilaceae bacterium; assembly: GCA_035689185.1. GTDB lineage: Bacteria > Actinomycetota > Actinomycetes > Actinomycetales > Dermatophilaceae > DASSLY01. The sequence continues at coordinate 16,040 of DASSLY010000021.1, forward strand.
GTCCAGCAGCCCGCTCAGCCCCATCGTCTCGGCCAGCCCACCCACCCGGGCGGCCAGCCAGGCCGGGTCCCGCCCGAGCACCCGACCGGTCACCTGCAGTTCCTCCGCGACGGTGTGCCGGACGATGGTGTGCTCGGCTTCCTGTGGCACCCAGCCCACCCGTCGGGCCAGGTCGGCCGAACCCCACCGGTATGCCGGCCGGTCCAGACCGCGGCGAAGCCCTGGCGAGGCCACCACCTCACCGGTCGTGGGGCGCAGCAGCCCGCCCAGCACCTGCACCAGGGTCGACTTGCCGGCGCCGCTGGGCCCCGTCAGCGCCACCAGCCGGCCGGACGCCAGGTCGGCGTCCACCCCGGACAGGGCCCAACGCGGCCCGTGTCGGACGCCGACCTGGTGTGCGGACAGGTTCACCGGTCCGGCGGCGAAGGCGGACACCAGCGCCCGGTCCACGTCCACCGGCGACGGCGGGTCCAGCCCGGGCACCCACACGCCCTGCGCCGCCAGGGCGGCGCCGAGTTCGGCCAGCGTCGACCCGGCGGGCCCGTCGGCGCCGACCCGGCCGTCGCGGTCCAGGACGACCAGCCGGTCCGCGGCAGCCAGCCACGGGGTGAGGTGGTGCTCGACGAGGACCGTGGTGGCACCGGCCGCAGCCGCCGCCTCCAGCACTGCGGCCCGCACGGCCGCAGCGTTGGCGGGGTCGAGCATCGAGGTCGGCTCGTCCAGCAGCAGCAGCCCCGGGCGCAGTGCGACCACGCCGGCCAGCGCCAGCCGCTGGCGCTCGCCGCCGGACAGCCGGGCGACCAGGTGTTCGGTGCCGTAGGGGAACCGCACCGCGGCCAGCACGGCGCGCACCCGCTCCCACATCTGCCGCCGCGGGACCCCGGCGTTCTCCAGGCCGAACGCCACGTCCCGCCCGGCCCGCCGGGTCACCAGCGCGTCGCTGGGGTCCTGCAGCAGCAGCCCGGCCGGGGCAGGACGGGCGACCGACCCGCCATACCGGCCGTTGTGGTTGCCCTGCAGGACACCGGCCAGCGCCCGCAGCAACGTCGACTTGCCGGACCCGCTGGGGCCGGCGAGCAGCACCCGCTGGCCGGCCGGGACGACCAGGTCGATGCCGTTCAGCACCGGCTTGGACCGCCCGACCGGCTGCCAGGTCAGCCCCGCGACCCGCAGCTCAGCCGGCACGCGAGGCGTGGTGCTCCACTCCGGGCGGGAACGCGTCGAGGACCCCCGTGCGGGCCAATGCCCTGACCAGGAGCCAGGCGAGCAGGCCGGAGATCACCACTCCGGACAGGGCGAACAGGGCGAAGTAGGTCCACTGCCAGGCGGGTGTCCAGTCGCTCCAGTAGGCGTGGAACTCATAGGCCACGCACTCCAGGAAGGCGGCCAGGACGGCGCCCAGCGCGGCCTGCGGCACCCCGAACCGGCGGTAGAGGAACAGCGCGAACCCCAGCTCGACCCCGAGGCCCTGCAGCGCGCCGGACACCAGCGTGCCCGCGCCCCACTGGCCGGCGAGCAGCATCTCGACGGTGGCGCCGACCATCTCGGCGAGGATCGCGGCGCCCGGCCGGCGGACCACCAGGGCCGCGATGGCCGCCGCGAGGAACCAGACGCCGCCGGTGAGCCCGGCCAACGGCGGGAAGCCCTTCCACGCGGCCTCGATCACCCCGTAGAAGGCGCCCCACAGGCGGAACACGACGCCGATGGCGACGCCGATGGTGGCGGCGGTGACCAGGTCGACCGTGCGCCAGTGGAACAGGTTCCCGGCCGCCGTCGCTGTCGCCGCGGACCCGGAGGCGCCGGGTGGCGCCGGGTGATGAGTGGTCATGCGATTGCCCTTCTCCCGTGGTGCCCGCCTCCGTCGCTCACGGACGCGGGATGCCTACGGGGGAGGTGCGGGGGCGGCATACCGGCTGGTATGCCGCCGGCGCACCTGAGATGTCCCGACTCCCTTCGCCGGTGCTAACCGGAGCAGGTTCGAGGGTCTGCGGCGGACCGCACTCTCAGCGCTTGGGGGCGCTCCCCTGTCGTATGGCATGAACGGTACACCTTCGGCGGGGTGGCTAGGCTCTGCCCAGAGGCGTCGACGAAGGGTGGACGAGCGTGGGTGCGCTGGCGTGGAAGGTGCTCGGCACGGGCGCCGCGGTCGGGGCAGGACTGCTGGCGCGCAAGCTGGTGACCAGCCTGTGGAAGCTCACGACCGGCAACGAGCCGCCGGTCAACCCGGAAGACCCGACGGTGTCCTGGCAGGAGGCGATCGGCTGGGCGGTCGCCTCGGGCGCTTTCGTGGGGGTGGCCCGCTTGCTGGCCACCCGCAAGGCGGCCGACTACTACACCAAGTCCGCCGGCCACCCACCGAAGGGCATGAACGAGGTCAGCTGAGCCCGCCGCCCCGCGAGCTACCCGCCGAGGTCGAGTGCGCGGGCGATGGGCACGCCCGGCCGGTAGGCCAGATGCAGGTATGACGGCGCGTCCAGCACGGTGAGGTCGCCACGCTTCCCGACGGCGAGGACCCCGATGTCGTCACGGCGCAAGGCCTTCGCCCCTCCGGCCGTCGCCGCCGTCAGCGCCTCGGCCGGGGTCAGGCCCATCTCCCGCACCGCCAGCGCGATGACGAACGGCATCGCGGAGGTGTTGCACGTCCCCGGGTTCCAGTCGGTCGCCAGCGCGACGTCCACGCCGGCGTCCAGCAGCCGCCGGGCGTCCGGGTAGGGCGAGCGGGTGGCGAACTCCACCCCCGGCAGCAGCGTCGCGACCGTGCCGCCGGCGGCCAGCGCATCGACGTCGGCGTCGGACAGGAACGTGCAGTGGTCCACGCTCGCTGCGCCCATCTCGACCGCCAGCCGCACCCCGGGGCCGGGACCGAGCTGGTTGCCGTGCACCCGGGGCAGCAGGCCCGCGGCGACCCCCGCCGCGAGCACCGCGCGCGCCTCACCCTCGGTGAACGCGTGCGGAGTGTGCGGCTCGCAGAACACGTCCACCCACCGCGCGTAGGGCGCGCACGCGGCCAGCATCGGGCCGGCCACCAGCGCGACATACCCGTCCCGGTGCCTCGCATGCTCCGGCGGCACCACGTGCGCGCCCAGGAACGTCGTCTCCGGCGTGAACTCGCGGGCCAGGCGCAGTGAGCGTTCCTCGTCCTCGATCGTCAGGCCGTACCCGCTCTTCACCTCCAGCGTCGTCGTGCCCTGCGCCCGGGCCTCGGCCACCCGCGAGGCCAGCAGGGCGCGCAGCTCCTGATCGGACGCCGCCCGGGTGTCGCGGACCGTGGCCGCGATGCCGCCGCCGTCGTAACGCTGCCCGCGCATCCGGGCCGCGAACTCCGCCGCGCGGTCGCCGGCGAAGACCAGGTGCGTGTGGCTGTCGACGAACCCGGGCACGACGGCCCGGCCGTCGAGGTCGAGATGACGGTCGGCGGCCGGCTCCTCCGTCTGGTGGCCGACCCAGACCACCCGGCCGTCCTCGACCACCAGGGCCGCCGTGTGCATGCTGCCGAGTTCCGGGTCGTTGGTGGTGAGCTCCCCGATTCCGGTCACCAGGGTGCTGGTCACCAGAGCGCCCGTATGCCGTCGTCCAGGAGCCGGGGCACGTCACCGATCCGGTGCCGGCCACACTCGACCACGACCCGGCCGTCCACGATCACGGTGTCCACGTCGGCGGCGACCGCGCTCATGAGCACTTGTGCGGGCTGGGTGCCGGCGGTGCGCACGCTGTCGAGCCGGACGGCGACCAGGTCCGCGCGCGCCCCGGCCGCCAGCCGCCCGGCGTCGGCCCAGCCCAGGCTGGCGTGGTTCGTGGCCGCCGACAGCAGCTCGGCCTGGCTGAACCGGCCCCGGCGCAGGCTGCGCAGCCGCTCGTGCAGCTCCAGCCCGCGGACCTCCTCGAACGGGTCGACGACCGCGTGCTGGTCCGAGCCGAGGGACAGCGGGCAGCCGGCGTCGGCGAGCGCGCGGGCCGGGCCGATGCCGTCGGCCAGGTCACGCTCGGTGGTTGGGCAGAGGCACGCCGTGGTCCGGGCCCGGCCCAGGGTGCGCAGGTCGTGCCGGCCGAGGTGAGTCGCGTGGACCACCGTCGTGCGGGGGGTCAGCAGCCCTTCCTCGTGCAGCAGCGCGGTCGGCGACCGGCCGTAGAACGCCTGACAGGCGTGGTTCTCCGCCGGCTGCTCGCTGAGGTGGGCGTGCAGCGGCATCCCGGCGGCCACACCGGCCGGACCGAGGCCGTGCCCGGCGAGGTACGCGACGTCGCCCAACACCTCGCGCGGCACCGCCCGGACCGAGTGGACGGCCACCCCCACCCGCATCACCGCGTCCGGTCTCAGCGCCGACACGCGGCCCTCCCACGCCTCGACGGAGCCGTCGCCGAACCGCACCTGCGGGCCCTCCAGCGGCGGGTGGCCGTCAGCGGTGAGGCCGCCACGCAGGTAGAGCGTGTCGAGCAGGGTCAGCCGGATCCCCGCGTCGGCGGCCGCCTGGCGCAGCGCCTGGCCCATCGCGTTGGGGTCGGCGTACCGCTGGCCGCCTGGGTCGTGGTGCAGGTAGTGGAACTCCCCGACGCAGGTGACGCCGGCGAGCGCCATCTCGGCGTAGGCCGCCCGGGCCAGGGCGAGGTAGCTGTCGGGATCCAGTCGCGCCGCGACGTCATACATGTGCCGCCGCCAGGTCCAGAAGGTGCCGCCGCCGTCATGGGTGCGGCCGCGCAGGGCGCGGTGGAAGGCGTGGCTGTGCGCGTTGGCGAACCCGGGCAGCACGATGCCGGGCAGCAGAGTCGCGTCGCCGCGCGCGGCGTGCGGGACGACCTCGGTGAACCTTCCCCCGACCGCCTCGAACCGGACGTTGGTGGCGAGTCCGGTTGGCAGCAAGGCGTGTTCGGCGAACCAGGTGGTCATCCGGAAAGGGCTTCGACGGCGCGGGCCAGCGCGTCCACCCCGGCCAGGCAGTCGTCGAGGTCGGCGTGCTCGGCGGGTGAGTGTGAGACGCCGGTGGGGTTGCGGACGAAGATCATGGCGCTGGCGACCCCCGCGCCCGCCAGGATGCCGGCGTCGTGCCCGGCGCCGGTGCCGAGCCGGGGCACGTCCTCGCCCAGGGCGCTGGCCACACGCCCGGTGAGGTCGGCGTCGAAGTCGGTGACCGGGGTCCACGACTCCTCGGTGACGGTGGCGTCCGGCGCCCGGCGCTGCAGCTCCTCGACGACGGCCCGCACGTCGGCCTCGGCCGGCCCGCGGGCGTCCAGCCAGCCGGTGACCCGGCTCGGGATGGCGTTGACGCCGCCGGGCTGGACGTCCACCTTGCCGATCGTGGCCAGGCAGCCGTGAGCCTGCGCGGCGGCGCGGGCGGCCAGCACGGTCGCGGCCAGGCCCAGCAGGGCGTCGTGCCGGTCCGCCAGCGCCGTGGTGCCGGCGTGGTTGGCCTGCCCGGGGAAGTCCAGCCGCCACCGGCCGTGCGGCCAGATCCGCGTGCCGACGCCCAGCGGCCGCCCCAGGTCGACCAGGGCGCGGCCCTGCTCGACGTGCAGCTCGACGAAGCAGCCCACCCGCCGCAGCGTCTGGGGGTCGGGCCCGACCTGCTCGGGGCGGCGCCCGGCCGCCCGGAGCGCCTCGGCCAACGACCGCCCGTCGGCGTCCTGCAGGGCCAGGGCGCGCTCGGCGGGCAGGGCGCCGGTGATGACACGTGACCCGGCGCAGGCGACGCCGAAACGGGCCCCTTCCTCGTCGCCGAAGCAGACGACGCCAACCGGGCGGCTGGGCCGGAAACCCTTGTCGCGCAACAGATCCAACGCCGCGAAGGCGCTGACGACGCCCAGTGGACCGTCGAAGGCCCCGCCGTCGGGCACCGAGTCCAGGTGGGACCCCACAGCGACCCCGGGAGCGCCCCTGGCGACCGCCGCGTCGGGGTCACCCCACCAGGCCCACTGGTTGCCCATCCGGTCCAGGGTCAGGTCCAGGCCGCGGGCCACCGCCTCGCCGGCGAACCACTCCCGCAGGTCATGGTCCTCCCGGGTCAGCGCGAAGCGCCGGTAGCCGCCGGTCGTGGCGTCCCGCCCGACCGGCTCCAAGGCCGCCCACATCGACCCGAACGACCTGTCAGAACGTGGGAGCGTCATGGCGCGCCCACGTTCTGACAAGTCGAGGGGGCTAGGGTGGCGGAGGTGACCAGGACGGCAGCCGAAGCGGAGCGGGCCGCCGCAACGGCGTTGCGGGACAGCGGCATCGCCCACGAGATCACCCGGCACGGGCCGGTGCGCAGCCTGGCCGAGGCGGCCGCCGCCCGCGGTGTCCGGCCCGCGGACATCGTGAAGACGCTGGTGGTCCGGCGCGGCGAGGGCGACTTCCTGTTCGTGCTCGTGCCGGGTGACAGGGAGATCTCCTGGCCCAAGCTGCGCACGGTGCTGGGGGTGAGCCGGCTGTCGATGCCGGACGCGGCCACCGCGCGGGACGCGACGGGGTACGAGCGCGGCACCATCACCCCGTTCGGCTCGACCCGGTCCTGGCCGGTGGTGGCCGATGCCGCGATGGCCGGCCGGGTGATCTCGATGGGGGCGGGTGCGCACGGCGTCGCCGCCACCGTGGCCGGGGACAACGTCATACGGGCATTCAACGCGACTGTCGCCGACGTCACGAGTCCGCTCGCATCGGAATCCTGACGCCCCGTTCGGCCGCGACCTCGTCCGCGCGGGGGTAGCCGGCGTCCACGTGCCGGATGACGCCCATCCCGGGGTCGTTCGTGAGCACCCGGGCCAGCTTCTCCGCCGCCAGCGGGGTGCCGTCGGCGACGGACACCTGGCCGGCGTGGATCGACCGGCCGATGCCGACGCCGCCGCCGTGGTGGAGGGACACCCACGAGGCGCCTGAGGCGGTGTTGACCAGCGCGTTGAGCAGCGGCCAGTCCGCGATGGCGTCGGAGCCGTCGGCCATCGCCTCGGTCTCGCGGTACGGCGAAGCGACCGAACCGCAGTCCAGGTGGTCGCGGCCGATCACGATCGGCGCCTCGACCTCGCCTGCGGCGACCATCTCGTTGAACCGCAGGCCGGCCCGGTCCCGCTCGCCATAGCCCAGCCAGCAGATGCGGGCAGGCAGGCCCTGGAAGGCGATCCGCTCCTGGGCGCCCCGCATCCACTTCTGCAGCCGGTCGTTGTCCGGGAACAGGTCCATCACGGCCCGGTCGGTGGCCGCGATGTCACTCGGGTTGCCGGACAGCGCCGCCCAGCGGAACGGCCCCCTGCCTTCGCAGAACAGCGGGCGAATGTATGCCGGGACGAACCCGGGGAAGTCGAACGCCCGGTCGTAGCCGCCCAGCCGGGCCTCGTCACGAATCGAGTTGCCGTAGTCGAACACCTCCGCGCCGCCGTCCTGGAACTCCACCATCGCCTTGACGTGCTTGGCCATCGACGCCCGCGCCCGGTCCGTGAACTCCTCCGGCTTGCGGTCGGCGTAGTCATGCCAGTCCGCGAGCGCCACGCCCTCGGGCAGGTAGGAGAGCGGGTCGTGCGCGCTGGTCTGGTCTGTGACGATGTCGACCTCGACCCCGCGGCGCAGCAGGTCCGGGACCACCTCGGCGCAGTTGCCGACCACGCCGACCGACCAGGCCCGCCGGTCCCGTTTGGCCTGCTCCGCGACGGCGACGGCCTCATCGATGGAGCCGGCGACATAGTCCAGGTAGCGGTGCTCCACCCGCCGGTGCAGCCGGGCCGGGTCGACGTCGACGACCAGGCACACCCCGTCGTTGAGGGTGACCGCGAGCGGCTGGGCGCCGCCCATGCCGCCGCAGCCGCCGGTGAGCGTGAGCGTGCCGGCGAGCGTGCCATGGAAGCGCTTCGCGGCGACCGCGGCGAACGTCTCGTAGGTGCCCTGGACGATGCCCTGGGTGCCGATGTAGATCCACGAGCCGGCGGTCATCTGGCCGTACATCGTCAGACCGAGGTGCTCCAGCCGACGGAACTCGGGCCAGTTCGCCCAGTCGGGAACCAGGTTGGAGTTGGCGATCAGCACCCGAGGCGCCCACTCGTGCGTGCGCATGACGCCGACCGGGCGGCCGGACTGGACCAGCATGGTCTCGTCGGCGCGAAGGTCTCGCAGGGTGGCGACCATCACGTCGAAGGACCGCCAGTCCCGCGCGGCTCGTCCGGTCCCGCCGTAGACGACCAGGTCGTCCGGCCGCTCGGCGACCTCCGGGTCCAGGTTGTTCATCAGCATCCGCAGCGGCGCCTCGGTCTGCCAGCTCCTGGCCGAGCGGGTGGTGCCGCGCGGGGCGCGGACGGGGCGGGCGCCCTCCATGTGCTTGCTCCTTCGCGAGTCCGGTCGGAACCTGTCAGAACCAGGTCGGGCCAGGACCCGACCTGGTTCTGACAAGTCGTTAGGTGAGCGGCCCGGTGACCGACTCGGCCGCCTTGACCGCCGCGCCGGTTGCCACGAAAGCGACCGCGGCGTCGATCTCCGGGGCGAGGTGACGGTCCGGCCCCGGTCCCGGCGAGCCAAGGGCCTCGATGACCGCCGCGGTGGCCGGCGCCGGCGCCAGCGGAGCCCGCAGCTGGATGCCCCTGGCCGCGGTCAGCAGTTCCACCGCGAGCACCCGGGTCAGACCGTCCACCGACCGGCGCAGCTTCCTCGCCGCCGACCAGCCCATGGACACATGGTCCTCCTGCATGGCCGAGCTGGGAATCGAGTCGGCGCTGGCCGGTGCGGCGAGCCGCTTCAGCTCGGACACGATCGCCGCCTGGGTGTACTGGGCGATCATGTGACCGGAGTCGACGCCGGGGTCGTCGGCGAGGAAGGCGCTCAACCCCTGGTTGCGCGCCACGTCCAGGAAGCGGTCGGTCCGGCGTTCGGACATCGAGGCGACGTCGGCCGCGACGATGGCCAGGAAGTCCAGCACATACCCCAGCGGGGCCCCGTGGAAGTTGCCGTTGGACTCGACCCGGCCGTCCGCGGTGACCACCGGGTTGTCGATCGCGCTCGCCAGCTCGCGCGAGGCGACTGCCGCGGCGTGGTCCAGCGTGTCCCGTGCGGCGCCGTGCACCTGGGGTGCGCATCGCAGGGAGTACGCGTCCTGCACCCGGGTGCACCCGGGCGTGCGGTGACTCTCGCGGATCGGGCTGTCTCGTAACAGGTTTCGCAGGTTCTCAGCCGAGCGCTGCTGTCCCGGGTGCGGCCTCAGCAGCTGGAGGTCGGCCGCGAAGACATCGTCGGTGCCGAGCAGGCCCTCGACGCTCATGGCGGCCGTGATGTCGGCGACGGTGAGCAGCATACGGAGGTCGGTGAGGGCCAGCACGAGCATTCCGAGCATGCCGTCGGTGCCGTTGATGAGGGCGAGCCCCTCCTTCTCGCGCAGCGCCAGGGGTTGAATCTCACTCTCCTGCAAGGCATCCGCCGCGGGGCGTATGACGCCGTCACGGTCGCGCACCTGTCCCTCACCCATGAGCGCCAGCGCGACGTGGGCCAGCGGGGCGAGGTCGCCGGAGCACCCCAGGCTGCCGAACTCGTGCACCACCGGGGTGATCCCCGCGTTCAGGACGTCGCGGTATGCCGCTACCGTCGCCTCCCGCACGCCGGTGCGCCCGGTGGCCAGGGTGGACAGCCGCAGCAGCATCAGGGCGCGAACCACCTCCCGCTCGACCTCGGGGCCGGAGCCAGCGGCATGGCTGCGGATCAGGCTGGCCTGCAGCTGGGCCCGGCGCTCCGCCGGGATGTGGCGGGTCGCGAGGGCGCCGAACCCGGTCGAGATCCCGTAGTGCGGGTCGGCGTCGTCGGCCAGTGCCTCGACCACTGCTCGGCTGCGGCGGACTTCGGCCAGCGCGTCGTCGGTGACCTCGACGCGCGCGTCATGGCGAGCGACGGCGACCACGTCCTCGAACGTGAGCGGTCCACGGGCGACCCGCACGACGCCGGCGTCGAGGAACTGGGTCATGCAGACCATTCCAACGCCCCGCAGGAGGCGCCGCATACAGCCGGCAACCCTTTCGTGTCTTGCATGGAAGACATTTGGACACGATCCCGCCGGCGGCGCCTGCCGCCGCCCGCTCGTGCGGGTCGCTGCTGCGAGACACTGCGGGGCGTGGCGAACGCGACGTCGGCCGTGGCCGCGATGCGGCTGCTGCGGTTCCTGGCCGCCCAAGCCGCGCCGATGCCGGCGGCCCGCATCGCGGCGTCCCTAGGGCTGCCACGCTCCAGCGTGTACCACCTGCTCGCGGTGCTGCGGCGGGAGGGCTTCGTGACGCATTTCCGCGAGGAACGGCGGTACGGGTTGGGGCTCGCCTCGTTCGAGTTGGGGTCCGCGTACTCGCGGCAAGCGCCCCTGCAGCGGTTGGCCCGGCCGGTCGTGGCGCGGCTGGTCGACACGGTCGGGCACAACGGGCACCTGGGCGTCCTGCACGGCAACGAGGTGCTCTACCTGATCGAGGAGCGTGCCGCCGGGCGCCCGGCCCTGGTGACCGAGGTCGGCGTCCGGTTGCCCGCCTCGCTCACCGCGAGCGGCTTGGCGATGCTCTCGGCGCTTCCCGCCGCCCAAGTGCGTGCGTTGTACCCCGCGCGGGCAGCCTTCGTCCGGCGGCACGGGGCCGGGCCGACCTCGCTCGCCGAGCTGCGACGGCTGCTCGTGGACGTCCGCCGTGACGGCTTCGCCCGCGAGGACGGCCAGGTGACAGTGGGTTTCGCCTCCGTCGCAGCCCCCGTGCGGGATCATTGGGGCCACCCGTTGGCGGCGGTGGCGCTCACGTACGCCTCGGCGGACGTCCCGCCGGCCGAACGCGATCGCCTGGCCGCGGCCGTGCTCCGCTCGGCAGACGACCTGTCCCGCCGCGTGCTGGGAGGCTGACTCCCGACCCACGCGGCAGCCACGTCGGACAGGGCTCGCCCACCGCCGCCGGCCGGCCCGGCAGACTCCAGCCATGGCCGATGTCGTCAGCGTGGTTGTGTTGTGTGGCGGGACCTCCCGCCGGCTGGGTGGCGTGGACAAGACCCGGCAGCGGCTCGGTGAGACCACGGTGCTCGACCGGCTGCTGGACGCGCTGCCGACGGCCTGGGCGGTGACCTGCGTCGGCGACCAGCGGCCGACCCGGCGCCAGGTCGCCTGGGTGCGCGAGGAGCCGGCCGGCGGCGGCCCGGTGGCAGCCGTCGCGGCGGCGCTGTCCGGGCTCACCGATCAGACGGCGGTCGTGCTCGCCGGCGACATGCCGTTCGCTGGGCCGCTGGCCACCACGCTGCCCGCCTCCGTCGGCGGGCACGACGCGGCCGTGGCGGTCACCCCCGACGGGCGGGCGCAGCCGCTGCTCGGGGCCTACCGGACCGCGGCACTGCGACAAGCGCTTCCCGCCGACCCCGGCGGCGTCGCGATGATGACGCTGCTCGACCGGCTCGACTGGGCGCCGGTCGCCTGCGACCCGACCACGGCCCTGGACCTCGACACCCCGGCCGACCTGCAGCACGCCCGGCATATCGTCGAGCCGTGAAGGCGATCACCATCCCCGAGCCCGGGGACGAGTCCGCGCTTGTCCTGGCCGACGTCCCCTCGCCCGAGCCAGGTCCCGGCGAGGCGCTGGTCGACGTGGTCGGCGCCGGGGTGAACCGCGCCGACCTGCTCCAGCGCCAAGGGCACTACCCCCCGCCACCCGGCGCGCCGCCATACCCGGGGCTGGAGGTGAGCGGGCGGATCGCCCGCCTCGGCGAGCACGTGACCGGGTGGCGCGTCGGTGACCAGGTGTGCGCGCTGCTGGCCGGCGGCGGGTATGCCGAGCAGGTGGCGGTCCCAGCCGGGCAGCTGCTACCGGTGCCGCGCGGGGTGTCGCTGGCGGACGCGGCCGCGCTGCCGGAGGTCGTGTGCACGGTGTGGTCGAACGTGTTCCTGACCGCGAACCTCCAGCCCGGGGAGACGATGCTGGTGCACGGCGGTTCGAGTGGCATCGGCACGATGGCCGTCCAGCTGGCCCGTGAGGTGGGGGCGCACATTGCGGTGACCGCCGGCAGCGCGGACAAGCTGGCCGCCTGCCGGACCCTCGGCGCGGAGATCCTGGTGAACTACCGGGAGCAGGACTTCGTCGCCGAGGTCGGACGGGCCACCAGCGGGCACGGCGCCGACGTGATCCTGGACAACATGGGCGGGAAGTACCTGGCCCGCAACGTCGAGGCACTGGCCACCGGGGGGCGGCTGGTCGTGATCGGGCTGCAGGGGGGCGCCAAGGCGGAGCTGGACCTGGGTCGGCTGCTGACCAAGCGAGCCGCCGTCATCGCCACCTCGTTGCGGGCCAGGCCGGCCGCGGAGAAGGCCGCCATCGTCGCCGCGGTGCGCGAACACGTCTGGCCCCTGGTCGAAGCCGGCCGAGTCAAGCCCGTGGTGCACGCGACCTTCCCGCTCGGCCAGGCGGGTGACGCCCACCGAGCGCTCGCCGAGAGCCGGCACATCGGCAAGCTGCTGCTGCGCATCTGAGGCGAGGTGGTCACCCCCGGGATCGCCGAGGCACCCGGCTTGCCAAGGCTTGCCAAGGCTTGCCAAGGCGGCGGGCGAGCCTCAGCGGCCGGCCAGAGGTTCAGGCCGGCGGTGCCCAACTCAGGCGGGATCCAGGAAAGCGGTCAGCGCGGCGGCGTACATGGCCGGGTCCTTCGCCCCGCAGAGTTCCCGGGCGGAGTGCATCGACAGCATCGGGGCGCCGAAGTCGACCGTCGTCGCGCCGGTCCGGGCGGCGGTCATCGGCCCGACCGTGGACCCGCAGGGCATGTCGTTGCGGGCCACGAACTGCTGAAGCGGCACCCCCGCCTGGTCGCAGGCCAGCCGGAACGTCGCCGCACCGGTCGGGTCCGTGGCGTAGCGCAGCTTCGCGTTGGTCTTGAGCACCGGGCCGCCGTTGACCGCGACCTGGTGCTGCGGGTCGTGGCGCTCGGGGTAGTTGGGGTGCGTCGCGTGCGCCATGTCCCCCGAGGCGACCACCGTCGCCGCGAGCGCCCGGAACAGGTCGTCGCGGGCGCCGCCGCGACACAGCACCACCCGCTCCAGCGTCGAGGTGAGCAGCGTCGACTGGGCACCACGGTCCGACTCGCTGCCGACCTCCTCGTGGTCGAACAGCGCCAGCACCGGTGTGAGCCGCGGCGGCGCGGCCGCCAGCAACGCCGAGACGCCGGCGTGGCAGGTGGCCAGGTTGTCCAGCCGTGGTGCCGCGACGAGGTCGCGCGCCGCTCCGATCAGCCGGGACGCAGTGAGGTCGTGCGTCATCAGGGTCCAGGCGAGCACGTCGGAGGACTCGACCAGCTCGCCGAGCCAGGACCGGAACGACCTCGGCGAGGTGCCCACACCCCATACCGGGGTGAGGTGTTGCTGCGGGTTCAGCGCCAGCGAGGTGTTGCTGTCGCGGTCCAGGTGGATCGCCAGTTGCGGCACGCGCAGCACGGGGTCGTCGACGCGGACCAGCCGGGTCTCGACCCCGGTGGGCGTCCGCACCGCCACCTGGCCGGACAGGCCGAGATCGCGGTCGAGCCACGAGTTCCACAACGGCGCGCCGTACACCTCGACGGCCAGCTGCTGCCAGCCGGACCGGGCCAGGTCCGGCTGCGGCTTGACCCGCAGGTTGGGGCTGTCGGTGTGCGCGGCGAGGACCCGGAAGCCGGTGGCTGGCGCGACATCGGCGTGCCGCCAGGCCAGCAGCGACCCGCCGCGGCGCAGGAAGTAGCCGCCCGGCGCCGTCGGCCAGGCAGCGTGCTCGGCCAGCTCCACGAACCCTCCGCCGCCGAGCCGCCGGGCCGCTTCCGCGCACGCGTGGAAGGCAGACGGCGCGGCGTCGACGAACGCGCACAGGTCCAGCGCGGCGTCGTCGGGCACGCCGGCAAGCCTTCCACACCGCCCGGAGGGACGGCGCGGGTCAGCCCACGGCCTCGGTGTGCCGGGGCGGCGGCCCGGGGGTCGGCTCGGCGAGGCCCTGGACGTCGGCGCGACGGGCGATGGTGGCGGTGGCCCGGCGGCAGGCGCCGACCGGCACAGTCGGGATGAGGTGCTCCAGGAAGGCGTACCGCCGCAGCAGCGAGCGGTGGTAGGAGCTGCCGTCCGCGGCGGCCTGCTGCTGGTGCCACCAGTCCGCGATGTCGCCCCAGCCGGGCGCCGCCAGCGACCCGCCGAACTGCTGCACCGACAGCGACGCGCTGAGGTTCGCGAACGCGATCCGGTCCGCCAGCGGCCAGCCGGCCAGCGTGCCGAGCACGATCGAGGCGGCGAAGACGTCACCCGCCCCGGTGGCGTCCAGCGCCGGGACGCGCAGCGCCGGGACGAGCACCTCCTCCCCGGTGCCGGCGTCGACGGCCATCGCCCCTTCGGCCGCGGTGGTGACGATGGCCAACGGGACCAGGTCGGCCAGCGCATAGAGCGCCTCGTGCGGCGTGGTGGTCCGGGTGTACGCCATCGCCTCCACCGCGTTGGGCATGAAGGCGTGACACAGGTCGAGCAGGTCGAGCACGGTCCGGGACCAGCGCTGGGTGGGGTCCCAGCCGACATCGGCGAACACCAGGGCGCCCTGGTCCTTGCAGCGGCGCAGCCACGACCCCTCGTGCCCCAGCTGCCTCTCGGCGGTCAGCTCGACCATCACCGCCCTGCTGCGCTGCGGCGTCCCGACCAGCCGGTCCATCGGCATCGGCGGAGCGTGGCCGTGGGTGAGCATGGCCCGGTCCCGGTCCACCGCCATCGACACGGTCACGGGCGTGTGCCACTCCCCGAACCGTCGCGACCGCGCCAGGTCCACGTGCTCCTGCTCCTCCAGCGTGCGCCAGCAGAACTCGCCGTATTCGTCGTCGCCGAAGGCGGCGGCCATCGAGGTCCGCAGCCCCATCCGCCGGGCGGCCACCGCCAGGTTGGCGATGCCGCCGGGGCAGGAGCCCATCCCCTCCGCCCACACCTCGGCACCCGCGGTCGGCATGGCCGGCAGGCCGGTGAAGATGATGTCCAGGAACACGGAGCCGCAGATGAAGACGTCGAAGTCGGGCTCGTCGCTGGCGCGGATGGCAGCCAGCGGGTCGAACATCGGCTCCGGCACCGGCCTGGACCCTTCATTCCCTGACTGAACCTGCAGGCCACGACTGCGCTTATGGTGACCGAACCGGGCCGGACGGCACAAGGTCGGGGCGCCGGCCCGGGCAGCGGACGGCCACCAACCGAACGCGACGGCACGCGATTGGTACGGTGTGGCCGGTGCCGCACCTGCGGCTGGCGGTCCAGCTCGGATGGGGTGCCGATGAGGCTGGCGATCCTGGGCGGCGGCGGGTTCCGCACCCCGCTGGTGTATGCGGCGCTGCTGGCCGACCGCCACGACCGGCGCATCACCGACGTGGTCCTGTATGACGTGGCGCCGCAACGGTTGTCGGCGATCGCGGCGGTGCTGGGTCAGCAGGCGAGCGGGCACGAGGCGCCGCCCGCGCTGCATACGACGACGGTGCTGGACGAGGCGCTCGAGGGCGCGGACTTCGTCTTCTCCGCGATCCGGGTCGGCGGCTTGCTCGCCCGGACGGCCGACGAGCGGGTCGCGCTGGACCTCGGCCTGCTCGGGCAGGAGACCACGGGGCCGGGCGGGCTCAGCTTCGCACTGCGGACCGTTCCGGTGGCGGTGCACGTGGCTCAGCGGGTGGCGTCCTGCGCGCCCGGGGCGTGGGTCATCAACTTCACCAACCCGGCGGGACTGGTGACCGAGGCGATGCAGGCCGTCCTCGGCGAGCGGGTCGTCGGCATCTGCGACTCCCCGGCCGCGCTGGTCCGTCGCGCCGTCCGGTTGCTCGAGCTGCCGGACACCGCGGCGGCGGACTACGTGGGGCTGAACCACCTCGGCTGGCTGCGCGCGCTGCGCCACGACGGCGTGGACCACCTGCCGGGGCTGATCGCCGACGACACGCTGCTCGCAGCCACGGAGGAGGGCCAGCTCTTCGGCATGGAGTGGATCCGGACGCTGGGCGCGATCCCGAACGAGTACGTCTACTACTACGACTTCACCCGGGAGGCGGTGGCCGGCATCCGCGCCGCCGCGCGGACCCGGGGGGAGTTCCTGCTTGCCCAGCAGCGCGCCTTCTACCAGGCCGTCGCCGCGACGCCGGGGCGGGCGCTCGCGGAGTGGGACCGGGTGCGGCTGGAGCGCAACGCGACGTACCTGAGCGAGGCCCGCACCCGGGAGCGCGACCAGGAGGAGGTGCGGGGCGGCGGGTACGAGCAGGTGGCACTGGCGATCATGGCGGCCATCGCCCGGGGTGAACCGGCCGAGCTGATCCTCAACGTCCGCAACGGCACCACCGTGCCGGGACTGCCTGCCGACGCGGTGGTGGAGGTGCCGTGCTCGGTCGGCGCGGCGGGGCCCCGCCCGCACCGGTTGGACCCGTTGCTCGGCGCGCAGCTCGGCCTGGTGCAACAGGTCAAGGCGGTCGACCGGCTGGTGATCGAGGCGGCCCGCACCGGGTCGGCGGCGCTGGCTGTGCAGGCGTTCGCCCAGCACCCGCTGGTCGACTCGGTGACCTCGGCCCGCGCGCTGCTGGCCGGCTACCGGGCCCGGATCCCCGAGGTGGACGCGGTCTTCGGCTAACCCGCCGGCCTCGCGCAAGCTCGCGCGCGAGTTGTCAGAACGTCGGCGCGTCATGACCCGCTCACGTTCTGACAAGGAGTTGACATACCCGGTATAGAGGCACCAACATACCGAGTATATCGACGACCGCTGGGGGGTCGTCGGACACGTCTGAGAGGGACCCGCCCGTGTCGATCCGTCACAGCCTGCTCGCGCTGCTCCACGAGGAGCCGATGTACGGCGCGCAGCTGCGCACCGAGTTCGAGACCCGCACCGGCGGGACCTGGCCGCTCAACGTCGGGCAGGTCTACACGACGCTGGCCCGGCTGGAGCGGGATGGGCTGGTCGAGGCGGCCGGGGCCGCCGACGCCGACGGCCGGATCGCCTACCGGCTGACCGAGCAGGGCAGGGCCCAGGTCGCACTGTGGTGGGCCTCGCCGGTGAACCGGGACGACACCCCGCGCGACGAGCTCATCATCAAGCTCGCCCTGGCCGTGACGGTCAGCGGCGTCGACGTGCCCGCCGTCGTGCAGACCCAGCGCACCGCGACGCTGCGGCACCTGCAGGACCTCACCCGGCTGTACCGCGCGGCGGAGGACCGCGCCGACACCGGCCGCCGTGAGCCGGCCGACCTGGCCTGGCTGCTCGTCCTGGAGAACCTCCGGTATGCCGCGGAGGCGGAAGTCCGCTGGTTGGACCACGTGGAGGCCCGGCTGGCCCGGGAAACCATGCTGCCGCCCGTGGCCGCCCCCGCGCCGGCGCTGCAGGAGGTGCTCCGATGACCGTGGTGCTGCAGCTCGAGGCGGTCACCCGGGTCCACGGCGCCGGCGAGGCGGCCGTGCGGGCGCTGGACGGGGTGGACCTGCAGGTGGCCGCCGGCGAGCTGGTCGCCGTGATGGGGCCGAGCGGCTCGGGCAAGTCCACTCTGCTGAACCTGGCCGGCGGGTTGGACCGGCCGACCGCCGGCAGCGTGCGCATCGAGGGCACCGACGTCGGTGCGCTTCGCCCGGACGCGCTCGCCGCGCTGCGCCGGCGGTCGGTCGGCTACGTGTTCCAGGACCTGAACCTGATCCCTTCGCTCACCGCAGCCGAGAACGTCGCCCTGCCGCTGGAGCTGGACGGCCAACGGGCCCGGGCCGCGCGCGGGCTGGCCCTGGACGCGCTGGCCACGGTGGGCCTGCCCGAGCTCGCCGACCGGTATCCGGACCAGATGTCCGGCGGCCAGCAGCAGCGGGTGGCCATCGCCCGGGCGCTGGTCGGCCAGCGGCGGCTGGTGCTCGCCGACGAGCCCACCGGGGCGTTGGACACGCACACCGGCGAGGCGGTGCTGCGGGTGCTGCGGGGCCGCTGCGATGCTGGCGCTGCCGGCCTGCTGGTGACCCACGAGGCGCGGCACGCCGCCTGGGCCGACCGGGTGGTCTTCCTCCGCGACGGCGTCGTCGTGGACACCACCGGTGCGCCCGGCCAGCCGGAGCAGCTGCTCGACCCGGCTGGCGCCCGCTGATGTCGCCGAGCCGCTGGTATGCCGGGTGGCGGGTCGCGCTGCGGGTCGCCGCCCGGGACGTGTGCCGGTATCGCTGGCGCAGCCTGTTCATCGCGGTCATGGTCGGCCTGCCGGTACTGCTGCTCACGGCGGGGATCACCCTGCTCGCCACCGACCAGCTGTCCCCGGTCGAGACGATCCCGCGGGTCATGGGCGCCGCGGCCGCCCGGGTGGAGGCCTTGAGCGGCAGCCGGGTCGAGCAGTCCCCGGACGGCGCGTCGTTCCGTCAGCCCGAGGCGCCCCCTACAGCGGTGCCTGGTTTCGCCCCCGACAGTCCGTGGACGCCGGCCAAGCTCGCGCGCCTGACCGGCGGGACGGTGCTGCCGGTGACCGAGGCGGAGGCGCGGGCCGTGGTGGGCGACCGGCGGGTCCGGGTCAGCGTCCTGGCGCTGGACAGCGCCGACCGGGCGGTGGCGCCGCTGCTACGGCTGGAGTCCGGCCGCTGGCCGGCCAGCGCGGACGAGGTCGTCGTCAGCCCCGCGGGTGCCTCGAAGGGCCTACCCAGGTCCGGTCGGCTGCGGATCGAGCAGGAGGACGGTTCGGCCACGGACCTGCGCGTCGTCGGCGTGGGTCGCGGTCAGCTGGCCGATCACCAGGCCGACATGGTCGCCGCCGCGGCCCTGGTCGCCCCCTGGCAACAGGCGCTCCCGGCCTTCCTGGTCGACCGCGCCGATCCGCTGACCTGGGCCGAGGTGCAGCGGCTGAACGGGTACGGCCTGCTGGTGAAGAGCCGGCAGGTGATCACCCATCCGCCGTCGGACGCCGAGCTCACCGACGCGCAGCGCAGCATGGCCGCTGGGAACCTCGAGCTGGCCCTTGTCATCGCGCTGGCCGCGGTGGGGATATTCATCGAGACGGCCCTGTTGGCCGGCCCGGCGTTCGCGGTGAGCGCCGCCAGGCAGCGGCGGTCACTGGCGCTCGCCGCGGTCAACGGTGCCGAACGGCGGCAGCTTCGCCGCTACGTGCTCGGCCAGGCGTTGGTCCTCGGCGTCGCCTCCTCGTTCACGGGTGCCGTGCTGGGCATCGCCGGGGCCTGGACCGGCCTGGCCTGGTGGGCGGCTGCGAACCCGACCTTCGACACCAGGCCGTTCGACCTCGCCTGGCCGCAGCTGGTCGGTGTCGTGGCCTGCTCGGTCCTGGCCTCGGTCGTCGCCGCGATGCTGCCGGCGCGGGGGGTGGGCCGGCTCGACGTGGCGGGCACGCTGCGTGGCGGGGCGGTGAGCGGCCGCGTCAGCCGCGGCCTGCCGGCCCTCGGTGTGGTCGTCATGACGGTCAGCGCCGCGCTGGTGCTCAGCGGTGTCGTCGTCGACCAGCTCCCGGTCAGCGCGGGATTGCCGATGGTCGCCGGAGCGATCGGGCTGGTCGTCGGCGCCATGCTCGTGGTCCCGGCGCTGCTCGCGCTGCTCGGGCGCGTCGGGGCCCGGCTGCCGCTGGCGCTCCGGCTGGCCAGTCGCGACACCTCGCGGCAGCGCAGCCGGGCCACCCCGGCGGTGGCGGCGATCATGGCCGCCGTCGCCGCGATGACCGCGTTCGCGGTGGGCGCCACCAGCGAAGAGGCGCAGAACCGGCAGGACTACCAACCCCAGCTGACACTCGGCGCGGGCGCCCTGTACGGGCCGGCCGACGCCATGGACCGGGCGGCCGCGGTCGTCCGCCGCTATGCGCCCGACCTCACCGTGCACACGTCGGGCCGCGTCTACAGCCAGCCCCCCACGACCCGGCCCCCTGAGCCCGGCTCGGCCGCGACCGTCGTCGCCGCCATCCTCCCCGGTTGCACCCCAGCCCAGGCCTTCCGCGCGCTCACGGAGCAACACTGCGCCTCGTTGTCATCCGAGGCCAGCCAAGAGTCGTCCGCCATCGCTGTCGAAGCCTTGACCGGACTCCTGCAGCGGCTGTCGCTCTCCGAGGGCCAGCGCCAGATCCTCCAGCGTGGCGGGGTGCTGGTGGCCGACCAGCGCCTCGTCCGCAACGGTGAGGTGGTCTTCGCGTCCGGGCGCACGCGGATGGACGCCGATGGCGGGCTGGAGCCGCCGAGGGCATCGGTCCGCCAGGCGGTCCCGGCAGGTGTCGTCGACCCGGCCCGGTGGCGCACGACCTTCGGAGCGGAGGGCGCGGGCGCGGTGCTCCTGCCGCGCACCGCGACGGACCTCGGCTGGACGGTGGCGACCGATCGCCTGCGGGTGTCCGCACCCGGGGGTATGATCTCCCGGGCGGCGGAGACCGCGATCAGCGAGCACCTCGACAGTGACATGTCGCTGGTGGTTGAACGCGGCTACCAGAGCCAGAACACGGTGGTCCTGCTCATCCTGTTCGCGGTTGCCGGTCTGCTGGTGTTGGTCGCCGCACTGGTGTCCACAGCGCTGTCGCTTGCCGAGAGCCAGGCCGACATGGCGACGCTGGCCGCGGTGGGAGCCACCCGGCATACCAGGAGGTCGGTGGCCGCCGCCCAGGCGCTGGTGGTGGCCGCGTCCGGCGCGGTCCTCGGGCTGGTCATCGGCCTGGTGCCGGGGGTGGCGATCACCTGGCCACTGACCACCAACCGGTTCGACCCGGCGGCCGGGCAGAGCTACACCGCGGCGCCCGTGGTCGACATCCCGTGGCTCGGGCTCGCGGCGGTCGTCGTGCTGGTCCCGCTGCTCGCCGCCGGGCTGTCCTGCGTCGCGGTGCGCCGGGCCCCCGAGCTGACCCGTCGGCTCGCCTAGGCGCGCCAGCCCGTCTCCGCGCGAGGGGTGTCAGGTGAGTGGCTTGTGCCAGGCGGTGGTCGCGAACTGGACGTCCAGGCCCGCCCGCCGGTAGACGCTCGGGGCGCCGGTCGGGCTGTCGCTGTCCACCCCCAAGGCGACCCGGGTGTACCCCTCGGCCCGGGCCAGCTCGAAGGCGTGGTGCAGCAGGGCCCCCGCGATCCCCTGGCCCCGGTAGGCCCGGCGGGTGCCCAGCATCATCACGTACAAGGTGCGCTCGGCGGCCATCTGCCGGCTGCATGTCATCGTCGCGGCGGGCTCGCCGTCAACCGTCGCGACGAACCAGAACCTCGGTTCGAAACCGGGCGCCCGGCGCAACCGCTCGGCGAACGCGTCATACGGCTCCGGGTCGTGGCCCCAGTGGTCGGCGAAGGTCTCCTCCCGCAGCAGGTGGATGAGACGGTAATCATCGCTGACCTCGATCCGTAGGCCCGGGACGTCCGGTGCCGGCCTCGGGACCTCCGGCACGTCGCCGGCCATCCGCCAGAAGGTGCGGACGCGGCCGAACCCCGCCCGCTCCAGTCGCCCCTCGGTCGGAGTGTCGCCGACCAGGGAGCCCGCGCCCAGCCGTGGGTCGCGGATCTGGTGTCCGGCGTAGTGCGCCCGGGCCCAGCCCTCGACCGCCGCCCAGCCGGCCGCCGAGACCGCGTCGCCGAGCCCCGATGGCAACCCCGGGTCGACATACACGTCGGTGAGGTAGTTCGAGGCGCCCAGCCGCGGGTCGGTCCACCACCAGGAGACCACCCGGCCGGAACCGCGGTCCCTCACCACCGCCTGGTCGCGGCGCCCGTGCAGGCCCGGGCCCGTGTCGCTCTCGATGTCCTCGGCCCCCCAGTCGGCGTACCCGAGCACCGCGGTGTCGCAGGCGCAGACCAGCCGGTAAACCTCCTCGACGTCGTCCGGACCGACCGGCAACAGGGTGAACCGGTCCGCGAGGTCGGCCGGCAGAGGGGGCAGGACGACCGGTGCGGGATGGGCGAGGTCGGCACTGTCCACGGGGCCAGGCTGGCAAAGCCGCCGGTTCGGCGGCAATCGGTTTACCGCGGTGCTCGGTGACCGGAGCGGCCAGGCAGGATGGAGCCATGACGGATCAGGGTGCAGACCAGCCGCGCCAGCAGCGGATCGTCGTGGTGACGCAGGAGGGGATGGGCGTGTCCTCGGGCCAACCGCAGGGCCAGGCCACGGCCCAGCGCGAGGAGACCAGCCCCGCCGACCTGGTCCAGCAGCCGGCCAAGGTGATGCGGATCGGCTCGATGATCAAGCAGCTGCTGGAAGAGGTCCGCAACGCCCCGCTCGACGAGGCCGGCCGCACCCGGTTGGCCGAGATCCACCGCCGCTCCATCACCGAGCTGGAGCAGGGCCTGGCCCCGGAGCTGGTGGAGGAGCTGGAGCGGATCGCGCTTCCGTTCGCCGACGACGCGCCCTCCGACGCCGAGCTGCGGATCGCCCAGGCGCAGCTGGTGGGCTGGCTGGAGGGGCTGTTCCACGGCATCCAGACCGCGTTGTTCGCCCAGCAGATGGCCGCCCAGGCGCAGCTGCAGGAGATGCGCCGGGCCCTGCCGGCCGGGCACGGCGACAGCACCCACCCCGCGCAGCAGGGGCCGCAAATGCCCCCTGGTATGCCGGGACGCCACCCGGGCGCGGACCAGGACCGCCCGACGGGGCAGTACCTCTGAGCCGTGCCGGGCCGCACCTCCATCTGGGAGGACGAACAGTCCGACGACGACGGTCGCCGGCCGGACGTCGCGGAGCGAATCCTGGCCCTGATCCACCGCCGCGAGCTGGGGCCGGGAGACCTGCTGCCCGCCGAGGCGGAACTGGGCCGGTTGCTGCGCGCAAGCCGGCCCAGCATCCGCGAGGCCTTGCGGGGGCTCGCCGCCTTGGACCAGGTCGAGGTCAGGCACGGCCAGGGCACGTTCGTCGGCCGGCTCGGGCTCGGCCCCGTCACCGGGATGCTGCTCACCCGGGCCAGGCTGCGTCCGTCCCCCGGCAGCCTGGCGGACCTGCTGGCCATCGCGCACGCGCTCGACGGCGCGGTGGCCGAGCTGCTGGTGGCGCGTCCCGGCGACGGTCGCCTCGTCGACCTCGGCGCCGACATCCAGCACCGCGCCCTGGCCGGGCAACCGGTCGCGCCATGGTGTGAGCGGTTCCGCTCGGTGCTGATGGAGCCGGCTGCGGACACCGCGGCCGGTGAGCTGGCCCAAGCGGTGTGGTACGCGGCATACCGGCTGTCCGAGCGGTCAGCGTCGCCAGCGTCATCGGCGTCGTCGGCGTCCTCAGCGGGTCCCGGGTTCCTCGGGCTGGCGCCCGGCGCCGTCGGCGACAGCCACCTCGCCCTCGCCGCAGCAGTGAGGGCAGGATCGGTGACGGACCTGCGCGCCGCGCTGGACGGGTACTACGCGCCACCCGGCTAGGGGCTGTCGGCGTCGGCTTCGTCCGCGATCTCGTCGAGCGACCGCCCCGGCTCGGGCACCTCAGCGGCGTCGGCGATCTCCTCCTCGGGCCGCGGCGGCACGCTCGGATCGTCCTCGAGCACCTCCAGCTCATGGTCCGGCGGGTTCGCCCACAAGGCGCCGCCGTCCGGGTCGCCCTCGGCTGGGGTGAGGATCTGGTCGCTCATCACGCGCCTCCTTCAGCGTCGCTGGGGCCATTGCACTGCGCCCGGCCAGGCTGCGCAACGGCGGGGTCACTCGTAGAGCACATACTCCGGCGTGGGCCGCAGCGCCAGCACCTGGGCGGGGGTCATCAGCCTCCCGTGCCGGCGGTCCTCCTCGTAGAACAGCTTGAAACCCGGGTGCGCCGACGGCGGCTTGCGGGCCACGACCCGCCGCCAGGTGGCCTCCTTGTCCCCCCGCGACCCGATGCCGTCGACGGACTGCACCAGGGCAACGCCTGTATGCGGCCGCAGGGCGGCTGGGGCGGCGACGATCGAGGCGTGCAGCTGGTGGTAGACCATGACCTTCTCCGGCAGCCCGTACCGTCTCACCAGGGCGGCAAGCCACCCGGCCACCCGGTCCAGCTCCGCGCCGCTGGTCCGCCCGAACACCCGCCCCGGCAGCTGTCCCGGGCCGACCGCCCACTCCGGGTCCAGCGCGACCCCGACATCGGGTTCCCGCAGCCAGCGCTCGTAGGACCGCACCTCGTCCAGGAAGTCGGCCCGCCCGGGCTGGATGTTCAACAACAGCAGCCCCCGGTGGCGGCGGGCGGCGGCCAGGTAGTCGTCCAGCACGGCCGGCCGCGCCCTGGTGCGGTACATCCCGTCCCGGCCCGGGGCGGCCTGCACGACGGTCGCGATGAGCTCGAGGACGGGCAGCACCTGCCGCCCCTGCGCGTACGCCTTCCCGACGCGCTCGATCTCGGCGACCCGGTCGTCCAGGTCGCCCACTCCCAGCCGGCCCAGAGCCGGGGAGCCGGGCGCCCCGGAGAACCCCACGAGCCGGTATGCGGGGAAGACGGTCCGCCCGCCCCGCGGCAGCTGCGCCGTGGTCGGGGCAGGCGGGCTGGTCGACCAGCCAGCCGAGGGACGTGCTGAGGGCGACGGTGCGGGCGAGGCCGGCTGCCCCGAGACCACGCACCCGCTCAACAGCAGCGCGGCCCCCGCGGCGCCGGCCGCGCGCGCAGCCTGCAGCGAGGCGATTCGCACGACGAACTTGACCCCCCTGGTCTGGTGATGACAGTGGACCCCAGCCTACGCAGCGCGCCGCGCCGCAGGCTCAGCCGCCCGCCGCCTCCTCCACCTGGGGCAACAGCTTCTCGGACACCGGGCGGCCCCGGACCGTGCGGACCACGTTGTTGATCAGGGCGATCAGAGGCACGGCGACGAACGCCCCGAACACGCCCCCCAGGATGGCTCCGCCCGTGACTCCGACCAGGATCACCAGCGGGTGGATCTGCACCGCCTTGCCCAGGATGAACGGGTTCAGCAGGTTGCCTTCCAGCTGCACCGTGAGCACCAGCGCGACGCCCATGACGATGGCGACGGCGGCTCCCTTGGTCACCAGCGCGACTAGGACCACGACGATGCCCGCGACCACCATGCCGATCAGCGGGATGAGGGACCCGAGGAAGAGCAGCACGCCGAGCGGAGCGACCAGCTGCAGGCCGGCGACGAGCATGACCACGACCATGGTCAGGGCGTTGATCAGGGCCAGCAGCACCGTGCTGCGCATGTAGGCCACCAGCGTCCGCCAGGCGACGATCCCGCCGACCGCGACCTTGGCCTGCGCCGCCTGCGGGAACATGCTGACGGCCCACCGCCACATCGAGCCGTTGTCGAAGAGCATGAACAGCAGCGCGAACAGGCAGAAGACGGCGCCGCCGACGACCCCGAGCGCGCTGTTGGCCTGCGTGATGGCACCGGTGATGAGGGCGTTGCGGTTGCGGTTGATCGCCCCGGCGACCTCGCCGTAAATGTTGTTGACCTGGGTCTCCGACAGGTGCAGCGGTCCCGCGCTGAGCCAGTGCCGGATGGCCGCGCCCGCGTCCTTGAGCTGGGCGCCCAGCTCTGCGGCGTTTGTCGACACCTGCGCGATGACGAACCAGAGCGACACGACGATGACGACCGCGGCCAGCACGAATACTGCCGTGGCGGCCAGCGGCCGCGGCAGCCGCGTCCGCGCCAGCCGATCCACCATCGGGACCAGCAACGCGCTGAGCATGACCGCGACCACGACGGTGATGGTGACCAGGCTGATCGTGTTCAGCAGCCACACCAGCACCAGCACGGTGGCCACGACGATGAGGAAGCGCAGCCCCCAGGCGGCGGCGACCTGCATCCCCCAGCTGACCGTGTCGATCGGCCGGGGCCGCGGGAACGGCGACGCGGGGCCCACCGGGGGCGGGACCAGCCGGTCCCTGGCGCGGCGGCCGCTCAACCCGCCACTCACCCCCCGGGCCAACTGACCGCCGGGGCTCTGCTCGCTGCTGGACAGGGCGAACTCCTTGTCGACGGTCCGCTGGGTGAGAGCGGGTACGGGCCGTGCCCCCGGACGAGGGGGTTGAGCCAGCGTAGCCAGGGCCTCGGGGCCCGGGTTACCACAGAGCCGGTGGCCGCCGCCAACCAAGCACACGAGCCGCTCCGCGAACGGACCCGCCGGCTCCGCGGACCGCCGGTCGGGCCGGGTGCGGCCGAAGGCTCAGATCACCTTCTGGCAGTAGGACACCATCGCCTGCTGAGCCTTGTTCAGGCTGGTACCCGAGACGGTGCGGTTGGCGGCGTAACTGGCCGCGGCCCGGTCCAGCTCGGTGGCGACCGCACCGGCCGCCTTGGCGAACGTCCGGTCCTTGCTCGCCCTGGCCTGGACGCGGACCACCTTGGCCGCCGACTTCAACCCGGCCGCCGCCGCGCGCAGGGCGCTCGTGCGGCGGGCCCGCACCGCGGCGTTCCAGCGGGTGACCGCCTTGCTGAGCGTCGTGGCGGTGGTGACGCAGCTGGCCGTGACGGCGGCCTTGGGGTCCACGATCGGCGGGGCCGGCCTGGGCGGCGGGACGGTGCCCGTGGGCGACGGTGTCGCGGTGGCGCTCGAAGCGCCGCCCGTGGTCGTGCCGGGGGACGGCGACGGACCGCCCCGGTCGGTGGCCACGGAACCGGTCGAACCGGTCGAACCGGTCGGCCCGGGCGATGTCACGGACGTCGAGAGGTGCACGGTGCCAGCCGACTGGTCGGCGCCGCTGCATCCGGTGCCCGTCAGCACGACCACGGCGACCAGCAGCGCGCGTGCTCCTCTCGGGCTCCTCGCCTTCGCCGACGGGCGCATCGGTGGTCCTCCAGACCTCGGTCGTCGTGCGTGGGTGCCCTCCCTGCGCACGGTCACCCAGGATGGCACAGCGGGCCCGCCCTCACCGGGGAGTTCCCAGCACCGGCGGCTGCGCGCCCCGGTCGATGCTGACCTGGTAGCGGCGACTGCTGCGCACCCGTGAGGTTCGCGCCTGGTCCCGCCGGGCCAGCACCAGCCGGCTGCGCAGCCCCTGCAGCACGGCGGCCAAGGCCGGGTCACCGCGCGCCGCCGCGGAGTCGAACAGGTCCGCGCCGCGCAGGTACTGCTCCATTCCGTGCGGATACCCCACCCAGTCGCCGCCAGCGGGGACCGGACCGGTGTCGAAGGTCAGGGTGACGTGCTCGCGTCGCTCGCGGTTGGGCTGGCCGTCGGCGTGCGGGACCACGTCGCGCTGATTCTCCAGCGACAGCACCCGCACCCCCTTGGGGGGCGCCATCAGCGCGAGCGGCGCCGCGAAGGTGACCACGTCCGTGATGTGCACCCGAGCCCGCAGCTGCGCGTCCCCGGCCGCCTGGTAGGCCACCAGCCCGCCCTGGCTGTGCCCGATGAGCACCACGTCGGCGCCCGGCGGCACGCCGGCGAGGTCCAGCACCGAGGGCAGCGAGCGGGTCAGCTCGGTCCGGCGTCCGGCCATCAGCTCGAGGTTCGACCCCAGGTCGCGGGCGGCGTCGGAGCTCCGCTGGACCCACGGCGGGCTCCAGTCGTCGGTGCCCGGCAACACCACCTGGTATGTCGTGTGCGTGGCGCCGTCGGGCAACGTCACCTCGATCGCGTCGACCTGCAGCCAGCCCGGTGGCGGCTGGTCCGCCGGGAGCAGCGGGCGGGCCAGGTCGGCCAGGCTCGCCGGTGGCACAACGGTCGGCCCCGGGCCCAGCTCACGGACCCGGTAGGTCCCCGGAGTGAACAGCCCGGCCAGCAGGCCGGCCGAGAGCGGGACCGGGCCGTCCGGCGAGCCGGCCGCCGCGCCGGCCAGCCCGGGACCCACCTGCGGCAGCAGCCGGGTCGCCGCGCAGAGGGCCGCTCCCGGCAGGCCCCGGACCAGGTGGTCGACCAGGTCCGGCTTGTCCGCCAGCGGGTTGACCCCGGTGACACCCAGGGCCGCGGCGACACCTGCCACCGCGGGGAGCCCCGCCACCCCGACGGCGCACCCCGCCGCCAGGTCCAGCAGGCGCCAGGACCGCACCTGCTCGTCCTCGGCCTGCCGATACGCCGCCGCCGCGCGGCGCAGGTCCCACGCCAGCTCGCTGAGCTCGGCCTCGCTGCGCGCCGCCCCGCCGGTCACGGCTCGCATCGCCTCCCCCATCGCGGCCGCTGTCGTGGCCAGCTCCGGCACAAGCTGGTCACCGACGAAGCTCGCCCCCGACGCCGCCGCCGCCAGCCGCCGACCGTCGGCACCGCAGCGGGCCGCCAGCTCCTCGACCGCGACGCCAAGAGCGTCAACGTCCGCCATGACCACGGCGGTGCTCGTGGGCCCGCCGCGCACCCCGACGATCCGGTCGGTCATCCCGGGGGCCCGAAGACCGGGTGGCCGGTCCGCTGCTCGACCTGCCACACCTGCAGCCGCAGCGCGTGCCTGGACACGCACTCGGCGGCGACATGGCACGCGGCTGCGAACTGTTGCAGCCGGTGCGCTGCGTCCTCGGCGCGCTCGCGCATGGCGGCGGCGGCGGTCGACTCCCAGCGCACCGCCGCGGCCTGGCTGCCCAGCACCATGGCCCGCCGGACGCACTCGGCGCCGACGGCGTCCAGGTCGCGCGCCAGGGCCCGCAGCCGCTCGATCTGGTGGCTGTCCCACATCGACCGAACCTCCCTGCCTCTCCCCCGCAGCCGAGGCTAGGCGTTCCGGGTCATTGGCCCCGGCCGTTGTCCACAGGGCCGCTCGGACCACGGCCAGCGCGGTTCCCACCGCGACCGAGAAGGACCTTGCGAAAGCGACTGGGCAACCCGACCCGGCCGCATACGATCGGGTGGGTGAGCCGGGTCGCAGCGCGCTGGCGCGCGACGCGGGCCGCGCGGCGCCGCTTCGCCCGCCGGCTGACCGGCGTCGCGCTGCTCGGCGTCAGCGGCTACCTCGGCGGTCTCGGCGCGACCAGCCTGGTCCCGACGCCGGTGGAGACCGCGAACTACAGCGCGCGGATCCGGCTGTCCCCGCTGCCGACGGCGGCCTCGACGGTGCACAGCCCGACCTTGTTCGGTGACATCGACCTCGATTTTGAGGGCCCGGTCCCGGCGCCCGGCATCGACGCGACCGTCCAGGTGAAGAAGAGCATCACGACCCTGCTCGCCGAGCGGAACGTGTCGGTGGCGGCGCTGCAGCCCAGCGACGCGGAGGTCACCGCCGCGATCCAGTCCGCCTCGGTCCGTCTCGGGCTCACCTTCAGCGCGGGCACCGTCTTCGTGTCCGTCGTCGGGTTGGGGCTGCTCGCCTATGGCCGCCGGCGCCGGCTCACCTGGCACCACCTGGTGCTCGCCGGTGCCACAGCCGCCACGGTGCTGGTGACGACCGGGGTGGCCACGGCGCTGACCTACCGGCCGGGCAACCTGGGCCAGTTCCGCACCTCGGGCCTGATCAGCACGGTCCGCGAGAATGCCGGACTGCTCGGCGAGGTCGAGGACCGAGCCCGGCAGGCCACGCCATACCTGCGCAACCTGCTCGCGCTTTCCCAGGCGTTGCGGGAGAAGTACAACCCGGAATCGCTGGACCAGCCGGTCGGCGTACGGCTGCTGCTCGTGTCGGACGTCCACGGCGCCAACCAGTACCCGCTGATGAGCCAGATCGTGGCCGACGAGCACATCGACGCGGTCGTCGACCTCGGCGACCTGCTCAACTTCGGCAGCGTCGCCGAGGCCGACGCGGCCGGGATCTTCGCCTCGATCGAGCGACTCGGCGTGCCGTACCTGTTCGTCCGAGGCAACCACGACGCGACCAGCCCCACGGACCAGTCCCTGCTGGCACGGATGGCCCGGGTCCCGAACGTCACCGTGCTGGAACCGCAGCCGGGCCGGTATGCCGAGGTGTCGGTCCGCGGGCTGCGGATCGGTGGGTTCAACGACCCCCGCTACTTCGGCGACGACAACCGGGACAACGCCGCCGAGCAGGTGCCGGCGGCGGAGCGGTTCGCCGCCGCGTTCGCCGGCCGCGACCCGCTGGACCTGGTCGCGGCGCACGAGCCGGCGGCCGTCGCGGCGGTCCCCGCCAGCGTGGCGGGGGGAATCCGGGTGCACGGCCACATGCACTCGCGCCAGCTGACCGGCGACACCGTCGGCGTGGGCACCTTCACCGGGGGCGGCACGGTCTACCACTTCGGCACCGGTGAGCCGGCCACGGGCACGGCCGACGACCCAGCCGGCGAGGACGACGAGCTCACCGGCCAGCCGTACTCCTTCGACATCGCGGCCTTCGGGCAGCAGTGCGCCCTGGCCTCGCTGACCCGCTACACCTACCGCGACCTGGTCAGTGGCCGGCCGGCCTACGACGACGTGTCGGTCATCAGCGGACGGTCGGTCTCGGCCGCCGAGCCCGCCGGCCGCAGCTGCTCGGCGAGCAACGCCAACGACACGCTCGTCCTCAGCGTGCCCACCCCGGAACCGGTCGCGACCAGCACCGGGTGAGTCACGCCACCCGGCCGTGATGACGGACCGCCCGGGCGAGCAGCAGCACGACCGGGGCCAGCAGCGACGTGCCCGCGGCCAGGGCCACCCGGACGGTCCACCGGGTGCCGGCCGCCCCGAGCACCGGCCCGCCGGTCCACTCCCCGAACGACCCGGCAACACCCATGATCGACAGCACGGTGGCGCGGTACCGGGAGTCGGCGATGCTGCTGT
The DNA here is from genome assembly GCA_035689185.1 of Dermatophilaceae bacterium. Lineage (GTDB taxonomy): Bacteria > Actinomycetota > Actinomycetes > Actinomycetales > Dermatophilaceae > DASSLY01. The sequence continues at coordinate 46,429 of DASSLY010000021.1, forward strand.
TGGCCCACGTGTGGAACGCGGGTTCGGCGAGGCCGCGCACGACGGCGGCGCCCCAGTAGGCCGCCACGGCGAGCAGCACCGACCCGGCAAGGGCGAACCCGAGCGCGGTCACCCCGAGTGCGAGGTACAGCACGAGCAGCCAGCGGGCGGTGCCCGCCAGCGAGAAGGCGGACACCCGCCGCAGCATCGGCGCGGCCACGAGGAACGACAGCGTCAGCGTCCCGGCGCCGAGTACGCCGAACCAGGTCACCTCGCTCATCCCCAGCGTCCCGGACAGCTGCAGGTCCAGCAGCAGGTGCGCCTCCCACAACCGGTCGAACCCTTCCGACCAGGCGCCGAGGAATACCGCCACGAGGAGCACCATCCCGAGCACCGGCGCCGCTTGCACGGCCCGCCAGCCCCCCGCGGCCGTCGCCATAGCCGCCCCGAACGCACCGGTGGCCGGCTCCCGCTCAGGGCGCACGAAGGTGTGCTCGCGCATCCGCGCCACCAGGTATCCCGCGAGCGCGACCGCGAGCGCGCCGGACACGAGCAGCGGCAGCCGCAGCGACACGGCGGCCAGTCCGACGGCCGCGGCGATGCCGGCCAGCCCGGCCACCCGCCCGACCTGGGCGCTGCGCTGGTAGATGCCCGGCAGCGCGTCCAGACCGACCTCGTCGGCCAGCCACGCGTCTTCGGCGCCGGTGCGGAAGGTCCAGCCGAACCCCCACAGCGCCGCCGCCGCGACCACCAGCCACGGTGCGTGCGCAAGCCCGGTCAGCACCATCGCCACCCCGGTCACCGCAGCCGAGACCACGAGCGACAACCGGCGCGAGTACAAGTCGGCGACGACCCCGGTAGGGATCTCGGAGACGAAGTAGGCGACCTCCAGCGCCGTGCCGGTCAGCACCAGCTGCAGCGGACTCATCCCGACGTCGCGCACGAAGAACACGGCCGCCGTCGTCCAGGACAGCGCTCCCACGAACGACCAGGCCGCGGTGTAGACGTACCACACCCGGCGTGAGCGGGTCTGGTACGCCGGCAGTGCCTGGGTCACGCCTCATCGTCTCGACCCGCAGGGGAGCGGGTCGAGTGCGTTTCCGCGGGGTTACTCCAGGGCCGCGTCCAGGGTGATGTCGACCCCGGTGAGCGCCTTGCTCACCGGGCAGGTCGCCTTGGCCTGCTGGGCCACCTCGGCGAACGTGTCGGCGTCCATCCCCTCCACCTCGGCGCGGACGGTCACCTTGATCCCGGTGATCCGGAAACCACCGGCCGGGTCCGGGCCGAACGAGACGTCGGCCGTCGTGTCGATGGACTGCGGCGTCCCGCCCGCGCGACCGATGAGCGCCGATAGCTGCATCGACAGGCAGGACGAGTGAGCGGCGGCGATGAGCTCCTCCGGGCTGGTGGTGCCGTCGGCGGCGTCCGCGGTGCGCCTCGGCCAGGACACCTCGAACGTCCCGGTGCCGGAGCTGGTCAGCTCCACCTGGCCGGAGCCGTCCTGCAGCCCGCCGTTCCACGCGGTGCGAGCGGTGCGAGTCGCCATCAGCAGTCTCCTTGAGGTCGAGGGTCGGCATGCCGTGTGCCCCTACTCTCACCCACCCGGCCGCGAGCCGGCACCTCGGGGCCCGAGACCGGCGGGCCCTACGGCAGAGCCCAGCCAGTCCAGCAGCTGCCGGGCCGTCCAGTCCGGCGCTTCCAGCTGGGGCACGTGGCCCACCCCGTGCGCCTCCGCATACGTCCACCTCGGGTTGGCCGCCGCCGCCGCCCGCGCTGCCGCGACCGGGACCAGCCGGTCACGGTCGCCGTGCAGGAGCAGCACCGGCACCGCGATGGCGCGCAGAGCCCGCACGTAGGACTCCGGCGTCCGGACGGCGGCGAGCAGCGACCTGGCAGCGGCCAGGAACTGCCGGTCGGCAATATGGGCGTCCGGCAGGTCGCGCCGCTCCAGAAGCAGCTCGACGTGCTGGTCCAGCACCTCGCGGGCCACCCGCCCCGGGTCGGCGCAGCACAGCCAGAGGGTGTCCCGGGCCAGCTGCTCAGGGGTTCGCACCGCTCGCCGCCCGCGCAGCAGCGCCGGTCCCAGCCCCGGCAGCCCGTATGCCGCGAAGCCCGCCTGGACGAGGCGGTGCGAGCGCGCTCCGCGCGGGAACGGCAGCACAGGGTCGATCAGCGCCAGCGCCCGAACGCTCTGCGGCTCGGCCGCGGCCTCCAGTGCCGCGACCTGGCCGCCCATCGAGTTGCCGACGAGCACGACCGGCTCGCCGAGCCGGGCCAGGAACTCGTGCAGCGCCTCGCGCGTCGCGGCTACCGAGGTGTCGCCGTCGGCGGGGGAGCGGCCGAAACCGGGCAGGTCGACGGCGACCACCCGGCATACCGGCGTCAGCAGCGGGACCAGGCTCATCCAGTTGAGCAGCGAGCCGCCCAGGCCGTGGACCAGGACCAGCAGCGGACCGTCCCGGCTGCCGCCGTGGTCGACATGGTGGAGGTTCACGCGTTGGCGGGCGTGACTCCGGGGCTGGCGGGCACGCCGGTGACCAGGTTGTGCACCAGCCGCATCTTCTCCAGGGTGGGGCCGGGCAGCACGAACGGGTAGAGGTCGGAGTGCCCCATCGACCGGTTCAGCATGTTCAGCGCCCACGACAGCGGCAGCCACACCTCGATGAGCCGGTCCAGGCCGAGCTCGCCGACCAGCTGCGACCCGCCGGCCAAGGTGACGCCCGCCGGGGCCATGCCGAACTCCGAGGCCGTGTCCACGGTGTCGCGGATGTGCAGGTAGTGCGCGAACGTCTCGGCCCAGTCCTCGGCCGGGTGCATCGTGGCGTATGAGGAGACGAAGCGCTCGGCCCAGTCCGGCGGCGCGCTGCGGCTGTAGTGCCGGTCCAGGGCCGACTGGTAGCTCACATCCGGGTCACCGAACAGCTCGGTGAACCGGTCCTTGGTCGGCGAGGGCTGGTCGCCGACGAGCACCATATAGTAGTAGTGCCCGATCTCGTGCCGCATGTGGCCGAGCAGGGTGCGGTACGGCTCGGCCATGGCGATCCGCAGCTGCTCCCGGTGGACATCGTCGCCCTCGGCCAGGTCCAGGGTGATCAGGCCGGAATCGTGTCCGGTCAGCACCCGCCGCTGGCTGCTGGAGAGCAGGTCGAAGCGCAGCCCCGCCTCGGGATCGACATCGCGGCCACGGATCGGCAGCCGCAGCTCCAGCAGCTCGAAGACCAGCCGCCGCTTGGCGGCCTCGGCCGCCCGGAACGCCGGCATGGCGCCCTGGTCGCTGCTGGCCGGGCGAGTGCGGGTCAACCGGCAGGACAGGCACAGACCGTGCCTCGGCTGGTCCGTCACCACCCAGTTGCAGCCGGCCAGATCGGCGTTTCGGCACTTGACGACACCGCCGGTGCCGAGCGTGGTGAACGACCGCAGCTCGGCGCTCAGGCCCAGGGCGGTGCCGCAGGCGAGGCAGGCCGAGTTCTCGAAGGCGAGCCGCTGGTTGCACCGGGGGCACAGGAAGTCACGCATGGCGCTGCCACGCTACCCAGCGCACCTGTCCGGCCGGCGCCCCGGTCCACGTTCGCAACGCCCCGGCCCGGCCGCGGCGAGGGCATCAGCCCCGTCAAACCTTTCCCCAAGGTTTCGGGTCGACGCTGAGGGCATCTGCGACGGCGGGCGCGCCGTCGCAGCGCCCAAGGCCGATAACGCAGCGCGGTGATCCATGAGCGGGACCAAGCGTCAACAGGGCAACGGCTTCCGCGCGCCCGTACCGCGAAACCCCAATAAGGGAAACCTAACTTGCCCCGGCAATAACGATAGACCCGCCTGTTCGAATTCAGGAACACAGGGAGTGGAGATGACAGAAGACCTGCACGACAGCAGCGAACTGCCCAGGCGTCTGATCTTGCAGCTGGGCGCCGCCGGCGCTGCCGGTGCCGCCCTGACCACGGCGGTCGGACTGGGGCAGCCCTACCTCAAGCAGCGAGGCCTGCTCAATGCCGACGGCACGCTGGCCGCGACCTCCACCGTGCTGAGCGACCTCATCTTCTACATCGAGGCCTTTCCCACGAGCCCGTTGATCCTCAAGCCGTTCCAAGACCCGCTGCCGATCCCGACGGCCTTGGCGCCGCAACCCATGAGCGCCTACAGCGCCTGGCAGAAGCCGCCCGGGCCCGGGCCCGGCCAGCAAAACTCAATGGGGAACGACCAGCACCAGAAGTGGTGCTCCAGCGTCGGCTACCCGGACCCGCTGGTATACAAGATCGACCTGATGGTAGCGGGGCACTCCTTCACCAGCTCGAAGGTGCTGCCGATCAACGCGCTCGGCAAGCCCACCGTCTCCTTCGACGCCCAGGGGCGGCAGATCCCCGCCGGCACCAGGCGCATACTGCCGCAGAGCACCATCTACGGCTTCAACGGAACCTTCCCGGGCCCGCGGATCAACGCCGAGTACGGCCGCCCCGCCCTCGTGCGCTTCACGAACCTGCTGGACGAGAACAACGGGTTCGACCGGCAGGACTTCGGCGCCCCGGACTGGTCCTTCCTCACTCACCTGCACAACGGCCACACGGCGCCGGAGAGCGACGGCAACCCGCACTACAGCCGGTTGTCCGGCCCCATGGCCTCCGGCTACCCGCCGGGCACGTCCGTGGACAACCTGTACCTGAACTGGCCAGCCGGCGACGACGACGCGGAGAAGCAGAGCTTCTTCTGGTTCCATGACCACCGGATGGACCACACCGGCTCCAACGTCTACAAGGGCATGGTCGGGCTCTACCCGATCTACGACCCGAAGGAGTACGTCAGCGGCCAGGGCATGTTCGACGGCGGCGACGAGCGGCAGGGGCTGCGCCTGCCCGGCGTGCGGACCGACCATCCGGACGGCTCCTTCGACGTCGACTACGACATCCCGCTGGCGTTCTACGACTGCCGCCTGGACGACGGCGTGACCATGCACAAGGACATCCACGACGTGGCCGGTGAGTTCCCGACGGCCGGGAACCCGCGGACGCATCCCGAGTGGTGGGGCAAGACGTTCTACAAGCACTTCCCCAGCCACGGCTTCGTCGGCGACATCTTCACCGTCAACGGCACCGCATACCCGGTGATGGAGGTGAAGCGGCGCAAGTACCGCTTCCGCTTCCTGGACGCCTCGCTCGCCCGGATCTATGAGTTCAAGCTGATGAGCTCGACTCTGGGGCCGAAGTCGTCCAAGTCGCTCGGCTACCAGGGCGACGAGCTGGAGGGGCAGTACCGCATCCAGGACGGGCAGCAGTGCATGCAGTTCACCCAGATCGCCTCGGACGGCGGCCTGCTGCCGTTCCCGATCACCCGGGACTCCTTCGAGTTGTGGCCGGCCAAGCGTCGTGAGGTCATCATCGACTTCACCAAGTACCAGGACGGGACGCCGACCACCAAGGGCGACGTCATCTACCTCACCGACGTGATGAAGATGCCGAACGGGCGTATGTGGTCCAACTCCTCACGCTTCTCCCCGGACCCGAAGTACAAGGTGCCGGTGCTCAAGTTCGTCATCGGCGACGACGCGCCGGACGACAGCGAGATCCCCACGGCCATGCGTCCGCTGCCAGCGCTGCCGAGCAACTGGCAGAGCCTGATGAGCGACCGGCTCATCTTCGAGGTGAAGCGCGGCAGCGCGGGGGGAGAGATCGAATGGCTGATCAACGGGGTGGAGTTCGACCCCACGAAGGTGGCGACGAGTCTGAAGAACCCCGCAGGAAGGCAGCCGCTGGCCCAGCAGAAGATGAACAGCTTCAACCTGTGGGAGATCCGCAACGGCGGCGGTGGCTGGGTGCATCCGTTCCACCTGCACATGGAGGAGCACCGCACCGTCATGCGCAACGGCAGGGACGTGACCCAGGGCGGCGACCGGTCGCACCCGGACGACGTGTCGCGAGAAGACCTGGTGGCCCTCGACCCTGGCGAGGCGGTGGTGATCTACCGCGGGTTCCGCGACTTCGTCGGCCCGTACGTGGCGCACTGCCACAACCTCGCGCACGAGGACCACGCGATGATGTTCGGCTGGGAGATCGCCCCGTGACTGCGCGCTCGGCGGCCGCCGAGTTCGGCCGCCGAGCTCGGCAGACCAACCTCCACTGTCGACAGGAGAGTTCGGCATGACCACCCAGGCCAGTCCCGTCGCTGCGGCACCCCCCACCACCGCACCTGCGAACCCCGGCGTCCCGTGGCTGACAGTGGTCTGGCTCGCCGCCGTCCTGGCCTACGCCGACGGCTTCTGGGCGTTGTCGCTGCGGGGTGCCACCGGTGCGGTCGAGCGCACCGACAGCCCGTTCGTCAGCTGGCTGCGCGAGTCGACGCTGCTGCTCCCGTGGTACGCGCTCGCCGTCCTCGGCGCGGTCGCGCTGGCCTACCGCTGGTTCGGGCCAAGGGTGCACCGAGCCAGGCCTGTGCTGGCGGCGGCGGCGTTGATCGCAGCCGCCGGGACCGTCGCGGGCGTCATCCACCTGGCCGCCAGCTCGGTCGCCGACTACCAGCTGCAGTCGGCCCTGGTGGCGCGGATGGCGGCCATGAGCGGCAGGTGCGTCGCCGACTGCCTGGCCGGGCAGCAGCAGGCGACGCTTGCGCTGCAGGTGCGCGCCGTCGGGTTCGGCAGCGCGATCCTGTTCGTCACCAACCTGGTCCTGATGGCATGGGCGGTGGCGTTCCTGGGCGGGCGGCTGACCCTGGGCACGGCCCGGCGCCGAGAGGCTGCGTGGGCCTTGACGCCGCACGGCCGGCACGCCGAGATCCGTTTGCTGCTGGCCGCGGGACTGGCCGGCAGCGCCGTCGTGCATCTCTCGGTGCTACCCGAGCACCTACGCGAGTGGGCTGCTGCTGGCGTCTTCTTCGGCCTGCTGGCGGTCGCCGAGCTGGCCACGGCTGGCCTCGTGCTCCTCCGCGCCCACCGCGTCACGTGGCTGGCCGCTGCCGCGGTCTCGGTCGCGCCGCTGTCGGTGTGGCTCTGGTCCCGCACCGCCGGGCTGCCGTTCGGTCCGGGGGTCGGCGCCCGTGAGGCGATCGGCCTGGCGGACGCCGCGGCGGGCGCGTTGGAGGTGCTGACGCTCGTCCTCGCGGTCGTCTGCCTTCGGCCGCGCCGGGCAGGACGGGCGCTGCTCGGTCCGTTCCGGGCCCAGCTCGCCCTGCTCGCCGTGGTCGCGGTCACCGCCGCAGGACTGGGCAGCGGCCTGGCCGTCTTCGGCGAGCTCGACGGTGCGGTCCACGAGGCGAGCCAGAGCACCCGCTGACGGCAGCGCTCGGCCAGAGCTCGGTCAGCTCGGTCAGTGTGTGTGGCTCGGCCGCGGCCTGCTCACCACAGCGGGCGGGGCCGGCTCCTTCGCCAGGTCGACACCCACCCCGGCGGTGGAACGCGGCGAGACACTGACGGCGGCCGGCTGCACCCCCGCGCTGCGCGCCATCCCGTCGCGCACCGCATACACCAGGCGGTCGCTCAGCAGCGACCCGGTGTAGCTCACGTCGAGTTCGGCGCTGCCGAAGGTCACCAGGTAGTTGCCCAACGCGTCCGACAGGATGCCCTCCCTCGCGATGGCGGCGGCGACCGCGGCCGGGGTCTTGGGGTGCACGCTGAACCGCAGGTCGTGGACCAGCACGGCCGTGACGTCGCACCATCGCGGGTCGCGAATGTTGGCCGTGCTCGCCGCGAGCCGGACCAGAATCCGGGCGTCCGCGAGGCTGGCGCCCGCGGGCAGCACCAGGGTCAGATCGGGCGACCGCTGTTCCAGCAGGGCCGGGTCGAGCACGGAGGACGACATCTCCGACAGCCTGGTATGCAGCCGCTTGGCCGCCTCGTCGAGCCCGCCGCGCAGCTCCGCTAGCTCCTCGTCCGACCCGGCATGCAGCGCAAGCGCGACGCGGCGGCGCACCATCAGCCCGTCGTAGCTCACCTGCGGGCGTCCGTTGCCGACGTCTGACCCCGGCTCGGCGCCCACCGCACGGCCAGCCGCGCCGAGCGGGTGTCTCGCCGCCACGACGGATGGGGCCTCGTCGGTGCAGCCGCTGACGGCGCCGGCCAGCACCAGCAGGCCTGCCGCCGCTGTGACCCGGCGCATCTCAGGTCCCGGCCGGCCATCCCGGCGCATACACGGGCGGGAAGCCACCCGGGGGAGCCAGGTCCGGCGTCGGCGGATCGGAGCTGATGGGGTCGTTGGCCCGTGGATCACCAACGGCGTACTGGACCATCATGTCGTTGTCCTCGTGCGACAGGTTGTGGCAGTGGATCATGTACCGCCCGTCCCCGTTGACCTGGTTCTCGAACTGGACGAGCAGCGTGACCGACTCGCCCTCGCCGGCGTAGAAGACGTCCTTCGGGCCCTTCTCCCACGCGAACGGCTTGCCGCCGTTGGTGTTCCGCTTGATGATCTTGGCGTCGACGAGGTGGAAATGGACCGGGTGGAACCAGCCGCCGGAGTCGTTGGTGATGGTCCACTGCTCGACAGTGAACGGCTGCGGGTTCGCGAAGAGCCTGGAGAACCCTGAGGCCTCCACCTGTCTCCAGGTGACCCCGTTGATGGTCCACTGACCACCATCGCGGATCACCCGGAGCTGGCGTTTCGCCACCACGAGGTCGGACGTCAGGTGCATGGTGTCGATGCCGCCTCGCGAGGCGTTCACCGAGCCGCCGTTGTCCAGCGTGGTCGGGATGCTGGTGATGCTGGAGGCGGGCCCGGAGTCCTCGACCACCACGAAGCGCATGATCTTGTTGGTGTTCGCGAAGTCGATGTTGTTCTTGTTGCTCAGGTTCCGCAGCTCCACCACCTGTCCAGGCTGGTACTTGCGGAAGTCGATGAGGATCTCGGTGCGCTCGGCCGTGCCCTGCCGCCAGGAGAGCACCGGCTGGACGACCGGCACCATGCCGGCGTCCGTGGCGACGATGTAGACCGGGTCGCGAGTGGACAGGGTCGGCCGGTAGGACCGGGAGATCGGGCCGATGAGGATCCGGAACCGGTAGATGCGCGGCTTGACCCGCATCGTCGGCCACGGCACGCCGTTCACCATGATGTCGCCCCAAAGGCCCACAGTGTCGTTGTCGTCGAAGCCCAGAGACCCGTCGGCGTTGAACATGGCGTCCGAGATCAGCAGCGGCACGTCATACTCGCCCTGCGGCAGCTGCGCCTGCTCGAACCGGTCCGACATCAGGTAGAAGGCGGCCAGGCCGGAGTAGACATTCTGCGCGGTCACCAGGTGCCGGTGATCGTGGTACCACAGCGTCCGGGCGACCTGGTTGTTGGGGTACTTGTAGGTCTTCACGTAGCCCGGGACGGTGATGTCATTGGCGTACCCGTCGTACTGTGGCAGCGAGGCGGACCCGTGCAGGTGCGTCGCCGTGTCGATGCGCTGGGGCAGCAACAGTCCGGGCGAGGCCGGGAAGCCGTTGCGCATGCGTAGCTCGATGCGCGTCCCCTGCGTGGCCCGGATGGTGGGACCCGGGAAGATCCCGTTGTAGCCGGCCACTGTCGTGGTCAGGCCCGGCAGGATGTGCGCCAGCCCCAGCTGCTGGTCGACGGCGAAGTGCTGGATCGGCCGGCTGGGGTCGCCGCCCTCGAACACGGTCTCGTAGGGCTGCAGCTCGGGGGGCCGGACGAACGTCCCCCGGTACGGCACCGGGGTGTTCTTCGCGGCCAGCGAACTGCCGGTCCCGTCCGAGGCGCTGGCGCTGACGGTGTTGAACTGGGTGACTCCCAGGGCGCCAACAGCGCCCAGTTGCAGTACTTCTCGGCGTGTGGTCATGACGTTTTCTCAAGGGTTCGTCGACCGGTTCGTCGGTGCCGCGTGCGAGGCAAGCGACGGACGGAGAGGTTGGGCCAGCCGCTCCTGCTCCGAGCATCGACCGCTGACCTTCGGAGAACCTTGGATCACGGTCACAGCGGGGCGACGTCGACCGAGACCTCCAGGGTTGACTCCCTGGCATCGGTGAAGATGACGCCCCGGATCGGGGGCACGTCGCTGTAGTCCCGGCCCCAGGCCAGGGTGCAGTACCTGTCGTTGGCGAACTGGTCGTTCGTCGGGTCGACGTGGACCCAGGTCCCGCCGGGCACCCAGACCGCGGCCCAGGCGTGGCTGGCGTCCGCGCCGACCACCCGGGGGCGTCCCGGCGGCGGCCGGGTCGCAAGGTACCCCGACACGTACCGCGCGGCCAGCCCCAACGTGCGCAGGCAGGCCACCGTGAGGTGGGCGAAGTCCTGGCACACCCCGGCCCGCGCCGACAGCACGTCCCCGACCCGGGAGGACACGGTGGTGGCGCCCTTGTCGTAGCGGAACTCGCGATGGATCCGCTGCGACAGGTCCTCTACCGCCTCGATGAGCGGACGCCCCGGCGTGAACGACACCGCGGCATACGCGTGCGTGTCCTCACTGAGGTCCACCCGCGGCGAGGCGAGCACGAAGTCCATCGCCTCGATGTCCCGCCGCCGCGTCGGGACCGCCTCCTCCCACGGCCGGGTGGCCGCGTCGGCGTCCCAGGCCGGTCGCTCGACCTCGACCACGGATGACCCGGTGACCTGCAGCCGCCGGTGGTCGGTGGTGACGTGGAAGTAGGTGTCCGGGTTGCCGTAGGCGTCCTGCTCCTCGCCCACGTCGGTCGGCAGCGGGTCGACGGTGAGGGAGTGCTCCACCAGCCGCTGCCACGGCAGGTCCCGGGGTCGCAGGTGCCCCCGTCCGTAGGAGGCGCTCACCTCGGCCGAGTAGGTGTAGGTCGTCTGGTGCCGGACCCGGTAGGTCGTCACGCCGACACCCCCACCGGGCCCCACAGCGGCTGCATGTCCACCTGGTGCCAGAAGTGCTGTGCGGCAATGAGGTCCGCCAGCTCACGCAGACCCGTGTGCAGTCCGTCGAGCAGCTCGGCCAGTTCCTCCCGCACGCCCTCGGAGTTCGCCTCGGCCAGCTCGGCCGGGTCGCTGCGCCGCAGCGACGACAGCAGGTCGTGCAGGTGCCGCTCCGGACGGGAGGTGCCCGAGGCGCCGGGAAGGGCCAGCAGGTTCTCGGCCACGGCCTCCAGCTGGTAGGTCAGCGACCGCGGGTTCTCCGGGTCCAGCAGCAGCAGCTCGCCCACCGACTCCACCCGCAGCCGGCCGCCGTACCGCCGGCGGTGGGTGATGATCGACTCTCCGACCGACAGCACCGACTCGACGACCAGGTTCTCCACCGGGGTCGGCAGGGCGCGGGTCAGCGTCGCCCGGAGCAGGGTGGTCAGCTGCTGGCTCCGCTCGACCCGCCGGCCGGTGTCCATCATGTGCCAGCCGGCGTCGCGGACCATGCTCTCCTTGGCCAGCCCGGACAGCGCCAGCATCCCGGTCAGCACGGCGGTGTGGGCCGTCTGCAACGAGGCTGCCGTGGTGCTGGAGTCCGCGGCAAGGGCGTCCCGAGCATGGTCGACCGCGGCCAGCACGATCCAGGTCTCCACCGACAGCTGGTCGCGGACCGCCGCCGCGGCCTGGTGCAGCCCGGCCAGCGACTGGGCGATCGACCCCGGCCGCGAGGCGTCGACGAGCAGCGACCGCATCAGCATCGTCGTGTCGTCGGCCCGCGTGCCCTGCCGTTGCGACTGCCGCTGCCCACCGGCCGACTGCGACTGTGACTGGCCCAGCCCGGCGGCATAGGAGTCGGTCTCCTGCCCCGCGGACGGGACGAGCGCCCGGACGGCGGCCATGAGCACCGGCAGGCAGCCGGCGCCCTCGGCGCCGGGGTTGTACCGGAAGTCGTCCACCCGCGCGCGGATGGCGAGCATCAGCCGGGTCATGTCCTCGGCGCGTTCGGAGTACCGGCCCAGCCAGTACAGGTCGGACAGGGCCCTGGGCGAGGTGACCGGGGCGAGCGCCCGGCGCATCTGCTCGACCGGGGCGGTGACCACGACGGGCGCCTTCTCGGCCGCGGCCGGCGTGCGCACCCACACGTCCTTGGCCGCGGTCAGGACCGGGTGCTCGGCGGGGTCGCCGCTCGGGTGACCGTGGTGGCCGACCACCCGGCCGAGGGCGCCGCGCATCGCCGCGTACCCGCCCTCCTGAGCCACCGTGAACAGCCGCATGCCGACCGGGTGGTCATGCAGCCCGTCGCTTCCCGCCGCGGGTGCCAGGGACGGCGCGACCGGCTCGGTCGCGACCCAGCGTCCACGCTCTGCCCGCAGCCGGTCCCGCCAGGTCTGCAGCTGCTGGGCGGACAGCTCCGGCCCGCGAACCGTGAGACCACCCGACAGCGGCTGCACGTGCAGCCTGGCCAGGTTGGCGACGACGTGACCCCGGGCCCGGTCGCTGCCGCACCAGAACGTCGGCGCGGACTCCAGCAGCAGGTCCTCGCCGAGCAGCTCGCGGCACAGCTGGGGCAACTGGGCCCGCAGGGCGGCGTTCTCCAGCACCCCGCTACCGAGGGTGTTCACGACGCTGACCGTCCCTCGCCGGCACATCTCCCGCAGCCCGGCGACCCCCAGGCGGGAGCCGGGCCGCAGGTCCAGCGGGTCCGACCACTCCGCGTCGACACGGCGTAGGACGACGTGGACCTCCTCATGCCGGCCCAGCGCGCGCATCCACAGCCGGCCGCGCCGCACTGTCAGGTCGGCACTGCCGACGAAGGGGATGCCCAGCTGCGCGGCGATGAACGCCTGGTCGAACGCGGTCTCGGAGAAGGTTCCCGGGCTCAGCAGCACGATCCGCGGCTCGTCCACGCCGGCCGGTGCCACCGCCTCCAACGAGCGCCGCACCGTGCGGAAGAACTGCCCCAGCCCGTGGGGCGCCGTCCGGGCGAACTCCTCCGGCAGCACCCTGGATACGGCCCGACGGTCGGCCATCGCGTAGCCCACCCCTGACGGCGCCTGGGTCCGGTCGCCCGAGGCGAGGAACTGCCCGCCCGGTCCGCGCACCACGTCGACCCCGTGCAGGAACAGCTGGTGGCTGGCGTGCAAGCGGATCCCGTGGGCGGCCCGGACGTAGCCGGAGTGGCCGTAGACGACCTCGGGGTCGACCAGACCCCGGTGCAGGATCTGCTGCTGGTCGTAGATGTCGGCCAGCAGCAGGTCCAGCAGCCGGGACCGCTGCAGCAGCCCGCGTTCCAGCGCGGCCCACGCGTCGGCGTCGATGACCAGCGGCACCGGGTCCAGCCGCCAGCGCAGGTGGGCCGCGTCGGCGATCTCCTCGGGCTGCGGCTCCTGCGGCTGCCCCGGCAGCGGCCGGTAGCTCACCCCGTCGTCGTCCAGTAGCCGGTCGACCTGGCCGCGCATGCGCTCCAGGTCGGTGGCGCTGAGCTGCTCCAGCCCCCCGGCGACGTCCTCCCACGCCTTGCGGGGGCGGCCGTCCGCGTCCGTGCTCTCCCGGTATGCCGTGCTCGTGACGGTCCCGCTGCTCACCCCGTCACCTCATCGACCTGTCAGAACGTGGGCGGGTCATGAGGCCATCACGTTCTGACAGCTCCCAGGACCCTGGCCACGGACCCATCCTGACCGACGCGTCCTCCCACCATCGCGCTGGGCCCGCTTCGGCGCCAGCTCCCCCGCCTGGCCGCCGCCGGGTTCGGCGCCAGCCCCCGCCTTGCCGCCCGGTTCGGTACGGTTCGTGCCGCCACGAAGCCCGGTTTCGCCCCACCGCGGGCGGCAAGGCAGGCCTGACCCCCGAGCGCGGCAGGAGCGGGCCGCAACCAGTCCGGGAACCGGCGTAGATTGCGGATCGTCCATCTGGCACCGCACCCGGGGGACGCCGTGCGGCATACCACGAGGAGAGGCACACGATGACCGAGCCGACGCCGCTGGCGCCGCCGACAGCGACCGAGACGCTGACGCTGACCGCGCCGCCGGCGACGAAGCCGATCGCCGACACCGCCGCGCCCCGGATGGCTCCAGCCGTCGACGCGGCCGCGCTGCCCGGGCTGGACGCCAAGGTCGACGGCTTCCTGACCTCCCTGATGACCGCCGAGCCGCGCTCGCCGGAGTTCGCGGCCAAGGCCAACGACGTGCGGACGATGGGCGACGTCGACATCCGCCGCGCCGCGGAGTCGTCCAACCGGCTGCTGAAGTCGCCGGTCAAGGCGCTGCAGGAAGGCGGTCTGTCGGAGGGGTCCAAGGTCGGCAAGACGCTGCTGGAGCTGCGGCGCACGGTGGAGGGCCTCGACCCTGGTGAGCAGTCCGTGGGGCGCAAGATCCTCGGCGTCATCCCGTTCGGGGACACCATCAACGACTACTTCAAGAAGTACCAGTCGGCGCAGAACCACCTGGACGGCATCCTGCACGCGCTGCGCAGCGGCCAGGACGAGCTCGGCCGGGACAACGTCTCGCTGAACATGGAGAAGCAGGTGCTGTGGGACGCCATGGGCCGGCTCAATCAGTACGTCTACGTCGCCGAGCGCCTGGACGCCCGCCTCTCCGCGTCCATCGCGGAGCTCGACGTCACGGACCCGGACCGGGCCAAGTCGCTGCGCGAGGACGTGCTGTTCTACGTGCGGCAGAAGCACCAGGACCTGCTCACCCAGCTCGCCGTCTCGATCCAGAACTACCTGGCCATCGACATCGTCATCAAGAACAACATCGAGCTCATCAAGGGCGTCGACCGGGCTTCCACGACAACCGTCAGCGCGCTGCGGACGGCGGTCATCGTGGCCCAGGCGCTCGGCAACCAGAAGCTGGTGCTGGACCAGATCACCGCGCTGAACACCACGACCTCCGGGATGATCGAGCGGACCTCGCAGATGCTGCGGGACAACTCGGTGAAGATTCAGCAGCAGGCCGCCTCGGCGACGATCGGGCTGCCCCAGCTGCAGGCGGCGTTCCAGAACATCTACGCCACCATGGATGCGATCGACACCTTCAAGGTGCAGGCCCTGGACAACATGGCGATGACCATCGGCACGCTGGAGTCGGAGGTGGCCAAGTCCCGGTCCTACCTTGAGCGGGTGTCGCGGCAGGACGAGCGGGTCACCCAGGGGTCGTTGGACCTCGACCGCTCTGGCCTGCGCTGACCAGCCGGTATGCCGGCGGGCCAGCTCCGCGCGCTGGCCACGGTGGGTGCCGCGCTGGACGCCGCTGGCCAGGACTGGTGGCTGTTCGGCGGGTGGGGCGTCGACTTCTGGGTCGGCTCGGTGAGCCGCGACCACACCGACGTCGACCTGGTCGCCTGGCAGTCCGAGCGGGCCGCGGTTGACGCCGTGCTGCGCGCGATCGGGGGCACTCCTGGTGAGGTGGACGATCCCGGGCTCGGCGCGGCATACGAGCTGGACCGATGCCTTGTGGAGCTGACCTTTCTCGTCCCCTCGGCGGCGGGCGGGGTTTCCCTGCCCTTCGCGGACGGGCCGTTCCGCTGGTGGCCGGAGCCGTTGGGCGAGCAGCGTCGGACGCTCTCCGGGGTGACCGCCAGGGTCGTGCCGCGCGGGTTGCTGATCCAGGACAAGGCCGGCCGGCGCGGCGACCCGAGCGACCAGGCCAAGGACGCTGCCGACCTGTGGGCCCTCCTGGGATAGTTGGCCGTATGCCGGGCACGGACGCATCGGGGTTCCTGAACCGCCTGTTCGGGCGGCGGAAGCCAGAGCCCGAGCAAGCGCGTTTCGAGGTGCCACGGGTGCCGACCGAGGCCGACCTGCTGGAGGCGCTGGACCGGACGTCCGCGCTGGTCAAGGCGGGCGCCGTCCCGCCGACGGTGACGTCTCGGGTGGCCCGGGTGACCCGGATCGTGCGCGACACGATCCCCTTGCTGCCGCGCATGGGCGCCGGGTCGCCGGAGGCCTACTCGGTCATGGCCACGGCCACCGACTACCTGCCCGAGGCCATCACCGGCTACCTGCGGCTGCCCCGCTCCTTCGCCGACCACAGGCCGGTCGACCGGGGCAAGACCTCGCTGATGATCCTGGTCGACCAGCTCGACCTGCTGGGGTCGACCATGGACAGGGTGTTCGACGCGGTCTGCCGGGAGGACGCGGCCGCGCTGGTGGCGCACGGCCGCTTCCTGCAGGAGAAGTTCGGCCACGCGGCCGCCGGCGGCGCCTTGGCCATCGACTCCTCCCTGCCAGTGCCGGACCAGCCGGACCAGCAGCAACTGCAACCGCCGCCGGCGACCCCGGGCTGACCTGGTCGGCGCGACCGGTATCCGCTCGGCACGCTGAGCCTGGCCCGGGTCGGCGGAGGCCGGGTGGCACCGGATTTCCCGGGGGCTGCAGAGCTGGGATCGCCCGCGGAGTCGTGACGTAATGGTGGCGGGGTCTGGGCACGGCAGCGGCCGCCCGGGGGCATCGGAGGAGGCATCGGCCATAGTTGGCACGTGAGCCAGGCCAGCCCTCTCTCGGTCCGCGGCGCGGTCGACGACGTGGTCGCTCTGGCCGTCAGCGCCGGGTTGGACCCGCAGGCGGCGCGGGACGAGGCGCTGGCGCTGGCTGCCGCCGTGGCCGAGTCCGCACCGGGGGCACCGCAGGACTGGGCGCACGTCGTGGACGGCGCCTCGCCGCAGGACTTCTTCGACGCCGCCGTCCGGGGCCGGCGCTGGCGTGCGGCCCCGACAACGACGCTCGCGCAGCTGGCGGCCACCGAGTCGGCGAGGGCGGCGGCATACGCCAAGGCCTTGGCCGAGGTGGCGAGCGCGGCCTGCGACCTCGGCGAGCCGACGATGCGCGTGGTCGGCAACGCCTCGGTCGCCGCCGCGGCCCAGCTCCGCGCCGTCCCTCCCGAGTTGTCAGAACCACGGCGGGGCCTGACGCGCCCACGCTCCGACAACTCCGGGCGTCCCGAGACCACCCCCGAGTTGTCAGAACCACAGCGGGGCATGACGCGCCCAGGCTCTGACAACTCCGGGGGGCCCGAGGCCCTGCCAGGCTCCGACAAGGCGCCGGCCCGGACCGTCGAGGAGCTCCTCGCCGAGCTGGACTCGCTCATCGGCTTGGACCGGGTGAAACGGGAGGTGCACCGGCAGGTGGCGCTGCTGCGGATGGCCAAGCTGCGCAGCGACGCCGGGCTGAAGAACGCCACCATCACCCGGCACCTGGTCTTCGTCGGCAACCCGGGGACCGGCAAGACGACCGTGGCCCGGCTGGTCGGCGGCATCTACGCGGCGATGGGCCTGCTCAGCAAGGGCCACCTCACCGAGGTGGACCGCTCGGAGCTGGTCGCCGGCTACCTCGGCCAGACCGCGGTCAAGACCGCGGAGGTGGTCGCGCGGGCGGGCGGCGGGGTGCTGTTCATCGACGAGGCGTACTCCCTGGCCGGGGACCAGTACGGTCAGGAGTCGGTGGACACGCTCGTGAAGGAGATGGAGGACCGGCGCGACGACCTGGTCGTCATCGTGGCCGGCTACCCCGTTCCGATGCGACGGTTCATCGAGACCAACCCTGGCCTGGCCAGCCGGTTCCGGACAACGATCGAGTTCGAGGACTACACCGACGAGCAGATCCACCAGATCCTCACCAGCCTGGCCGCCGCCGCCGACTACGAGCTCACCGACGGCGCCAATCAACGCTTCCGCGAACTGCTGGCCGCGGCCCCGCGCGGTCCGAGCTTCGGCAACGGCCGGTACGCCCGCAACACCCTGGAAGCAGCGATCGGCCGGCAAGCGTGGCGCCTGCGCGACGTCGCGTCGCCCAGCACCGCGCAGTTGCGTCAGCTCGAGCTGCACGACCTGGAGGACCGCGACGTCGGGCACGCAACCGGGCAAGCCGACGTTGAGCAGCAGGACGACCTAGGGGGGACGACGTGACGCAGGCGCCAGCCACGCAACAGCAGACGGTGACTCCGGCCCAGGCGCGCGCCACCGGCATCCCCGCCGGCCTGACCACGGCGGCGGCGCCTCCGCCGCCGACCATCAAGGCCCGCACCAGCCGTGCCGCCGGGACCGTGCAGCGAGCCTTGGCCGGCACGCCCGGCCGGTTGCGGCTCGCCGCGGTGGCCAGCGTGCTCGCCTCGCTCGCCTTCGGCTTGGTCGCCGGCCTGGTGTTCCGCAACGTGGACGCGGGTCTCGGCTACGCCGAGGCCAACGCCGCGCAGCTGATCCGGATCCAGGCGATCAACACCAACCTGATGCGCGCCGACGCCGCGGCGACCAACGCCTTCCTCGTCGGCGGGCTGGAGCCGGCCGCCGTCCGGGCCGACTACACCGCGGCCGTCGGCCAGGCCACGACCCTGATCGCCGAGGCGGCTCGGGCGCAACCGGCCGACGGGCGCGCCCTGGCGGCGCTGAACCAGACGCTGGTCAGCTACACCGGCCTGGTCGAGTCGGCCCGCGCCAACAACCGGCAGGGCCTGCCCGTGGGCGCGCAGTACCTGCGCATCGCCAGTGCCGACCTGCGGGCGCAGGCGCTGCCGCTGCTGTCGAACCTGCTGGAGGCCAACCAGGCGCGCACCACCGACGAGACCGGCGCGGCCGGCCGGCAGCAACTGTGGCTGGTCGCGGCGCTGCTGGCCTTCGTGGCGGTGGTGGTCATCAGCGCGGTGTGGCTGGCCCGGCGGACCAAGCGGGTCCTCAACCTGCCGCTGACCGTCGGCGCGGTGGCGGTGGTCGCCGTCGCGGTCGCCGGGTGGTCCCTGCTGAACTCGGTCTCGACCGCGGTCGCCACCGCCCAGCGGACCACCTACCAGCGGACGCTGGACGCGGCGCAGGCCCGGATCGCCGCCTTCGACGCCAAGTCGAACGAGAGCCTCACCCTCATCAACCGGGGTTCCGGCGCTGCCCAGGAGGCGGCGTGGAAGGCCCGCGCCGCCATCGCCCTCGCCGGCTCCCAGGCGGTGGACGACGGCACCCGCAGCACCCGCCTCGCGCCCGCCTGGCAGCGGTACGCCGAGGTGCACCGGCAGGTCCGCACGCTGGACGACGGCGGCGACTGGAACCGCGCGGTCACCCTGGCCACGACCGCGGCCGCCACTGGCGCCAACGCCGCCTTCGACGGCTACGACACCGCGTCCGGACAGGCCCTCACCGCCGCCGGACGCGAGTTCACCGCCAGCCTCGCCGACCAGCGCCGGCTGCTGCCGTTCCTCGGGTGGCTCGGCCTGCTCGCCGGCCTGGGGGCTGCGGTCGGCTCCTGGTATGGCGTCTCGCTGCGGCTGGAGGAGTACCGGTGAGAACGCGGCTGGTCGCCGCTGCAGCTTCCCTGGCTGCGCTGCTGGCCGGCTGCTCCAGCGGCGGGGTGTACCCGGCCACCCCGCTGCCGGCCTCGTCCACGCCCGCGCCGACGACCTCGACCACGACCGGGGCGGCTCCCGCGTGCGCCAACCCGACGGCGTCATACCAGCCGGACGGACTGCCCGGACCCGGCGACCTTCCGGCCGGCAGCTACATGCAGGCGATCCGAGCGCGCGGCCGGCTCATCGCGGGCGTGTCCGCCGACACGCTGCAGCTCGGCGCCCGCAACCCGCTCACCGGCCAGATCGAGGGCTTCGACATCGACATGCTGCGGCTGGTCGCCGACGCCATCTTCGGCGACCCGAGCCGGATCGAGCTGCGCGTCATCACCGCCGCGGACCGGATCCCCGTGCTGGCCAACGGGACGGTCGACATCGTGGCCCGCAACTTCAGCATCACCTGCGCCCGGTGGCAGCAGATCGCGTTCTCCGCCGAGTACTACCGGTCCGGGCAGAAGGTGCTCGTCCCGCTCGGGTCCCGCGCGCAGACCCTGTCCGACCTCAAGGACAAGCGGGTGTGCGCGCCGGCCGGCTCCACCAGCCTGGCCAAGATCGGCGACTTCGCGGGGGTCATCCCGGTCGCGGCGGCCACCCACACCGGCTGCCTGGTGCTGCTGCAGCAAGGCCAGATCGACGCGATCACCGGCGACGACACGGTTTTGGCCGGCCTGTCGGCGCAGGACCCCTACGCCAAGGTGACCGCGGCCAAGGCGTTCACCGTCGAGCCGTACGGCCTGGGCATCGCCAATTCGCACCCGGAGTTCGTCCGGTTCGTCAACGCGGTGCTCGAGCGGGCCAAGCGGGACGGCACCTGGACCAGGGCGTACAACACCTGGCTGGCGGGCGCTCTCGGCCCCGCGCCGGCCCCCCCGGCCGCGGTCTACGGGCGCACCCCGTGAGCCTGCTGACCCCGGCGAAGGCGACCGCGCCGGAGGCGCCCGGCCGGCTCGGCGTCGCGCTCCAGCCGGCCCAGCTGTTGCGCTACCTCGAAGCGCTGGGCCGCTGGCGGGACCAGCGCCGGGCGGAGCTGGACCGGCTCGACCAGGCCGCCCAGGCGGCGACACCGGCCAATGCCAGCGGCGACCAGCTCACCGCCGACATCCTGCTGTCGATGGCGCTGTGGAAGGCCGTCGCCGACCGGCACGACCTACTGCTCGCCAGCTGGGACTCCGGCCGGGTGGGCCCGGTCGAGCTGGAGCGGCTCTCCACCTTGGTCTGGGGCCGGCTCGACGCCACCCTGGAGCCGAACCTCGCGGCGCGGGCCGGCACGGTGGTGAACCAGGCGGGCGCCCTGTCGCTGTCCCTGCCCGAAGCCTGCCGCCTGTCCGACGCGCTGGCGGGGTCGCTGCGCGCGCGGCTGGGCATCGACGCCGACGCGGAGGACACCGCGCAACGGGTCCGGGAGCTGCGGGCGGCGGTCGAGCGGATCCGCGACCTCGTCGACCGCGAGCCGGCCCGGTCCCGCGCCGCCGCCGCGGACACCTTGCAGCAGCTGGACCGGCGCGTCACCGACGTGACCGAGCGCGCCAGGCGTGGCGCGGACGTGGGCGGCCTGCTCGGCCCGCTCGACGCCGACACCGCCCGCGCGGAGCGGGACCTCATCGTGGCGGCCGCGAACCGGGTCGACGCGGCCCGCGACATGGCGCTGGCCCGGGCCCAGCGCGGCGAGCTGCAGGCCCGTGGCTGCGCCGTCCGGGCCCTGGCGGCGCGCTGCGTCGCCGAGGTCGAGCCCGCGCCGCGGCTGGCCGTGCCGGACGTCGCGGCGCTCGGCCCGGTCCCCGACGACCCGGCCGCCCTCGGGTCCTACCTCACCCGCCTCGGCGCCGTGTCCCGGGCACTCGGCCAGGCCCAGACCGCATACCAGTCGGCGATCGACGAGCGCGACGAGCTCGCCGGGCGGCTGGAAGGGTATGCCGCGAAAGTGGCCGCCCAGGGGCAGCTGTCCACCGGCGCGCGCGGCGACCTGGACGAAATGCTCCGGCGCGCCCGCGCCGTCTTCGCCACCCGCCCGACGGACCTCTCTCGCGCGCGAGCCCTCGTCGCGGCATACCAGGCGTTCCTCACCGCCTCGGGAGGGCACCCATGACGGGCCAGCGCTGTACCCAGCCCGGCTGCACGGGCAGCATCGTCGACGGCTACTGCGACGTCTGCGGCTCTCCCGCGGCCCCCGCCCCAGCCCCTGCGCCGGCCGCCCGGTGCATCCAGCCCGGCTGTCGCGGAACCTACGTCGACGGCTACTGCGACGTCTGCGGCACCCCGGCACCTGACGGCGCCGCCTCGGCCAGGTCGGCCGCGACACCCGCGGTCGCATTATCCGACCCGCCGTCGGCGGCGGCGCGGCCGTCGGTGCGGTCCTCGGCGCCGCTGCCGGCCGGGGTGGACGCCTCACCGTCGACGCTGTCGCGCGCGTCCAACAGGTTGGCGTCCACCGCGCTCGGCTCGGCCCGGCTGGGTTCGACCGGCACCACGCGCCGGGTCGGCACCGGCTCGGCCCGGCTGCGCGGAGCTCGGCTCGGCGCAGGACTGACCACGGTGCCGCCGGTGCCGCCGGTCGACGCCGCCAAGGCGATGCTGACCGACCCGGTGGTCGCGGAGGACAAGCGGTTCTGCCCCAGCTGCGGTTCGCCGGTCGGCCGGTCCCGCGACGGCCAGCCCGGGCGGCTGGAGGGGTTCTGTCCCAAGTGCCGCAACCCTTACTCGTTCACCCCCAAGCTGCACCCGGGCGACCTGGTCGGCGGCCAGTACGAAGTCGCCGGGGCGCTCGCCCACGGCGGTCTCGGCTGGATCTACCTGGCCCGGGACCACAACGTCTCCGACCGGTGGGTGGTGCTGAAGGGCCTGCTCAACTCCGGTGACGCCGACGCCCAGGCCGCGGCCATCGCCGAGCGCCAGTTCCTGGCCCAGGTCGAGCACCCGCTCATCGTGGAGATCTACAACTTCGTCCAGCACGACGGCGCCGGCTACATCGTGATGGAGTACGTCGGCGGCACCTCGCTGAAGGCCCTGCTGAAGGACCGGATGGCCGCGAACAACGGCCGCTACAACCCCTTCCCGGTGGACCAGGCCATCGCCTTCATCGTCGAGGTGCTGCCCGCCTTCCAGTACCTGCACGACCTCAACCTCATCTACTGCGACTTCAAGCCGGACAACCTGATCCAGATCGGCGACGGGGTGAAGCTGATCGACATGGGCGGGGTCCGGCGGGCCGACGACGAGGACAGCGCGATCTACGGCACGGTCGGCTTCCAGGCTCCCGAGGTGGCCGCCGCCGGGCCCTCGGTCGCCTCGGACATCTACACGGTCGGGCGCACCCTGGCGGTCCTCACGATGGAGTTCCGCGGCTACCAGAGCACGTATGTCGCGTCGTTGCCTCCGGTCGCCCAGACCCCGCTGTTCCAGCGGTACGACAGCTTCTACCGGCTGCTCGCCAAGGCCTGCGCGGCCGACCCGGCGGACCGGTTCGCCTCGGCCGACGAGATGCGCGTCCAGCTGATGGGCGTGCTGCGCGAGGTGGTGGCGGACAAGCCGGACGCTGGTGCGGCGATCCACTCCACCTCCTCGCTGCTGTTCGACGTGCCCACGGTGGCCACCGACGAGCTGGCCTGGACCCACTTGCCGAGGCTGCGGGTCGACGAGACCGACCCGCAGGCCGGTTGGCTGCGCACGGTCAACATCGAGGACCCCAGGCAGCGCCTGCAGCAGCTGGCCGTGACCAGTGAGCGCACCGCCGAGGTGCTGCTCGCGATCGCCTGGGCCGCGTTGGAGGCGGGAGCGCACGACAAGGTGGAGCAGGCCGTGGCCGAGCTGCTGAGCAAGGACCCGTGGGAGTGGCGGGCGGTCTGGCTGTCCGGGCTTTCCGGTCTGGCGCGCGGCGACCACCAGGCAGCCCAGGCGGCGTTCAACGCCGTCTACGGGCAGGTCCCGGGCGAGCTGGGCCCGAAACTGGCCCTGGCGATGGCGTGCGAGCAGTCGGGGGAGCTGGACGTGGCGGAGTCGCTCTACACGACCTGCGCCCGGACCGACGCGAACTACATCGCCCCGTCGGCGTTCGGGCTGGCCCGCATCCGGTCCGGCCGCGGTGACCTGGACGGCGCGGTGCAAGCGCTGGACCTGGTGCCGGCGACCTCGCGGGCGTTCACCCGGGCCCGTCGGCGCCGGGCCGGGCTGCTGGCGGACTCCGGCCGCGGGCTGACGGCCCTGTCCGAGGCCATGCGCAGCATCGAGTCGCTGATCATCGACCCGGTCGACCGGGCCCAGCTCTCGGTCGACGTGCTGCGCACCGCGCTGGGCGAGGTGCTCGCCACGGGGGCCCAGCCCGCGGTCCTCATCGCCGGCATCCCGGCAGCCGAGCCCGCGCTGCGGACCGGGCTCGAGGCGGCCTACCGC
Organism: Dermatophilaceae bacterium; assembly: GCA_035689185.1. GTDB lineage: Bacteria > Actinomycetota > Actinomycetes > Actinomycetales > Dermatophilaceae > DASSLY01. The sequence continues at coordinate 69,890 of DASSLY010000021.1, forward strand.
GAGCTGGCCCTGCGCACGCCGAAGCGGGAGGAGCGGGTCCGGCTGGTCGACAGCGCCAACCGGGTGCGCCCGTGGTCCATCCGATGACCGACCCTGTCAGCGACCCAGTCAGCGAGCCCATGACCGACCCTGTCAGCGACCCCGTCAGCGAGCCGATGACCGCCCCCGTCAGCGAACCGAGGACCGACCCGGTACGCAAGCCGATGACCGACCCTGTCAGCGTGCCTGTCAGCGTGCCGAGGACCGACCGGGTCACCAGGTCCGGCGTGACCACGCCGACAGCACCCACCGAGTCGGTCTGTCCCTCCTGCGGGGCCGCGATCCGCGCCAGCGACTCGTTCTGCGAGTCATGCGGTGCCAGCCTGACCCCGACGGCGCCCGCCGAGGAGGCGATCGCGGACCCGGATGCGGCTCCGTTCATGTCCGCGCCGACGCGAGCACCAGGTCGCAACGATTCCGCCGGCACCGGCGACGGCACCGGCGACGGCACCGGCGACGCCACCGTCGACGCCACCCAGGCGTTGCCGGTCTCCCCGGACGGCTTCCCGGTGCCGACCACCTGCGGCCAGTGCGGGGGCAGGTTCGCGGCGGACGGCTACTGCGAGCAGTGCGGGGCCCGCGCACCGAAGCCTCGCGACCACTTCACCGAGCGGCCCGCCCCCTGGGTCGGCGGCGCCTGCGACCGGGGTGTGCGTCATACCCGCAACGAGGACGCGATGGCGCTGGCGGCCCCGGCGGGGGACCAGCGCCGGGCGGTGCTCATCGTCTGCGACGGCGTCTCCAGCGCCGAGGACTCCGACGTGGCCAGCCTCGCCGCCGTCCGCGCCGCCCGTGACGTGCTCACCGCCAGCCAGGCCCGCGGGGTCGGCACCCCAGACGCCGTGGCCGCAGCGGTCACCAGCCGGCTGGTCGCCGCGGTGGACGCGGCCAACGCCGCGGTCGTCGACACGGCGCAGGCCGGTACCACGGCCAACCCGCCGTCGTGCACCTTCGCCGCGGCCGTGCTGGAGGGCGATCTTCTCCTCACCGGCTGCGTCGGGGACAGCCGGGCCTACTGGCTGCCGGACGACGGCGTCGCGGAGCAGCTGACGGTCGACGACTCGTGGGCGGCCCACCAGATGGCCGCCGGCGTGTCCCGGGAGCAGGCCGAAACCGGCCCGCGCGCGCACGCCATCACCCGCTGGCTCGGATCGGACGCGCCGGACCACACCCCGACCACCACCACGACCACGCTGACCGAGTCCGGCTGGGTGCTGGTGTGCTCGGACGGTCTGTGGAATTACTGCTCCAGCGCGGCCGACCTGGCCACGCTGGTGAGAACGACAGCGACCACCACCGGCAGCGACCCGGTGGCCCTCGCCGAGGCATTGGTCGACTGGGCCAATGAGCAAGGGGGTCAGGACAACATCACTGTGGCACTGGCGCGCATCGAGCCGCCGCTCCCCTCGCCTGACGCCCCGGACGTACCCTGACACAAACCCCGCAGACGCACGCGGCACGGCATACCGGACATTGCAGGCGAGAGGACGCTGATGGCCCAGTTCACCGCGCAGGTGTACCAGAACGAGTTCCTGCCCGACGGCGGGACCGACGTGCACGCCATCGTGACCGTGACCTGCACCGACGCGGGCAGCGTCGGCGGAGGTGCTGCTGGCGACGCGGCCGAGCTCATCATCATCGACACCTCAGGCTCGATGGGACCCCAGTTCGGCGAGGACAAGATCAGCGCGGCGAAACGCGGCGCAGCCGCCGCCCTTGACCAGGTCAACGACGGCGTGTGGTTCGCGGTCATCGCCGGAAACCACTTGGCGCAGCTGGCGTTTCCGAACACCGGCCGGCTCGCGCTCGCGCGGATGGACGCCTCCACCCGCGCTGCTTCCAAGCAGGCGGTGCAGTCGCTGCGGGCCGACGGCGGCACGGCGATGGGCACCTGGCTGCGGCTGGCGGTGCAGCTGTTCGACACCCAGCCGGGGCTGGCGCGCAGGCACGCGATCCTGCTCACCGACGGGGAGAACCAGCACGAGACGCCGCAGCAGCTCACCGAGAACATCGAGTACGCCCGAGGCCGGTTCGAGGCCGACTGTCGCGGCGTCGGCGCCGACTGGCAGGTCGCCGAGCTGCGTCGCATCTCCGACGCGCTGATGGGCACCATCGACGTGATTCCGAGCGCAGACCAGCTCGCCGGCGCCTTCGAGCGGCTGATGCGGGCCTCGATGGGGCGCGGTGTCGCCGCAGCCACGCTGCGGGTCTGGGCGCCGCAGGGAGCCCAGGTGCTTTTCGTCCGGCAGGTCGCCCCCACGGTGGAGGACATGACCTCGCGCCGGCAGGAGGTGAACGCCCTCACCGGCGGCTACCCGACCGGATCCTGGGGCAACGAGTCCCGTGACTTCCACGTGGCAATCCGGTTGCCCGCCAAGGCGATCGGCCAGGAGCAGCTGGCCGCCCGGGTGCAGCTCGCCATCGGCGAGGAAGTGCGGGCTCAGGGCCTGGTGAAGGCGCAGTGGTCCGGCGACGACACCCTCACGGCGCGCATCAACCCCGAGGTCGCGCACTACACCGGGCAGACCGAGCTGGCCGCGGCCATCCAGGACGGGTTGGCCGCGAAGGCCGCCGGCGACGAGGAAGCCGCCACGGCCAAGCTGGGCCGGGCGGTGCAGCTGGCCGCGCAGACCGGCAACGAGGAGGCGACCACCCGGCTGAAGAAGGTGGTCGAGATCGAGGATCCCGAGGCGGGCACGGTCCGGCTCAAGCGGGGCGTTGACAAGCTCGACGAGATGGCCCTGGACACCGCGTCGACCAAGACCACCCGGGTGAAGAAGTGAGCGTCACCTGCCCCGCTGGGCACGCCAGCGAGGCGACCGACTACTGCGACGTCTGCGGTATGCCGATCGGCGCCGCGGGCGCGGCGCCGCCGGAAGCCGCCGCCCCGGAGGCGTCAGCGGCACCGCAGCCGTCAGCGGCACCGCAGCCGCCAGCGGCACCGCAGCCGCCAGCCGCCGGCGGCGGACAGCAGGTATGCCCGAACTGCTCTGCCGAGAACCCCAAGGACGCGCTGTTCTGCGAGGCGTGCGGTTACGACTTCACCACCGGGACGCTGCCCCGGCCGACGGAGACCCCGGCGGCTGTCGGCGAGTCCGCGGTGCCGTCCTCGGGCGGGTCGCTCGACCTCGATGCCCCCGATACCGCTGTCACCGCAACAGGGCTGGGCACGTCTGCCCCCGCGGCACCCGCCGCTCCGACGCCGCTGCCGGCGCCCGTGGAGTGGGTGGCCGAGGTCTGGGTGGACCCTGACTGGTATGACGTGCAGTCCAGCGACGAGCCGATGCCCTCGGCCGGGCTGCCCGTTGTGGTGCCCCTGCGGAGCAAGAGCGTCCTTATCGGCCGGCCGTCCGCCAGCCGGCACATCACCCCGGACATCGACTGCTCCGCGGACACCGGGGTGAGCCGACGCCAGGCCCAGCTCACCACCGACGGGAGCCGCTGGTTCGTCGAGGACCTGCAGTCCTCCAACGGCACGTGGGTGGGCCCGGCGAGCGGCCCGCTGCCGAGCGACCCGGTCCAGCCCGGCCAGCGGCGGGAACTGGCTGAGGACGACCGGGTCTACGTCGGCGCCTGGACCCGGCTGGTCGTGCGCCGCGCCCTGCCCGACGAACAGTTCTGACCCGTTTGGCCGACGCGCTCCTGAACACACGGCAGCGCAGGCGATAGGCAGCGCACGCGGTCAAGCCCGTCCACCCAGCCATGCTCGGCGGAATCGACTGTGCTCGCAGGTCGTGGCACCGGTAGCCTCAATCTCGGAGATTCGCGCCGTTCGACCCCGTTCGACCAGTCGATCAGGCGTGACCGCCAGCGGGAAAGGACACGAGGATGAACGCCGACGAGCAGCGGGCGCGACTGACCGAGGTGGCGCTGGAAACCCTGCTGGTGCCCGTCCGGGTCATCCGCCACGCGGTGGAGTTGGGACGCGCCACCCTGGCCGGAGAGGGGGCCACGGCGGGGCGGAGCTACGTCGAGGCGGTCGGCCAGGAGGGGGAACGCTACTGGAGGTCCGTGTCCGAGCTGGGCCGGGACTACGCAAACGATGTCATCGAGCTGGGCGCGAAGCTCACCTCGGCCATGACCGGCCAAGGCCGGCCGAAGCCGTTCACCAACCCCAGCCGCGCCGCCACCCCCCGGCACCCCGAGCGTCCCGAGCCCCGCCCGTTCACCAACCCCAGCCGCGCCGCCACCCCACAGCCAACCGAGCCAGCCGAGGCTCCCGAGACCTCCGGGCGAGAGGTGCCGGTCAGCATGAGCGGGAAGCTCGGCGGGCGGGCCACGGCGACCGCGACGGTGACCAACCAGCAGGCGCGTCGCCGCAAGGTGAAGTTGACCCCCTCCCCCTTCGCGACCCGCAACGGTCGACCGATCGACCTGGTCCTCACGGTCGACCCCCCGCAGCCGACCCTGGCGCCGAACGAGGAGCTGACCCTCACCTTCACCGCAGACCTGTCCGCCGAGGCGGTCAAGGCCGGGCGCACGTACCGGTGCCAGGTCGAGGCGACGGGGGGCGACAAGGCGGTCTTCGAGGTGACGCTGAACGTCAACGCCTGACCCCGCTTGGCGGCGGCCGGGGACCCAGCGCACACTAAGTCGTAACGCGAGCCAATGACGCGCTGGAGGCAACCATGAGGTTCACCCGCTCGCTGCGACCGATGCAAGCACCCTGGGCTGTTCCGGTGCTCTCCCGCGGCCGCCACCGCGGCCCGCGCAAGGGAGCTTGCTTCATGGAGATGGCCTCGTTCCTCGCCGGCGAGCGCTGGAGCGACCACCCGGCGTGCACCCACCCGCTGCTGGCCGAGCTCGCCCGGATGGTCACCGACTACTCCGGCGACGTCGACCGGCAGCAGCTGGCCCCGTTGATCCCGGACGTGATCGGGTTAAACGGCAAGGACATCCGTATCGACGCCGAGATCGCCCTCAGCTGCGCCCAGGCAGCCCTGCCCGTGGTCGCCGCCGAGCGACAACGGGTGCTCGCGGCCGGCATCCTGGCCTGCGAACGGGTGCTGGCCCAGCTGGACAGCCGTCCGTCCGACGACCTCCGGCCGGCCAGCCGAGACGCGCTCGGCCTTGCCCCGGAGGCCTGGTCCTGGGCTCGGCGCTTCTCCCGCGACCTCTGCCTGTCCCACCGCGTCTTCCGGGCGCAGAGCGCCCCTCGCATCGTCGCGCTCGCTGTGGAGGGCACCGCGACCGCGTGCGTCGCCGATCCCGGCGCCCGGCTGCTGGACATGCTGACCCAAGGAATCCGGATCGTGGACCGGCTCATGCTCCGCGACGACGTCGCTGAAGCCGCGGTCCCCACCCCAGGCCCCCACCCCCGGCTAGACACCGAAGCGAGCGTGGCAGCGGCCGTGGTGCGCCGCTGACACGCCCTTTCCAGCGGCCACCCACCTGGTCGGGCCGGTGGGCAGGTGAGTGGTCCGGTCGGGTCCCCGGTCGCCGGCCGGATCAAGGACCTCACCGCCGTGCTGGCCGGCTCTGCCACGGCCGGCCAGGCTCCGTCGATGGCAGCTGCGGCATACTCGCCGGCGACATCGTGCCGCCGGAGCAACCGCGAGCCGGGAAGCTCTCGAAGTGACTGACATGGACGCGGGTGACCTCGGCGCGCGGCTCGCCGCCGGCGACGAGCTCGCCCTCCAGGAGTGCTACGCCCGGTACGGCCGGGTGGTGCTGTCGTACTTGCGCCGGTATGTAGGCCCGGACGATGCGGAGGACGTGCTCCAAGGGACCTTCCTGGACGTCTGGCGGCATGCCGGGCGGTACGACCCCAGCTACAGCTTCTCCGGCTGGGTGTTCACCCTGGCCCACCGTCGCGCGGTCGACTCGCTGCGGCGGCGGCGGCCGGTGGTGATCCCGGTCGAGGCCTTGCGGGAGGTGGTCGGCGAGGACGGCCGGGACGTGGCGGAGCAGTTCGCCTGGGCCGCCGACGTCCGGGCAGCCCTGGGCGCCCTGCCCGCCGCGCAGCGGGAGGTGCTCGAGCTGGCCTACTTCGGCGACCGCACCCAGCGCGAGATCTCCACCTTGCTGGACGTCCCGCTCGGAACGGTGAAGGCGCGGATGTCGCGCGGCACCAAGGCTCTGGGCCGGCTGCTGCGCGGCGAGGACACCTTGGCGCAGTCCCCGGCTGCTGAAGGCGGTGACAACCGATGACTCATGACGAGGCTGTCGCCGAGCTGCCCTCGGTGCTGCGCGGTGAGCTCGACCGGGCCGCCCTCCACGACGTCATCGAGCACCTGCGCGGATGCACCGAATGCTCCGCCGAGCTGGTCGACCTCGCCGGCGGCAACGCGGCGCTGCTGGCTGCGAGCCGGACCCTGCGCGAGGATCAGCCCGTACCGCAAGCCGAGGCCCCCGAGACCCTGCCGGCGCTGCGTCCGGCGCGCGGGCGCCGGAGGCTGCTCACCCGCACCGCGATCGGCGTCGCTGCGGCCGCCGCCCTGGTCATCGCCGTGACAGTGGGCATCACGGTCGGCCGCGACCAGGAGGCCACCCGGGCGGCGCAGCTGTCCGCAGTTGCCGGTTCCACCGGTCAGGGCACGGTGACCATGGCGGCCTCCGCCGACGACGGCACCCGGATGACCCTCACCACCAAGGGCCTTCGACCCGCCGGCGACGGCAAGTTCTATTACGCGTGGCTGTTCGACCCGGCCACCAACAAGATGCTGGCCCTGGGGGTGGTCGGCCCCGACGGTAACGCGACGTTCACCGTCGACTCCTCGATCCTGAGCAGGTACCACGCCGTCGACGTCAGCCTTCAGGACGACAACGGCAACCCCGCGCACTCCGCCCTGTCAGTCCTGCGCGGCCGCTACTGACCGCGCGACCACGCCCGTGCCCGCCCAGTAGACGCGGGCCCCTCCCGGCGACCACCATGGGATGTCGGACGGTCAGCAGAGGAGGCGCCATGCCCACGAGCCTCTCCGCCGCCCTGGAACAGGTCCGCCGCCACCGCGCCGAGCTACGGGACTCCGCCAGCGCGCTTGAGTCCGCGCTCGCCGCGCCCGCGCCCGGCCGCGGCAGCTTGTGGCTGGTGCGGGTGCGCGCCGCACTGATGGAGCTGCTCGCAGACTTCCGCGTGCACATCGAGCTCACCGAAGGCGTCGGCCAGACGCCAGGCCTGTATGCCGACGTGCAGCGTGCCGCGCCCCGGCTGGCCGGCGCGGTCGGCCGGCTGGCCTGCCAGCACGCCGAGCTGGTCGACGGCGTTGTCACGCTGCTGGAGGACGTCGAGCAGCAGGACGGCCGGACCGGCGCGGCCGAGGTGGCACGGGTCCGAGACGAAGGCACCCGGCTGCTCGGACGCGTGGTCCGGCACCGCCAGGGGGAGTCCGATGTGGTCTACGAGGCCTACCAGGTCGACATCGGCGGTGAGAACTGAGCTCCGGCTGTCAGCGGAGCGGAAAGGCAGCGGCATACACCACCCGGGGGACCACCCGCTCGGCGCCCGGCGTCGCCCCGTCGGCGAGCAGGCGCTCCTCCTCGACCACGAGCAGCCGCAGCTGCTCGACGGCCTCACCGTCGGCGGGCAGCCGCACCTGGCCCGTCCATGTGGCCACCGCGCCGGCAACGGTCCGCGTCAGTGTCACCACGGTCTCGGGCAGCGTCTGCCAGCGCAGCGCCTCGTCGCTCACGGCCGGGTCGGCCCGCTGCACCTGCACCGTCACCGCCGGCAGCGCCGCGTCGTCGGCGCGCAGCTCGCCGCGACCGCGGACGGCGGTGTAGCTCGGCCCGGCCACCGTCACCGTGCGCGTCAACGGGTCGTCCGCCCCGGTGGTCACGGTCGCGGTCCGGTCCGGCACCGGCTGCACGATGTCGGCAAGGACGACTCCCGAGACCGCGCAGTGCGACAAGGACACGGGCTGGTAGCGCACCAGCGAGAGACGCAGGAACGGCTGGTATGCCGTGCCCGTGTCGATGTCGACGTCGCAGAACCACCTCCGGGTCGACGCGTCATACCGGGGCTCGAACGCCACGACCGTGACCGGCCCCACCGGGGCGCCGACCAGCTCCACGCCGGTGGCGACCACGGGGTCGCCGCGGAAGCTGGCGGCTCGCAAGTTGCGCAGCGGAGCGCTTGCCCGGGTCGGGTCCTGCCCCACGAGCGACACGAACGGGTAGTCCGCGCCCTTGGGCGAGATCACGTCGCTGCCCACGACGACGCCCAGCAGCTCCCCGGCGCCCGAGGACCACCAGCCGCGCCCCATCCATACGCGCACGCCCCCGCCTCGACGGCGACTGACCGCAGTGTCACCCTCCTGCGCCTGGCTCCAGCCCATCGTCGGCATCAGGTAGTGCACGTCCGGCAGCTTCGGTGGGGCCGAGCTCGGCACGTCGACGGCGATCGGCGCGCTGGCCACGCTCAGCCGGTCCGGCTGGTCGATCCAGGACACGGGGAAGTCCTCGCGGAACGGCGTCGTGGCGGTCACCGTGTAGCTGACCCGGCGATACTTGGTGTCGCCGAACTGGTGCGCCGGCGGCTGCTGCCAGCCCAGCTCCCTGGCCACGCCGGAGTCGAAGGTCAGCAGCCGCCGGTCGCGCAGCAGGTAGCCGGCCGGTTGGCCGTCGTCGCGCACCGCCGCGACAGTAGCCAAAGGTAGACGGAGAACCGTTGTGGTACAGGCTAGTTCGCGCGGCGCTTCATCTCGGACGTCATCGACGGGGTCGGTCCACGTGGCGCCGACGTCGACCCGCTCCGTGCTCGGCGGGTCTACCAACACCTCCGCCCGCAGGTCGGCGAACGTCTGCCCGACGGACCTGTTCACCCGCAGGTCGGTCACGTCCGGGACCACGAGCGGGTGCTGGACCGCGTGCACCAGCTCGAGCTCGTGCCACGGCGTCGTCAACCAGCAGCGATTGGCCTTCATCGCCTCCACGACGCGGTCGAGTTCGCCACCGGCGAGCTCCTGCTCGCACCAGCGCAGCATCCCCATCAGGTCCAGGCGGTCCAGCTGCGAGGCCATCAGCACCCGCGCCGTCGTGGCCTGCGGCAGCCGCACCGTCAGCAGCCGGGAGCCCTCGTCCCACGTGGGCGGCCCTGTCCCGTCAGCCAGCTGCAGCCGCAACGGCCGTGCCTGGTGCCAGGTCGGGCCGTCGAAAGGCACCACGAACGGCTCCCCCGCAGGCTGGCCGGGCAGCCCGAAGAACACCGCTCCTACCGCGAGCGGATCTGGCAGATAAGGCAGCTCGAGCTGGTCCACGCGGTGGATCAGGTACCGTTCGCCGCCGCCCCCGGCTGCCGGGATCGTCACGACCTCAGCGCCGGGCGCGTCCGGGTCGTCGAAGCTGCCGCTCTCCCGCCGCGCGACCGCATACGCCGCCGCGATGTCGGCCACCCGCTCCGGCGTCGGCGGAGTCCCGTCCGATCCGATGGCCAGGTCGAAGAGCCCGTGCTTCTCGACCAGCTCGTAGGACGCCTTCGGCGGCGCGATGTGGCGGACGTCCACAGCGGCATACCCGGGGTGGGTTCCCGCGTGCTCGGCGTTGAACGCCTCGGCATACCCCGCCGGGTCCAGCCCGACGTCACTGCGCACCACCAGCCGGTGCAGCGAGGCTCCCTCGCCGTATGCCGTGTACGGCACGGCCGCCGGCGCGGGCACCGGTTCGAACCGCAGGTAGGCGTCGGCAGCCAGGTCCCCGGCGGCTCCCGCGTCCAGCAGCCCGGTCGCCTCGGCCACGGTCAGTCCCCGCCCGGCCAGGTCGACCTCGCGCAGCCGCAGCCGGTAGGAGCGGCCGAACCGCAGCCGCGGCAACGATCCTGGCACGGCGGTCGAGGACAGGGACAGGCCCATGGCCGTGTGCGGGTCGTTGGCCACCTTCGCCGGCTGGGTCTCCGGCCGGGCCGGGTCGGGCGCGTCCGGGTGACGGGACAACGCGGCGCCTGCCCGCGGTGCGGACAGGCTCCACCCGTCCCACGTCACCAGCGCCTCGTGGGCGTACAGCTCGCCGTCCGGGTCCGGCTGCTGGCCGGGCGGGGTGAGCCGGCCGGTGAGGCTGACCTGGAGCTGCCCCTCTCCGGGCAGCTCCGCCGCCTGGCCGGCGTACCGCTGGGCGGTCGCGGTCACCGTCTGCTCGTGCAGCGACCGCCAGCCGCCGGTCGTGTCGTCGAAGACGTCCAGCCGGTAGCCACGGACCAGGTCCTCGGCGTAGAGCCGGGTCGGGCCAGCGTCGATCGCCGTGTTCACGGCCAGGTTGCGGGTGAACTCGCCCTGCAACGCGGCGGCCCGGCCGGTGTTGACCAACGACAGGCCCGTGGTGCGCAGCGCGGGCAGGCCGGCCGTGTCCGGCTGGTGCAGCCCGGGCCCGCCGGCCGCCGGCGACGGTTGGGTCATCGTGGCCGCGACGGCCAGCGACTTCAGCGCCGCGCCGTCGACGTCCACCTGGGACACGCCGAACGCGGCTGCCGGCAGCGGCAGCAGGCCCTCCGGCACCTCCGGCTCGGGCGACTGCCGGGCGGTCACGAACCTGCCGCCCTGGACCAGGTATGCCGTCTGGTGGGCCAGGTGCTCGCGTCGGACAGTGTCGTCCACCGGCGCGAAGACCGGTGCGGCGGCGATGAACCCGGTTGCGGCGGGCAGGTCCGCCACGGCGAGGTCGATGACCAGTCCAAGCCTGCGCAGCAGGCCCGGGTGGTCGCCGAGCGCGCTGAGCATCTGGTGGAAGTCCACGGTCCGCAGGTAGTGCTCGCCGTCGCCAGGCATCTCCCGAGGCTCGGTGTCCGGCGAGGAGTGGAACAGTGCGGCCCGCTCCACCTCGAATACGGCTCCGGCCGTGAGCGGTTCGACCGGGTCGCCACCTCGGTCACCGGTGCGCCTGCGGCGGACGGCCTCCGCGCGCGCCCCGGCGAGGAAGTGCTCCGCAGCTCCGGCCGTGCCCAGGGCGCGGACCTGTTCGCCGTAGACGGACTGCCCCGGCCGCACCACCTCCGACAGCAGTTCGTCTAGCCCCGGCCGCCGGGGCTCGACGTCGCGCGCCGTGCGCGTCGGCGGCAGCCGGTCCGGTGAGGCGGCCGCGGTCCGCGCGTACAGCCGCCGTAGCTGCGCGAGCACCTCCATCACCGCGAAGGACACCAGCGGCCGGTCCGCGTAGTCGGCGAAGGCGTACGGGTTGACCGGGGTCGCGGCCGGGAACAGCGCCGTCCACAGCGCGGTCTCGGGCGGGTCGCCGATCACCTCGCACGGCACGCCTACGCCCTCCGCTGTCAACGTGAACGTGGCCGCGGACACGGTCGCCGGCCAGTCGAGCAGGTCGGGGTAGAGCGCGAGGGTCCTCCCCTCGTCGCTGCGCAGCCGCGGCGCCATCACGACGCAGACACGCAGCCGGCCGTCGCCCAGGACCCCGGCCGGGACGCACACCCACTGCAGCCGCTGCTCGGTGGTCATGCCGGTTCCTCCGCGAACGCGAGACAGTAGGCCTGCCAGTCGGACTCGTCGATGACCTGCTCCAGGGTGGGGTCACCGGCGGCGCCGGCGAAGCGTCGCTCGACGGACAGGGTGACGCTGGTGCTGAAGCAGACGACCTTCACCGAGACGGTGAGGCTGGCCTGGCCCCAGATCTCGCTGCGGCCGCCGCCCTTGTCCCGGTAGGTGAAGGCCAGGTAGAACTCCAGCGAGATGCTGATCAGCCCGAGCACGGACAGGTAGCCACCGCAGCGCAGGTAGCCGGTGAGCTCGGTCCCCTTGGTTGCCGACATGGCGAAGTAGACCCCCGCCATGACGTAGACGCCTCCGCTGGCGACGCCGAGGTTGAGCGAGACGTTGCCGCCGAACTCGATCGACGCCTCGATCTCCTCCACCCCGGCCGCGCTGACACCGAGGGCGAAGAATCCGCCGCCTCCGAACAGCGTGACCGTGACGAGGAACGGGTGGTGCCGCTCCGACAGCGCGAACCGCAGCCCGGCCGGTTTGCCGACGAACGGCAGCGACAGCGCGGCCGAGAGGTTGAGGTTCTGCAGCGAGAAGACCCCCACGCCCACGGTGGGGATGCCCAGGCTGAAGCCGGCCAAGATCCCCTCCGGAGTGACCGTGATGGCCGGCGGGTCGCTGAACCCGTCGGCCGGCATCAGGTCTCGGATGGTGTTGACGAACTGCAACGCTCCGACGAAGTCCAGGCCCACGCCCTCGGCCGTGATGTCCGGCTTGCGCCCAGGCAGGGACAGGAACCGCAGCGTCCCCATCGACACCCGGACCACGCCGGCGAAGGTCAGCGAGAAGCCGCGCAGCTCGCCGCGGATGGTGGTCTCCGGCGCCGAGCCGTCCAGCCGGGTGACGGTGCGGACGTCGAGCACGAACTGGGCCTGGCCCAGCTCGAAGGCCGGCGTGACGTCGGGCATCGGCAGCAGCGCCGGCTTCCACAGCATCCGGGTCAGCGTCGCGGTGGGCACCCCGGCGGCGTCCGGCACCGGCCGGGTCCGCACGATCGGGACGCGGACCAGCGCCGTCGGGTCCGCCAGCAGCCGGTCCAGGTCCGCCTCCGCCAGCAGCGCCGGGTCGGCCGCGGCCACCGGCGGCGGGATGGGGGCGAGCAGCGAGGCCAGGTCGACGGTGCCGAACAGCTTCATCCCGGCGAGCAGGGCCTTCAGCACGTTCTGGTCCACGCCGGTCGCCATGGCCGCGGGCATCACGCCCTGGGTGGCGGACAGCGCGTCCAGCTGCAGGGCGGGCGCGGCCACGCCCCCGCCGGTCTCCGCGCGCACCGCGAACGGGACCGCCGGGTATGCCGCATACATCGCCGCCGGGTTCGCCCCCGGGTCCAGACCGTGGTCCAGGTAGACCGCAGCCAGCCGCAGCTCCACCGTCCGGGCCGACCCGGTGAGCTGCTCGACCGGCTCGAGGTGGACTCCGGCGGTGAGTGCCTGAGGCAGCCAGCCGGGCAGGTAGTCGCGCGGCATACCGGCCGAGCTGGTGACCTTGACCAGGTCGAAGGTGAGGTACTCGGTCGGGGCGCTGGTGGCGTCGGGCCGGCCCGGCACCGGCTCGGCGAGCGCCAGCTGCTGCGCGTGCAGGGTCGCGGTGCGGGCGCCGGGCGGTGAGCCGTTGAAGGCTGCGATGACCGCGTCGGTGCCCCTGACCGCCTGGTAGGGGATGAACATCATCGCCTTGGTCCCGCTGACCGTCCGCCCCTCCCAGTCGGTGCTGTCGAAGTCGAACGGGACCGGCTTGTGGTCCGACCTGATCCAGAACGGCGTGCTCAGCGCGTGCTCGATCTGCTCCGGGGTGATCTCGTCGGTGAGGTCGATGTCCAGGTCGATCTTCGGGGTCTCCAGGGTGCGCAGCGCGATCGTGCGCAGCGGCATTTCCCGGCTGTCGTGCGGGTAGCCGCCGTGCATGGGGCGGTAGTCGAGGAACGGCTGCTGCACCACGACCCGGAAGTACTGCCGCAGGTACGCGGTCGTGCCGAAGACGCCGACCGGACCGTGCGGGCCGGGCTCCGAGCCGAGGGAGACCGGCTCGAAGCGGCGCTCGGTGATCTTCACGATCGATGCCCGGTGGCCGGTGTCCAGGCAGCCGCGGCGGACCACCTTGACGTACTGGTCCCGCCCCAGTCCGGTGATGTGCTCGTACTGCTGGACGACTGGCACGGTGACGCCCAGCTGCTCCAGGTCCGCCGGCTTCTGGGTATCTCGGGGGAAGTCGAACTTGCCGAGGATGTGCGCGGTCGCGCCGAGCGAGGTGAGCAGCAGGCGCTCCGCGCGCAACGTCGCCGGCGCTGGCACCACGGGCTGTCCGAACTCGCTTACCCGGCGGACCCAGATTCGCCACAGGGGCAGCGGAATCCCGAGCTCGGTGAACGACTTCGGGCCGTTGCCGAAGTCGCCGGTCAGGGTGACCAGGTCGGCGATCTCGCGCACCGCCAGGGAGGACACGAACGGGTCCGTCAGCCTGCCGTGGATGGCCCGCAGGAGCACCGGGGGCGCCGATTCCGCGGGGCCGGCCAGCCGCGTGTGCCACAGCTCCGCGACGCCGTCGACGACGAAGGGTTCGGTGCGGTGCCGCCAGCTGGCGTCGGTGACCGGTGACAGCACCAGCCGGTAGGGCAGCTCCAGCGCGGTGACGTCGGCTGCCGGCGCCGCGGGTCGCGGGCCGGCGGCGGTCCCCGGTGGCAGCGCGTTCGGGGCCAGCGCCGGTTGCAGGCCGGCCCAGTCCAGCAGTCCCGCCACGGTGAACGGGATGCCCGGCCCGTCGGCCGGGACGTCGAAGGCGAGCCGGCTGGGCTCCGCGGCGACCGCGCGCACCGGCGGCGGACCGGCCGGCTGGTTCCACGTCTGGAACTCCAGGAACGCACTCTCCGCGACGTGCTGCGGCGGCAGGCCGATCACCAGGCGGGCTGGGGTGGCCGGGTCCACGGCCCGCAGCAGTCCATCGCCGCCGGGAGCCAGGTTCACCAGGGTGATATCGAGGACGAGCAGGTCCTCGGGCCGGATCAGCCGGATGCTACGGGATTCCTCTGCCATGCGGGCTCCGTCCCAGCGGCCTCAGACCACGCGACGGTACACCCTGGCCTCCCACGGGCTGAAGGCAATTGTTCGCTGGGAGTCCCCGCCGCTGGCGATGACCACCTCGGCGTCCGCCCAGTCCTGCACGAGCGGCACCTCCGCACGCTCGTCCGAGCAGTTGGCCACCACCAGGAGCTCGGTCCCCTCGTGCCGCCGGGTGAAGGCATACACCTGCTCGTCCTGCGGTAGCAGCATGGTGAAGTCGCCCTCGGCGACCACGGGCTCCTCGTGGCGGAACGCGATGAGTCGGCGGTAGTGGTTGAACACCGAGTCCGGGTCGTCCACCTGGGCGGCCGCGTTGATCTCGACGTAGTTGGGGTTCACCGGGATCCACGGCGTGCCGGTGGTGAAACCGGCGTGCGGGCCGTCGTCCCACTGCACGGGTGTCCGCGCGTTGTCCCGTCCCATGTACCGCAGCCCGGTGAGCACCGACTCCGCATCCGACCCGCGCGCGATCGCCACGGCGTGGTAGTTCAGCGACTCGATGTCCCGGAAGTCCTCGATCGTCGTGAAGGGCGCGTTCGTCATACCGAGCTCCTCGCCCTGGTAGACGTACGGCGTTCCACGGTGCAGGTGCAGCAGCGTGCCCAGCGCCTTCGCCGAGGCGACCCGGTGCTCGCCGTCGGAGCCGAACCTGGAGACCGCTCGTGGCTGGTCGTGGTTGTTCCAGTACAGGCTGTTCCAGCCCACGCCGGCCAGCCCCGCGTCCCACCGGCCGAGGCTGTCCTTGAAGGCCACCAACGACATCGGCCGGATGTCGAACTTCCCCTCGTGGCCTTGGTCCAGCCCCACGTGCTCGAACTGGAAGACCATGTCGACCTCCCCCCGGGTGGGGTCGGTGAACAGCCGCGCATCCTCGATGGTGGCCGTCGGCATCTCCCCGACGGTCAGGTAGTCGCCCGCACGCCCGGCGAACACCTGCTCGTGCATCTCGTGGAGGAACTCGTGGATCCGCGGACCGCAGCCGACGGTGTCCCCGTCCTTCAGCGGCAAGGACTTGCTGATGAGGTCGATGACGTCCATCCGGAAGCCGTCCACCCCACGGTCAAGCCACCACCGCATCATCGCGTACACCGCCTCACGGACCTGCGGGTTCTCCCAGTTGAGGTCCGGTTGCTTGCGGGAGAACAGGTGCAGGTAGTACTCGCCGGTGGTCTCGTCCAGCTGCCACGCGGGGCCGGAGAAGTAGGACTCCCAGTCCGTCGGCTCGGCCCCCGGCTCGCCCGCGGCAAACCCCTCCCGTGCGGGGAGCCAGAAGTACCAGTCGCGTTTGGGCGAGTCCTTGCTCGAGCGGCTCTCGACGAACCAGGCGTGCTCGTCGGAGGTGTGGTTCACCACCAGGTCCATCACGACCTTGATGCCGCGCTCGTGCGCCGCGTCCAGCAGCTGGCCGAAGACCTCCAGTGAGCCGAACGTGGGGTCGATGTCCTGGTAGTCGCTGATGTCGTAGCCGTTGTCGTCCTGCGGGGAGGGGTAGACCGGTGACAGCCACACCACGTCGACCCCCAGCCGGGCCAGGTAGTCGAGCTTGCCCAGCGCACCGCGCAGGTCCCCGATGCCGTCGCCGTCGGAGTCGGCGAAGCTGCGGGGGTAGATCTGGTACACGACAGCCCGGTGGAACCACTTCGGCTCGGTCACGTCAGGCAGCGTAGGGGAGGCCGGCTCCCGGCGCCGTTCGCGGCATACCGGCCGGCCGGTCACCGGCTAGTCACTGCCGCCGATCACCGCCAGGAGAGCACGCGCGTACGCACGTTCGGCGTCGATGTCCACGAGCCGCTGCTCGACATCGACCAGCGCCACCGCGAAGCCCCCCGTGACCGTCTCCAGGGACCGGAACCGCTCCCCCAGCGCACCCCGCAGCTGGTCCTCCCGCGGCAGCCAGACGACCTCGTGCTCGTCCACGCTGTCCAGCGCCCACTCCGTGGTGCCGTTGAACTTCATGATCCGGCCGGCGGGCAGCTCCTGGACGTCGATCGTCATCTCGCTGATGACGAAGACCTGGTCGTCCATCTCCTTGTCGACGACCACGAACCGGTCCCCGGCAGCCGGGGTCCACGTCAGTCCCGCCTCCCGCAGCTGGCGGGCCAGGTCGATCGTGATCACGGCCCCAGTGTCTCCCTCCGTGGGCAGCGCCGCCCAGCCGGCCCACCGCGGGGCAGCATGACCCCATGACGGCATCGATCACCAAGGACACGCAGCTGTGCATGTCGCTGGCCGGCCGCCCCAGCAACATCGGCACCCGCTTCCACAACTACCTGTATGCCGAGCTCGGCCTCGACTTCGTCTACAAGGCGTTCACCACCACCGACATCGTCGCCGCGGTCGGCGGCATCCGGGCCCTCGGCATCCGCGGGTGCGGGGTGTCGATGCCGTTCAAGGAGGCCGTGATTCCCCTGATGGACAGCATGGACGGCTCCGCGACCGTGATCGCCTCGGTCAACACGATCGTCAACGACGGGGGGCGGCTCACCGGCTACAACACCGACTACACCGCCGTGGCGACGCTGCTGCAGGACCACCAGGTGCCCACCGACAGCGACTTCGCGCTCATCGGCAGCGGCGGCATGGCCAAGGCCGTCGTGGCCGCGCTGCGCGACGGCGGCTTCACCGACGGCGTCGTGGTCGCCCGGAACCAGACCACCGGGCCTGCCCTGGCCCGGCAGTACGGCTTCGGCTGGGTCCGCGACCTGGGCGACAGGAGACCGCGGCTGGTCGTCAACGCCACACCGGTCGGTATGTCGGGTGGCCCGGCCTCGGGAGACCTGCCGGTTCCGAAATCGGTCGTGGACGCTGCGGAGACGGTGTTCGAGGTCGTGGCGATGCCGGAGGTCACCCCGCTGGTGGACCGGGCCCAGGAGGCTGGGCTGCGGGTCATCACCGGCACGGAGGTCATCGCGTTGCAGGCGGCCGCCCAGTTCGCGCTCTACACCGGGGTCCGCCCGACGCCAGAGCAGGTCGCCCGCGCCGGGGACTACGCGCGCGGCTGAAGGCCGGCTCCGCCTCGCGGCGCGCCGTCGAGCCGGGGCCAGCGCACCGTCGAGCCTCGTGCGACGCACCGTCGAGCCTGGCCAGCGCACCGTCGAGCCGGGGCCAGGCGACGTCAGCCGTGCAGCGGCCCGTCGGCGACCGCGACCTCCCGGGCGGCGTCGTGCGACGCCGGCGGGGTCCCGTTCACCACGAGCAGTGCGCGCTGCCAGGGTCGGTCGGCCTCCAGGAAGGGCAGCTCGTGGCCCTCCCACTCCGCCCAGAAGTCCTCCGCGGCGGCTGTCCCGCCGTCTCGCGCGACCCCGCGGCGACGGGCCAGGTCGGCGTCCGACTGCACCCAGACCGAGCCGTCGACCAGGTCTGTGAGCTCGCGGCGCGAGCTGCCGACACCCTCGACGACCAGCAGGTCGAGCCCCGCCGGCACCTCGACGGCCCCCGGCCGGCTCCGCTGCTGCCAGCCGGGGGGGCGAAAGCTCACCGGCTCGCCGCGGCGGACCGGCTCCAGCACTCCCGCCGCCAGAAGCGGCGCCCAGTCGAAGAACGAGTGGTACCAAGCGACGTCGTCGGTGTGCACCACCCACGACCGCGGAACGCACTGACGGAGCAGGTCGGCGAACGTGGACTTGCCTCCCGCGCTGCGACCATCGACCGCGAGCACGGCCGGGCGCGCGAGCGGGTGCCCGAGCCGGGTGCGCAGCCACGCTGCCACTTCCGCCACGGGCTGGACCCGCCACGGACCCGCGGGCGGCTCGGTGCCGTGCAGCCTCATGCCCGCAGCGACTGTCGGGGGACCGCCGTGGTCAACGGCCGCCCTCCGGCCCCTCCCACTGCACGGTCAGCTCGTCCCGGTTGCCGAAGCGCACCAGGTGGCGCGTGACCACGTCCCGCAAGCGGGCCAGCTCCTCCTCGCTGGCAGCCCGCGCCTCGATGCGGATGCCGGCTTCCCCGGCGTGCAGGACCGCGGTGCCGGAGGAGAAGCGGAACGTCGCGCTGTCCCCGGCCAGCTCGGCATCGACCTTGCCCGAGAAGTGGCTGACGAGCTGCTTGACGTACCGCGCGGAACGGTCGGTGGCGACGAAGGCGGAGGCGGACGGCATACCCGAATCCTGGCACGGAGCCGCGACTGGAGGTGGCGGCAGCCGCACGGCAGCCGGACCGCGGCGGGCGGACTAGGCTCTCCTCCGTCCGCCGACGTGAAGGAGTGGTCATGGCAGCCGCGCTCAACCCCTACATCCAGTTCCTCGACAACGCCCGGCAGGCGATGGAGTTCTACCAGGGGGTCTTCGGCGGGGAGCTGACGCTGAACACGTTCGGCTCCTACGGCGCGCAAGGGGCCGACGCCGACAAGATCATGCATGCCGACCTGCAGGCGGACAACGGCTTCCGGCTGATGGCGTCGGACACCCCGGCCGGGATGGAGCGCACCTCGGGGACCAACATCTCGATCAGCCTCAGCGGCGACGACAGCGACACGTTGCACCGGTACTGGGACCAGCTGTCCGCCGACGGCAGCGTCTCCGTGCCGCTAGCGAAGCAGATGTGGGGCGACGAATTCGGCCAGTGCACCGACCGTTTCGGGACCTCCTGGATGGTCAACATCGCCGGGCCGCAGGGCTGACCTCAGCCGGACCAGTCCTTCGTCAGCGGAGCCTCGTCCAGCACCTCGAACTCGACGAACTGCCGGCACCCCAGCACGGGCAGCAGCTGGCGAGGCCCCGGCGGCATCCGGCGAAGTCCCTCCGCCGTCCCCAGGTCCGCAGGGGGGCCCAGCGTGAGCACCTGCCGGCGGTGCCGCATCCGGCCCCCGCCGGCGGCGCGCAGGTTCTTCAACCAGTCCACGTCCGAGCCGTAGGTCAGCGCCACGGTCACCGTCTGCTCATGCCGGAAGGCCATGAGCACGGTGTGGAGCACGCGGCCGGACCTCCGGCCGACGTGCTCCAGCTCCACGAACGGGCCCAGGCCGGCCAGACGCACCATCAGCGGGTTCAGGACGTCCCGGTTGAGGGTGGTGATGGCCTTCGGGAGGGGCACAACCCCACCGTATGCGGTGCGGCTGGCCTCAGGAACCGGCGGTTCGTGGCGAGCGCAGGTTCCGCAGCGGCCCGCCCCACAGCGGCGAGGTCCGCCAGCGCGCCGTGAAGCTCGCGGCGTCCGGCAGGGTGTCCAGGACCAGCCGGTGCGGGGTCTCCAGGAAGAGCACCTCGACGTGCAGTGTCCCGCTCTCGGTCCATCCGCCGCCCGCTGCGACCGGCAGCCGGGGGTCCCCGTCGGGCAGCGGCTGCTCGGTGACGACGAGGCGGTCCGGTCCGAACGGCACCCGCAGCTCGTCGCCGTCGTCGTGCAGGTGCAGCGCCCAGCCGTCGCCGGACCGCTCGACCCGCAGCTCACCGAGGGTCGGCTGGTGTTCCCGGTCGTCGCCGCGGCGGAACGCGCGCCCGCTCCACGCGGCCGGCGGCCCGGGCTGCGCAGCGCCCGGCACACCTGGCAGGGACAGCCGGGACAGCCGCCGGAGCAGGTGCGCGTCTGCGGCGGCGTCGCCCGGCCGGCCGAACGCGGGCAGCAGGTGCGCCCACATGGCGTCCAGGACGCCTTGCATGTCCTCCGTGGCGGCCGTGGTCGCCACGACGGCGTCCTGCTCGGGCAGGACCACGCAGAACTGCCCGAACGCGCCGTCGCCGCGGTACCCGTGCCGGGACCGCCAGAACTGGTAGCCGTAGCCCTGGGCCCAGTCCGAGGCGGGGTCGTCGCCGTTGCTCACGTGGGCACGGGAGGCCAGCTCAGCCCACCCGGCCGGCAGCAGCTGCCGGCCCTCCCACCGGCCGCCCTGCAGGTAGAGCTGGCCCACCGAGGCGACCGCCTCGGTCGGGGCGTGCAGCCCGGTGAACCCGATGTCCCGGCCCGCCGGCAGCTGCTGCCAGCCGACGTCGCGGATCCCCAGCGGCGCGAACAGCCGCGGGGTGAGGTAGGCGGTCAGGGTCTGTCCGGTGACGCGCTGGAGGATCGCGGCAACGGTGTAGGTGCACGGCTGGTTGTAGGCGAAGACGGTTCCCGGCTCCTGCTCGGGCGCGGTTGCCAGGAAGCCGCGGACCGGCTCGTCCGGGTCCGTGCCGACGGCCTCCTCCCAGGTGTCCCGGGTGTGACCGCTGGCCATCGCGGCGAGGTCGCGGACCCTGGTCTTGCGGGTCCCGGTCGCCGTGACGCCGAGCTCGGGGAAGTAGTCGGCCACGAAGTCGTCCAGGCCGACCCGCTGCTCGCCGACGGCGAAGCCGAGCGCGGTCGAGGTGAAGCTCTTGCTCAGGGAGTACAGCAGGTGCGGCCGGTCCGCGGCATACGGTGCCCACCAGCCCTCGGCGACGACGTGCCCGCCCCGCAGCACCATCAGGCTGTGCAGCTCGACCCGGGCCGATTCGACTCCATCGAGGAACGCGTCGATGCCTGCGGCGTCGACGCCCTGGGCCGACGGGCGGGCGCGCGGCAGCGCAGCGGCCGGGGACGGCGGCGCGGCGGGGGCGCGGTTCACCGCAGCAGGTCCAGGGCCGGCGGCAGGAGCAGCAGCATCCCGATCGACCAGGTCAGGTGGGTGATGACGGGTCCCAGCACGCCGCCTGTCACCCGGCGCTGCAGCCCTGTGACCAGGCCGATGACCGCGGCGGCGAAGACGAGCATGAGGACACCCGCTCCGGCAGTGACCAGCGCGTAGACCACGGTGGTGCCGGCAACGGCGTGCCGGCGACCGATCCCCGCATACAGGGCGCCCCGGAAGTAGAGCTCCTCGGCGATGCCGTTCACCGTGGTGATGGCCACGACCAGGGCCAGGGACCCGAGTCGGGCGTGGTCGAGCAGCCGGTCCACCGGCTCGCGCAGGAACGGGACCTGCGCCAGCACCGTGGCGCCGACCAGGAAGGCGGCCAGCAGCATCAGCCCGAGCGCCAGGGACTGCGTGACCGGCCGGGCCTGGGTGGCGCGGCGGGTGGTCGCCCGGCCGATGTGCAGCGGCCCGGACAGCAGCGCCCCGCCCGTCCAGACCACGGCGATCGCCAGGGTCGCCGGGTAGAACAGCGGGTCACCGGGCCGGATCCGCAACGCCAGGGCGAGCGTCACCGCGCCGACGACTAGGGTCACCGCCGCCACTACCCGGCGGCGGCGGAAGGCCGCGTCGGACTCGGTGTGGTCACGTTCGACCGGGGTGATCAGCGCCGCGTTGATGAAGCTGCGCACCTCGGTGACCGGGTTGATCACGGCGTCCGCTCCACCGGCGCAGCCTACTTCCCGGTCACCCGAGCCGGCCGCCCCCGGCCCGGTCCGGCCGGCCCCTGGTCGCCGACGGGCCGGCCGAGTGCCAGGCGCGGTTCCCACGGGTGCCGATCGTGTTCTGCGAGACGCGGGCGCAGGAGTGGACCTACCGGTTCCTGGCGGCGTCGCTGCGCGAGCTCGCGAGCGAGGCGGGCACGCTGCAGCGGCTGGGCGACCTGCCGAGCGCCGAAGCGTTCCCCTCCTCGGCCACGCCGTCGGCGCGGGGTGGGAGCGGTGCGAGCCCGGCGGCGGTGCGCGCGTGGGGCGCTGGCAAGCGGGTATGACGTGGCCGATCGCGGCCAGATCTCGGCGCCGGTCATGCAGGCGTATGCCGCCGCCCCCGCCGGCGTCGAAACCTGACCGCCCGCGACCGCGAGGTGATGCCTGTGGACAACCAATGTTCTGTGCGGCAAGCCGCGGGCATACTGCTACTGGCCGTTTGGGGACGGGATCAGGCGGGACAGGAGAGACCATGACAGGACGGGGCAAGATCGCGGCCGCCGTGTCGGCGGCCGCGCTGGTGGCGTCCGGTCTGGCCGGGTGCGGTAGCGGGACGCCGGTCGGGGATCCGAGCGCCCCCGGGTCCGCCACCAGCCCATCCCCGACCACCCCGCCCAGTTCGACCACGACGAGCCCCAGCACGACCAGCACAACCCCGGCCAGCATCCCGACGGTCCCCCTCGCCGCCCGCGCTCACACCAAGGCCGGCGCGGAAGCATTCGTCAGGTTCTACTTCGACGAGGTCAACAAGGCCTGGATGCAACCCAGCGTCCGCAACCTCGCCGCCTACGGCGCCCCAACCTGCAAGAGCTGCAAGGCTCATCGCGAGATTGCCGCCACGTTGGTGGCGCAAAAACGCAGATATGACGGGCCACCGAGTTCTATCCTGCGTGCGAATGCGCTCGCGACGATCGATACACACACCTATGCCGTCAGCTTCGCATTAGTCCAGGAAGCGAGGCATGTTGTGGGCGTGGAAACTCGCAAAGTCCTCGAAGTGGTCCCTCGGAGGGTACTGACCTATGAAGCGACCGTGCAGATGAAGGGGGACTCGTGGATCATCCGCGCCATCAAGGCTTCGGTCTGATGCGGCGTTTCCTTCTGGTCCTATGCGCTGGATTCCTGCTATCTTTCGTACCGGCCATAGCGCACGCTTGCAGTCGCCTCGACTGTTCGACAGATAGCGATGGCGTCAGGATCGGAATCCAACAGCGCGATTACATCGCGGCGGGGCTGGATCCGATCACCGGGCTGGTCGCCACGGTCTCGTATCGGTACATGACCCGGTTGGCGTGTCCGCGGGACTTGCAGGTCCCCGACGGCGGGTACGTCGGGTGCCCCAACCTGGCCGGGAAGTGCGACGCCAACGACCCCAACGGCGGGGTGGGGCCGCTGTCCATCCTGTACCGGCAGGTACTCAGCCCGGCGACCTTCCGCCCGGTCGGGCCGTGGGTCGCCATCGGGGCGACCTGCTTCCCCGAGACCGACTTCACCGGGGCACGGACCCTGGGCCTGGACTCGATCCGGCGGGCGTGGAGCCTGACCCCGTGGGCCGTCCCGGCGGTGCACCTGCAACCCGAGGGCAACATCACCCTGGTCACCCTGCCCGCCTACGTCGAGGTCCGCTGGCCGGCCAAGGGCTTCCAACCCGGCGAAACCAACACGGTGACCCTGCTCGGCTACCGGGTCCGCATCCGCCCCACCCTGGAGCACTACCTCTACCACTTCGGCGACGGGCAGACCGCCGGCCCCACCCGCGACCCCGGCGGCCCGTGGCCGGACGGGCACGTGATCCACCCCTACCCCCAACCCGGCACCTACCCCACCCGGGTCGACGTCACCTACGGCGGACAGTTCAGCCTCGACAACGGCCCCTGGACCACCATCCCCGACACCACCACCGTCACCGGCGCCACCACCACGCTCACCGTCAAGACCGCCAAGAACCA
>DASSLY010000022.1:0-19013 GCA_035689185.1 Dermatophilaceae bacterium
GTCGTTGGTCAGGTCGTAGCGGGCCGCGACGCCGTCGAACATCGCCGCGACCTCATCCGGCCGCTTGTCCAGGCTCGCTCGGGTCACCGGACCATCCTGACCGACCAGGCCCGGGGACGGTGCGCCCGCCCACGCACCCCCGGCGGTCCCGGCCACCGCGACGTGCGCCACGGCACACCGGGATCTCGCCGGCGCCCGCCCGCGCCGACGTAGGCTCCCCCCGTGACGTTGGGCCCCGAGCGCTCCGCGAGCACGCGGCACCCGCCCGTGGCGCAGTCCGTGCCCGCGCTGGTGGCCCGCACCGTGGAGGTGGCGGACCCCGGGCCGCTGCTGGACCTGGTGCCAGGCCAGGAGCGCCCCGAGCTGGTCAGCGCGTGGGTGCGCCGGGGTCAGGGGCTGGTCGGCTGGGGCCGCGCCGCCACCTACGCCGCGTCCGGGCCGGACCGGTTCAAGCGGGCTTCCCGCTGGTGGCGGGAGCTGGTGGAGCGGTCCGTGGTGCGCAACGACGTGCGGCTGCCCGGGACCGGCCCGGTCGCCTTCGGGTCGTTCTCGTTCGCCGACGCCTCCCTCGCGGGATCGGCCCTGGTGGTCCCGGAGACCGTCGTCGGCCACCGGGACGGGCGGTGGTGGGTCACGACGGTCGGCGTGGGCGATCACCTGCCTCCGCCGCCCCGGCTGGCTCGGGCGTCCCGGCCGGCGCCGCCGCGGGAGGTGACCTTCGCCGACGGAGCGCTGACCGCCGCGGAGTGGGCCGGCGCGGTCGGCCGCGCGGTGCAGCGGATCACCGCGGGCGAGCTGGACAAGGTGGTCCTGGCCCGGGACCTGATGGCCGACGCCGAGCAGCCGGTCGACCCACGGTGGCTGCTCGGCGAGCTGGCCCGGGAGTACGACACCACCTGGGTGTTCGCCGTGGACGGCCTGGTCGGCGCCACCCCGGAGATGCTGGTGCGGCTGGAGAAGGGGCTGGTCACCTCCCGGGTGCTCGCGGGCACGATCCGCCGCACCGGCCACGATGCGTCGGACCTGGCCCTGGCGGGCTCGCTGGCCCGCTCCTCCAAGGACCTGGAGGAGCACGAGTACGCGGTCCGCTCGGTGGCCGAGGCGCTGGCCCCGCACTGCCTGTCGATGTACGTGCCGGAGGCGCCGTTCGTGCTGCACCTGGCCAACGTCATGCACCTGGCCACGGACGTGGCCGGGGTGCTGCGCAACGGTTTCGGGTCGCTGCGGCTGGCCGCCGCGCTGCACCCGTCGGCGGCGGTGTGCGGCACCCCGACCGCCGTGGCGGCCGAGGCGATCGCCGGGCTGGAAGGGATGGACCGCGGCCGGTATGCCGGGCCGGTGGGCTGGATGGACGCCGGCGGCGACGGGGACTGGGGGATCGCCCTGCGCTGCGGGGCCTTCGACCCGGCCGACGCCCGGCGGCTGCGGCTGTTCGCCGGCTGCGGGATCGTGGCCGGCTCGGACCCGGCCGCCGAGCTGGCCGAGGCCGACGCCAAGCTGGTGCCGATGCGAGACGCGCTGAGCGCTGGCTGAGGGTCAGCGCAGCAGGGTGGTGTCCGGCTCCACCAGCGGGTGCGCACCCGCCGAGCGCGGCGCAACCGCCCCGGCCAGCACGACGATGAGCCCGCCGAACACGGCGACCAGCAGCAGCGCCCGATCCAGCCCGACCCGGTCGGCCGCCAGCCCCAGCGTCGGCGAGCCGAGCAGGAAGCCGCCGTAGCCGATCGAGGACACCACCCCGATCGCGCGCTGGCCGCGGCCCGGCACCTCCCCGGCCGCGGACATGGTGGCCGGGAACACCGTGGCCAGGCCCAGCCCCCACAGCAGGCCGCCCAGCAGCGCCGCATACAGGTTCGGGACCAGGCAGAGCAGCAGCAATCCCCCGGCGGCGCAGGCGCCGCTGACGCGCAGGACGGCGACCCGGCCCCACCGCTCGATCGCGGGCCCGCCGACCAGCCGGCCGGCGAGCATGGTCAGGTTGAACGCGGCGAAGGCCAGCGCACCGACCGCCTCCGGCGCGGCCCGGTCGTCAACCAGCAGCAGGGCCAGCCAGTCGTTGGCCGCGCCCTCGCCGATGGCGGTGGACAGGCAGATGACGCCGATGACCAGCTCCAGGCCGGTCACCCCGCCGCGGGTGGCCCCGGGCTCGGCCGCATGCTTCCCCGCGGCTGCATCAGGCACGAACCGGGTCAGCGTCCAGCCGAGAGTGGCCAGGCACAGGGCACCCGCGACCGGCAGCTGCACCCGCAACGGCACGCCAGCCCGGGCGGTCAGCACCCCGGCGAGGGCGCCCAGCAGGGTGCCGGCGGAGTATGCCGCGTGCAGCCTCGGCATGAGCGAGCGGCCGCGCAGCCGCTCGACACCGTGGCCCTGGACGTTCATCCCGACATCCCAGACGCCGATGCCGGCACCGCAGAGGAACAGCAGCGGCGCCAGCTCCACCGGCGAGCGGGCGAACGCCAGCGCCGACCAGGCGACGCAGGCCAGCACCCCGGCCACGAGCACGGTGCGCCGGCTGCCCCACCGCTCGACCAAGCGCCCGGTCCACGGCATGGTCACCACCGACCCGACCCCGCCCCAGACCAGGGCCAGGCCGAGCTGGCCGGGGGTGGCGCCCACCTGGTCGCGCAGCGTCGGCATCCGGGCGAAGGCCTGGGCGCTGAGGATGCCGCTCATCGCGAACGTCGTCGCGACGGCCGGGATGGAGCCACGGGTTGCCATCAGGTGCGAATCCTTACAGACGCCGGGATAACCGGTTGCGCGAGTCCTGGCGGCCGATGAGGCTGCCGGCCATGCCGGTCCGCATCGTGCCCCTCACCTCCGCCGACGCCGCCACGGTGATCCGTGTCGACGAAGCCGCGTTCTTCCAGGACTCCAGCGAGTACGACCCCACCGAGTTCCTTCGCCACTGGGACTGGGACCGCGCCTTCGCGGCGCTGCCCGAGCAGGCGGCCCGCACCGAGGAGGCGGTCGGCGTGTACACCTCCTACGACATGACCGTCACCGCCCCCGGTCCTGGCTGCGGGTTGCGGGTGCTGCCGATGGAGGGGCTGTCCTGGGTCGGCGTCCACCCGGACCACCGGCGCCGCGGCGTGCTGCGCTCGATGATGCGCCACCACCTGGACTGGATGCACGACCGCGGCATCGCGCTGGGGGGCCTGCACGCGGCGGAGGTCGGCATCTACGGCCGGTTCGGCTACGGCACGTCCTCGCTGTACGTCTGGCTCAAGCTGGGCCGCGGCGACACCCTCACGGCACCGGCGCTGGACGAGGCGGCCGCCCAGGTGCGGACGCGGTACCAGCCGCTGGACAGCGACGAGAGCCGCACCCTCATCCACCGGCTGCACACGGGGGCTGCAGCGGGCGAGCTCGGCATGGTGACCCGCACCGAGGGCATGGCTCGCCACTGGCTGCGGGACATCCCCTCGATGCGGCGCGGACGCGAGCCGGACCAGGTGATGTTCGCCGAGGTGGACGGCCGGCCGACCGGCTACGCCATCTTCAGCCGCAAGCACCAGTGGGAGCACGCCCGCCCCAAGGGCGAGGTGAACGTGAACGAGCTGGTCGCCACCGACCCGGCATCCCAGCTCGCCCTGGCCCGCCGGATGCTCGATTTCGATTTGACCACGTCGGTGGAGTTCGCCAACCGGCGGCTGGACGACCCGTTGGTGTGGTGGACCGGCGGGCCTCGCCAGGTCGACATCCGGGTGCACGACGGGCTCTGGCTGCGGCTGGTGGACCTGCCGGCCGCGCTCACCGCCCGCGGCTACGCGGCGGCCTGCGACGTGGTGCTCGAGGTCGTCGACGACGCCTGCCCGTGGAACGCCGGCAGCTGGCGCCTCGCGGTCGGGGCCGACGGCCTGGCCAGCTGCGCGCGCGTGGACGCGCCGGCGCAGCTGCGGCTGCCGGTGCAGGCGCTCGCCGAGGCCTACCTCGGCTCGCGCAGCCTGGTCTCGATCGCCCAGACGGGGTCGGTCGAGGTGGTGGACGGCACCGCCCTGTATGCCGTGTCGCGCGCCTTCCGCGCGGACACCGAGCCCATCTCCGCGCTGATGTTCTAGCCCGCCGCTGCCGCTGCCGCCGCGACCGCCCGAAGCCGGGTCCGCAGGTCTCGATGGGCCGCCCGGTCGACCCGCACCTCCACGATCGTGACCCCACAAGGCCGCTGACTCACGGCGCGAGCGAGATCGCTTGCGCTGACGGCGATCTCGTGCCTGACACCGAACGCGCGGCAGATGTCGCCGATCGACGCCCCGGTCGGGGTGCCGAAGATGCGCTCGAAGTCGGCGGCGCGTTCCGGCTCCCCGGGCTCCAGGGTGGTGAAGATGCCGCCGCCGTCGTCGTTGACCACGACGACGGTCAGGTCGGGGCGAGGCTCCCCGGGGCCGATGAGCAGCCCGTTGGTGTCGTGCAGGAAGGTGAGGTCGCCGACCAGCGCGTAGGTGTCGGCGCGGGTCAACGCGATGCCCGCGGCGGTGGACAGGCAGCCGTCGATGCCGGCCAGCCCACGGTTGGCGACCACGGTGAGCCCGGACGGCAGGTGTGCCGGGACCAGCGCCAGCTCCACGTCGCGGGCGGGGTTGGACGATCCGACGAACAGGGTCGCGCCGGGGGGCATCCGGGTCAGCAGTTGGTGGGCCACCGCCGGACCGGACGGCCAGGACAAGGCGATCTCGGGCGAGACGGCGGCGGTGACCCGGTCCCCCGCCGCGGACCAGGCACCGGACCAGGCCGGGTCCCCCGGGACATGGCCGGTCGCCTGGATCGCGGCCCACGGGTGCACCGCGGCCGCCAGCCCGGTCGGGTCAGTCCAGGTCGACATGGCGCTCACCACCTCGACTCGAACCTGCTTTCGCCGCAACAGCGCCCATGCGGCACGAGACAGCGTCGGGCGGCCCGCGACGACGACCCGGTCGGGTAGCTGCCGGTCCAGCCAGCCGGCGGCGGTGAGCAGCAACGACCCGTGGCCGAGGACGCCTGCCCGGTCACCGGCGCCGAACGGCTCGGCAACCAGCGGCCAGCTCCGCCGCCGGGCCATCGCGACGACCTCGACGGCCCCGGCCGGGTCGGGCAGATCGCCAAGCAGGACAACGGTTCTCGCCACATCGCCTAGCGGCTCAGCGGAGCCCGCGGGCGGGACCACGCTCACCCAAGGCCGTTGCTCTGGCCGTCCCCCCGGCAGCGGCTGCGGCGCCCCCAGCTCCGGGACCAGCGGCTCGCGGAGGGCAACGTTGACATGGACCGGGCCGGGGTCGCCGCCCGGCGCGCCGACCGCCGCGGCAACGGCTCGCCCGACCGCGGAGCGCCACGAGGCGTGGCCGGCCGAGGCCGTGAGCCGCGCAGTGAGCCGGGGCGCGTCGCCGAACAGGTGGTCCTGCCGGGTCGTCTGGTTGGCCCCGGTGCCCTGCAGCTCGGCCGGCCGGTCGGCCGACAGCACCAGCAGCGGGACCCCCGCATGAGCGGCCTCCAGCAGCGCCGGGTGCAGGTTCGCGACAGCCGTGCCGGAGGTCGTGACGACCGGGACGACCCGCCGGGTCAGCTTCGCCATCCCGAGCGCCAGGAACCCGGCCGCCCGCTCGTCGACCCGGACGTGCAGCCGCAGCCGGCCCTCCCGGTCGGCCCGCTGCAGCGCATAGGCCAGCGGAGCGGAGCGGGACCCCGGGCACAGCACCGCCTCCCGGACCCCGTGCCGGCACAGCTCGTCGACGACGACACCGGCCAGCGTCGTCGCGGAGTCCACTGGCGGCTCAGCGACCGGCCGGCACGATCGGCTGGAGCTGGGACACCAGCGCGGGCAACAGCTCCAGCGCCTCGGGCGCGTCCACGCCCGGCATGTTGACGATGGCCTGGTCCATCACCCACAGGCTGGCCACGCCGGCGTCCTCGGCGGTGCGGGCGACGCGTGCCAGGAGCGGGCCGATCTCACGCGGTCCCGCGGCGAAGGTGAAGCTCGGCACCTGCAGACCTCGTCGCATGGCCTCATCCTGCCCGGGCGGGCGGCCGGTCCTGGGGCGGGGTCCGGCCCGCGCCCGCCGTGAGCCGGCCGGCCGCGCCAGTCCGTCGACGTTCCGCGAGCCGACCACGCGGACCCGGCCGGCCGGCATACCGGCCTCAGCCGCGGTAGCGCCGCATGCCTGCCACCACCAGGTCCATCGCGGCCGGGGTCGCCGGGTCGAGGTTGAGGATGACCTCGTCGACTCCCTCCTCGGCCCAGGCGTGCAGCCCGTCGGCGACCGCTTGCGGGGTGCCCGCGAGGGCGGCGACCCCCTCCGCCGGCTCCGGCGGGGTCAGCCGGACCAGCACGCCGGCGGTGCGTCGCAGCGTCGCCGGGTCGCGGCCGGCCGCCGCGCAGGCCCGGTCCAGGTCCGTGGAGACCCGCCGCCAGCGCTGGTCCGGTCGGCCGAACCAGGCCAGGTTCCAGGCGTCGGCGTACCGCGCGGTCAGGTCCAGCATCCGCGGGCCCTTGGCGGCGATGAGGATCTCCGGCGCCTGCCGCCCATCGCGTAACCGGACCGGCGCGTCGGCCACCCGGTGGTGTCGGCCCTCGACGGTGGCCCGGCCCTGCCGCAGCATCCCGGCGAGGATCTTGGCGGCCTCCTCGAACCCGTCGACCCGCCCGGCGAACGGCAGGCCGAAGGCGTCGTACTCGGGCCGGTGCCAACCGGACCCGATGCCGAGGACCAGCCGCCCGCCGCTGACCTCCTGGAACGTGTCCGCCATCCGGGCCAGGACGCCGGCGTTGCGGAAGCTGGTGCACAGCACGAGCGCGCCGAGCCGGACCCGCTCGGTGGCCTCTGCCAGCGCGGTCAGCAGCGTCCACGCCTCCCACGGCGACTCCTGCGCGTCGTGGGTGCCCTCGGCCAGCAGGTGGTCGTAGACCCACACCGAGTCCAGACCCCCGGCCTCGGCGCGTAGCACGAGCGCGCGGATGCCCTGGTAGTCGTGCGGCACCTCCGGGGCGAGGCCGCCCATCGGCACGATGACCCCGGTCAACACATCGCCGAACCTACGCCCCGGCCGCCGGGGGCCGCCGAGGGGCCCACCCACCCCCGTCGAGCCAGGACGGCTGCACGGCGCCCACCACGGCCCGGGCAGCGGTCAGCAGCCGGTGCCGATCTTGTGGTCGCCGACGGGCACCGGCAGGTGGCCGCGGGCCGGCTGCCGGCCCAGCAGCACCGCCACCACCGCGTCGAAGGTGGCCGACGTGCGCCCGTATGCCGCGAGCCTGGCCGTCCGCGCGCTGCTCCGGGCCAGGCCGTA
This sequence comes from Dermatophilaceae bacterium, assembly GCA_035689185.1. Taxonomy (GTDB): domain Bacteria; phylum Actinomycetota; class Actinomycetes; order Actinomycetales; family Dermatophilaceae; genus DASSLY01. Next base: position 7,261 of record DASSLY010000022.1, read on the forward strand.
GGGCACGTCGAGGGCCACGACGACGTCACCGGAGCCCGTCTCGCTGCCGGAGGCGGAGCGGCTGCCGGCGTTGTAGACCCCGCCGCCGAGCAGCCGGACCTGCGTGCCGCCGCCGACGTGCAGGCCGGCGCGGAGGGCGGCGGCGGCCAACCCGCCGCGGTCCGCGGACAGCGCCCCGGTGACCGAGATGGCAGAGCCGACCAGCCGGCCCCGGCACGGCCCGCTGACCACGGTGACGGCGGCGTCGGCGAGCGCGCGAGCCGTCCCACGATGCGACCCCACCGTCCCCGGGCTGGGGCGGGAGCGGGTGCGGCGGGCGGCGTGGCGCAGGGTGGCGACCATCCGGGCCGCGGAGTCGACCAGGCGGGTGCGGGTCAGCTGCCGGCGGTCGACGGCGGTGACCAGCGCGTCGACCGCGGCGCCCGGGTCCGCGGGCATGAGCAGCACGTCCGCCCCCGCCTGCACGGCCAGCACCGCAGCCCGCCCAGCGCCATACCCGGCGGTGACGGCGTCCATCTCCAGCGCGTCGGTGACGACCAACCCGGTGAACCCCAGCCGCTCGCGCAGCAGGCCGGTGGTCACGCCCCGGGACAGCGAGGCTGGCCGGGCGTCGTCCAGCCCGGTCACGACGATGTGCGCGGTCATGACCGCGGGCGCGCCCTGGTCGACCAGAGCGCGGAACGGGACCAGGTCCCGGCGCTCCAGCACGGTCACCGAGCGGGCCTGCCGGGGCAGCCCGAGGTGACTGTCGGTGGTGACGCTGCCGTGGCCGGGGAAGTGCTTGGCCACGGGCACCAGACCCGCCTCGGCGTAGCCGCGGGCCAGCCCGACGGCGACGCGGGCCACGAGCCGCGGGTCCCCGCCGGGCGACCGCACGCCGATGGTGGGGTCACTCGGACCGATGGTGACGTCCGCGTCGGGGGCGAGGACCACCGTGAAGCCCATCGCCGCGAGCTCGGCGCCGGACGCGGCGCCGACCTGACGCGCCAGGACGTCCCCGCCGGCGGCCCCGAGCGCCATCGCGGCCGGGAACGCCGTCGCCGGTGCGCCGACCCGGGTGACAGGGCCGCCCTCCTGGTCGACCGCGAGGAAGGCCGGCCAGCGGCGGCCTTGGCCGGCCAGGGCGGCGGTGGCCGCCCGGGCGACCTCGCGCAGGGTCGGCACCACGGCGGCGGTCGCGGTCGGCACGTTGCCGGCGAAGACCGCCACCCCGCCAAGGTGCAACCGGCCGACCAGGGCGGCGGCCGCCGCCGGCGCGGTGCCGGCGTACCGGGCGACCACGAGCTGGCCGGCGAGGTCCCGGGTGGACAGTCGCGCCACGTCTGCCCGGGCCGTGCTCAGCTCGGCCGCCGTCGGCAGGCCGCCGATCGGCGACGTGGCCACAGTCGTCGCCGAGCCGGTCGGCGTCGGGGTCGCTGCCGTGGGCGTCGGCGAGGTGGATGTCTGCTGCCGGGACGGCGCCGGGGCCGGGGGCTGCCCAGCCGTGCACCCGGCCGCCACGGCGACGACGAGCAGGCCGGCGGCCAGCCGTAAGGATGCGCTCGCCGCCACCACTTGACCTTAACGGCGGGACGCGGCGTTGGTCAGGCACGAACCCGGTGCACCGGCATCGAAGAGTCCACCGGCAGGTCCAGCCCCGAGGGCGGGTGGCCGCGTTCCACCAGGGCCGCGCCCAACGCGGCGACCATGGCTCCGTTGTCGGTGCACAGAGCCCGTCGGGGCATGCGCAGCCGGACTCCGGCCGCGTCGCAGCGTTCCTGCGCCATGGCCCTGACCCTGCTGTTCGCCGTCACGCCCCCACCGACCTGCAGGTCGGCCACGCCGAGCTCGGTGCAGGCGAGCAGCGCCTTGCGGGTGAGCACGTCGGCGACCGCCTCCTGGAAGCTCGCCGCGACGTCGGCCACCGGCACCTCCCGTCCGGCGGCGCGGGCTTCGGCCACCCAGCGCGCGACGGCGGTCTTCAGCCCCGAGAAGGAGAAGTCGTAGCGGTGCCGCTCCATGTCCCGCCCCGACGTCAGTCCTCGGGGGAACCTGACCAAGGCCGGATCTCCTTGTGCCGCAAGGCGGTCGATGACAGGTCCCCCCGGGTAGGGCAGGCCCAGGACGCGGGCCACCTTGTCGAACGCCTCCCCCGCCGCGTCGTCGATGGTCGCGCCCAACGAGGTGATGTCAGCGGCGATGTCGGCGACGGCGAGCAAGTTGGTGTGGCCGCCGGACACGAGCAATGCCAGCGTCGGCTCCGGCAGCGGCCCGTGGTCGAGGATGTCGACGGCGACGTGCGCGACCAGGTGGTTCACCCCATACAGGGGTCGGTCCAGCACCATCGCAACGGTCTTCGCCGCGGCGACTCCCACCATCACCGCCCCGGCCAGCCCTGGCCCGCAGGTGACCGCGACCGCGTCGACGTCGGCCGCGCGGACCCCCGCATCCCGAAACGCCCGGTCCATCGTCGGCACCAGTGCCTGCAGGTGGGCCCGGCTGGCGACCTCGGGCACGACCCCGCCGAACCGGACGTGCTCCTCGACGCTGCTCGCGACCGCATCGGCGAGCAGCGTCCCGCCGCGCACGAGGGCCACCCCGGTCTCGTCGCAGGAGCTCTCGATCCCCAGGACCAGCGGCACGCTCACGGCAGCGCCCGCCGCAGCACGAAGGCGTCCACGTCGCCCGGCTGGTAGTACCGCCGGCGGACCCGCAGCAACTGAAACCCGTTGCGCTCGTATAGTGCTCGCGCCGAAAGGTTGTCCTCGCGAACCTCGAGCATGAGGTATGCGGCGCCACTGGCGACGGCCTGGTGGGTCAACCAGTGCAACAGCGCCTCGCCGATGCCAGACCGGCGCGCCTGCGGCACCACCGCGATCGTCATCACGTCCGCCGTCTCTCCGGCGGCGTCGAGGCCGGCGTAGCCGAGCAGCTGCCCGCCCAGCTCGGCCACGACATATTGCCGCCGCGGACGCAGTGCCAGCTCGCCCCACCAGGTGGCCGCCGACCAGGCGTCGTCGGGGAACAGCACCGGTTCCAGCTCGGCCAGCAGCGCGATGTCGGGCCAGGCCAGCTCCCGCAGGGTCGGGGCCGGGTTCACGCGAGCACCGGCTTCGGGGCCGTCGGCTCCGCGGCGTCCGGGCGGCGCAGGTACAGCGGGTCCGCCGGCAGCAGCAGGCCCGGACCGGGGCCGCTCAGGCCGGCCTGGGCGACCCGGCCCAGCCAGCCGGCGCGGACGTGGTCGAGCCCGGCCCACGGACCCAGGACACCTGCATACAGCTGCCCGCCGCGGCCGACGGCCGGCAGGCCGGGATGGCGGTCAGCCAGGGCGGCGGGCAGGTCGACGGCCGGCCCGTCGACCCGTTCGCGCCCGGCGTAGCGGGCCCAGTAGACCTCCCTGCGCCGCGCGTCCGAGGCGACGAGCAGGTCCGGCCCCAGGCCCAGCTCGGCGGCCGCCTGCCAGGCCATCGCGTCGAGACTGCACACCCCGTGCAACGGCACCGACCGCAGGTAGGCGAACGTGCGGGCGGTGACCAGCCCGATCCGCAGCCCGGTGTACGGTCCCGGCCCAACGCCGACGGCCACTGCCGCGATGTCGGCCGCGGCGCACCCGGCCTGGACCAGCGCAGCCTGCACGTTGTGCGCCAACCGCTCGCTGTGGCCTCGCGGGTCCAGCGTGGTGACCTCGGCCAGGACCGTCTCGCCGTCGAGCACGGCGGCCGTCGATGCCGCGGTGGAGGTGTCGATCGCCAGAAGCACCGGAGCAGCCTACGGCGCGGTCCGGTCAGCGGGGCCGCGCCAACGCCGACAGCTGAGCCCGGGCTGCCTCCCACCGCGCGCCGTGGCCGACCAGGCGCACGGTCCGCCCCGGCGTTCGGCCACGACCGGCGAGCTCGACCTCGAGCCGGTCCGCGGAGAGGCCCTCGGCCAGGCCGCGGCCCCACTCCACCACGGTGACCGACTCCTCCAGCTCGGCGTCCAGGTCGAGGTCGTCCAGCTCGGCGTGCCCGCCCAGCCGGTAGGCGTCCACGTGCACCAGCGGCGGACCTCCGACCAGTGAGCGATGGACCCGGGCGATGACGAAGGTCGGCGAGGTGACCGGGCCCCGCACCCGCAGTCCCTCCCCGATGCCCTTGGTCAGCGTCGTCTTGCCCGCGCCCAGGTCGCCGACCAGGACGACCAGGTCTCCGCGCCGGAGCACGGACGCAAGCCGCGCGCCGAAGGCCCGGGTCGCCTCGGCGGTGTCCAGGGCGAGCTCAGGAGGCACGGCCCCGCGAGGGTCGCGAGCCGCGGGCCGCCTTCGCCGGTTTCACCGACGCGGCGTGGTCCCGGCGGCGCTTGGCCAGGTCGGTCAGGGTACGGCGGGTCCGGGGCCGGGCCACCGGGCCACCGGCCGTTGCCGCCCGGGTGCCCCGGCGGATCAGCCCCAGCAGCTGCTCCGTCACCACGTCGGGATGCTCGAGCATGATCAGGTGGCCGGCCTCGGCCACCACCACGTGCTCCGCGCCCGGGATCAGCCGGACGATCTCGTCGCTGTGCTCCGGCGGTGTCAGCTGGTCCTCCTCGCCGTTCATGACCAGCGTCTCCACCCCGACGAACTGTTCCAGCGCCTCTCTCTTGTCGTGCATGTCGAAGGTGGGCATGAAGCTGGAGATCACCTCCATCCGGGTGGCGAAGATCATCTCGGCGGCCAGCCGCACCACGCTCATCGGCACCGGGGAGGCGAAGGAGTACCGGTCCACGAAGAACTGCTGGATGTCCCGACCCGCCCGGACCGCGGTGTCCACCAGGCCCTGCCGGCTGGCCAGCGTGCCGACCGCCGCCGGACCGACCTTCTTGACGAACCGGCCGAGCACCGTGCCCAGGCCCCACGAGACCGTCGACAACCCGCCCGGGCTGGTCGCGATGAACGCCACCCCGACCACCCGGTCCCGGATGAGCTCGTGGTGGTCCACCGCCAAGGCCATCTGGGTCATCCCGCCCATCGAGTGCCCGATGAGGACGATCGGTCCCTCGGGGACGACCTCGGCGAGCACGCGCGCGAGATCCCTTCCCAGCTGGTCGATGTGGTAGGAGTCCTTGACGCCGCTGCCGGACCGGCCGTGGCCGCGCTGGTCCCACAGCACCTGTCGGTACCCGGCCTGCCGCAGGGCCCGGCGCTGGAACACCCACGACCGCAAGCTCAGGCAGTACCCATGGGAGAACACGACCGTCGGCGCGAAGGCGCGCTCGGCCAGGTCGTCCGGACCACGAGTGGAATGGTCGACCTCCACGTGCAGCACAACCCCGTCGTCGGCCATCACGACCAGCTCCTCGTCGGCCGGGTCGTCGTAGCCGTCCTCTTCGGACTCGGCGGAGTCCAGTGCCAGTGCGGTGCGCCGGGCCCGGGCCAGCCGGTCGGCCGCGATGCCGACCGCCGTGGTCGCCCCGGCGGCAGCCAGCCCGATCCCCAGGCCCACCAGGGTCTGGCGCCTGCTCATGCGTCTCCTCCGATGTAGGTCCTCGGCACCCGCGCGCCGACCCGGGTCACGATCTCATAGGAGATCGTGCCGGTCGCCTCAGCCCAGTCCTGCGCTGTCGGCTCGCCGTTGGCCCCGGGCCCGAACAGCACCACCGCGTCTCCGGCACGCACCGCCGCGTCGGGGCCGACGTCCACCACGAACTGGTCCATGCAGACCCGCCCGGACACCGTGTGCCGCGCCCCGGCCACGAGCACCGGTCCCACGTTGGTGGCGTTGCGCGGGACGCCGTCGGCGTAGCCGGCCGGAACAAGGACGACTGTGGTGTCGCGCCGCGGATGGTACTGGTGCCCGTAGCTGACCCCCTGGCCGGCCGGAATCGTCTTGACGAGAGACACATCCGCAGTCAAGGTCATCGCCGGAACCAGGCCGAGACCGGCTGCGTCGGCGACGTCCGGCACCGGCGAGAGCCCGTATGCGGCGAGCCCGGGCCGGACCAGGTCGAACCGGGCGCTGTGGTTGGTCAGCGTCGCTGCGGAGTTGGCCAGGTGCCGGACCTCCAGCGCGCAGCCGGCCCGCTCGGCGTCGCGCACCGCCTGGACGAACAGGTCCTGCTGCTGGCGCACCGTCGGGTGCTGCGGTGCGTCCGCGTAGGCGAAGTGGGACCAGATGCCGACCACCCGCACCAGGCCGTCGGACTCGCGCCGCCGGGCCGCCGCGAGCAGGGCCGGCCAGTCCTGCCCGAATGCCCCGTTCCGGGCCAGCCCGGTGTCCACTTTCAGGTGCACCCTGGCGGCGCGGCCCACGGCGGCGGCGGCGCCGCTGACCTCGTCCAGGGCCCACGACGCCGACACGGAAATGTCCACCCCGGCCGCGACGGCGGCTGCGAAGTCGGTGCCCGGCACGTGCAGCCAAGTGAGCAGCGGGACATCGATCCCGTTGTCCCGCAACGTCATCGCCTCGACCATGGTGGCCACGCCGAGCCAGCTGGCGCCACCGGCCAACGCCGACCGGGCGGACGGCAGCAGGCCGTGCCCGTAGCCGTCCGCCTTCACCACCACCATCACCTCGGCCGGCCCGGCGTGCTCGCGGAGGACGCCGACGTTGTGCGCGATCGCAGCGAGGTCGACGACGGCTCGGACGGGGGCAGTCATCGCCGCAGCATCCCGGCCACCACGGCAGGGACGGCGTGCGCGACGGCCAGCGCCCGGACCGGCCCGCCCGGGTTGGCGGCCTCACCAGCGCGGCCGTGGACGTGGGCTGCGACGCTGCCGGCCGCCAGCGGATCGAGCCCGCCGGCGAGCAGCGCCCCGGCGATCCCGGCCAGCACGTCGCCGGAGCCGGCCGTGGCCAGCCAGGCCGGACCGTCGGCCTGCGAGCGCGCCGTGCCCCCACCGGGCGGCACCACCAGGACGGTGTGCCCCTTCAGCAGCACCGTGCAGCCGGTCGCGTCAGCGAGCCGGTGTCCATGAGCCAACGGCGCTGCCTGCACGGCGGATCGGTCGACGGCCGGACCGAACCGAGACAGCATCCGGGCAAGCTCACCGGCGTGCGGAGTGAGCAGCGTTGGCGTGTCACGGGGTTCGCCGATGAGATCAAGACCGCCGGCGTCAACCACGCAAGGCTCGCCGGAGCCCAGCGCCGCGACCGCCGCCTCGCGCTGCTCCCGGCCGTGCGGGCTGTCGTCCTGGGAGTCCAGGCCCGACCCGACCACCCACGCCTGAACCCGCCCGGCGCCGTGGACCGCCTCCGGGACTGCGGCACGCAGCAGCATGGTCGGTGTCGGCGGACCGACGTAGCGGACCATGCCGACCCCGGCGCAGACGGCAGCGGTCACGCACAGCAACGCGGCCCCGGTGTAGGACTCCCCGCCCGCGACCACCCCCAGAACGCCGCGAGAGTACTTGTCGCTGCTCGGTCCCGGACGTGGCCACTGATCGGCGACGTCGTCGTCGGTCAGCCGCTGGACTACCGGCTGCGCGTCGACGGTCACGCCGATGTCCACGATGGTCAGCCGGCCGACCGCCGGCTCCGTGAGCGGCAGCAGGTGCACCGGCTTCGGCACCCCGAAGGTCACCGTCTCGTCGGCGAACACCGTCTCGGAAGCGAGCCGCTCGCCCGACGGGTCGGTGCCGCTGGGCAGGTCCACCGCCACCACGGTCGCCTTGGCCGGCACCTGGTCCAGCAGTCCGCTCACCGCGGCGGGCAGCCCGGGCCGCCCGCCGATTCCGTACACCCCGTCGATCACCAGGTCCGCCTCGCCGACCAGCCGGTATGCGGCGCCGGTCGCCTCCGGCAGCAGGGCCGCCACCTCCGCTCCGGCGCCCTCGGCCGCAGCCAGGCCGGCGCGGTGAGCACCGCCGGCGACCGTGACCACCGCGGCGGGAACACCCGCCCCGGCGAGCCGGGCGACGGCATACAGGGCGTCCCCGCCGTTGTCGCCGGCCCCGACCAGGGCGACGACCCGCCCGCCCGGGCGCAGCCGGGCCCGCACCACCTCGGCCAGCCCGGCCGCGGCCCGCCGCATCAGCTCGCCCTCGGGCAGCGAGGCCATCGCTGCCTGCTCGGCCACCCGCACGTCGGCGACCGCGTACGCCTGGATCACCGGCTCAGCCCTCCGCCACCACGACGGCCGAGGCGATCCCCGCGTCGTGGGACATGGACAGGTGCAGCGTGCCGACCGCGAGGGCGTTGGCACGCGCCTCGACGCTGCCCCGGACCTGCAGCGACGGCTTCCCGTCGGCCGAGCGGACCACAGTCGCGTCGACCCAGTGCAGCCCGGCAGGGCCGCCGAGCGCCTTGGCCAGGGCCTCCTTGGCCGCGAACCTGGCGGCCAGCGAGGCCAGCGGCAGGGCCGCCTCCTCCGCGGTGAACAGCCGGTCCCGCAGCCTGGGGGTCCGCTCCAGCGTCTGGCCGAACCGGGCGACGTCGACCACGTCGATCCCCACCCCGATGATCACCTGGTCACTCGACCGTGACCGACTTGGCCAGGTTGCGCGGCTGGTCGACGTCCAGGCCCTTGGCCGAGGCCAGCTCGCAGGCGAACACCTGCAACGGCACCGTGGTGAGCAGCGGTGCAAGCAGGGTGGCGCACTGCGGCACCCGGATCACCTCGTCGGCGAACGGCTCCACCCCGTGGTCCCCCTCGTGCGCGATGACGATGGTGCGCGCGCCACGGGCGCGGATCTCCTGGATGTTGGAGACCACCTTGCCGTGCAGGCCGTGCGCGCTGTCGGGAGCCGGGACGATGACGAACACCGGCTGCCCGGGTTCGATGAGGGCGATCGGGCCGTGCTTCAACTCCCCCGCCGCGAAGCCCTCGGCGTGGATGTAGGCGAGCTCTTTCAGCTTCAGCGCTCCCTCCAGCGCCACCGGGAAGCCGACGTGCCGACCCAGGAACAGCACCGACCGGGTGTCGGCCATGAACCGGGCGATCTCGCGGACCCGGTCCAGGCTGCGCAGCACCTGCTCGATCTTGTCCGGCATGTCCCGCAACTGCTTCATCACCGCCTGCGCGGCGTCGGCGTAGGAGCCGCCCCGCAGCTGGGCCAAGTAGAGACCGAGCAGGTAGCAGGCGGCGATCTGGGCAAGGAAGGCCTTGGTCGAGGCGACCGCGATCTCGGGCCCGGCGTGGGTGTACAGCGCCGCGTCGGACTCCCGGGGGATGGTCGCACCGTGGGTGTTGCAGACCGAGACCACCCGGGCGCCCAGCTCCCGGGCGTGCTTGACCGCCATCAGGGTGTCCATGGTCTCCCCGGACTGGGAGATGGCCACGACCAGGGTGCGGGTGTCGATGACCGGGTCCCGGTAGCGGAACTCGTGGGCCAGCTCCACCTCGCACGGGATCCGGCTCCAGTGCTCGATCGCGTACTTGGCCACCATCCCGGCGTATGCCGCCGTGCCGCAGGCGACGATGACGATCTTGTCCACGTCCCGCAGGTCGTCCTCGGGGATGCGCAGCTCGTCCAGCACCAGCCGGCCGCGCTCGTCGGTGCGGCCGCGCAGGGTGTCGGCGACCGCATGCGGCTGCTCGTCGATCTCCTTGGCCATGAAGTTCGGGTAGCCGCCCTTCTCCGCCGCGGCCGCGTCCCAGTCCACGTGAAAGTGCTTGCCGGTGGCCGCAGCGCCGTCGAACCCCATGACCCGCGCGCCGTCGACGGTGATGGTGACGATCTGGTCCTGGCCCAGCTCCAGCGCATCCCGGGTGTGCCCGATGAACGCCGCCACGTCGGAGCCGAGGAAGGTCTCGCCCTCGCCGAGCCCCACAACCAGCGGGCTGTTGCGCCGGGCTCCGACCACCACGCCCGGCTCGTCCGCGTGCACGGCCAGCAGGGTGAAGGCCCCGTCCAGGCCGGCCACCACGGCGCGCATGGTGTCGGTGAGGTTCCCGGCATACGCGCGCGCGAGCAGGTGGGCGACGACCTCGGTGTCGGTCTCGGAGGCGAACTGGACACCTTCGTCCAGCAGCTGCGACTTCAGCGCGTGGAAGTTCTCGATGATGCCGTTGTGGATGACCGCGAGCTTGCGGTCGGTGCCGCCGCGGTGGGGGTGGGCGTTGCCGTCGGTCGGCCCGCCGTGGGTGGCCCACCGGGTGTGCCCGATCGCGGTGTCCGTGGGCGGCGGCGGGGTGGCCGCCAGCGCGGCGCGCAGGTTGGCCAGCTTGCCCGCCCGCTTGGTCGTGGCGACCTCGTCCCCGCTGACCAGGGCCACGCCGGCGGAGTCGTAGCCGCGGTACTCCAGCCGCGCCAGGCCCTCCATCACCACGTCCAGGGCCTTGCCGTCGACCTGCGGGCCGACGTATCCGACGATTCCACACATGCGCGCCACCCTATCCGGGCGCCTGGCCGCGCCGCGGACGCGCGCGGATGGGCCAGACTGTGCCCGTGCTGACGTCGGTCCACTCCCCGTACGTGCAGCTGACCCGGGCGGACTGGGCCCGGCTGCGCGACCAGCGACCGATGATGCTGCTCGACGAGCGGGACCTGGCCCGGCTCCGCGGGCTCGGCGACCGGCTGGACCTGGACGAGGTGGAGCAGGTCTACCTGCCGCTGTCCCGGCTGCTGACCTTCTACGTCGCCGCGTCGGAGTCGCTGCACCGGGTGACCGGGGACTTCCTCGGCGAGGATGGCCGGCCGCAGCGCACGCCGTTCGTCATCGGGGTGGCCGGCTCTGTCGCCGTCGGCAAGTCCACCACCGCGCGGATCCTCCGCGAGCTGCTCACCCGCTGGCCGGACACGCCCCGGGTCGAACTGGTCACCACCGACGGGTTCCTTTACCCCAACGCGGAGCTCTTGCGCCGAGGCTTGATGGAGCGCAAGGGCTTCCCGGAGTCCTACGACCGGGGGGCCCTGCTGCGCTTCGTCGCCGAGGTGAAGGCGGGCGTCGGCGAGGTGACCGCGCCGGTGTACGACCACCTCACCTACGACATCGTCCCCGGCGAGCAGATCGTGGTCCGGCGCCCCGACGTACTCATCGTGGAAGGGCTGAACGTGCTGCAGACCACCCAGACCGGGCTGGTGGTCAGCGACTTCTTCGACTTCTCCGTGTACGTCCACGCCCGGGTCGAGCACGTCCGCAGCTGGTATGTCGAGCGGTTCCTGCGATTGCGCGAAACCGCCTTCGCCAACCCCTCGTCCTACTTCCACCGTTACGCCGGTCTCAGCGACGCGGAGGCGGTCGCCACCGCCCTTTCCATCTGGGAGCGGACCAACGAGCCGAACCTGGTTCGCAACGTGCGGCCGACCCGAGGGCGGGCCACCCTGGTGCTGTTCAAGGACGAGGACCACAGCGTCACGCGGGTCCGCCTCCGCAAGCTATAGCCGCTGGGGAGGTGTCACTGCGTGGTCAGGTGCGGGGCGGGAAGGTGGCGACCAGGCAGTCGCCTCCGTAGTAGTCGTCACCGGGCCGGTCCCCGGGGGCCAGGTTCGACGCGGAGGACGCCATCACCACGACCCGGCCGTCGGGCTCCCGGCAGGGCACGCACGTCAGCCGAGCGGCTGCGTGCGCTAGCCGCTCACTCCTGATCTGCCGGCCGCGCGGTTGGCCTGGTGATCCGCACGACTCCCTTGTCCAGGTCGACCCCGAGCGGGTCGTCGCCGCGGCCCGAGATCTGCATGGTCAGTCGCTTGCGGTCCTTCTCCTCGGCGAGGTATCGGAAGCCGGGTGCGAAGATCTCCATCACCTCACCGAACGGGTCCACCGCACCATTCTCGCTCCCGGGTGGGCAGGATGGCTGCCATGAGTGAAACCCGGATCGAGCACGACTCGATGGGCGAGGTCGAGGTCCCCGCCGACGCCCTGTATGCCGCGCAGACC